>NZ_BAZS01000003.1 GCF_001310895.1 Virgibacillus halodenitrificans JCM 12304 | reverse complement strand
TTGTTGTAAAATTTTCTAACAGGTATCTTAGTTATTTATTATATAAATAAACTTTTTTGATTTATATATCAAAAAAAGTTGATTTAAAGGTGAAGGAGTTATACTTATGACAGATTCAATTTTAGAATTTATAAAAACCTTTTTCATGCTATTTTTTGAATTGCTTGCCTTATTTATTGTTAGTGAGTTTTATTGTGAGTTTAATTCAACAAGTAGTATCAGAGGTAAAAATTAAAAAAATTTTTAAGTCGTCCAAAACAAAGCTGTTAATTATTTACTTGGTACATTATTTGGTGCAATTACACCATTTTGCTCCTGTTCAACAATACCTGTGCTAGCAGGATTATTAAATGCCAAAGTACCATTTGGACCTTCAATGAGTTTTTTAATTGCTTCACCATTAATGAATCCGCTTATTATTTTCATGCTTTGGGTACTTTTAGGTTGGAAAATTGCACTATTATATTTTATCGTGCTAGGTGTTTTTAGTATTTTAGTAGGGTTTGTATTCTCGAAACTTAATTTAGTAGGGACGTATAAAGGTGTAACTGTTAAAGGTGATGGCTTTTTCAGTAATAAACAAGGGTCCAGAGTTAAGCAAGCTTTAAATGATGCATGGGCATTTCTTTATCCAATGCTTCCTTACTTATTCATAGGGGTCTTTATTGGTGCATTTATTTATGGATTTGTTCCGGCAGAGTTTATTACAAAATATGCAAGTGGTGACGGCATTTTCTCTGTAATGATTGCTTCGGTCATTGGTATTCCAATGTATATTAGACCTGAAACAATGTTACCTATTGCAGAAGCACTTGTTTCAAAAGGTATGTCAATGGGTACTGTAATTGCTTTAGTTATTGGTGGTGCAGGTGCAAGTATTCCAGAAGTAGTTATGTTGTCTAAACTATTTAAGAAGAAATTTTTAGTTGCATTTATTTCAGCTATTTTAATTGTGGCTATAAGTACAGGTCTTATTGTTAATTTAATTCTTTAGGTTTAAAGAGAAAATAGTTGTTGCGCTTGCATCATCAAATTATCCTTTTAAGGAGGTGATATTCATGGCAGAAAAAAAGTCTGGTCTTAAAAAGTTGTTCTCTAAACCCAATCAAGCTTGCTGCAGCGTTGAAATTGAAGAAGTCAAACCGACTGAAAACAACAGCTGTTGCGGATCCTCAAAGGAGAACACTAATAAGCAACGGAAAGAGGCTTAATAAGGAAGGTCAAAACTCGCAATTATTGCAAAAGGGCTTCGTTTAGAGGCCTTTTTGCTTTAATTACTCATAGAAAAGGATGATACCAATGATTGTCAATCATGCAAGTACATTGAGTAAAGAATACTTTAAATCGTAAATTCAACTTATTATAATACCAAACTGAATCAATATTGGAATCAGCCTGAATTTAATATTGAAATTTATTTAAAATAAGCGTTTGATCTATGATTAAAAAGCTATTGAATTCGTATTGAATAATGCCCTCTGTTTTCTCTATACTCTTACCTCCAATGTACAACTATTTAGCAGTAGATAAGAACTTTTTAACATGGAAGCCAACTCTTATAACTGTGGCTCTTAAATAAAGTTTGATTAAAAATATCCCAAACTCACTTTTTATGGTAATTCAAAGAACCAGTTTTGAAAAAAAGATTGATCAAAACTGGTTATCTCTTTGTGAGATGTTATACAACTTTTATAAAAAAGTGTGATCATTTTTCACTGCTAATCTTCCACAATCGCGCCGATTGTGGAATGGAAAGAATGCAATAGAAATGTAATTATACTATACTTACTAGTAATTGGATTATATAGTTTTAAGAAGGATTGAATTTTTATGGGGATATTAGATAAACTACAAACCTTTATTATATTATTTGCTGTTGGTTTAGGTCTCATATTAGGACAGGTAAACGTAATTGAACAATATGCGGAAAATCTCATTACACCCTTTCTATTGTTAATGCTATACGGATTGTTTTTAACTATTCCATTACAACAATTAAATAGGGCTTTTTCAAATATTAAATTTCTAGGGTCCAGCACGATCATTAATTTTATCTGGACACCAACAATAGCTTGGGGTTTAGGTTCCGTTTTCTTATATGATTATCCTGCTTTATGGATTGGTTTTATCATGCTTATGGTGACACCTTGTACAGATTGGTATCTAGCGTTTACTGGTATAGCAAAAGGAAATGTGTCCCTTTCAACATCTGTTTTGCCGATTAATTTAATTTTGCAAGTCGTACTTTTGCCAGTATATTTGTTAATATTTGCTGGAACTATTGAATCGATACCCATGTCCACGCTTATAGAAAGTATAGTAATTGTATTAGTTATTCCATTTATACTTGCTCATCTTACACGATTCTTATTAAGAAAAAAATCTAATTTAAACAACAAGATTATTCTTTTTTTCGGCAATGCCCAAATTTTCTTTTTATCATTAGCTATTATGGCAATGTTTGCTTCCCAAGGTTCTTACTTACTTGAAAACCTAGAAGTCATTTACATTTTAATTATTCCAGTTTTATCATTCTTTGTTATTAACTATGTAGTAGGACGCTTTGTTGGAAGGTTTTTAAAGTTTTCCTATGAAGATACAGTTAGCTTAAATATGACAATTATTGCTAGGAATTCACCAGTGTCTTTGGCTATAGCTGTGACAGCATTCCCTGATCAACCTCTTATTGCTTTGGCTTTAGTTATTGGGCCGTTAATTGAATTACCTGTACTTGCCATAGTTTCGCAAGCTTTACTTTTCACAAGGAAAAAAAGTAAAAATAAAGACTATCCTATATAATCTAGGATAATCCTCCTTATTTTATTTAACAATCAGGCCGTTTGTTAGATTGTTCCAATCGGATAGATCAATGTAATTGTATCAAACCCTTTTATAAATTATCAAACTTTATTTCAAAGCCACAGTAACAGTGGATACCGACTTTTCACTAAAGGAAAAGGCATTTAGGTGAGGACACAAAAGGAATCGGAAATCGTAACAGATACGATACCGATTCCTTCTATGAAGACTAAATAAATAGATCACTTCTCACCATTTATTAATTAGAGAGTTTCCAACATTAATGTTTGCGAACAGCGCCAGATGGTTTAATTATACCGATGCACAAGGATCACAACATTGAAAATTACCAATAAATATTTTTCGTGTCCATAATGAATTGAACCACAATAATAAGTGCAAAGTTATTTACAATTTCACTTTGAAAATTAATTGTCGATATAAATGATGAATTCGTAATATATATTAGCTATGAAAGTTGAAGAATCAACATAAAATTTCCTAAAAAAAAATAAAGCATAAAGCTTCCAAACGGAAATTATATGCTTTACGTCACAAACACAAAAAAAACCACCAATTATATGTATTGGTGGAGACGGTGGGACATGCTCTTCCATACTTTCGATATGGCACTGACTATATCTTGAACCTTATTCAGGTCCTTTGGCGTATTATATGAGATGTAGTTTTTACATTTAGTAAAATCCCATATCCTAGTACTACCTAGAAAACAGGCAGCCTATAAGTCGATACACGGCTGTTGGATTACTCCACATACCGCTCGGTGTTGCCATATTACTCATTAAAAGCAACTTAGGTTTCACCGATAAAGCCAAATTTTCACTTCTGTGTTACCACAAAAGGCGACTAAAAATTAATCGAACCCACGTCCAGAGATATCGCCACTCAGGCTTCTACACGCATAGTTGGTATATTATCATTCGCTTATCTCTAGGCCTACCAACAGGCTGTGAGAAAGCTAGTCTGATTTAATTCAACGACCATCCTCAGACGGTGGATGACCGTATAGCCCGCTTCATTTGAGACCCTTCAATCTGCTACACGGGCAATAGCAGGAAGGATCCTTTAGCAGAGCTTACGCTGCTGCTAAAGAGTAATTGTTTTCTTTGCCAGTTATATTTAGGCGAATAACGTTTTACGAGTCGTAACCTCGACGCGCAACCTGAGCTCGATCTATCCCTGTCGAATCCGTAACGTCCCCATAATAGGAGAAACGCTCGGGTAATATATCGAGCATTATTTAATTTTTATTAACTTACTACATTACTTATTATAACACATCACGCATTAAAATCAACCCATACTCTTTGTTCTAAGTCTTACCTCATATGATCTTTAATCGCACGATCAACATCACGTTTCATTTGTTTACGCTTTAGATCTTCCCGTTTATCGTATTTCTTTTTTCCTTTTCCCAGTCCAATTAAAACTTTAGCAAATCCATTTTTAATATATATCTTCAGTGGAACTAATGCATAACCCTGCTGCTGTGTAAGCCCAATTAATTTGTCTATCTCTTTACGATGCAGAAGTAACTTACGGGTTCTGGTTGGATCATGGTTAAAACGATTGCCTTGCTCATATTCTGCAATATGCAAGTTGATTAGTTTTGCTTCACCTCGATCAATACGAGCGTGAGCATCTTTAATATTTACTCTGCCAGCGCGGATGGATTTAATTTCAGTACCTTGCAGTACAATACCCGCCTCGTATGTTTCTTCTATAAAATAGTCATGTGACGCTTTTCTGTTTACTGCTACAGCGTCTCCTTTTCCCTTTGGCATAAAAACTTCCTCCTACTGCTTGCGTAAAGTTATTTTAACAAAAATAGTAGTTTTAATCCAATGGTTTCCTTTATATAAAAACGCCACAGGAATAAACCTGTGACGTCACTCGATTATTCTGTTAAACCTTTAATAATCATATCCATATTCCACTCAATCATTTTAATATACGTGTCTCCATCCTCGCCTTCTTTCCCAAGAGAATCGGTAAAGATCTTACCTATAATAGGTACCCCGGTTTCATTAGAAACTGTTTCCATACTACGAGGATCGATACTTGTTTCTACAAACAAACCAGGTATTTCTCTTTCCACAATAATATCAACTACGTTCTTAATTTGTTCAGGCGTTCCCTCGTTTTCGGCATTGATTTCCCAGATATATGCAGCTTCAAAATCATAGGCTTCTGAGAAATATTTAAAAGCTCCTTCACTTGTTACAAGTACACGTTTTTCTTTTGGTATTTCTGCAGCTTTTGTTTCAATTTCTTTATCCAATGCTTCTAATTTTTCAATGTATTCCTCGGCATTTTTTTCGTACGTTTCTTTATTATCCGGATCTACCTCAACTAATGCCTTCTTCACATTTTCAGTATATTTAATCCCGTTCTCCACAGCAAGCCAGGCATGTGGATCTTCCTCTCCCTCATGTGCTCCTGAACGTAATAATTGAGGTTCCACTCCTTCTGTCAATCGGTATACTGGCGCATCTTCATCTGATTTACCTGCAGTCTCAACCATATTCGCAAACCAAGAGTTACCTGTTTCCAAGTTAAACCCATTATAAAAAATCATATCTGCATCTGACGTTAACTGTACATCCTCTGGTAATGGCTCGTAAGCGTGGGGGTCTGTGCCAATTGGTACTAAGCTGTGCACCTCTGCAAGATCTCCTGTGACATTCTTTACAATATCGTAAATGACCGAGTATGTTGTTACGATCTGTAACTTTCCATCACCCTTAGCTTTAACGTCTTCCGATGCATCATCTCCTCCAGCTGAACATCCTGCAATTAAAAAAATGGCAGCTAAAAATAAAACTAGTAAATTCTTTTTCATAAGCTGAAACCTCCTTTTATATTGGACTTTTTATGAATAGGAAACTCTTTTTTTACGTGAGTTAATTAATTTGCGTAAAACACCATGTTTTGGTGAAAAAATCAATGTGATGATAAACAAACCTGTTGCTACCAGAACGATTGTTGCTCCAGATGCTAAGTTTGCTTTATAGCTAATGTACAGTCCTAACACAGCAGAAATGCTTCCAAATCCGGAAGAAATGAAAAGCATGAATGACAATCTATTAGTTAGTAAATATGCTGTAGCAGCTGGAGTAATCAGCATAGCAACCACTAACACAATTCCAACTGTTTGCAAGGAAGCTACTGTGACCATTGTTAACAATGTCATCAAAAAGTAATGGATAAGCTTCGTTGGTAACCCATATGCTTGTGCCATCGTTTCGTCAAAGGAGGTAACAAGCAATTCTTTGTAAAATAAATACACACTTGTTAGCACGATGACCCCGATAATTAATGTCATCCACATGTCTGAAGGTCTTACAGCAAGTACGTTACCAAATAAGATGTGATACAAATCTGTACTGCTCTTCATTAATGTGATTAGGACAATCCCTAAAGCAAAAGCTGCCGTAAACATAATTCCAATTGATGAATCATTTTTAATTCGGCTATTTTGGCTAATATAACCAATACCTATTGCTGTTAACACACCGGTGAATACAGCTCCGAAGAAAAAGTTAATACCAAGAAAATAGGATAGTGCTACACCAGGCAAAACAGCGTGGGAAATAGCATCACCCATTAACGCCATTCCTCTTAAAATAATAAAACATCCAATTACTCCACAAATAATTCCAACCATAATAGAAGTCAGTAAAGCTTTCTGTAAAAATTCATAATGCATAACTGCTTCAAGAAAATTCATGATGACACCACCAGTTCTTTAAGAAATGAAAGTTGACCTTGATATGCACGTGAAATAGTTTCCGGAGTCATCACTTCGTCTACATTCCCGAACTTTACAAGCTCCTGATTCAACAATATTAATTGCTGGAAGTAATCATTTGCCTTGCTTAGATCATGGTGCACAACAAGTATGGTCTTACCTTGATCTCTAAGCTCTTTTAAAATTTTTATAATAGTTTCTTCACTACTAATATCAATTCCCACAAAAGGTTCATCCAAAAAGAATATTTCTGCCTGTTGTGCTAGTGCTCTTGCAAGGAAAACTCGTTGCTGCTGTCCACCAGATAACTCTCCAATTTGGCGATTTTTAAACTCTGACATTCCCACCTTCTCTAGGCATTCCATAGCTAATTGCTTATCTGATTTCTTAGGTCTTCTAAACATACGAAGCTTTGGATAGGTACCAATTAAAGCAGTATCTATTACTGAAATAGGGAAATCCCAGTCTATGTTTGATCTCTGTGGTACATATGCAAGTTTTTTTCTTGCTAGCTTTACCTCTCCTCCCTGTACTTTAACAGTGCCTTTATCTGAAGGGATTAATCCTAGAATTGACTTCAGTAAGGTAGATTTCCCAGCTCCATTTGGACCAATTATACCAACAAGACTACCTGGCATGATGGAAAATGAAACATCACGTACTGCTTCTTTACCATAATAAGAAACATGTAATTGGTCTACAGAAATTGATGTGCCCACACGAACCCTTCCTCTCTATTTATCAGTTACTCACTTGGTTTTTACGCCCGAGTTTAATTAATTAGCCTACTTCTATTAAGTAGTGTAATAGACAAACAGTTCACTGTCAACAATTAATTTTACCTAGTGCAACTTTTAAGCTAATGCAATTATATGCAGTTATTAATAAATGATGACAACATATTAAAAAATAATTTAGAAAAAAGTAAATACTAGCGGTTTAAATACTGAATGAATAGGTGTGAAGCTTTGTTACACAGAATTATCAATTAAGACCTCAAGGTTGAGATGTTAGAGTGATGTGCTATAAAAATGGTCCATAGATTCTGCTTGATATATTCCTAAGAAACAAAAAAGTGTTGCACTGTTAGTAGTACAACACTTTTTTTATAAGTTCTTGATCATTTTTTTCTAGCCTTTATTTTCTTTTTCTTTTTTTGTTTTTCGGCTTGGACCAGTTCAAAATCTATTGTGCGTTCATCCGTATTAACTGCGGCAACCTTTACCTTGACCTCATCACCTACACGATAAACTTTTGCTGTTCTTTCACCTATCATCGCGTGACGTCTTTCATCATAGTGGTAATAGTCATCAGTCAAATAGCTGACATGGACCAGCCCTTCTATCGTGTTTTCAAGCTCTACAAATAAACCAAAGTTTGTCACCGAACTAATCACACCAACATATTCTTCACCGATTTTATCCTGCATAAACTCTGCTTTTTCAGATCATCCGTTTCTCGTTCGGCATCCACTGCTGTACGCTCTCTCTCCGATGTATGTCTAGCGATCTCAGGCATTGCCTCTTTCCATTTTGCAATAGTTTTCTTATCCATTTTTTTATTAATAAGATAGGTCCTGATTAAGCGATGGACGATTAAATCCGGGTACCTTCTAATAGGAGAGGTAAAATGAGTGTAGAACTCTGTTGCTAATCCAAAATGTCCAATGCTCTGAGCATCATACTTAGCTTGTTTCATGGAACGGAGCATCAACTTGGATATAATCATTTCCTCTGGTTTATCCTTTGCTTCTTCAATTACTTTCTGTAATGCCTGTGGATGAATTTCATTCCCGGTGCCCTTCACGATATATCCCAGACCTGCAAGGAATTCAAAGAATGTCTGTAATTTACCAGCATCTGGATCTTCATGAATACGGTGTATAAACGGTACGTCCATCCAATGGAAATGTTCAGCGACTGTTTCATTTGCCGCTAGCATGAATTCTTCAATTAGACGCTCACCAACAGATCTTTCACGTAAAACTACATCCTCTGGCTTCCCTTTATCGTCAACAAGTACTTTTGCTTCCTTAAAATCAAAGTCAATAGCCCCTCTCCCCATCCTTTTTTCGTTTAGAATGGTTGCAAGTTCTTCCATTGTTTCAAAGAAGGGCACAAGATCTTTATACTTTTCCCTTGTTTCCTCATCTTTTTCCACAAGAATTTTGTTAACATCCTTATATGTCATTCTTTCATTTGTCTTAATAACACTTTGGAAAATCTCATGATTAACAACCTCACCTGAAGAGGTGATTTCCATTTCACATCCTAATGTTAATCGATCAACCTGCGGATTTAATGAGCAAATTCCATTTGACAGACGGTGAGGTATCATTGGTATAACCCTGTCTACGAGATAAACACTTGTCCCTCTCTCAAATGCTTCTTTGTCAATAGGACTATCTTCTTCCACATAATAAGTAACATCGGCAATATACACACCAAGCTTATAATTACCGTTTTCTAGTTTTTTTACAGAGACAGCATCATCCAGGTCCTTTGCATCCGCTCCGTCTATGGTCACAATTACCTCGTCCCGCAGGTCTCTGCGTTCTTTGATTTCATTCTCTGAAATTTCTTCAGGAGTATTTGCTGCCTGCTCGAGTACTTCATCCGGAAAATCGACTTGAATACCGTTCTTATGAATAATAGAGATTATATCAATACCAGGATCGTTTTTGTGACCAAGGATATGAATGATTTCTCCCTCTGCACTCATCCGCCCTTCAGGGTATTTTGTAATACGTGCAATAACTTTATGACCACTAATAGCTCCATTCGTCATGTTTTTCGGAATGAAAATATCATTAGGAATCCGCTTGTCATCTGCAATAACAAAGCCAAAGGAGCGGTTATCTTCGAATGTCCCAACAACCTGAAGAGTTGCACGCTCCAAAATACGGATGACCGTCCCTTCTGGGCGATTGCCGTCTTGATCCTTTTTCTCCAGACGAACTAATACTTTATCATTGTTCATTGCGGAGGCCAAATCAGAATGGTGGATATATACGTCAGTCTGATCTGGATCCTCAGGGATTAAAAACGCAAACCCTTTTGCATGCATTTGGATTCTTCCGCGAATAAGGTTCATTTTTTCTGGTAAACCAAAGCGGTTTTTCCTTGTACGTACAAGCTCACCATTCTCTTCCAACTCATTTAGAGCCTTAATGAGTTCCTTAAATTCCACAGCATCCTCAATATTCAATACTTCTTCTAGTTCATCTACAGCTAACGGTTTTGTTCCATTTTCTTTAAAATAATCACGAATTTTTTCTAACATTTCGTTCACCTTCTTTCTATATAGTGTGTACCCAAAATAAAAATTAATTATTCCTTCCAATCAAGAGTTTCTAAAAATTGATAGATATCTTCAAAAACTTGCTCTTTTTCTTTCCCCATTGTTATCACATGTCCTGATTCTTCATACCATTTAATCGTCTTGTGTTCGGATTCAATATGGTCATAAATATAGTTTGCACTATCTGTATTGATCATCTCATCATTTCTTGCTTGGATGATCATTGCTGGCGTATATACCGTATCTACGTCATTTTTAACTTCTGTGATAAGTGAACCTAATTGTTGAAACATTTCTTCTGAATTATCCATAAGATGTTCAACTTCACTTTTTATATCATCTTCCTCTTTGCCATCCAATTCTTTATATTCTTTAGCAAATGCCTGAAAACCTTTCGTTAGTTGTGTTTCATTGTCAAAAAACATTGGTGAACACATCGTAATAACGGCTTTCGTTTGCGTTGAATATGCAAGCTTAAGACCTAAAACTCCACCAAGAGATAACCCTGCAACGGCAATTTCTTTATATCCCAGCTCTTTTAAGTGGTTAAATCCTGCTTGGACGTCCTCCCACCATTCCTCGGGTTTGGCCTCAATTAACTTTTCAGGAGGCAACCCATGGCCACGGTATATTGGCGCATGACTTGTATATCCCTTCTTCTCTAAATATCGACCAAGCATTCGTACATCAGCAGAATGCCCAGTGAATCCGTGTAATAATAATACGGCACGAGGACCTGCTTCAAACGTAAATGGTTGTGGTGCTTTTACTTTCATTTCTTTCTCCAACTCCTTCTACATTCCCTATTTCTATTCTACCCTTTTTCAACAAAAATAAAGGTCAATTTTATTCTGCGACATACTTATCTGGTAATTTGGTAATTGCATAAAGCTTATCAATATAATTTTATAGAAAATGAAAAACCCTTAACACTTTTGTGATAAGGGTTGGTATTTATTGTAGAATATATGCACTTAAAAAAGCGAGAATAAAGAACAATGCACCAGTAACAATTGTGCCTCGATGCAGGAATAGATCCAATCCCCTTGCTTTCTGCTTACCGAATAATTGCTCAGCACCTCCGGATATCGCTCCGGAAAGCCCTTCACTTTTACCTGATTGTAATAACACAAATACAATCATAACAATTGCATCAATTACTAATAGAACATGTACTAAAGCTTCCATTAAAGCAAAACCTCCCCTATAACGACAAATAGCTATTATAACTTTAGCATAATTACGTTTCATATAGCAAGACTTTTCTTAAATATATAACGTGAACCTATCTGGATAAAGTTGGACAGTTATATTATATCAATTTACTATTATAGTATAACCTATTAAAAGGATGAGAAAAATATGGAACAAACATTTTGGGTTACTATGAAGGATGGAGTCGAAGTTTTTGTGAGAAAGTGGTATAAATCAAACACTCAACCAAGAGCTGCAATTCAACTTTCTCATGGAATGGTAGAGCATATTGGACGGTACCATGACTTTGCTGAATACCTCGTCAATCAAGGCTATGTTGTTTATGGTAATGATCATCGGGGGCATGGATATACAGGAGAAAAACAAGGTAGGATGGGGTATTTTGCAGAAAAAAACGGTTTTGCTAAAACTGCTGATGATCTCTATCAAATAACAGAAATGATTAAAGATGAATTTCCGTCTATACCAGTATTTTTATTCGGTCATAGTATGGGATCCTTTTTAGTAAGATATTATTTGCAAAAGTATAGTGAAATTATTAGTGGTGTCATATTATCAGGGACAGGATATTTCCCTACAGCACAATCAATTGCAGGTAAGCAGTTAGCAAATTTGTTACCACCTAAACAAGAATCTAAATTAATGAATTCACTCGCTTTCGGAACATATAACAAGAAAATCAAGGATCAAAACACCAGCTTTGACTGGCTTTCTGGAGATGAGACTGCAATCCAAAATTATATAGATGATCCCTATACTGGTTTCATTCCTACTGCACGATTTTTTTATGATTTAATGGATGGTTTAATTCATATACATGACCGGAAATTCAATAAATCAATTCGAGCGGATATTCCTATGCTAATTTTAAGTGGTGATGCTGATCCCGTTGGTAATTACTCAAAAGGCATTTGGAAAACAGCGCATTTGTATGAAGCGGCAGGTTTGAAAAATATTGTCACAATGTTATTCACAGATGGGCGACACGAGTTATTAAATGAAAGAAATAAAGAAGTAGTCTATGGCGCAATTTCGAATTGGATAAATCAATGTATGAAATAGTTAATGTAACTTGATTCATACATACTAAAGATATAAACTTAAAAGGTAAGCTAAGAAAGAAAGGTTGGGCTATAATTGGCAAATATACAAGGAATCGCAGCATCTTCTGGTATTGCTATAGCTAAAGCATATCATTTAGAAGTACCAGAATTAACATTTGAGAAAGTAACTATAGACAATCCCAATGAAGAAATAGACCGTCTGGATAAAGCATTGGAGATTTCAAAACAAGAGCTTGAAAAAATAAAAGAGCATGCCCGAAAAGAAATAGGGGAAGAACATGCTGAAATCTTTTCAGCCCATTTGCTGGTACTAGGGGATCCAGAGTTAATTAATCCCATTAAGGATAAAATAACTTCAGATAATGTTATGGCAGAAACAGCTTTAGAGGAAACTGCCAATATGTTTATAGATATGTTTAAAAATATGGATAATGAATACATGCGTGAGCGTGCTGCTGACATACAGGATGTAACAAAGCGTGTGATGGCACATTTACTTGGTGTTACCTTTCCAAATCCAGCTTTGATTGACGAGGAAGTCATTATTATCGCCAATGATCTCACTCCTTCTGATACAGCACAGTTAAATCGTCAATTTGTGAAGGGTTTTGCTACTGACATTGGGGGACGTACCTCCCACTCAGCAATAATGGCCCGTTCATTGGAAATTCCTGCAATTGTAGGAACTAAAGCGATAACCACCTCTGTAAAAAAAGGAGATATGGTGATTGTAGACGGAAATGAAGGGGTTATCCTTGTCAATCCATCAAATGAAGAATTAAGTTACTACCGTAAAAAACAAGAAGAATTTGAACAACAAAAAGAAGAATGGGCAAAATTAAAAGATGAGCCTACCTTCTCCCAGGATTTAGTACAGGTTGAACTAGTAGCAAATATAGGTACTCCTGATGACATTACAGGCGTAATTAATAATGGTGGCGAAGGTGTCGGCTTATACCGCACTGAATTTTTATACATGGGAAAAAATGAATTACCAACAGAAGATGAACAATATGATGCCTACAAATCTGTTTTGGAACAAATGAAAGACAAGCCAGTAGTTGTTCGAACACTCGATGTTGGTGGAGACAAAGAACTTAACTATCTGGATCTTCCAAAGGAACTAAATCCATTCCTTGGCTACCGGGCAATTCGTTTTTGTCTAGAAAATGAACATGTTTTCAGACCTCAATTACGTGCTCTCTTACGTGCAAGTATTTATGGCAACCTGAAAATTATGTTTCCAATGATAGCTACCCTGGAAGAATTCCGTCAGGCAAAAAGTATTTTACTGGAAGAAAAAGATAACCTTAGAAGTGAAGGTGTTGAAGTATCGGATTCTATTGAAGTAGGTATTATGGTGGAAATACCTTCTACCGCTGTGACTGCAAAGCAATTCGCTAAAGAGGTAGACTTCTTCAGTATTGGTACAAATGATTTGATTCAATATACAATGGCTGCAGACAGAATGAATGAGCGTGTATCCTATCTTTATCAGCCATACCACCCAGCAATTCTTAATTTGGTTAACAATGTCATTGAAGCAGCTCATAGTGAAAATAAATGGGCAGGAATGTGTGGAGAAATGGCAGGAGACTCTATAGCAATTCCAATTTTACTTGGTCTTGGTTTAGACGAATTTAGTATGAGTGCTACGTCTATTTTACCTGCGCGTACTCAAATCCGCAGCTTATCCAAAGAAAAGCTAGCTGCTGCGAAAGACAAGATATTGTCTATGAGCACTGCAGATGAAGTTGTTGAATATATTAACTCAATGGAATAAATAAAAGAGCTAAAGAGTGCTCAGCCATGTTGCTGAGCACTCTTTTTCAGTTGATCCGCAAAATGATAAAATACGAGCTAACTTGTGGTGTTTGTAAATGGCTGTTTCAGAAAAACAAAGTACCCTATATCGTCTGTCCGTGAAGAAGCACAGCGTATACTATGCCCTACTGCTGTTTTATCTATTTTGCAGCCGATCGTTTTTCTATAGTTTGCATTTCCCTCCTACTATCAAATTACGCGTGAATGTTTGTCCTTCAATATTTACAATTAAATCTTATTTTACTCTGTAATAAATTTTATTTTCTGTTCAATCGGTGTTCTTCCTTTATTTCTAGGAATGGATTTTGGATAACCTACTTGCAGAACAGCAGCTATTTTCACATTCTCCCCAAGCCCTATATCCCTAGCAAATAATGGGTCATGCATATATGGAGTAATTGTCCAAAGCATTCCCACCTCATATTCCCAAGCAGCTAATTGCGCATTTTGAATAAATGCACAAAACTGCAGCGTACTCTTCTTCATATCGAATCTGGTCTTGCTTTCTATCAAAGTAAATAAGGACATGATGTGGGATATCCATAAGAAAATCCCTCATAGATTCCTTCATTTTTACTGCCTTAGGTTCATTATTAGGTTTTATCATACCGATACGCTCATAGCTTGAAAGAATCGATTGAATAAAGCTGCTTTTCCCTTCATCCTGATATACAATTAATTCCCATGGTTCTGTCATGTAGTGTGTGGGTGCGTAAGATGCATAGGTAAAGATATCTTTTAATATGTCAGAAGGAATGTTTATCTTCTTGAATGTATGGATACTTCTACGATTTTTAAGGGTATGTAAGATAGTCATTGCACTCACCTCTTTTTAGCTAAGCATTATTTCAAGAATATCATAAAATTGCTTTAATATTATAATTAAAAATATCTTCCTGACATGACAGTCATGAAATCACTATAGAACCTTTGGTAATTCAGAACAAATGCAATACGATGCTTTTTAGCTTCGCTCTCTGTATATGGTCTAATATCAGCAATACTCTGGCCACGCTCAACCCCTTTGTAAGAGACTACGATAGTGACTGGGAGTTCCTGATAAGACAGTAAATCATCATGCGCAACAGCCATTAGTGTAAGCACATCATGTAAGGGACTACCCTGAATAGAAGGATCTCTCTTTTTATAAAAATTATAATAATAGTCCAACATTGGTTTCAGTATGGATATTTTTCCTGTTTGATCAATATATTTTATCATTTGAGGAGTAGCAATTGCATGTTGAGTTACATTAAGAGGTATTATTGTTACATTACGAGCATAATTCAGCACAATTGCAGCAGCTACAGGATCACCATGGAAGTTCGCTTCTGAAACAGCAGTAATATTTCCTGGCACCCAAAATGCACCACCCATAATATAATAAGCCTTTACTGTCTTCATCAGTGATTGATATAGAATAAACATCGTCGCAAGAGAGGTGAGCCGACCTATATTTACGATGATTAGCTCTTTTTGATATTTCTCGATGATTTCTACTACGTGATGAAAATTTTCAGTAGTTCCATTATTCATTCCTAATGGAGGTATAATAGGCCCCAGGCCAAATTCTCCATGTATTTCAGTAACAAAAGTTGGTAACTCTCCTGTCATGGGAACAGAAGCACCTGCAATAAATTTAACTCTTTCCAATTCAGATGTATGTGGTAAAAGTTTTCGAACATAGTTTATATTTGCTATAGCGTTTTCCCTGGAGATGTTTCCATAATCCGCCACAACGGCTACAATTTCGATTTCTTCTTTAAAATATCCATATAAGAGAGCAACAGTATCATCAATTCCTATATCGCCAAATACAAGTACTTTTTTTTTCATACATTCCCCCACTTTACAGATTTTAGTATATTATATCGAGTTGACCGCTCGTCTTATACATATTGGCTTATTTTCCCTTTCTACTCCTCTTGCCGATAAAGGGGGACACTGGGTTTTTAGCTTTTTTGATCTTTGGTCAAAATGAAAAGAGGCAGACCGTTGTCTGCCTCTTTTCAATATATACTTATTTATTTAAATTGTAAAAAGCACTTAGACCAGCATATTCTCCCATACCAGCCAATTCATCTTCAATACGAAGTAACTGATTGTATTTAGCTACGCGGTCTGTACGAGATGGTGCTCCAGTTTTAATTTGCCCAGCATTCGTAGCTACAGCGATATCAGCAATAGTTGCATCCTCCGTTTCACCAGAACGGTGAGAAATGATAGCAGTATAACCAGCACGTTTTGCCATTTCAATTGCTTCGAAGGTTTCTGTAAGTGTGCCAATTTGATTTACTTTAACCAGAATAGAATTCCCAACACCTTGCTCGATACCTTGAGCTAGTTTAGCTGTATTTGTTACAAACAAGTCGTCACCTACGAGCTGCACGCGGTCTCCGAGGCGCTCTGTTAATAACTTATGACCTTCCCAGTCATTTTCATCCAATCCATCTTCAATAGAGATAATTGGATATTTGTTAACCATTTCTTCATACCAATCAACCATATCAGATGAAGTCCGAGTAACACCTTCCCCTTTGAGATTATACTTTCCATCCTCATAAATTTCCGAAGCAGCAACATCCATTGCTAATTTAATTTCTTCTCCTGGTTTGTAGCCAGCAGCTTCAATTGCTTCTACGATTGTTTGTAGTGCTTCTTCGTTGGATCCAAGATTTGGAGCGAAGCCACCTTCGTCTCCCACAGCCGTATTATAGCCTTTTTTCTTCAATACATTTTTTAAGGAGTGGAAAATTTCAGCTCCAGTACGTAAAGCTTCCTGGAAGGTTGACGCTGCTACAGGCATAATCATAAACTCCTGAATATCCACATTATTATCTGCATGTTCCCCACCATTCACAATATTCATCATTGGGGTTGGTAATGTTTTCGCATTAAAACCACCTAAATAATTATATAAAGGAATTTCAAGGAAGCTAGCTGCTGCATGTGCTGCAGCCATGGAAACACCTAGAATAGCATTTGCACCAAGCTTTCCTTTATTTTCTGTGCCATCCAATTCAATCATTAGCGCATCAATAATATTTTGACGCGTTACGTCAATTCCAATCAATTCAGGTGCAATTACTTCGTTTACATTCTGAACAGCTTTTAAAACGCCTTTACCTAAATAACGATCCTTATCCCCATCACGTAATTCAACTGCTTCGTATTCCCCAGTAGACGCTCCACTAGGAACAAGAGCTGCTCCAAATGCACCTGACTCGGTAAATACTTCAACTTCAACTGTTGGATTTCCGCGTGAATCTAAAACTTCTCTAGCGTAAACATCGGTAATATATGGCATGAAAATCTCTCCTTTTGTCTTATATGATCAATTTATTTTTTAATTAATGATGTTCCTGTCATTTCATCCGGTTTCTCAATACCTAAAAGATCAAGTAATGTTGGCGATAGATCTGCAAGAATTCCACCATCACGTAACTCAACATCTTCTCTTGTTACAATAACCGGTACTGGATTAACTGTATGAGCTGTCATAGGATCTCCTTCAAGTGTTACAACTTCATCTGAGTTTCCATGGTCAGCAGTAATAATAGCACTACCTCCAAGTGAGTTAATTTTGTCTATGATTTTGCCCAGACATTCATCTACTGATTCGATAGCCTTAATTGTGGGTTCAAGTTTACCTGAATGTCCAACCATATCCGGATTGGCAAAATTTAAAATGATCGCATTTTGTTTACCACCATCCAACTCTTTCAGCAATGCATCAGTTACTTCATATGCACTCATTTCAGGCTTTAGATCGTAAGTAGCTACCTTTGGTGAATTTATAAGAATCCTTTTTTCACCAGGGAACTCTGCTTCTCTTCCACCACTCATAAAGAAAGTGACGTGTGGATATTTTTCTGTTTCAGCAATCCGTAATTGGTTAAGGTTGTTTTGGGATAAAACCTCTCCAACTGTATTATCCAAGTTAACAGGCTCATATGCTACATAGCCATCGACTGTCTCACTGAAATTAGTTAACATAACAAAGTCTAAATTCTTTGGTACATGTTCTCCCCGATCAAAATCATGGAAATCCTCATTCGCAAAGGTGCGAGAAATCTGAATCGCACGATCAGGTCGGAAATTATAAAAGATGATAGAGTCTTCATCTTGAACTTTGCCTACAGGCTCACCATCCTCATCAGTGATAACTGAAGGAATTACGAATTCATCATAAATGCCGTTTTTATATGAGTCGTTGATCACTTCATATGGATCGGAATAGGAAGGTCCTTCACCATAAACCATTGCATCATACGCCTTCTTCACCCGATCCCAACGTTTGTCACGGTCCATGGAATAATATCGACCTGAAATGGTGGCTAATTTGCCAACACCCAATTCTTTCATTTTATCTTCTGTTTGCTTAATATATTTCTCTGCTGTTTGTGGCCCGACGTCTCGTCCATCCAAGAAAGCATGTACATATACTTTTTCTAATTCGCATTCTTTAGCCAATTTCAATAGTGCAAATAAATGATTGATGTGACTGTGAACCCCACCGTCCGATAATAATCCAAATATATGCAAGGCTTTATCATTATCTTTAGCATGATTAATTGATTTTAAAAACGCTTCTTTTTCAAAGAAGTCGCCTTCTTTAATCGATAAGTTGACACGGGTTAAGCTCTGATAAACGATTCTACCAGCACCAATATTCAAGTGACCCACTTCTGAGTTTCCCATCTGACCTTCGGGTAGTCCAACAGCTTCACCACTTGCTGTCAGTTGATTGTGTGGATACTGTTCCCAAAGGCGATCAAGATTAGGCGTATTGGCTTGTTTTACAGCATTTCCACTTACTTCGTCTCGCAAGCCTAGCCCGTCAAGAATAATTAAAGCCGCCAATTTATTTTGCGTCATTTCTTACCAGCCTCCACAAGCTGTAGAAAGGAATCAGCTTCTAAACTAGCTCCACCGACCAAAGCTCCATCAATATCAGATTGGCTAAGTAACTCATCGATATTTGCTGGTTTTACGCTGCCTCCATATTGAATAATAACTTTTTCTGCAATTTCTTCAGATGTAACTTTCTTAATCACATTTCGAATATGTGTACATACTTCATTCGCTTCTTCACTGGAAGCTGTTTTACCAGTACCTATTGCCCAAATAGGCTCATAAGCAATAATTGTCTCAGCAATTTGCTGTTCAGATAAACCTTTTAACGCTTCCTTTACTTGTCCTTCTACGTGATTCATCGTCTCATTAGCTTCACGCTGTTCTAATGTTTCTCCAACACACACGATAGGAATGAGACCATGGTTAAAAGCAGCATGTGTCTTTTTGTTCACTGTTTCGTCGGTTTCAGCGAAATACTCTCGACGCTCTGAATGACCAAGAATAACATGAGTTACTCCCAGGTCCTTTAACATTAGCGGACTAACTTCTCCTGTAAAGGCTCCATTTTCCTCGAAATGCATATTTTGTGCAGCTACCTTAACATTTGACCCTTCAGTTTGTTTAATTAATGTAGACAAAAAAGGGTATGGTGGACAAACAATCATTTCGACTTTATTACTATTTGGCGCTTTTTTTACTACTTCATCCATAAAACCTTTTGCTTCTGACATTACTTTATTCATCTTCCAATTACCTGCGATAACTGTTTTTCTCATTTTCACCTCTCCTTTACATCATTTATTTATTATCAAGTGCTTCTACTCCTGGCAGGGCTCTTCCTTCCATAAATTCTAAAGAAGCCCCTCCCCCTGTAGAAACATGATCCATTGCTTTTGCAAAACCAAATTGCTCCACAGCAGCTGCAGAATCTCCGCCTCCAATTACTGTATAACCTTCAGTTTTTGCAAGGGCCTCAGCCACTTCTCTAGTTCCACCGGCGAAGGCTTCCATTTCAAATACACCCATTGGACCGTTCCAGATAACCAGCTTGGACTCTGCAATTATTTTTCTGTATAATTCTCTCGTTTTTGGTCCAATATCCAGTGCTTCCCAATCAGAAGGGATTTTGTCAATGTCCACTGTTTGGGTGTTTGCACTCTCAGAAAAATCATCAGCCACTATTGCATCCTCGGGTAAAACCAGATTGACACCTTTGTCGCTAGCTTTAGCAATAAAGTCTTTTGCCAAATCTATTTTGTCTTCCTCTAGCAAAGATTTACCAATTTCGAATCCTTTTGCTTTAATAAATGTATAGGCGAGGCCTCCACCAATAATTAAATTATCAACCTTATCAAGTAAATTATTAATTACATTAATTTTGTCTTTTACTTTTGCTCCGCCAATAATTGCTGTAAATGGTCTAGCGGGATTTTCCAGCGCTTTGCCAAGTACTTCAATTTCTTTTTGCATTAAATAGCCTGCTGCTGAAGGCAATTTCTCCGCAACACCTGTTGTAGATGCATGAGCACGGTGGGCAGCTCCAAACGCATCATTAACATATACATCAGCCATATCAGCAAATGCTTGAGACAAACTTGGGTCGTTTTTTTCCTCACCTGGCTCAAAACGAACATTTTCAATTAACACAATATCTCCATCACTTACCTGAGAAATTGCTTCATTAACCTCTTTGCCATAAACGGCATCTGTTTTCACTATTTCTTTACCAATCAAATCGCTTAATCGTTTTGCTACAGGATCAAGTCTTAACCCTTCTACAACTTCACCTTTTGGTCTACCAAGATGACTTGCGAGGATTACAATAGCTCCTTGTTCGGAAAGGTAATTAATTGTAGGTAATGCAGCCTTAATTCTAGTATCATCAGTAACTTCTCCATTTTTCATTGGAACATTAAAATCTACACGACAGAAAACTTTTTTACCCTTTACATTAAATTCCTCTAATGTTTTTTTGTTCATTATTACACCCTCCTAGATCATCTCTATGTATTCGTATTTCATTATAGGTTTTCCCCTAAAATACGTTCATTAACCATTATAATCGATTAAGAGTGTGAACGCTCGTATTGTGTAAATCGGTTCACAGGAAAGCAAAAATGGAAGAGGATCAGCTCCTCCTCCATTATTTTTCACTTATAGTCCTTGCTTTTTTAAGAATGCAGCTAAATCAACACAACGTGAAGAATAGCCCATTTCGTTATCATACCAAGAGATAACTTTCACCATATTGTCTTCAAGAACCATTGTTGATAGACCATCTACAATAGAAGAATGCGTGTTACCAACAATATCTGTTGATACAAGTGGCTCTTCGCTATATTGCATAATTCCTTTTAAATCTCCATTTGCTGCTTCTTTTAATGCTTCGTTAACGTCTTCTGCTGTAACATTTTTATCTAGTTCAGCAACAAGATCCACAAGTGAACCATCTGGTGTTGGAACACGTACAGCCATACCATTTAACTTACCGTTAAGCTCTGGTAAAACTTTTCCAACCGCTTTAGCAGCACCTGTTGTTGTTGGAATAATGTTCTGTGCTGCAGCACGTGCACGGCGATAATCCTTATGTGGTAAATCAAGAATTTGCTGATCATTTGTATAGGAATGGATAGTAGTCATTAAACCACGTTTGATTCCAAATTTATCATGCAAAACCTTTGCATAAGGAGCTAAACAGTTTGTAGTACATGATGCGTTTGAAATGATGTTATGCTTCGCAGGGTCATATTCACTATCATTCACACCCATTACTAGAGTTAAATCTTCATTTTTACCAGGAGCCGAGATAACTACTTTTTTCGCTCCAGCATCGATATGCTTATGGGCATCTTCTCCATTAGTGAATCGGCCTGTGGATTCAATTACTACTTCTACTCCAAGATCACCCCACCCAAGATTTGCAGGGTCACGTTCTGATAAAACTGTTATTTCTTTTCCACCTACAACTAGGTTAGAACCATTTACAGTAATTTCTTCTTCCAATTGCCCGTGAACTGAATCATATTTTAAAAGGTGTGCCAGCATATTAGCATCTGTAAGGTCATTTACTGCCACTACTTCCACTTCATCATTTTTAAGAGACTGACGAAAAACGTTACGTCCAATTCTTCCAAAACCATTAATTCCTACTTTTACTGCCATGATAATTCCTCCTAAGAAATAAATTTTATATAAAAAGGGAAGCTCCCCCTAAATATCTAGAATTTCTTTTGCTGCTGCTTCATCTGTAATTAATAAATTACTTTTTCCTTGTTTAAAATACGACGCGATGGCTTTGCCTTTAGACTTTCCTCCGGCTATCGTAATTACATTTTCCACCGTTTGTAAATCATCCAACTGTATGCCCGCTGTACGTACTTTGTGTACGACATTTCCTTCAGCATCAAAGTAATATCCAAACGCTTCACTGATTGCCTTATTTTTAATGAGCACTGCGGAAACAGCTTCGGTTGTTTTACGGCGATCAGCCATTGTCATTGCATCACCTATCCCATGCAACACAATGTTAGCTCCCTTAATCTGGGCTAATATATCACTTACAGATGGTTCATTAATAATTGAATTATAAGCTGATTCACTTAATGGATCTGGAACATATAGCAGGCGATACTCCCCTTTTGACTTTCCAGCCATTTCTGCAACAATTGTGTTTGCCTGATTTTCTACTTTTTCCCCAATGCCTCCGCGTGCAGGAACGAAGATATAATCTGGATCTTTACGTAAAGGATGCATAACTTGAGCAACTGCAGCCATTGTTGTGCCTCCTGTTACAGCGATCGTACTTTGATTCTTTAAAATCTCTTTTAGATAAGAGACACAAGCTTTACCCATTTCTTGTTTTACCCAGTCATATTGATCACTATTTCCGGGAAGAATAAGGATATTACCTACATTTAATTTATCCTTCAATTGGCTTTCCAAAACATGTAGACCTTTTAACTCACTAATAAAGCCAGCCATGCGCTCTAAAAGTAATTTACCCTCTTTTGAAATAAACATTCCCCTTGAGGTAATCTGGACAAGGCCTTGTTTTTGCAGGAAATCTATTTCACTACGTACACCACGCTCAGTGAGACCTGTGTTCTCGGCTAGGGTACGTCTTCCAACTGGTTGGAATAAATCTACACTGTTTAGGACGGAGTACCTTTGTTCCATAACATCCAGAAGATCAGGCAAAAGTAACTTTTGTAATTCAATAAGTTCTCTCATTAAAAGTCTCCTTCTCTCTGGTCTATTTTTGTCCCGGATGGTTATATTATGTCCCAAAGTGAGTAAAAAAAACAAAATCTTTGATTACAATGTTAATTATAGCATAGATAGATATAGTTACAAATAATATGCAGGGGAAAATCTTATTCCCTTGCATATTTCTTTATTGCTTCTTCAAGAGAATCAATATTAACTTCTTCACAATCCAACGTGATATCATTTATTTTAACAAAAGGGATTAATAATTGATATCGTTCCAGCCACTCATCATTTGTATAAATATCCCGTTCTTCTATTTCAAAAGGGTAATCATGTTGAAGCATATGCAATAATGCCATAGCATCATCACAAAGGGAGCAAACTTCTTTGGTGTAAAAAATGACTTTTAACATTGACATTATACTCCTTCTGTACTTTAATCAGCAAAGTTTTCTTTTCAGTTTATTTTGCCACATTTAAACCTTTCTGTCACTAGAATTGAAATTTTTAGTTAAAGTAGTTTTCTTCGACTTATTTTTTTTAAAACAACATGATTCTTTACTACTAAGATCTTTCTTTTTAATATAATAAAAGTAAAGGTAATGGAAGGGTGAGCGGATAATGATACTAGTTTATACAGATGGAGCTGCAAAAGGAGATCCTGGTACTAGTGGGGCCGGAATATTTATTAAAGCTGGGGACAACCATTTTACGTATTCGATTCCTTTAGGTATATTATCAAACCATGAGGCTGAATTCCATGCAGTGCTTCAAGCTTTAAAGATATGCAGGAAGGAGTTCCCTGCAGCTATTTTATCTTTTCGATCGGATTCCAAACTTGTCGTTGACACAATTGAAAAAGATTATACTAAAAATACTATCTATCGTTCTCTTCTCGAACAAATTAAGGAGGAAGCAAAACACTTTCCCCACTTTTTCATTAAATGGATACCGGAGAAACAAAACGCAAATGCTGACAAATTGGCTAGAAAAGCCCTTTATCTAGAATAAGCTATATTTAATCAATGTTAACTATCCATCAACATTCTTTAAAAGTAATATAAGAGGTTTGAAGATAACTAAATAGCACTATTCTAAAGACGAACATTCTAGAGTCTGGGAGCCCCTTTCCGGAAATACGCTTCGCTAATTTTTTCAAAAAGAAATCCGAACCACGATTCATTAGTAGTACGAATCGGTTCGGATTTTCAATGTATAATTTTTTGTCCTACCCTCTTCTATTTTCTATTCTCTGAAGCCTGTATTTGCTTTCACCTTTACTTCTGCATACCTTTTCATATCTGTTGTTTTTGACAATACTGTTCCAACATATCCTCCAATAAAGCCCAGAGGAACAGATATAATAGCTGGATTAGTTAATGGGAATAGTGGTTCACCGACAAAAATTGCGGCACCTTCCACAGGCGAAAATACGTTTGGACTCATGGAAACAAGAATAAGAGCTGAAATTAACCCGAATGCCATGGCACTAAGTGCTCCCGTTGTATTAAATCGCTTCCAATATATAGTGTAGAGAATAACAGGCAGATTCGCACTTGCTGCCACACAAAATGCCAGTGATACAAGGAAAGCTACGTTCATTGTTTGCGCAAATAATGCAAGCAAAATAGAAAAAACCGAAACCCCTAACGATGCATAACGGGCTGCAAGCATTTGCTGTCTGTCTGAAACCTGTCCCTTTTTAATAATTTGGCCATAAATGTCATGAGCAAATGCTGAAGCTCCCGATAGGACAAGCCCTGCCACTACCGCCAGTATTGTAGCAAATGCTACAGCAGAAACAAAAGACATGAGAAAATCTCCACCGAGAGCCTTTGCCAATAATGGGGCAGCCATATTTCCAGCCGGGTTCGCTTCTGTAATAATTTCGTTCCCCACGAAAGCTGCTGCACCAAAGCCTAAGAATATTGTAAGCACATAGAAGATACCAACAATCCATGTTGCAGTTACTACAGAGCTTCTTGCAGTCTTGGCGTCCTTTACTGTAAAAAAGCGCATGAGAATATGTGGCAGGCCAGCAGTACCTAAAACTAAAGCAAGCATTAAAGATATAGTATCCATTGGATCTGTATATTTTAAACCTGGATTGAGATAATCTCCACCATGGCTTGTAACTGTTTTCATTTCACTAAACATATACAATAAATTAAAGTTAAATTTAGCTAATACCAGAACTGCTATAATCAATGTACCAATCATAAGGAGGACAGCCTTTATAATTTGTACCCAGCTTGTAGCAGTCATACCTCCAAACAGGACATAAATAGTCATCATCACACCAACTATAAGAACAGCAATCCAATAGTCTATTCCGAATAATAATTGTATAAGTGCACCTGCTCCAACTAACTGAGCAATCATATAAAATATAACAATAGTATGGTACTTAAAGCTGCCATCCCTCGTACTTTCTTTGCATCAAATCGAGCATTTATCATATCAGCAAGCGTATATTTACCTAGATTCCTCAATGGTTCTGCAACTAAAAACATAACGACCAGGTAAGCAATTAAAAAACCAATACTATAGAAAAAACCATCGAATCCATAAAGAGCGATAGCACCGGCTATTCCAAGAAAAGAAGCTGCTGACAAATAATCTCCGGAGATTGCCAAGCCATTCTGCTAGCCTGTGAGACCTCCACCTGCTGTATAAAAATCTCCTGTTGTTTGTGTCCGCTTAGCTGCAAAATATGTAATTACTAATGTTGCGATTACAATAATTAAAAAGAGAGTAATAACAGTCAAGTTCACTTCGTATTTCCTCCTTCATTAAGTTGCTCATCAATAATTCTCTCTGACTGCTTATCGAAAGAAGCGGACTTTTTCACATATACAATGCAAAGTACCCAAGTCATGACAAACTGCGCAAAGGCAAATATCCATGCCCAAGAAATCTCTCCTACTGCAAGTGAATTAAGTATGGTTGAATAGGAAGTTAAAACCGGAAGAGCAAAATAAAACACAAGAAAAAAGACTGTTAAAGGAATAATAAATTTTTTCCTTTCCCGAATAAGTTTCTTAAAAGACCTACTTGCAGCAACACGCTCATATACTGTTGAGCTTTGTACATTGTCCTCATTTTTGATACCGCTTTCAAAACTCATTTACATCCTCCTTCATTTGTGAACTAAATCTACTTTATTGCATAATTTTCAATAGTTTAATAATATACAAATAGTATTGAAAATTCAATATAATTTAATTGAAGTTTAAAAATTGAGACGAAAGTCACGTATAAATAAAAAGGCCTGGAACATAATTAAATAGTTAATTGTAAAGACCAACATTTAAAAAGGTGGGTCCTGCTCGTAAAAAAAGAAATCCGAACCAAGATTCAATAGTATTACGAATTGGTTCGGATTTTCATTGTATAAAAGATTAGTGTCACAGCCTCTTTTAATTTAAGCTATAACACAGACAATTGTTAGTTTAATATATTCCAAGAGAAGCAAATAAAATGGCAATTACAACCGCAATAACCGGAATTAGCACGGCAACTACAAATATATCTTTATAGCTGTCTTTGTGAGACATACCCGTTATTGTAAGCAAAGTTAATACAGCACCATTATGTGGAAGCGCATCCAATCCACCGGAAGAAAGAGAAGCTATTCTGTGAAATGCTTCAGGTGAAATCCCACTATTCATAGCTATCTCGTAATATTTTGAACCAAGTGCTTCCAATGCGATACCCATACCGCCGGATGCTGAACCTGTTGCTCCCGCTAGTATATTAACTGCAACCGCCTCTGATATAAGAGGGTTTCCTTTTATCCCCATTAAGATTTCTGTTAATTTTTCAAACCCGGGGACCACTTTTACTACTGTACCAAAGCCTACTGCTGCACTTGTATTAACAATTGCAGTCACAGATCCGATCGCCCCGCCATTAATTGCTGTAACAAACTTTTTAAATTTGTTTATATTTAATATCATGATTAATAGAATACCTGTTATTAAAGCAGTAATTATATCAAACTTAAACACATTTAATGTCACCAATACAGCTACTAACGGTAATATAGATAGCAAAAAAGCTGGAGCCCCAGTCTCTTTTTCCAGTACATTTTTATCTTCTGGTTCCGTGAAGGTTTCTCCATTTCTTGTTAATGTATTCTCCCTCCAGCGAAGATAAAAGTATCCACCACCAGCCATAATAACAGCGCCAATGATACCCATAACAGGAGCCGCCATGGGACCCGTTTTGAAATAATCCATAGGTATTAAGTTTTGAATTTGCGGAGTTCCAGGTATTGCTGTCATTGTAAAGGTAAAGGCGCCTAAAGCTACAGTAGGAGGGATTAGCCTTCTGCTAATGTTAGCTTCACGGAATAAAGATAGTGCTAATGGGTATACCGCAAAAACGACTACGAATAGACTAACTCCTCCATAGGTGAGTACAGCTGCAGAAGCCAGAACACCAAGAATAGCTCGTTTTGTGCCGATAATCTTGGTTAATGCAACTGCAACTGATCTGGCCATACCTGTATCCTCCATTAATTTACCAAATATAGCCCCTAGCATAAAAACAGGAAACCATGCCTTTGCAAAGGACACAAATCCTCCCATATATGTGTCTTTATATGCTTCAAGTATATCTAGCCCCCCAGTTAATGCTACGACACCAGCAGCTATCGGCGCTACCCAAATGATAGACCACCCTAAGTATGCTAATACCATTAAAACAAGTAAACCAAGTAAAATACCAAACATATATAAACCCCTCCCCTGAATCCTGTTTTAATTTACTTGAACAACCATCGCTATCCCTTGCCCTCCGCCAATACAGAGCGAAGCTACCCCATAGGTCAGATCTCGTCTTTTAAGTTCCTTACATAGCGAATAAAGCACTCTCGTACCACTAGCCCCAATAGGATGCCCCAAAGCAATAGCTCCTCCATTAACATTCACTTTACTTCGATCAAGCTCCAACTCTTTTTCCACTGCAAGATATTGAGAAGCAAATGCCTCATTAACCTCTATAAGATCCATATCCTCTATGGTCAAGTTTGCTCTTTTCAACGCTTGCTGTATTGCTGGAACTGGCCCTATCCCCATAATGGATGGATCAACACCAGCTATTCCCCAGGAAATAATTTTAGCCAAGGGTTTATGGTTTTTATTGGAAACATAATCCCCAGTAGCTATGATAAGCGCTCCTGCTCCATCATTAATTCCACTGGCATTTCCGCCTGTAACCGTTCCTTCTTTTTTAAAAGCTGATTTAAGCTTGGCAAGTTTCTCTGTTGTAGTGTCGTCACGAATATGCTCATCCGTATCAAGCTTTGTAGTTCCTTTTCTGGAAGTTATTTCAACTGGTACAATTTCCTCCATAAACTTCCCATCATCACGGGCTTTTGCAGCACGTTGATGACTAAGAGCTGCATATTCATCCTGTTCTTCCCTGCTAATCTTGTACTTGTCAGCAAGATTTTCAGCAGTAACACCCATGCCTGATCCGATATATTCGTCTGTCAATGAAGCCCAAAGCATATCATCAACTTGCGGAGCACTTAGTTTTGTACCAAATCTGGTCCCTCTAAGTGCATATGGAGCTAAACTCATACTTTCAACGCCACCAGCTAACGCTACGTTAGCTTCACCGAGCATTAGTGATTGTGCTGCTGACACGACAGATTGCAGACCTGACCCACATAATCGATTTACCGTTAATGCAGGCTTTTCTACAGGTATACCGCTTTTTAAGGCTACATGCCTCGTTAGATATGGCGCATTTTTAGCAGAATGAATGACATTACCCATTACTGTTAAATCTACTTCCTCTGGATTTACGTTACTCCTTTTAAATGCTTCCATGCTTGCTGTTACAGCCAAATCTGTTGGATCTACATCTTTGAGTATTCCACCGAATGTACCAAAAGGAGTTCGCGCACCTTCTAAAATATATATTTCGTTCATTTTATCCCTCTTTTCTTACTTATTGAGCTGTATAACCACCATCGATTACCACTGCTTGGCCTGTCACACCTTTTGCTTTATCACTAGCTAAGAACATAACATAGTCAGATATTTCTTTTACCTCCAACAGGCGCTTTTGGGGAACTAGTGGATAAATGACCTCTTCTAGTACTTTTTCTAATGAAATATTCCTATTCTCAGCCAACCTTCCAACTGGTTGCGCACCAACGGGGTGTCTACATAGCCAGGACAGATAGCATTCACCGTAACTCCATCTGCAGCACCTTCAAGCGCCGCTACTTTTGTTAATCCAATCAATCCATGTTTTGCACTATTGTAAGCAGCTTTTCCTGCAAAACCGATAAGACCATTAATAGAGGCCATATTAATAATCCGACCATACCCTTGTTTTTTCATAATGGGAAATGCATGTTTAATTGCTGTAAATGGAGCGACCAGCATTATCTTAGTCATTAATTCAAATTTCTCTGTTGGAAAATCTTCAATAGAATCAACATGCTGCAAACCTGCATTATTAACAAGTACATCCAACCTTCCATACTTCTTTGTGGTTTGCTCAATCGCTGACTGAATTTCTTTTTCATTAGTTACATCACATGCTATACCAATACAAGAGTAACCTTCACTCTTTAGCCTATCAGCCACTTCCTCCACTTTTTCTTTATTAATGTCAGAAAATACAACTTTAGCGCCTTCCTTTGCAAAACCAACACCGATTTCATAGCCGATCCCACTAGCAGCACCTGTAATGAAAACAACTTTATTTTCCACCATTCTTCAGTACCTCCTTTTAATATGAAGCCAGTATGACATGTTCACCGATTTGCAGTTTTGCCTCTGTTGAAGCAACTATATCCTCAACAGTCCAACCATCAGCCACTTCCACAAGATGCAGGCCATCTTCTTTTACATCTATCACTGCACGATCAGTTATGATTCGATCCACCACCTGTTTACCAGTTAGTGGTAACTTACATTGATTAAGAATTTTTGGCTCTCCGTGTTTATTTACATGATCCATAATAACAACTATTTTCTTAGCACCATGAACAATATCCATGGCCCCGCCCATTCCTTTAATCATCTTTCCAGGGATCATCCAATTTGCCAAATCACCTGTTTCAGATACTTCCATTCCTCCAAGGATAGCCAAGTCTAAATGTTCGCCGCGTATCATGGCAAAAGATTCAGCATTGCTAAAATAAGAAGCTCCGGTAGCGGCTGTTACAGTTTCCTTTCCCGCATTGATTAAGTCAGGATCAACCTCATCTTGCAATGGAGATTTCCCGATTCCCAGCAGTCCATTTTCAGATTGAAGGACCATTTCCTTATTAGGCTGGATATAATTTGCTACCATTGTCGGCATACCAATACCCAAGTTGACGTAAAAACCATTCTTAATTTCCCTTTCAGCCCTACGTGCAATTCTTTCTCGAGTTGCTGCTTTATCGATTTGTTTTAACATTATCGTTACCCTCCTATTCGTTTTATGCTTCTTGCCTTAATGTCAAACGTTCTATTTTCTTTTCTTGTTTACCTTCGATTAGTCCTTGGACATAGATCCCCGGGGTATGAACATGATCCGGATCAATACTTCCTGCTTCAACTAGCTCTTCAACTTCAGCTATTGTTACTTTAGCTGCAGCTGCCATCATTGGATTGAAGTTACGTGCTGTTTTATTAAAAACAAGGTTTCCATGTGTATCTCCCTTAGTTGCTCTAACTAAGCTAAAATCGGCCTTTAAAGCAGTTTCCATCACATACTCTTTTCCATCAAATATGCGTACTTCCTTGCCATCTGCAATTGGTGTTCCTACTCCCGCCGGTGTATAAAAAGCAGGTATGCCAGCTCCACCAGCTCGTATTCTTTCTGCAAGCGTCCCTTGTGGATTTAGTTCCACTTCTAATTCTCCTGCTAATACTTGGCGTTCAAACTCTTTATTCTCCCCAACATAAGACCCAATCATTTTGTCTATTTGCTTATTTTTTAAGAGTAATCCAAGTCCCCAATCATCTACACCACAATTGTTAGAGATGACCGTGAGGTGTTTTACATTACTTTCCACAAGAGCGAGGATTAAGTTTTCAGGTATACCAACAAGCCCGAATCCTCCTACCATAATTGTGGATCCGTCATTAATATTTTGTATTGCTTCACTAAATGATGTATAAATTGTTTTCATTTTCTTCCACTCCTCTCACAATTAAATATGCAATAATCATGCCAACTTTTTCAAAGGAAAAAGCGCTTAGCAATGAGTATAGTACAATAATTAAAATAAGCTCTTTTCCGGAAATTCGGAAAAAGAGCTTTGCGTTACTCTTATTTTTATTCTCAGAAGCATTGACAGACTATTCTAATTATCAAGAAATCATATTCCATTATCTCGGAAATGTATTCCGGAATCTCGGAATGTTATAAGTTATATTTTTTAAGTTTATCATAAAAACTAGACTTACCTATCTTTAAACGTTTTGCAGCTTCTATTTTATCACCATTTGATTGATGTAATGCTGTTGTTAATGCTTGTTTTTCTGCCTGATCCAATGTTTCTTTCAAGCTTCCTGTTGGGATTCCTAACGCTATATCTTTTTTTAAATGATCCGGTAAATCTTCCATCGTAATTGTTTCACTCGTTGACAAATGTACAGCTGACTCAATTACATTTTCCAATTCACGAATATTACCAGGCCAAGAATAATTAGTGAGAAATTCAAGTACCTGTGGGTCAAAATACAGTACTCGCTTTCCAGAACGATTTGTCACTTTAGTTAAAATATATTTTGCTAAAACTCGTATATCATCCGCCCGTTCATTTAATGAAGGAATATGGAGCTGTATTACATTAATTCGATAGAACAAATCTTCACGGAAACGCCCTTCTTGAATTAATTTTTCCAATGATTGATTTGTTGCAGCTACAACTCTTACATCGATCTTCTGTGTTTGTACTGACCCAATCGCCTCTACTTCTCCCTCTTGCAATACACGTAAAATTTTCACTTGAGCATTCAATGGCATATCTCCAATTTCATCTAAGAAGATCGTGCCTCCATCAGCAAGTTGGAATTTACCCAATTTGCCACCTTTTTTTGCACCTGTGAAAGCACCTTCTGTATAACCAAACAACTCTGATTCCAGTAAATGCTCGGGAATGGCAGCACAATTGACTTTAATAAAAGGTTTCTGATTCCGCTCACTCAGATGGTGAATACTGTGAGCAAATAATTCCTTACCTGTTCCACTTTCTCCCCTCAGTAAAATAGTAACATCACCCGGAGCCACCTTTTTAACCTGATTTTTAATTTTACTTAATTGTGGAGAACTCCCTACAATATCATGCAATGAATAGGTAACTCCATATCTGTCATTTAATTGACTTCTATAATGTTCCACTTCAAGCATAAGGTCCTTAATATGGCTATTCATCTTCATCCATTCTTTTGTATCACGAAAAAGGACCGTTCCAACAGCCCCAACAATTTCTCCATTAGCATAAACAGGAATTCTGTTTGCTATCATGTGATTTCCGCGTATATATTGAAGATCTGCTATTTCCTCAATCCCGGTTCCTGCCACAATATGCATACGTGTGTTCTCGATAACTTCTTCCACATGTTTGCCAATAATCTCATCTCGGTTTACCTCAATAAAATCACAATACGTTTTATTCATATATGTAATAAGTCCTTTAGCATCGACAATTACAAAACAATGGTAAGCATTTTCTAAAACTGTTTCGAAAATCTCATCCTTATATTTACTGTTAAAGTGTAGCATACAGTTGATTCTCCCTTTAGACCATCCGTCCACTTTTATTTCTTATCTCTTTAGCCTTCAAATGTCCACTTTTAAAACTCGAACTATTTATTCTGATTGCCAGCTCAATAGATTTAAACCTTTTCTTAATGAATGAATGTCAACCTGTCCAGGTGCCGAAGCCTGGTTACCTGCTGCAAAAGTGGCAGCTGAACTAAATAGTTCCCCAGAAAACCTGCTGATCATTCCTAATTGACCCATAGCCATAGTGATCATTGGCTGTTGAACTCCATTTTCTCTTGCAGACAAAGTGATATGCATCAAATTCAACACATCTCTACTACTCTGTGGCATAACAGCAATCTTTAATATATCTGCTCCTAATTTTTCCATTTGATAAAGTCGAAAGCTGAGTTCTTCGTTAGAAGGGGTTTTTGTAAAATCGTGATTTGATATAACCACCTTTGTATTGTGTCTTTGTGCTTTTTCTATGAATTCCTTTATTATGTCTTTTTTATCATAAAATAATTCCACATCAATTAGTTCAATCTGCCCTGTTTTAGCTATTGCTTCCAGCAAAGTCCAATAAAAGGAGTGGTTTATTTTGCAGTCTCCCCCCTCTTTTATGGTTCGAAAGGTAAATAAGATAGGAATGTCTATTAAAACTTTTTTCAAACTCTCTAAGAGGGATATTACAGCATCGATTTGTTCAACTCCTTCATACTTGTCTACTCTCCATTCAACTATATCTGGTTGCAATCCAACTATACTTTCTGCCTCATCTAGCAGTACTTTATCCGTTTTCCCTACCATTGGCACTATAATCTTTGGCTGGCCTTCTCCTATTTTTACGTTTCCTATTTGTACTAATTTCATAATCGCCCTCTCCATTTCTATCAGGAAATCAATTTACTGATAGTTTACCATTTTCCATACGCTTTTTTACAAAAAAATTAATTTGCCTTATACTTATTTTAATTAATCAGACAGTAAAGGAGAAACTATGGAGAAGAATACTAGTATTATTTTAATTGGATTTATGGGCAGTGGAAAAACAACTATCGGGCAAGAACTTGCAAATCTTATGAACCGCGAATTCATTGATCTAGATAAGGAAATTGAAAGAAAATATAACTTGAAAACGACAGAGATTTTTGAAAAGTATGGAGAAGTGGTATTTCGTCAAGAAGAAAAAAGAATGGTCATTCACTTTGTGGAACAGAAAAATAAAGTTATTTCTTTAGGAGGAGGAGCCTTTCTGCAAAATGAAGTTAGGGATGCTTGCCTTGAGAACGGAATCGTTATTTATTTAGAAATTGGATGGGAAGCATGGTTGCAAAGGTTGGATGAACTAACTTCTGACAGGCCTTTACTACAAGGGAAAAGTATAGATGAAATTAAACAGTTATTTGATACCCGTCAAGAAATTTATGAAAGAAATCACATTAGAATTAAAACGGATCACCAGACAGTAACCGAGACTGCGATCCAAATTAAAAAGGAAACAGAGGAGATAGCTTTACAATAATAGCTGAAGACGATGATAGACATTAAGTGCCGGTTTCCTTGTCACAATGTCCGTCATAGAGGCGTTGATAGACATTAAGCTCCAGTTTCTTTGCCGCAATGTCCGTCATAGAGGCGTTGATAGACATTGAGCTACCTTTTCATCCCCCTAATGTCTGTCAACATATTGATAGCCTACAATAAGCGACTCTTTTATAAGTAATGATACACAAAAGTACGTAAACAAAAAAATCAGGCTTCACCTTAATCTTAAGGGGCCTGATTTTATTTAGCGCGCCCAGAGGGATTCGAACCCCCGACACTTGGTACCGGAAACCAAAGCTCTATCCAACTGAGCTATGGGCGCATAGGACTATATTTATTTGACACAATGGATATTATAACGCTTCCTGGATTGTTATACAAGTGTTTTAACAAAAAAGATGTTTATTTTATATTTATCTGGGAAAGCTTGAAAGTAGTTTTAAGGAGAAAAATGTAGAGCGTTTTTGTTTGACCTTCACTGACCTATTGGTTATGATAAACATAGAACGTATTGATAAAGGAGGAAATAAATTTATGAACCTAATTCCTACAGTTATTGAACAAACAAACCGCGGGGAACGCGCATATGACATTTATTCACGTTTATTGAAAGATCGTATTATCATGCTTGGAAGTGCCATTGATGATAACGTGGCTAACTCCATTGTTGCCCAATTACTTTTCTTGGAAGCAGAAGATCCAGATAAGGACATCTCCTTATATATCAACTCTCCAGGTGGTTCTATCACAGCTGGTATGGCAATTTTTGATACAATGCAATTTATTAAACCAAATGTTTCTACCATCTGTACAGGTATGGCTGCATCCATGGGTGCCTTTTTACTTGCTGCTGGCGAGAAGGGTAAACGCTATGCATTACCAAATAGTGAAGTTATGATTCACCAGCCTTTAGGTGGAACTCAAGGACAAGCAACAGATATCGAGATCCATGCTAAACGCATTATTCAGATGCGCGAAAAAATTAATGAGATTTTATCAGAACGCACTGGCCAGCCAATTGAAGTAATTGAACGGGACACAGATCGCGATAACTTCATGACAGCTGAAAAATCAGTTGATTATGGTCTGATTGACAAAATTTTAACAAGAAATACCGATAAATAAAAAATTACTGCCACCGGGAGGCCAAACCCTGGTGGCAGTTTTTTATATATTTGAAACAAATGAGCTTAAATGATGTATTGCCTCTTCTTCATCAATACCGTCTGCAATCAATGTAATGTTCTCCCCATTTGTAATCGCCAGACTCATTAAACCCATAATACTTTTTGCATTCACTTTTTTCCCATCTTTCTCAAGAAACAGATTCGCCGAATAACGGTTTGCTTCTTGTACAAACTGTGCTGCTGGTCTTGCTTGTAAACCTGTTTCCAATTCAACATTGACGGATTTTTCCACCAAAATACTCATCCTCCCCATTTTTCACGTAAGCGCTATCACAGTATATTATTAGATAATCGGCAGTAGAGCTATATCTTCTGCGACCTAATCGCCAAATATCATTCTTCTATAAATTATCCGTATTATATCATGAATGGTAAACAAAATAAACACAATTTCACTTTTACATTATTGCTTCCCCGCGCTTAATCTTTTCCGCAAATTCATCTATTTTTTTTAGTCTATGGTTTACACCTGATTTTGAAATTTTACCACTTGAGACTAACTCTCCCAGCTCTTTCAGAGATACATCTTGATGCTGGACACGTAGAACAGCAATTTCCCGGAGTTTTTCTGGTAATTGATCAAGCCCAACCGTTTTATCAATTAGGTTGATATTCTCAATTTGTCGAAACGCTGCACCAATTGTTTTATTTAAATTTGCAGTTTCACAATTCACTAATCTATTCACTGAATTTCTCATGTCACGAACAATCCGAACATCCTCAAATTTAAACAATGCATTATGTGCACCAATAATACTTAAAAACTCGGTGATTTTTTCGGCTTCTTTCATATACACAATAAACCCATTCTTTCTCTCCAGCTTACGTGCATGTAACCCAAAACCGTTTAGCAAATCACATAATGCGTCATTATGTTCTTGGTAGTAATTTGCTATTTCTAAGTGATAGGAAGAGGTTTCAGGGTTATTAATCGAGCCACCTGCAAGAAACACTCCTCGTAAATATGCACGTCTGCAACATGGCTCTTTCAAATACTTTGGTGATATGGTACGGATAAATGTGTGAGTGCCTTGCAAAATGTCTAAATCAGCTAATAAACTACTTACATCTTCCTTTAATCTCACAATATATACATTATTTTTTTTTAGCTTCATTTTTTTTCGAACAAGTAACTCTACTGGAATCGTATAAATCGACTTAATCAAAGAATATATTCTTCTCGCAATTGCGGCATTTTCTGTTTGTATGTCCAGAACGTAACGTTGTTTGGATAAAGAAATTGCTCCGTTCATGCGGATTAAAGCTGAGAGCTCTGCATGCCTGCAGCATTCCTCCACTTCAATTGCTGTTAACTCTTTTTTTATTTCTGATGCAAAAGACATAAGATCCCCCCTTAACAAATCCCTGTATATTATTTATCTATAATGGAATACAGGAGTTTAGCGACTTTATCATTATCATGCCGCAAAGTTGATTGGGAATGATCAATAATATCCCCTTCAATAATTTGCAAACCCATTTCCAATAATCGTTCTATATCATATACAACCGGTTCTGCATTTTCCTCCGCATATACTGCCCGGACCGCTTTCTTTATCGGCTCATTATGTACCACAATAGAATCGATAGTGCCTTTGCCAATATGGTCAAAAATTGCCTGTACATGATCAGATGCCGTATATCCGGTAGTCTCTCCAGCTTGGGTCATAACATTACATACATACACTACTTTTGCTTTTGCATGTTGTATAGCATCAGCCACACCCGGCATAATAATTGTAGGCATAATACTTGTATACAAGCTCCCGGGCGCTATTACAATTAAATCAGCCCTTTCCAACGCACGAATAGCATTAGGTAAAGGTTCTACAGGTTGAGGGCTAAGAAACACCCTTTCAATATATTTATTAGACAATGGTATATTTGATTCACCCGAAATGACAGTCCCGTCTGTCATCCTTGCATGTAAAGACATATTGTCATTAGATATTGGGTATATTTTACCTTTTACATTTAATACTCTGGAGATTTCTTTAATCCCTTTATTAAAATTTCCAGTTATTGTTGCCATAGCCGCAAGCAATAAATTACCAAGCGAATGACCTGATAAGCCATTCCCTACATTAAAACGGTGTTGGAATAATTCCAGTAACATCGGTTCAGCGTCAGACAAGGCAGCAATGACATTACGAATATCACCTGGAGCCGGGATTGCCATCTCATTTCTTATTCTCCCTGTACTTCCACCATCATCAGCAACAGTAACAAGTGAGGTCAGTTGAATGGGCAGATTTTTCAAACCTCTGAGTAGTACAGGCATGCCTGTACCTCCCCCAACTACGACTACTTGAGGCTGCTTATTTTCTGTCATATTAACGTCCCTTTCTTTTGTCAATGTCACGGTGGCTGACATGCGTAATATAATTTGATGAGAGTTCCTTAGCAAAAAATTCAGTAAGCGCTACAGAACGATGTTGTCCACCAGTACATCCTATTGCTACAACTAGTTGGGATTTACCCTCTTTTTTATATTGTGGGAGCATGAATTGTAACAGATCTAAAACCTTCTCTTTGAATTTCTGTGTATCCGACCATTTAAATACATAAGATGATACATCTTTATCCAACCCAGTTAGTGGTCGCATTTGCTCAACATAATGTGGGTTCGGGAGGAATCGAACATCAAAAACTAAATCAGCATCAATAGGCAATCCATATTTAAAACCAAATGAAACGCAATGGACTGAGAAGGTTTCTTGCTTTTCCTCCGTATAATTTTCTAAGATTATTTCTCTTAATTCTTTTGGCTTCAAATTTGTTGTATCTATAATACGTTGTGCTCTCCCTCTTAGCTCATCAAGCATTTTCCGTTCCTGTTTAATTCCATTTAAAGGAAGGCCCTCTACTGCCAAAGGGTGAGCCCTTCGTGTTTCCTTGTATCTACTTACCAGTTTCTCATTTTTTGCATCAAGAAATAGAATTTGCTCCTCTAACCAATCTTCCTTCGCAAGGCCATCCAATGCTTCAAAGAGAGAGTCAAAAAACTCACGGCCCCGTAAATCCATTACCAGAGCAACTTTTCTTATATTATTAGTTGAGTCCTTCATTAACTCCAAAAATTTAGGTAAAAGCGTTGGAGGCAAATTGTCCACGCAATAATAACCCAAATCCTCAAAACTTTGAACAGCAACTGTCTTTCCCGCACCGGACATTCCAGTAATAATAACTAATTTAGTTTCTTGTTCTCCGTTTCTCATCTATATCTCCCCTTTAGATATGTTGCAATTAATTAACTATGGGATCCAACCGTAAATTAATCAGTTCATAATCCTCTGTATAGGAAAACGAACCATATAACATGGAGGACGAATTTAAAACATGTTGAAAGATTTTACGATCTCCTTCTGCCATAGGCAGATATTTTACTTTTTCTGTAGGAACCCATTCCAATTCACCTTCTCTACAGAATTCTATTAAGTTTCCTTCATATTTCTCACATACAAAAGTAAACATCATCCATTCCTGAACCACTTTTTCAACTGTATGAATAGTAAATGTGAAACTTCCCATTAATTCAGGATCTATAAGAGTAAGTGCAGTCTCTTCTTGATATTCACGGACTACAGATTCTTTGATTGACTCACCAAGCTCCATTTTCCCACCAGGTATGGCGTACCAGCCGCGTCTCGGCTTTTTCATTAATAATATATGGTTATTTTTTATTAATATACAGTTCGTTACACGTTGCATTTCATTCACCTCAAACCTTCTGGAGGACTTTAATACGCTACTACCATTATACTAGGAAAAATAAAATCAACAAGAACTAGTTACTTCCCAACATATAACAACACATACCTTTCCGCATATAAGTGGAAAAAATCATCTAAAGTTGTTCATAAAGTTATACGATTTGAGCTTAGTTATTTACGGTAAAGTCGACCAAAACGACATGTTCAGACAAGTCTTCTGCACAAAAAAAGACACAGGTGACTAACACCTGTGCAAGAAACTAATTTATCTATTAAAAGGGGGTCAATTAGTTATTTATATTGTACCCCATAAATATTGCGAGCGTATTACAGCAGCGTTAAAAACCAATTACGATTACGTAAAGCCTTTATTTAGCGCTTGCCTTTAATTCTTCTGAAAGGTCCTCAACATATTTTATAGCACTCTCAGCTGCAATACTACCATCGCCAGTTGCTGTCACAATTTGTCGAAGCGTTTTTTCACGAATATCTCCTGCTGCAAATATTCCTGGAATCGATGTAGACATATGTTCATCTGTAGGAATATATCCTTCATCGTTTGTGATATTTAAAGATTTAAACGGTTCGCTTAATGGGACCATACCGATATAGATAAATGTTCCATCAATAGCGTGATCATACACTTCACCGGTCTTATTATTTTTTAGGGTAGCACTACCAACTTTTCCGTCTTTCTCGTTGATTTGCTCAACCACAGTATCCCAGATGAAATCCATTTTATCGTTATCAAAGGCACGATCTTGCAGGATTTTTTGTGCGCGTAATTCGTCACGGCGGTGAACTACTGTTACCTTTTCAGCAAACCTTGTCAAATAAATACCTTCTTCTACGGCAGAGTCACCTCCACCAATTACGATTAAATTTTTATTTTTAAAGAAGGCTCCGTCACATACAGCACAATAGGAAACCCCTCTACCACTTAACTCCTCTTCACCAGGTATTCCTAATTTTTTATATTGGGCTCCTGTTGTTATGATAAGTGATCTGGTTTTATATTCTTTTTTCCCTGCTATGAGCGTTTTATAATCACCATGATCAATTACTTCTTTAATATCTCCATATGCATATTCGGCACCAAACTTCTTCGCATGCTCAAACATTTTATTAGAGAGATCCGGGCCTAGGATATGCTCATATCCTGGATAGTTCTCCACATCTTCCGTATTGGCCATTTGACCACCTGGTATTCCTCGCTCGATCATTAATGTGTCCAAGTTTGCTCTGGAAGCATAGACTGCCGCAGTCATTCCGGCAGGACCTGCGCCCGCAATGATTACATCATAAATACGTTCTTCGGACATTTTAAATCGCCCCTTTTTCTTCTAGTAATTATAGCCATATTCAGCTTATAAGAATTAGTTCTTCTCGTCTAATATTATGCTCATTGATCCAGCCAAGGCTGTTTTTCTTTGGATAATGAAGGATGCCTTTTACAGCCCTCTTCCCATAAGGCAATGGCTTTATCAGTCTCTCCTACATGATAAGCTGTATAACTAAACCAGCGGAAATAAGAAGGGTGGCCTTTCACAAGACGCTTTGTTAACTGATGAAAACGTTCATAAGCCTCCTGCAAATTATCTGTTCTCGCCATAGTAACAGCAATTCTTAACTTTTGTTGAGCATGAATCGGATAGACATTTCTCAATGTCTCAACACAGGTTCTATATTCTTTTACCTTGCCCAGTTGATAATAAAATAATGCAAGATTTGTATGTGAATATAGAGCGTTTGGTTCTTCTTTTAGAATATCAAGTTCTTTTTGAATGGCCTCATCTTCTTGCCCTGAAAAGAATAATGCATGTGTATAATCATGTTTAGCCATTTTGTGCTCAGGAAATAATGTCATCATTTCTTCAATTAACGGGAGGGCTTTTTCCCACTCCATATACTCCATGTGGTGAAAAACTGTTTCCTGATAAATCAGAATCTCATCTTCATCTTCCAATTCCCACTCATCATCATCTTCATCGAAATCAATTAATTCCAGCAAGCTATGCGCTTCTTCGTGAAAGTCGCCATCTGGTTCTTTTTCCAGATAGTAATTAACATACTTTTTCGCATCATTAAGCAGGCCTAAATGGGCATAATTATTTGCAATTAAATAATAACAATCCACATAGTCCGTCGTTTGTAACACCTGTGTTAAAAGCTGATTAGCAGCATGGTATGCTCCAATTTCTGTATATATAATTGACATTTGGCAAGCGTATAACGGATCCTCAGGCTTTTCTTCCATTGCCTTTCGCAACCACTTTATCGCAATATCAAATTTTCTTTTTTGAAATGCTTCTACACCTTTTGTGAAATAAAAATCACCTTCCGGAATAAAAGGGATAACATTATTAGATTTATCTTGGCTTTTTTCTTTTGCTTGTTGCATGTGGATACCCCTAACCTTAACTATCCTTAACTTCTTATCACGGAACAAAGTATATCATATTTACTAAGGAATAGATATACACCTCAATGTAAAAAGAGGCTGGGCCAAATGAAATTTTATAAAGTTAAAATCCGAACCGATTCATACTAATAATGAATTATGGTTCGGATTTATTTTTTGTAACGAATTAGCGGAGGAAAAACACGCAGACTCCTGGGACTGCGGTTACTCGTCCCACCGAAAACCATTGTGGGAGAAAAAGCCTAGCTAAGACCCCGGAGTGCATAGCAGGAGGAGGCTTAGCAGCGCCCACGGAAAGCGAAGTGTTTTTCCGGAGCGGGGTTCCCACATTTTAAATAGTTCGTCTTTAGAATAGCGTTGTTTAGTTATGTCCCAGCCCCTTTTTGATTTATTTTACAGGGACGACTGCATCTCTTAGCAGTTGTTCAAGTTCATCAATATACTCTTGCTTTTCTTCTCCAGACCACTTAAGCTGTTTTTCCATAAATTTAATAACATTCTCTTTATGCTCTCTAACCCAATTAATATCAAAGAAGAGTGCTCCCGTACGTCGGACAAAGAAATCAACAGGCTTATACGTGGATTCAAATTCCATTGCATATTTAAGTTCTGCAAAAACTTCAGGAGCAATACCCTCTTTTTCTGCTCTATCGCTTTCGTTTTGGTAAAAATCCAAAATGACATCAAAATTCGCACCATATTTCTGAATTAATTCCAATGCTAAGCTTTCTTCCATTCCAGCAGCTACTGCTAATTCAGCTTTCTTCTTTTTAAAATTTTGGAATCCTTTTGATCCACCGACTTCACCACCAGAAATAGGTAAATGCTCTGTCTCTGATTTGGAATAAAGAATGCCTTCTTCATTTTTAAATTGCTCTACTACTTTATCCACAGCTTCCTGAGCCATTTTCCGATATCCAGTTAACTTTCCTCCAGCCATGGATATTAATCCTGAATCAGAAACAAATATTTCATCTTTTCTTGATATCTCACTTGGATTATCAGTGCCCTCTTCGGCAATAAGTGGGCGTAAACCTGCCCAGCTGGACTCAACATGCTCTGCGGTAATTTCCAATGTAGGGAACATATAATTAATCGCATTAATTATATAATCTCGATCTTCTTCCGTCATCGTTGGATGGGCAATGTCCCCTTTGTAAGTTGTATCTGTTGTACCCACATATGTGACTCGATTTCTTGGAATAGCAAAAATCATTCGACCATCTGGGGCATCAAAATAAATTGCCTGTTGCAACGGAAAGATTTCTTTCGGAAAAACCAAGTGAACCCCTTTTGTTAAATGTAAAGCTTTCCCTTTCTTGGAACCGTCTTTTTCTCTTAGTTCATCTACCCACGGCCCTCCAGCATTAATAACTTTCTTAGCATATATACGGTGTGTTTCTTTAGTAATTTGATCCTCAACCACCACTCCAGTAACCTTGGATTGGTCATTATAAATAAAATCAATCACCTTAGCATAATTAATTGCGTGTACTCCTTTTTGAACTGCTTTCTTTAACACTTCTATTGTTAATCGAGCATCATCTGTTTTGTATTCTACATAATATCCTGCTCCTCTTAAACCATCTTGTTTAATAAGGGGTTCTCTGTTAATCGCTTCTTCAGGCTTAAACATCGTTCGTCTTTCACCTTTTTTCACACCAGCTAAAAAGTCATACACTCGTAAACCAACATTTGTAGTAAAAGGTCCAAAAGTACCTCCTTTATGGAATGGCAGCATCATCCATTCTGGTGTAGTTACATGTGGTCCATTTTCATAAACAATCGCTCTTTCTTTGCCTACTTCGGCAACCATCTTTACCTCAAATTGTTTAAGGTAACGTAGTCCGCCATGAACTAATTTAGTCGACCTGCTTGAGGTTCCTGCTGCAAAATCTTGCATTTCAACAAGCCCGGTTTTTAGGCCACGCGTTACAGCATCTAATGAAATTCCTGCTCCAGTAATACCTCCTCCCACTACAAGCAAATCCAATTTGTTATCTTGTAGTTGCTTATATGTTTCATCACGTTCATAGCTTGAAAAGTTTTTCATTACAATAACCTCCCTGATAATTGAAATCATCTATACATATCCATACCCTTTCTTAAGGACAAACATGTAAGATTTACCGACACTATTACAAAAAAAGAAAAAACCGCAAAATACACTAATAACATATTAGTGATTTGCGGTTTCTCCAATTCTCCGGCCGTATATTAACTTATTTTTATTATATCATATAGATGTTTAAACGTATACTCTTTTATTTAAATGTCTGAGCTGCCTTAACAGCAGTTTGCCATCCCGTATACAAATTTTCTCTCGTATCATCTGACAGATGTGGAGTAAATGTCTTATCTACTTTCCACTGCTTGGCAATTTCCTCTTTGCTTTTCCAAAATCCAACAGCTAATCCTGCTAAATATGCAGCTCCTAGCGCAGTAGTCTCATTTACAACCGGCCTCTCAACCTCTACATCCAACATATCGCTCTGAAATTGCATGAGGAAGTCATTCTTTACGGCTCCACCATCAACCCTGAATTTTTTAACATCAATTCCCGAATCTTTTATCATAATGTCAACTACATCTCGCGTTTGGTATGCCAATGATTCCAATGTCGCCCGTACAAAATGTTCCTTTTTTGTACCACGTGTTAAACCAAATACAGCACCTCTCACTTCACTATCCCAGTAAGGAGTACCAAGCCCAACAAAAGCAGGTACAACATAAACCCCTTCTGTCGAAGATACCGATTTTGCCAATGGTTCACTTTCAGGAGAGCTATTAATAATTTTCAAACCATCTCGCAACCATTGAATTGCTGAACCTGCTACGAATATACTCCCTTCAAGGGCATATTCTACCTTTCCATCAACACCCCATGCAAGTGTTGTCAGTAAACCATTTTCTGACTGGACACCTTCTTCACCTGTATTCATTAGCATAAAACAACCAGTACCATACGTATTCTTTGCCATTCCTTTTTCAAAACAAGCTTGGCCGAAGAGTGCCGCCTGCTGATCTCCAGCCATACCAGCAATAGGGACTTCCTGGCCAAAGAAATGATAATTTACCGTGTTTCCATATACTTCTGATGAAGCTTTAACTTCCGGAAGCATACTAGAAGGAATTTCTAATACATCCAGTAGTTCTTCATCCCACTTTAAATCGTAAATATTATACATTAACGTTCTCGACGCGTTTGAATAATCAGTAACATGCACTTTACCACCTGTCAGTTTATAGACAAGCCATGTATCCATTGTTCCGAATAAAAGCTCACCGTTCTCTGCCTTTTCTCTTGCACCTTCCACGTGATCAAGTATCCATTTCACTTTTGTACCAGAGAAATAGGGATCAAGTAACAATCCTGTTTTATTACGAAAGATATCATTATAACCTGATTCACGTAGTTGATTACATATTTCTTGTGTTTGTCTTGATTGCCAAACAATTGCTTTATGGATTGGCTTTCCTGTCTGTTTATCCCAAACTACGGTTGTTTCTCGTTGGTTTGTAATACCAATTCCTGCAATTTGTTCAGGATTTACATCACTTTTACGTAATGCTTCTGAAATACAAGATAATATAGAAGTCCAAATTTCATTCGCATCATGCTCTACCCAACCTGGTTTAGGAAAAAATTGTTCAAATTCTTTCTGGCCTGTTTCTACTATTTCTCCTTTATGGTTAAAGATAATTGCACGAGAACTCGTTGTTCCCTGATCCAATGCCAACATATATTTTTCCATTATTTTACTCCTCCTTATTATTACTAACAAAGATTTATTTGCTTACAAATTTACATCGTAGCAGTTTTTAGCTCTTTCGATAAAGCTATTCCAAATAAAACAATAATAAAACAACTAAATATCCAAAAAGTTAAAGTAGGTGTAGCTTCAAATAATGCTTAATAAAACAGCCCTCCATATATACCTCCTATTGCAGGCCCTATAACCGGAACCCAGGAATATCGCCAATTTGAATCCCTTTTTCCTGGTATCGGTAAAAACCAATGTGCAATCCGCGGCCCCAAATCTCTGGCAGGATTTATACGGAGCTACTAGTTAGTTATTCCACATTATCTTTCCTACTTAACCTGTATATCCAAAAATTTCTTTTTTTAACTTTCTGTGTTGTTAACGAACGCTCTTAAAAAAAGATAAAATACTACCAAGTTACTTCGTAGTTTATCTTTTTTGAGAATCATTGGGTAGTTACCACATATTAGGACAAAAAAACTGACAGAAAGGGTCATAAAGGCCCCCCTCCTGTCAGTTCTTTGTATATCTACCATAATTCACGATTTGAAGTAGATACTGCATGAGCCCCTGCCTTCAATGCTGCTGAAACATCTTCCTCTGTTTTTATCAGCCCACCGGCTATTACAGGAACTTTAGTTTGTTCATAAATTTCTTTAATAATAGATGGCATCCTTCCTGGTAATACCTCTACACTATCAGGCTGAATACGTTTAATTAGTTCCAGACTATGGTCCAATGCAAGACTATCTAATAAAAAAATCCGTTGAATCGATAGAAGGTTATGTTTCTTTGCTAGCTTTATAATATTAGCCCTGGTTGATAAAATCCCATCTGGTTTAACTTCTCTTACTAGATATTCCATACCAAATTCATCCGCTTTTAACCCTTGGATTAAATCAAAATGCACCAATGCTTTTTTATTTGCACGTTTTGTGTAAGTAACAAGACTCTTCAACTGGGCAAGTCTTGTTTCCAAGAAAACAAGTGAATCATAAGAGGTGTCGAGCGCCTTATCAAAATCTTTCATTTTACGAATTGCCGGAATAATCCCAGAAGGTATATCCATTATTATCACCTATTCAGAGAAGTTATTTTCTTCACGTTTTTCCATTTCCTTTTTCGTATAAATCACTTGCATCGGGTTCCCCCCAACAAAAGTTCCCGGGGCGACATCCTTGTGAACAAGTGTGCCTGCTGAAACAACAGCTCTATCACCTATCGTAACACCAGGTAATATAGTTGTATTTGCACCAATCAGTACATTATCACCAATTATGACATTGCCAATACGATATTCTTTAATAAGATATTCGTGCGCAAGAATAGTGGTGTTATAACCAATTATACTATTATTTCCCACACTTATTTTTTCAGGAAACATAACATCTGGTACCACCATCAATGCAAATGCTGTTTGTTTGCCCACCTTCATTCGTAAAAAAATACGGTACAAGCTATTTTTCAAGCTTAGAAAAGGTGTATACCGAGCCAATTGAATGATAATAAAATTTTTAACAACCTTCCAAAAGGACACGGTTTTATATATTTGCCACAAGGAGTTGGCATGTTCTACCGGAAAACGCTCTGTTTTACGCATGTACTACACTCCTGTTATTTTCAGTAAATCCCGCATGTCCTCCAGCATATAAGTCGGTTTATATGCTAAGAGACTATCTCTACCTTTATGCGCCCAGGAAACACCTGCAGTTTGCACTCCTGCATTTTTACCAGCCACTATATCATGATAGTTATCTCCAACCATTAATGTAGAGGCGCCATCTGCATCCAATTCCTTCATTGCCTTTATTACTGGCTCTGGATGAGGTTTTGCATGTTGGACATCGTCATAAGTAATAATGGTATTAAATAAAGGTTCCAGACCTGTCAGAGTGAGACCCATATGCACACTCTTAGCCATTTTTGTAGAAACAATGCCAACCTTTTTCCCACTATTTTTCAACTTCTGTATGGTTTCTACTGCGTACGGAAAAGCCTTTACATAACGATCGTGCTCAGCTAGATTATGTTCACGATAGGTCTTAACCAGTACATCAGCCCTTTCTGGATCTATGTTATGAAATGTATCGAGTAATGGGGGGCCGTTAAATCCCATGATTTCCTCTTTGGTAAAGGATAAATTATGTTTTTTGAACGTGTGTTCAAAAGAGGCGGTTATAAGTTCATTTGTATCAATTAAGGTGCCGTCAAGGTCAAAGAGTATTATATCTATGTTCATTAGTTGCTTCCTTCCTGTTCTTTGAATAATCTACGCGTTTCCATATATAAGCAATAGCCAATGTTAAAAGAATAGCTGTGGTTAGGCGTATGAGCAATAATGGCCAAACGGGAATCCCTAAAGGTATAAAAATTAGAGTATCCTCCACTACCGCATGACAGGAGACTAAAAAGATCAGTGCCAGTAGCATATCTTTTTTGGATACATTGTCCTCTTCCACGGCCTGAATCATTAACCCTGCTCCATAGGCTAGACCAATTGTTAATCCCGCAACCATTGTCATAGAAGTGTTCTTTTCCATTCCAAGCAATCTTGTAAACGGTGCGAATTTATTTGAAAGAATGCTCAGCCATCCTTTTTCCCTTAAAAATTGCATAATAACCATTAATGGTATAACAATACAAGCCAACTGAACAATAGCTATAATAGCTGTTTGAAGACCTTGCAGTATAATAGCTCCCCAGCCAATCGGGTCGGCAATGTCAGAGGAAATAAGTCCATATTGTGCCATCTCTGTTCCGCCATTCCATACTATATTAATAACAATCGCCGCTATTAAAGCCAACGTAACACGGATACCGACAATTAACCACCAGCTCACTCCAACCCTGGAAGCGACTGCTGATTCAATAAATAAATTATGAGAAAATGACAACATGACTGCCATGATAAAAACTTCTTTCACGGAAAAATCGAAAGAAACAATTGCAGCTATTCCAGCATATAAATTCAGGGCATTTCCTAACACCAAGGGAACGGCTGCCTCACCTGACAGCCCAATTAGTCGCATCAACGGGGACAATTTTTCCATAACCCAAGGTAAAACAGGAGTATACTGTAAAATAGTCACTAACAAAGTGATAGGAAAAATTACTTTTCCTAATGTCCATGAAGTTTTCATTCCTTCTTTTAATCCACGTGACATAATCCCAGTCATCCGCATTTCCCTCTTCTCTTCCTATTTTTTCTTTTTATTCTTCTTTTTATTATCAATTTTCTTCTTTGCAGATACTTTTTCTTCTGCATATCTGATTTTAGGCCCTTTAACATGGCGATATACAAGAATAATTATTGCTGTAACAATACCAATAACAGATATAAGCTGCGCCTGCCTTAAGTCGCCAACAGCGTATAAACTATCAGTTCGCATTCCCTCGATAAAATAACGACCTACAGAGTATGCAATCACATAGCTTAAGAATACGTCTCCGCGTAACGGGTTATACCTGCGTAAGATAAGTAAGAAGGCAAATACAAGTAAATTCCAAATAGATTCATATAAAAAAGTAGGATGGTACATAACTCCTTCAATACACATTTGGTTCATTATAAAATCAGGTAAATATTGATGAAAACTATTATACGTTTCCTCTGAAATAGCACCACCATGTGCTTCCTGATTCATAAAGTTTCCCCAACGTCCAATTGCCTGCCCTAAGATCAAACTTGGCGCAATGATATCTGCTAATTGCCAAAAGGAAATTTTCTTTATTCTTGTAAATACAATTGCCGTCAAAACACCACCAATAACAGCACCATGTATTGCAATGCCACCTTCCCATATGGCAAAAATGTCTGTCCATGGTCCATCCGCGTAATTTTCCCATTCAAATATTACATAATAAATTCTGGCAAGCAAAATAGCGATCGGAATGGCGAAAACAACAAAATCCACAATGAGATCTTTTTTCATTCCCAAGCGATCTGATTCTTTTGTTGCCAGATACAATCCCAGAAAAGCGCCTGTGGCAATAATCACCCCATACCAATAAATTGGTAAGGCCCAATTTCTAAAAATACCCGGTCTAACGCCGGTGCTTGACAACTCATATGACTCCTCCTATTCTGCTCCTTCTGACTCCTGTTCAATCATCATGGTTAGTCGCTCTGAAAACTCCTCAGCTGCATTTACTCCCATTCTTTTCAAACGGAAGTTCATTGCTGCAACCTCTATAATTACTGCAAGGTTCCTACCTGGTCGAACAGGTATGGTTGCTTTCGGTAACTCAACATCCATTATCTTCATTTTATCTTCATCTAATCCAAGTCTGTCATATTGCTTTTTCTGATCCCATATTTCCAGATTGATAATGAAGGAAATTTTTTTATGACTTCTAACAGAACCTGCTCCGAATAATGTCATTACATTAATAATTCCTAGTCCGCGAATTTCTAGAAGATGCTCAATTAATGGTGGAGGATTTCCAATCAAACTATCATAATCCTCCTGCCTGATTTCTACGCTATCATCCGCTACCAGGCGGTGTCCTCGCTTCACTAATTCCAAAGCAGTTTCACTTTTCCCTACGCCACTTTGACCTGTAATCAGGACACCAACCCCATATATATCAACAAGCACCCCATGGATCGCTGTCGATGGAGCAAATTTAGCTTCCAGATAATTAGTTAAACGGCTAATGACCCTTGTCGTTTTCCGTGGTGAATGTAAAATAGGTACTCCAGATTCATTTGCTGCATTTATCAATATTTCTGGTATTTCCATTCCTCTGGAGACAACGATTCCAGGAGTGATATCTGTACATAAACGGCTGGCGCGATCTCTTTTTTCCTCATCTGTCAGATCTAGAAAATAAGCCATTTCTGTTCTGCCGATTAATTGTAAACGTTCTTGGGGGTAATATTTAAAATAACCGGTCATTTCAATTCCCGGACGTGAAATGTCACTTGTTATAATTTCTCTATGTATTCCATCTTCCCCTGCTACAAGAGTTAAAGTAAAATTTTTAAGTAAATCCTTGGTACGAACTATCGACATGTACTGCATCCTCCTCGAATTGGTGTAAGAAGTTTCACTTTATTGTAGCATATACGAAAAAAAAATCGTAGGCGAATAGCTACGAAGCATTTTCTGTTAACGGATGGAGTCTTTCACCAAATTATTTAGCACTAAGTTAATAATGGAAATGATAATAGAAGCAAGTATAGCTATACCAAATCCATCAATTACGAAGGATGAATCCATTAATGCTTGTGTAATCATTAGCGTAACTGCATTGATAACAAATAAAAATAAACCAAGTGTTAATATTGTAATAGGTAATGTAAATAAAATGAGCAACGGCTTAATTAAGATATTTAAAATAGCTAGAATGAAACTGGCCAAAAGCGCTGTTCCGAATCCTTCCAGCTGAAAAGAATCAAATAGTTGAGCTACAACTAATAAAGCTACTGCATTCAAAATAAGTGATATCAGCCAACGAAGCACCATTTAATGTATCTCCCTTTCATTTGGTATTATAAAGATAGCAATCAAGTACACAAATGCAAAGGTGAAGGCACTAAAAAATAGTAAAATAATAAAAATTAATCGTAGGATAGTTACATCAACATTGAAGTATTCTGCAATACCGCCTAGAATACCTGCGACCATACGTTGATTAGATGAACGATATAATTTTTTCATAAAATGCTCCCTCCTTCTATATATTCAGGTTTCCTCATGTAAATATAATTTAAACATTATAATTGTATTTACAATCTACACTGAAATAGTCTTTTAAATGCTTTTTTCTAAATAAAGTTAAATATTAAAGCAGAAGAAGAGAGCGATTCTTCACTTATATCTTCATTTTAGAAGTCTATTACTTTTCAAAGTCCCAAATATAAAATTGTTCATACCCAAGCCTTTTTTCAGCTTTTTCTTTTAAATCCTTATCTAAGTTTTCATAATCTGTTAGTTGACCAAGTATTCCACTAGCCTGTGAGGTATGGCACAATATGGCTTCCATTTTCTTGTCCAGGTATGGGCGAATATCATTAATTACATGAGGTTTTCCTAAATCCTCCACGTACGTATTCGTTATAGCTTGCGCCCACACTGTCGGTCGAACTTCAGGCTCCATTAAACTTACTGCCTCGATAGCTGCCGCGCCCATGGCATTATGATCAGGGTGAACAGCGTGTGGAGGATAATGCGTAATTACAAGCGAAGGCTTGATTTCTTCAAGTCTTGCTTTTAAATCATCTGCTATCTGGCTACGATTCTCATATTCAATTGTCTTATCACGATAGCCAAGCATTTGTACTTGAATGTCCAGCGCCTTGCAGGCATTAAGTAATTCTTGTTTTCTGATCTCTGGTAATGTCTCACGATTTGCAAATGTGGGGGAGCCCATATTTCTACCCATTTCACCTAATGTGCCACATAAGTAGGTAACTGGTACCCCCTGCTCTCTAAATTTTGCAATTGTTCCAGCGGCGCCAAACGATTCATCATCAGGATGTGGGTATATAACTACAACATGTTTTTCCATTCTTATCACCTTTATTCTAAAAATTTACCATAATAATTAAATGTTTTTCCATTTTTTAATAGCTAAATGGAGTTTCACTAATTTGAAGTGCTACCATTAAACGGCCTTCGCGATCATGACCGGCCATTAGCATCTTACTCTCTTCCTGCATCACCCAATCAGTTAGCCCTTCAGCATAAATCCACCCTTTTTCCATTTTCAAGCCAACCCGATAGGCATTTCCGCTTCCAACGATCTTTGCTTGATGAAATGTTACTTCTGCATTTCTAACATATGCTCCTACATTGTATGCTTTATCGTCAAAATGACTTGCATATGCCCCATTTGTCGTTTCCACATGTACATATACTGCTTTATTAGTAAAACGATCTAATTGTTCTTGTACTTTTTCCATTTCAATTGATTTCATTATTCTGTTCCTCCCAAAAACACTTCTTTGTTTAGCTTATCCAAATGATAGGAATGCGTCAAAACATACGTTTGAAAATATCGCAAAAGAAAGTTCAATAGTAGTATACTTGCTGGAGTATATTCCTAATCTAATACATTAAAGGAATGAGACGAGCGTGAGAGCAATCGGCAGTAGAACAAGCTAATCCGCTGAAAACAGTCCTACATAGTTAATTCGTAGTTTACCAATTTTGTGTACTATCGAACCCCAATAAAAAATTCTTAAAGATACGGTAACAAAAAATAGGTAATAAGCTTTGTCCAGCTTATTACCTTTACAGTTTACTTTGCACTTATTTTTTCTTTGTTTGAAATCAGATTATTCATTCGCTGCTGGTCTCTTTCTAACACCGGTTTTAAATATCGGCCAGTATAAGATATTTCTTTTTTAGCAATCTCTTCCGGTGTACCTGTTGCAATAATCTGTCCTCCACGTGCTCCGCCTTCTGGTCCTAAGTCAATAATATGATCTGCAGTTTTGATAACATCAAGATTATGTTCAATAATCAACACTGTATCACCATTATCCACTAAACGCTGAAGGACTGCTAACAACCGTTTAATATCATCAACATGTAAACCAGTTGTCGGTTCGTCTAAAATATAAAAGGATTTTCCATTGGAACGGCGGTGTAATTCACTTGCGAGTTTCACCCGTTGCGCTTCTCCACCTGACAATGTTGTTGCCGGCTGTCCTAGTTTGATATACCCTAAACCAACATCATAAATAGTTTGCAATTTACGTTTAATTTTAGGGATATTAGCAAAAAACTCCAAAGCTTCTTCAATGGTCAGTCCTAATACATCAGAGATATTCTTTCCTTTATATTTAACCTCCAAGGTTTCCCGGTTGTAACGTTTTCCATGACAAACCTCACAAGGGACATATACATCTGGTAAGAAGTGCATTTCAATTTTAATTATTCCATCGCCACGACAGGCTTCACATCTTCCACCTTTAACATTGAAGCTGAAACGACCTTTTTTATAGCCTCGTACCTTTGCTTCATTAGTTTGAGCAAAAACATCACGGATATCATCAAAAACACCTGTATAAGTTGCTGGATTGGAACGAGGAGTCCTTCCAATCGGTGATTGGTCAATATCGATAACCTTCTCGATATGCTCGATCCCTTTTACCGTTTTATGCTTTCCTGGCTTATGTTTGCACGATACAATTCCTTGGCTAATGATTTGTATAAAATTTCATTTACTAAAGTACTTTTCCCCGAACCAGAAACGCCGGTAACTACGGTCATTAGACCAATTGGAAATTTAGCATTAACCTTCTTTAAATTATTCTCTTCAGCTCTAACTACTTCAATATGACGTTTATCACTTTTTCTTCTTTGAGATGGTAATTGAATAAATTTGTCTCCAGATAAATATTGTCCTGTTAGAGAACGCTCATCTTTCATTACTTCTGTTGGTGTGCCGCTCGCTACTATTTGGCCTCCATGCTCCCCAGCACCTGGACCAATATCTATTAACCAATCGGCAGCCAGCATGGTATCTTCATCGTGCTCCACAACAATTAACGTGTTATCCAGATCCCTCATGCGCTTTAATGTTTCGATAAGCCGATCGTTATCCCGTTGATGCAGTCCGATGGATGGTTCATCCAATACGTAAAGAACCCCTGTCAGAGCAGACCCAATCTGAGTAGCCAGGCGTATACGCTGAGCTTCTCCGCCCGAGAGTGTACCAGCTGCACGAGATAAAGTGAGATAATCCAAGCCGACATTATTTAAAAATTCCAGCCGGTTACATATTTCCTTGAGGATCATTTGAGCAATTTTTTCTTCCTTTTCACTTAGCTCTAAATGCTCAAAAAAGTCCTGTGCCTCTACTATGGAGAAATCAGTGACTTTGCTAATATGCAGCCCATTTACCAGTACCGCTAAAGCTTCTTCCTTTAAACGGTATCCCTTACATGCAGGACAATGTTTTTGGGCCATATACTTTTCTAAGGTTTCACGAATGAAATCAGATGATGTTTCACGATACCGTCTAGCTACATTTGCTAGCACACCTTCAAAAGCGACACGATTATCTCTAACTTTACCGAAATCATTTACGTAATGGAAATGGATTTTTTCATTCCCACTTCCATACAGAATTTTATCCATTTCTTCTTTCGGAAGATCCTTTACTGGTGTATCCATATTTATATTAAAATGATTGCAAACACTTTGCAGTAACTGAGGATAATACTGAGAACTAATTGGTTCCCAAGGTGCAATTGCATGCTCGTTCAACGTCTTATCCCAATCAGGAATGACGAGATCCAGATCTACTTCCAGGTTTGTCCCCAATCCGTCACATGTAGGGCATGCTCCAAATGGACTGTTGAATGAAAATAACCTTGGTTCCAACTCATCAATCGAGAATCCACATATGGGACAGGCATGATTTTCACTAAACATTAATTCCTCTTCACCAATTACGTCAACAATGATCTTGCCTTCTCCCAAAGTAAGTGCTGTCTCAATAGAGTCACTCAATCGCCCAGTAATTCCCTCTTTTACTACAATACGGTCCACTACAACTTCAATAGAGTGCTTTTTGTTTTTCTCTAATTTAATTTCTTCTGATACTTCTCGCATTTCTTTGTCTACTCTTATTCTCACGTAGCCTTCCTGACGCAACTTCTCAAATACTTTTACATGCTCACCTTTTCGGCCGGAAACAACTGGAGCAAGTATTTGCAGCTTAGTTCTTTCAGGGTATTCCAAAATGCGATCAACCATTTGCTGGACCGTTTGAGAAGAAATTTCAATTCCATGCTTTGGACAAGTGGGATGGCCTACCCTGGCATATAGAAGTCTTAAATAATCATAGATTTCTGTGACTGTTCCTACTGTTGACCTTGGATTCTTACTCGTTGTCTTCTGGTCGATAGAAATAGCAGGAGATAGTCCCTCTATGGCATCTACATCCGGCTTATCCATCTGGCCTAAAAATTGCCGTGCATAAGCAGAAAGAGACTCGACATAGCGCCGCTGCCCTTCTGCATAAATTGTATCAAAAGCGAGTGAAGATTTTCCAGATCCTGACAAGCCTGTAAGTACGACCAGATTATTTTTAGGAATGGTGACATCAACATTCTTTAAATTATGTGCCCTTGCGCCTTGAATTTGTATACTTTTACTAGGCATTTATAAATCAACCTCCCACTTTAAGCTCTAGAATAATATCACGAAGTTCAGCTGCTTTTTCGAAGTCAAGACCTTTGGCAGCCTCCTTCATTTCTTTTTCCATTTGTTCAATTGCTTTTGTTTTTTCTTTTCCGGAGAGGTTAGCAAGACTCTTCTTATTATCTCCGTATTCTTCCTGCTCTTCTGCAGCTACAGTTGCACGTATGACATCACGCACATCTTTTTTAATTGTCGTTGGGGTTATTCCGTGTTGTTCATTATAAGCCATTTGCTTTTCACGCGTCGGTTGGTTTCATCCATCGCCACTTGCATGGAATTTGTAATGCGGTCTGCATACATAATTACTTCCCCATTTTCATTACGTGCAGCGCGTCCCATTGTTTGGATAAGGGATCTTTCTGAACGAAGAAAGCCCTCTTTATCTGCATCTAGAATTGCCACTAGCGAAACCTCCGGTATATCCAACCCTTCCCTTAGAAGGTTAATACCAATTAATACGTCATATTTTCCAACTCGCAAATCTCTAATTATCTCAATCCGCTCAAGCGTTTTTATTTCCGAATGCAGATATGCAACCTTCATTCCTATTTCTTTTAAGTAATCAGTTAAATCCTCTGACATCTTTTTAGTCAGTGTAGTAACAAGTACTCTTTCTTTCCGTTCCACGCGTTTATTTATTTCACCAATGAGGTCGTCGATTTGCCCATTAATCGGACGCACTTCGATTTTAGGATCAAGTAATCCTGTAGGTCTTATAATTTGTTCTGTCATTTCAGGTGAATGTTCCATTTCATAGGGCCCGGGAGTTGCTGAGACGTAAACGAGCTGATTCGTTGCTTTCTCAAACTCCTCGAATTTTAACGGTCGATTATCTAATGCTGAGGGCAAACGAAATCCATGGTCTACAAGAACTTGTTTTCTAGCCCTGTCCCCATTATACATTCCACGGATTTGGGGAAGAGTAACATGAGATTCATCCACCACTACAAGAAAATCATCCGGGAAGAAGTCTAAAAGGGTATATGGTGTATCCCCTTCATTACGGAATGTTAAATGACGGGAATAGTTTTCAATACCTGAACAAAAACCCATTTCATTCATCATTTCAATATCATAATTTGTACGTTGTTCCAGACGCTGTGCTTCAAGTAATTTATTTTCCGAACGGAGTTCTTTCAGTCGTTCTTCCAACTCTTTTTCGATATTTATAATAGCTTTCTTAAGCTTTTCTTCACGTGTAACAAAGTGGGAAGCAGGAAAAATTGCAATATGCTCCCTGTCACCAATAATTTCGCCTGTCAATGCATCTACTTCACGAATACGGTCGATCTCGTCGCCGAAAAATTCAATTCGAATACAATGTTCTTCCCGTGAGGCTGGGATGACTTCTACTGAATCTCCACGCACACGAAAAGTACCACGTTGAAAGTTAATATCATTCCTTGCATATTGTATATCTACAAGATCACGTAAGAGTGCATCTCGATCCTTTTCCATCCCCATCCGGAGTGAAAGCACCTGGCTTTTATATTCTTCAGGGGAACCCAAACCGTATATGCAAGAAACACTTGCTACAATTAAAACATCATTTCTTTCAAATAATGAAGATGTAGCAGAATGTCGGAGTTTATCAATCTCGTCGTTTATACTCGCGTCTTTTTCTATAAAAGTATCAGTAGATGGTACGTAAGCTTCCGGTTGATAATAGTCATAATAGCTGACAAAATATTCAACCGCGTTATTTGGAAAAAACTCTTTAAATTCACTATATAACTGTCCAGCTAAAGTTTTATTATGCGCAATGACCAATGTTGGCCGATTTATTTCTTTTACCACGTTAGACATCGTGAACGTCTTCCCTGTTCCAGTTGCTCCAAGTAACGTCTGATGACGCTGACCAGCCAGAATTTTATCAACGATTTCCTGAATTGCTTTAGGCTGGTCGCCACGCGGTTCGTAGTTCGCTATTAATTCAAACGTATTATTCACTAGTCTTGCCCCCGATCTGAATCATCTATAAATAGTTTATCATACGTACAAATAATTTTAACATATTAACGAACAAATATTCGATAAAAAATGCTTTAACCCTTCTCTTCTAAAGACATTATACCCTTATAAGCCTACTTAAAATCATACCAGTAATATTTCACCATAAAAAAACACCAGCCTTTTCGCCGATGTTTTCCTTGATAATATTAAATAAACTAGAGCCTATTATTCACCTTTAGTTACTTTTATTAACCCAACTGCCCCCTTAGTAGCATGATTAAATTGATGTGTTACAAATGGATATTCTCCTTCTTCTTTTACAGTAAATTCTACAACTGCGCCTCCGCTTGCAGGTAGCATAACTGTCTGCATCCCCTTATAATGGTTGGCCGGGTTACCATCAATATAAACATCATCAAACATCGTCCCAACTACGTGAAAGCTACTAACTTCGTTTGGTCCAACGTTATTTATATAGATACGTACTTTATCTCCAGCATTTGCTAATAATGGTTCATCCTTCACCGCACTAACGGTTCCATTCGTATTTGGTTGCCCTTCATGTAATGCTTTTGTGGAAAATACAACTTGGGAAGGGACATCGTTTGTCATATCCTCAAGGTCGTTGTATTTATACCATTCGTTCTGAATAACAACATACTCTTTATCCACTTCGTTGTCAGTTGGATAACCGTCATTTGGTTTTACAATAATCACACCATGCATTCCATTTGCAATATGTTGGAGAACAGGTGCAGTACCACAATGATACATAAACACACCTGGATTAGATGCTTTGTAAGAAAACGTACCATCTTCATTTGGAGCTACATCAGCAAAGTTTTTATCCGGAGCAGTATGAACAGCGTGAAAATCCATACTATGAGGAATTGCTGGATCCTTATTTTCTAATGTAAAGTGAATGGTATCCCCTTCATTTACTACAACTAGCGGTCCAGGTGCCTCTCCGTTAAACGTCCAGGCCTTGTAATTATAATTTTTATCAATTTCAATATCAGTAATTTGCGCTGTCATCGTAACAAATACATCTTTTCCATCTCGTTCAAATTCCACAGGTACAGGTTCTTGATTTAATTCTTTGTGTGGAGCTATGATGTCCTGTAGATTTTCCGTAGCACTCGTTTGTTTCACAGAGCTCTTAAGCTCCTTAGACACTTCATGTTGAACTTCGTTTGTTCCATTACCACAAGCAGATAACATTAAAGCACTCACCATTAATACAGCAGTTAACGTATACTTAGCTTTTTTCAACATATTAATCACCTCTAGTTAAGATTGAAGATAACCTTAGGCCATCCAACATATATGTGTTAGTTATCTGCTCTGCGTGAATAACCCTATCTTCACTCTTAGTTTATGATTTATATACCTGCCCACCTGTGATTTGCATCACTTTTCATTTGTGTGTATATGAACAATATATGTCTGACATAAAGACAGTAAATACTGTATAAATAGGAAAAATACTATAAGTACGCGGAATCATTGTGAATATTTCACAAAAGAAGAGAGTAAACAGGCTAAGTTGAAAATTAAAAAGGTAATTCCATGATCAATCATGGAATTACCTTTAGTAAGTAATAAGTTAATTACTTAGTAGCCTCTTCTTTCTGTAAGGGTCTGCGGCAAATACCACACCTAATTCATGGTGGTCCCCTTCGTATAACGCGCCTTGTACAAAACGATTTTCTCCATTAAAATCTATGATTTCCAATTTAAAAAAGGCACCACTCTTTTGGAGTGAATAATAAAACTCTTCAATGCCACTGACTCTGAATCCATTCACTTTGGTTATAACTTCACCAGGTAAAATTTCAAGACGTTCCGCTGGAGTTTCAGGTATAATTGCTAATACTTTTAGCCCTGCCTTACTGCGTTGGAAGAAAGATGGAGATAACCGATCAGCAGTTCTGAATCTATAGTTGATTAACTCTCTTCCAAGGATTGATAAAACTACTGCTGCCAGAGTGAACCAAGATTGAAATACACTTCCAACAGCCAAGACAAGGATAAAAACTCCCAATAGGATAACTTGTTTAGCCAGACGGCGTGCTGCATTTGCAGGAGCATTACCTAAAACAGCTTGTTCAAATCCGATTAGTAAAGGAAAAAGCACTAGGCTATAAGTGGTTTCACCAATAGAAAAATATGGCCAATACGGTGCAAAAGGTGTAATTAATCCCGAGGAACTAATGTAAAAAAAGGAATTATGCTTAACTTTTTTAAACGGTGGAGACCAATCCAACCACCTCTGGAACCTTTTATTAGCTCAGGATAGGATTCCTGCTTCCTCGTTTTCCATATCAAAGCCCCTTCTGCAATTAATCCTATTCCCAACAAAATAACGATAACACTAAAACTTATATCTGAAAATGGTTGAGTTCCCTTCCTAGAAATGGGAGAAACAATAAAATCACATAGGTTAACCCAATGGTGTAACTAGGTGAAAGTAACGTAAATTTGCCAGTGATACTTAAAAGTATAATTACAATACTAATGATAAACATTACTTCGTAAGACAATACCATTCCTGTTCCTAAAAAGATCACAGAAAAAATTACACCAAGTAATAAAGAGAAAAACAATGTATTCTTCCATTCAGAAAAAACATCAAAGATTTTAATACCAAAATTTTTTCTTTCTTGTTTAATTCGCCTGTAACCTGCCAGTACCACTAGGAACAGACTCCAATACAGTAATGGTTGGAGAAACAGTTTAGCTAAACCTTTCCCTAGTTCAATTGCCCACAAGTTCATTGCTTCATCACCTTCTCTGTTAAACTATCTACTAGTATTATTCGATAGTTATCGACTTTTTTCCTGCAATTTTTGAGTTAAAAAGCCGCGGTTTCAGCCGCGGCTTTATGCTTATTTATATAAAGCTTTCAGTGCAGTATCTAACTGAACGTCGTCTTCTCCATTACGTATTTTCTCTACAATCTTTGTCTCCAGTAATCCAGCTGTTTTTTTATCAACTTCCCCAGTCACTTTTATATCGTTCTTCTGTTGGAATTCCTTCACAGCTTTAACTGTCTCTTTACTGAAATAGCCATCTTCTCTCCCCGGCTCGTAATCTAAACCAGAAAGCATTTTTTGGATATTCCCGATTTTCTCATCAGATTGATCAAATCCAAATGGGTCATCAATTTGAATAGGATTAGAATAATAATAATCAGGTTGTTTCTTCTCAATCGTTGGTTCTACTCCCTTTTCATTAATCCAATTACCTTTTGGAGAAAGCCATTTGTAGAAAGTAAGCTTAATCGTACTTCCATCTCCTAATGGAACTGCTTGTTGTACTGTCCCTTTACCAAAACTTGTTTGCCCTACTACGTCATAACCTGCTTCCTTCATTGCAACAGCCAATATTTCTGAAGCAGATGCACTTCCTTCATCTACAAGTACAGTTATTGGATACTCTTTCTTTTCTTTTAGCTGGGAATAATAAGGTGTTTTATCACCATTTTGATCTTCAATCTGCAAGTATGGCATATCTTCAGGTATAAATAGTTTTAGCATATCTTCGACAACATTAAGTAAGCCTCCTGGATTTCCTCTTACATCGATAACCAAGCCTTCAATTCCCTTTTTTTCAAGGCTATCCAGTTGTTTTGTAAACTCCTCAGCAGTGTGTTCAGAGAAGTTAGTAACTTCCAGAATTCCAGTTTTTTTGCCATTAATTGTTTTTAAGTCATTATAGACTGTTTCAACTGGAATGGTATCACGTACAATAGTAACGTCAAACGGTTCTGAAGCTGCAGCGCGTTTAACTTCTAAGACAACCTCTGAACCTTTTTCTCCTCTTATTTTTGCGACAGCCTCATTTAAATCCAAACCTTCCAAGCTTTTCCCATCTACAGATAGTACTTGGTCATTTGGCCGGAGCCCCGCCTTTTCAGCAGGAGAATCCTTAATCGGGGCAACGATGGTCACTTTACCTTCAACCATGCTTACTTCTGCTCCAATTCCTTCAAACTCTGCTTCGATTTGTTCATTGAAATCCTTCATGGACTCTGCATCCATGTAAGAACTAAAAGGATCCTCAAGGGTTGTTAACATTCCTTGAATAGCACCTTCAATCAACTGTTTATCATCAACATCCTTCAAATAATTCTGTTTGATTAAGGTATATGCTTGTACAACTTTCTGCATATCTTTCGGAGTTGTTGCTGCTTGTTCATCTGCTTTTTCTGTGGCTCCTTTATTCGCACTTTGCTCAATGGTTGACTCACCTTGATTTGCAAGCTTAACGCCAGTATAGGCTCCGGCGAACCCTAGAAACAATGCTGCAAGCAGCAAGAGAACTATTTTCATTTTTCCATATTTCATATTTCCACCTCAATCATTATGTTGAATGCACATGCACAATAAAAAGCATATCACTTTCCCTTACCTATGACTATGTTTATTACTAAGTTTATGTAATTATATCATAATCTTTCCTAAGAAAAAGAGACACCACAATATTGTGATGTCCTTTTTAATAAGCAACTTAATTTAAGTAGTTTAATGGATTGACAGAATTGCTCTTAGAAGCATTCCAACCACCTTTATGAACTTCAAAATGAAGGTGTGGACCTGTAGAACCACCTGTATTACCAGTAGCGCCAATAGTTTGTCCTTGGCTTACTACAGCACCTGCAGAAGTTGAGATTCTGCTAAGGTGTGCATATAACGTAGTGTAGTTCGTTCCATTAATACTATGTGAAATCATAATTGTATTTCCATATCCATTCATCCATCCTGCGCGGATAACTACACCTGAAGCAGCTGCTTTTAAGGTAGTTCCAGTACCAGCACCTATATCCATACCAGCGTGGAGCTTTTTCGTTCCGTAAATTGGGTGAATACGATATCCATAATCAGAAGTTTTGGGACCAGCAGCCGGCCAGATGAAAATACCTCCGCCACTGTTAGAGCTTGAACTAGCACTTGCACTGCTTCCTGAATTGGAATTAGAGCTTGAGCTCGAACTGGATTGTGAGCTGTTTGATTTACTTTTAGCTTCAGCAGCAGCCTTTCTTTCTCTCTCTTTTCTAGCTGCTTCTTCTTTAGCAAGCTGTTCCAATTTTCCTTTTTCTGATTCTGCCAGACGTTTCGCCTTTTCAACAGCAGATGCTTGAGCAGCAAGGATTTCCTGCTCATCTTCAATACTTACTTTATACTCTTCCAAATCAGAATGTTCTTCTTCCAACTTAGCCATCAATGATTCTCTTTCTTTCATTTGGCTATTTAAGTCACCTTTTAAAGCTACAAGCTCTTTCTTTTGATCAACAAGAGATGCTTTTTTAGCTTCTACTTCTTTTTTGCTGTTTTCTACCTCAGCTTTATTCTTTTCTAAGGAAAGCTTATCTGCTTCTTGTTCTTCCATAATAGATTTATCCTGATCCATTATGGCATTAACCGCAGAAGATCTGCTAATGAAATCGCCAAAACTTTGTGAACCTAAAATAACTTCTATGTATTTCATGTTCCCACCATTTTGTTGGATGGCACGCAGGCGATCCTTAAGTAGTTCATTACGCTTTTTAATTCGCTCTTTTAATACTTTTATTTCTTCTTTTAATTCTACTATTCTATTTTTTAATTCATCAATTCTATTATTGGTTTCAGTTATTTCGTTTTCCTTTGTAGAAATTTTATTCTTTGTGTTATTTAATTTCTCGTCAATGTTTTGTATTTCTTTCTCAACAGAACTCTGTTCATTCAAATTTTCATTTATTTTAGATTGCGTATTTTCTTTATCACTGGAAAGGCTACCTTGTTTATCATTCAGCTCCTGTTTTTCTTTTTCCAAGTCATTAATCTTATCATTTAATCCATTTATGGACTCAGCCGATACTGAAGTTACCGTTCCAATACTTAGAGATAATACTAAAACCGTGGTCATTCCGAACGAAAAGATCTTCTTCATTACCCGTGTTCCCCTTCCCTATGTTTAAAAATATTTTATCTTTGATGCTAGCAACAACTGTTGTTATTAAACTTTTAAAAACTTGCGGACACTCATTACGCTCCCCCATACACCGATCAATGCACCAATACCTAATATGATAAGGGATAACTGCCATGCAAATGGGTTAAATGGCAATAATTCAACAAAACTATAATTAATTCGTTCACTAATATTATTTTCTAAATAATAATAGCCACCTAAAATAGCAGCAATCGGAACTACAGATCCTAGAATTCCAAGTAAGAGACCTTCAATAAAAAATGGCCATCTGATAAAGCCGTTTGTTGCTCCTACCAATTTCATAATGCCAATTTCTCTGCTTCGTGCCATAATAGTAATTTTAATTGTATTGGATATCAGGAATATTGCTGTAAAAACTAATCCAACAATAAGAACAACACCTATCGTTCTTGCGTATTTATTGAATTCAAAGAGTCGTTCAACTACCCCTTGTCCATAATTCACTTCCTGAACCCCTTGCAAATCAGAAATTTTATCAGCTACTTTTATTGTGTCTTGTGGATCTTTTGTTTTGATAATGTAAACATGATTTAAAGGATTGTCCTGTTCAAATAACTGCCATGACTTTCCTTCTTCCCCCATGCTGTCAACTAATTCTGACAACTGCTCATCTTTAGAAGAAAAAACAACTGAATCCACACCATTTATCTGTTTTATTTCATCCCCGATAGTTGTTATTTGATCCTCTTCAAGAGTCAGCTCTAATAAAGCATTTATTTCCACATCTTCTTCTATGTTATCTGCCATCTGGTTTAAGTTAAGCATAAGAGCTAGAAAGGCACCGACCAAAATAAGTGTGGTGGTTACTGCACCTACGGAAGCTACCGTCATCCATCCATTTCTTGCTATATTTTTAAACCCTTCCCGAAGATGTCGTCTCACTGTTCTAAATTTCATAGCCGTATTCACCTCGGTGCTCATCTCTCACAATAAGTCCATCCTCTATTGCAATGACTCGTTTTTTAATCGTATTAACAATTTCTTTACTATGTGTTGCCATTATTATGGTTGTTCCACTGGAGTTAATCTCTTCCAGTATTTTCATGATTTCCCATGAAGTTTCAGGATCAAGGTTTCCAGTCGGTTCATCTGCAATAACAATTTTAGGTTTGTTGACGATGGCACGGGCAATGGACACGCGCTGTTGCTCACCTCCGGACAGTTCATCTGGGATAAACCGTGCCTTGTTTTTCAAACCGACGAGCTCTAGTACATCCATTACTAGTTTGCGGATATTTCGCGGAGATTCTTCAATTACTTCCAATGCAAAAGCAATATTTTCATATACTGATAGTTTAGGTAAAAGCTTAAAATCTTGAAAGACAACACCAATATCTCTTCTAAGAAAAGGCACTTTCTTTTCCTTTAAGCTACTCATATCTAAATCGTTAATCATAATTGTTCCATTTGTTGCTTTAGCTTCACGATACATTAATCTAATAAATGTTGATTTACCCGCACCACTCGGGCCGACTATGTAAACAAATTCACCTTGCTCTATTTCAACATTAATACCATTTAATGCTGTAACCCCATTTGGGTATGTTTTATGAACATCTTTCATTAATATCATATAAAATCACCTTTATGTTTATTGTCATTCCATTCTATTCACTGAAAAAAATTGCTCCACTTTTTGGAAGCAATCAAAAGATTTCTTATTCATTATAACATCTTTCGCCAGTTTTTTTAGACATAAAATTATTACATTTGTGTTTCAAAGGTTGGCTAATTTGAAATATAATAGGTTTTTTTGTAAGAAAAAAGGGGTAATTGTTACTGGTAATATAAACTTGTAAAATTATTAAGCGGAGAATAGGAACTAACTTGAAGTGTGATGATTTGCTACCAAAAATAAAAGTCCGGCTTTCCATAAGCCAGACTTTTGTTTGTTAAAATTATTTCTTTTCAGCTAACCAGCTAGACAAAAGGTCAACGTCATCACCAGATACTAATCCAGCTGGCATACTACCTTTACCATTTTTAATAATATCAGCAATTTCATCTGCAGAATATTTAGAACCAACCTGAGTTAGATCAGGGCCTGCTCCACCGGAAAGATCTGCACCATGACATGAAGCACAATTGCTTTCAAATACTTCCTCAGCCGCTGCTGAATCTACAGAACCACCCTCGGAAGATTCCTCTGTTGCATTGTCACCAGAGTCTTGTTGCTCGTCTGTACCACCTTCGTCACCGCCGCCACATGCAGCCAGTACGATAGCAGTACCAAATAGAACTGTTAGTAACCATTTTTTCATAACTTAAATCCCCCTAACGCAAATTTTAGATTAATGACTATCATAATTTATTATAACCATTTTCCAGGGAATTAAAACCCCTTTCATAACGCATCGATAACGTTATCATCACTGTAATATAGGCAAATCAATGACATTGCCAGTTTGTGTCAATTCAGTGAAATAATTCTTCACAGTAATAAGTGTGATATATTTCATAGTTTGTGCACAAGAAATTTTATTATGCATTAATTTTAGAGCGCAAAAATGCATCGATAAATGGATCGATATCTCCATCCATAACACCTTGAGTATTTCCAACCTCTACGTTCGTGCGATGATCTTTTACCATAGAGTATGGATGGAAAACATAGGAGCGAATTTGACTTCCCCACCCAATTTCTTTCTGCTCTCCTCGTATCTCATCTAATTCCTTTTGTTGTCGTTCAATTTCCAGCTGATATAGTTTAGATTTCAGCATTTTCATTGCAGCTTCCCTGTTTTTAATTTGGGAACGCTCATTTTGGCAAGTAACGATCACATTTGTTGGTATATGGGTGATTCGTACAGCGGAGTCCGTAGTATTTACATGTTGGCCACCCGCACCACTGGCTCGATAAGTGTCTATTTTAATATCCTCCGTTTTCACATCAATATCAACATCATCTGTTAATTCCGGCATAATTTCACAAGATACAAATGACGTATGTCTGCGTCCGGAGGAATCAAATGGCGAAATACGAACTAAACGATGGACTCCTTTTTCAGCTTTCAGATACCCGTATGCATTATGCCCTTTAATAAGTAATGTAACGCTTTTAACACCAGCTTCATCACCCGGAAGATAATCGAGCATTTCTACTTTAAAATCTTTACTTTCTGCCCAACGTTGGTACATGCGAAGCAGCATACTTGCCCAGTCTTGGGATTCAGTTCCACCTGCTCCCGGATGCAATTCTAAAATAGCGTTGTTTGCATCATAGGGCTCACTTAATAGCATTTGCAACTCAAAATTATTTATTTCTTTTTTTATAAGAGTTACGTCCTCATTTAATTCCTCAAACAATTCCTTATCATTTTCTTCCTTAACAAGCTCGAAAGAAACTTCCAGATCTTCCAGGCGTTCCTCAAGGTATTCAAAGTTGGTAACATATCCCTTTAACCCATTTACCTCATTAATTACTTTTTGGGCCTCATCCTGATTATCCCAAAATGATGGTTCAGACATGTTTAATTCAAGTTCTTTAATTCTAGCTCTCTTTTCATCTAAGTCAAAGAGACCCCCTAAAGTCTTCGATTCGTTTTAACATTTTATCCAATTCATTTCTAATTTCTACCAATTCCATTTTCTCACCTCTTCACTATATTTAAAGCATGAAACACTCCACCATAAGAGGAGTGTTTCATGTTTACTTACCATGACAGTTTTTATACTTTTTACCACTGCCACATGGACAAGGATCATTCCTACCTACATTACTTTTTTTCACATAAGGTTTATTAGTTTTCTTTTTGTCTTCTTGACTTCCGGAAACTGCTTGTGTATCTTTAACTACTTCCTGGCGTTGTAGGTTATCACGGATTTGAGCTTTCATAATATATTTAGAAACTTCTTCTTCTATATTCTCAACCATCGCTTCAAACATAGCAAAACCTTCCATTTGATACTCACGAAGCGGATCATTTTGACCGTATGCTCGTAAATGTATTCCTTGGCGAAGTTGGTCCATTTGATCAATATGATCCATCCACTTAGAGTCAACCGTGCGCAGTAAAATAACTTTTTCAAATTCACGCATTTGTTCCTCTGTAAGTTCTTGCTCTTTCTCGTCATAACGACCACGTACTTTATCCATGATCAGTTCATTCATTTCTTCAGGATCTTTCCCTTTTAAATCCTCTTCTTTAATATCTTCGTAATCTAGAAGGCTTCCATGTACAAACTCGAGAATAGCCTTATAATCCCAATTACTGTCGTCGTCATCGCCTGTATGTGTAGCAACTACCCGGGTCACAGTAGATAGTATCATGTTTTCAATAATCTCTCTCAGGTTTTTATCAGAATCAATTACGTCAAAACGTTGTTTGTAAATAATTTCGCGCTGTTCTCTTAATACATCATCATAAGAGAGAACCGTTTTACGTGCATCAAAGTTATTTCCTTCCACACGCTTTTGAGCAGATTCTACAGCACGGGAAACCATCTTACTTTCGATTGGTTGGCTGTCATCCATTCCTAAACGCTCCATCATATTTTTTAAATTATCTGAGCCAAACCGACGCATCAGCTCATCTTCCATTGATAAGTAGAATTGTGTTAGTCCGGGATCACCCTGACGGCCAGAACGCCCTCTCAACTGATTATCAATTCGGCGTGATTCGTGCCGTTCTGTACCTATTACAGCGAGCCCGCCTAATTCTTTCACACCTTCTCCAAGCTTAATATCAGTTCCACGCCCAGCCATATTGGTTGCAATCGTTACTGAACCCCTTTGACCAGCATTTTCTATAATTTCAGCCTCTCGATAGTGGTTTTTAGCATTTAAAACATTATGTTTTACTCCGGCCTTCTTTAATAGCTGTGAAATTAGCTCAGATGTTTCTACAGCGACCGTACCTACTAATACAGGCTGTCCTGCTTCATATCTTTCTTTAATTTCCTCCACTACTGCCTGAAATTTGCCTTGCATGGATTTATAGATTAAATCTGCACGGTCTTCTCTTACTATTGGTTTATTCGTTGGTATTGCCAATACATCCATATTATAAATATTCCGGAATTCTTCTTCCTCTGTTTTAGCAGTACCCGTCATACCGGCAAGCTTGTTATACATACGGAAAAAGTTTTGGAAGGTGATGGAAGCAAGGGTCATACTTTCATTCTGTATTTGCAGTCCCTCTTTTGCTTCAATTGCCTGATGAAGGCCATCACTGTAACGACGCCCCTTCATTAAACGCCCAGTAAACTGATCCACAATAACAACTTCTTCATCTTGTACTACATAGTCTGTATCGCGGTGCATCGAAACATGTGCTTTTAGTGCTTGGTTAATATGATGTGTAAGCGAAACGTTGTTTAAATCAAATAAATTTTCAATAGAAAAATAGCGTTCAGCTTTGTTTATTCCTTCCTCAGTTAGCTGAACTCCCTTTGTTTTTTCATCATACGTATAGTCACCCTCACGATTTAACGTACCAACAAAACTATTTGCTTGCTGATAAAGGGATGCAGATTTTTTTGCAGATCCAGAGATAATAAGAGGTGTTCTTGCTTCATCAATTAAAATGGAATCCACCTCATCGATAATGGCGTAATTTAAAGGTCGTTGTACCATTTGATCCTTATATAGCACCATATTATCCCTTAAGTAATCAAAACCATATTCATTATTGGTTCCATAAGTGATATCACATAAGTATGCTTCTTTTTTCTCTTCTTTAGTTAATCCATTCCCATTTAATCCGACAGTCAGTCCTAGAAAATGAAAGAGTTCTCCCATCTCTTTTGCGTCACGATCTGCTAAATATTCATTAACAGTTATAATATGCACACCTTTACCTGAAATTGCATTAAGATATGCAGGCATAGTTGAAGCAAGTGTTTTACCTTCCCCTGTTTTCATTTCTGCAATATTACCTTCATGAAGTGCAATGGCACCCATAAGCTGGGTTTGGAAAGGTCTCATACCTAATACACGTTTGGCAGCTTCTCGTACCACCGCATATGCTTCAACAAGTAAGCTATCCAAATCTTCCCCATTTTCGTAACGCTGTTTAAATTCATTTGTTTTCTCTTGAAGTCCTGCATCAGACAACTTACTTATATCGATTTCTAATTCTTCTATTTGATCTACTTTTTTTTGTAGACGGTTAAGCTGTCTTTGATTTCCATCACCAAAGATCTTTTTAATTAATCCAGCCATAGTTAACGCTCCTCAATCTATATAAAAATATTCTTCATCATTTCTACATACTTTATATACGTTTTTGCATATTTAATCGTCCATATATAATAATAACACTATCTAAAGTTGGATGACAACTGCATGTACGTCAGAGTGAGAGAATAACAAAAAGAGCAGTTCGGGGATGAACTACTCTTTTTAATTGAAGGATAGTACGAAGATATGTGTGAAAAGTCATTGACTTTCCTGCGAAGGTTAATATAGTTGAATCATAAGGAGAAACTTTTTCTTTGTTTTTCATGCAGCTGTGTAATTCTTTGATTAGTCGCAGCTATAATCTCAATAAGCTGCGCAATGGTCTCTTCATGTTTATGAACCTTTCTCTCTAAGTTATTAAGTGCCTCCCTTTCTTCTCTTTTCATTTATTCACCACCTTGTATCTATTGACCTATTTATAACACATATCTAGGTATAAAGGCTAATTGCCATTTTTGAAATTTAGCCTCTGTTTCGACAAGTAATTCTCTTTATTGCAAGATATTCGACAAGAAATAATTGAATATATAGACAAATGCAGCAAATCGAAAGTCCAAATATACAAATTGGTTATTCGTTCGACAAATATTGACAGAGATAGTATAGATCATAGACCTGAACCCGATTCTAATGTGAAAGCTGTTGTATAAACATTAATTAAAACAACTTTTATTTTCACAAAGTAGTAGTAAACTCCGAACTAACCAAGAATATAGAGGCTGCGTAAAAACACCACTATACGGGGAAATATTTCTCTTTCCGCGAGCGGCAGAGGCCATGCCAGGCGGCAGAGGTAATGAAGAGATGTCGCACTTGTGCCCGGAGGTGTGAAAGGTTCCCTTTGCAATAAATAGCAATGGCGGCAAAATGCTCTCCAAATCGCATTTATGTAGCTTTAAATATTTAAAAACAGCCATTCACAATAATACCAAGTTACTTCGCAGCAGCTTGTCTATTTTGCTGAACATTCTACACCTCCAATATATTTTGAAACTAAAGCTTAAACGAAGATACTCAAAAAAAGCGATCCTCTAATAGAAGGATCGCTTTTTGTATCATCATTATTTTTTATTACGCATTTGGTTCAATTAGTCCATACTTGCCGTCTTTTCTGCGATAAACGACATTTGTTTCGTTTGTAATAGCATTTGTAAAAACATAAAATGAGTGGCCAAGCATATCCATTTGAAGCACAGCTTCTTCAGAATCCATTGGCTTTAAATCAAACCTTTTTGTTCTCACAATGTCAATTTCATCAGATTCTTCCTCAACAGCAACATTATTTGCTTCTCTTTCCAGTTCAGCAAACACGTGCTTTGGAGAACCCTCTTGTCTAAATTTACGATTGACTTTAGTCTTATATTTTCTGATTTGTCTTTCCAGTTTATCAACGACCAAGTCGATGGCAGCATATAAGTCAACATGTTGCACTTCCCCGCGCAACAAGAGATTTGTCATTGGAATAGTAACCTCAATTGTCTGCTCATCATTGTAGACACTTAAATTAACATGCACCTCGGATGTTGGGGGTGTATCAAAGTATCTTTCCAGCTTGCTAATCTTCCTCTCTACGTATTCACGTATAGAATCAGTCACCTCAAGATTTTCACCACGAATGTTAAACTTCATAAACGTGTCCTCCTTTCATCCTTATGTATTTATTATACTATGTTTCCCACCAAAATTCCTGCTTAAACCACTCATTAATTGCTATTATTTCTTATGGTGGTTTGAAACCTTGTTGTAAAGCTATTTACACACTGTTTACAATTAGTTAATATTTCATAATTCTATCATTTAAAACAATTTATAAAAAATAACTTCATTTATGAAGTTATTTTTTACTGTCCAAAAACATAGCATCTGAGGAATTTACTTTTTCATATGGATTTATATATTTTCGATTTGTTCGCTTTTGCTTCTTCACTTGTTGTATTTCTGCTTTTAATTCTGTAAAAATTTCTTGCATCAATTGTTCAATTTCTGTATTAAGCTGCACCAATTTCTTTCCGAGAAGCTCCTCTTCCTTTGTATACGGAGGCTTAATATCTGTTAGACTCTCATCTCTCTTTTCAATTAATTGGTTCACTTGTTCAATAATTTCCGCTCGATTTTTATGATTTCTTTCCTGATTAAGCACATCCTGTAATTGTTCTGTTTGTTCCAATAAAACTTCTAGACGGTTCATTATACTTGAGCGCCTTGGACAGGTTGTGCCTTCTTATTTTTCAACATAACTTCTTTCCACGTGTCTCTAAACTCAGTAATGAATTCCAGTGCCTCTATGAGAAACGAAGGATCATTTTTAATATTTCCCTCTCTAAGCTGGAACTGCATAAACTCATAAAGAGGAAGGATTTGTTTAGAAATTTCAACCTTTTGGTCCAAGGTTAACATTAATTCCTGTATAATATTTTGCGCTTTTTGGATATTAGTATTTTTAGCCTCATAATTCTTGTTTTCCAAGTCCTTGATTGCTTGTTTAATAAACTTCATACATCCATTATAGAGCATTAAGGTTAGTTCTCCACCTGAAGCAGTATTTACCGCATTATTTTGGTAGGTTTGGTATTGTTTATTAAGTGACAACTTTCTCACTCCTTCAAGAATTCTTTCCACCCTGGTTAAAGCTTAGTTTAATTGCTAAATTTTTTCATCAATCATAAGCCCCATTAATTCTGCCATATCAGCATACATATCCAGCATTTTTTTTGGTGGAATTTCTTTAATTACTTCATCTGTTAACGGATTAACAACTGTTACGTAGTATTCATTAAGTTTTTCATGAAAAACAAATTTTAAATCGGTTTTTAACGGTTCTACAAACTCATTTAATTTTTCTGTTACACTTCTCAATTTATCTTTCGTTATTGTGTTATCAGTTGGTAGCAACGCTTTCCCATCAAGTTTTATCTGTTGTTGGGATTTTTCAGAATCTGGTAGCAATTGAGTGTTATTTCCCTGAAGTTTATTTTGCTGCGATCCGTGTGATACTTGTTCTAATCGCATAATCACATCTCCTCAAACCATATCGTTTATTCTTTCTATCGGTTTGTTAAGTGAAAACTTAAAGGGAAATCAATTATTTTTTACTTTTATTTAGTAATTGCAAAAGATCAGAAGGTAAGTTAGCTGCTTGATCGTTTTCATGTTGAATATCCAAGTAAATTTCCTTTCGATAGATATCTGTCTTCCTTGGCGCTTCAATTCCTAGCTTGACTTGGTCGCCTTCGATGGATAATACTTTTATTTCAATATCTTCACCGATCTGAATAGCTTCATTTATTTTCCTCGCCAGTACCAACATAGTTATCTTCCCCCCATTGTAGCATTTGGGTTCAATGGTGTTTTAATCTGGTAGGTTTCTTCCGTAAGAATATATTGCTTCGCCAATTTGCGTACAGGGTTTAAAATAATGGGTGCCTTCAAATTTAACGTGCTATCTTGAAATGGCTCTTTAACCGTTACAATTGAAAGTACTACGATTTCCTTTTCGCTGCGAATGTTTAACTGCTCCATAATATTCTCATCAAGGTCAAATTCATAATCTTGATATATATAATAGGGGTTTGTGACGATAAAAGCAGTTGTGGGGGTCTGAACCGACTGAAGAATTTGAAAAACAGGATTATCTGGGAAATCAATCAGTAAAAATTTAGTTTCTTCTTGAAATCCCGGCAACCCTGTTTTGAAAAAGATAATCTCAGTCTCTTCAATTTCTAGCTCTCCTGAATATTTTGTATCCACAATCATTTCATTTCCTCCTCTACTACACTGTGATATTTACAAAGTCTATTTCCAGGTTTGAGTAACTTTTCATTTGGACATCAACACTACCAGCTTTATATCTATGTATAACTTTATTTGGTTGAACGTTTATTTCTGGTTTATTCTCTTTTACATTAATGTCTACTTTAGCAGGTTGGTAGGTTGTTTTCACTGAAAAATGCGAAGGAATAAATTTTATTCCTAAAGATTTCATTCCATCATGGCCGTTTTGTTCTGCCTGATTAGCTATAGGATTTCCCTTATTTTCAATTTGCATTAACTCTCTTCCCTGCCCGGCACGTCTCTCAATTCCTGCCAAAAGACCACGACGTCCTTCTTCTGCAAATCTATCGTTCAACTTGAAAACATGCATTCGATTCATTTGTTCCCATGCTTGACTTTGGTCTATCATTAATTTTGAGGGGGTTGTCCTGATTTCCATTTTTGCTTTTGGTTGTTGTATGGATAAATCTGCCTTGGGCTGCTCAATCTCTTGCCGTGCTGGTGTTGTTTTTAATTGAATAGTAGCTGATCGAGAGTTGATTCTTATCTGAGGTATTTGCAAGACGTTCCCTCCTCTCTGAACGGGAAAACCCTGCAGTCAAAAGTGTGCAGGGCCAATTTGTTATCCTATCTTAGAAAATCAACTAAAGATGGCTGAATAATCCGGGAGCCTGTTGACAATGCTGCTCGATGGATACTTTCCTGTGTAATCAATTCTGTAATCGCCTTTTCATAATCAATATCTTCATTATCTGACATTGCTTTCGTTGCGATAATATTTTGCTCACTCAACCTATTTTCAACTAATTCAAGGCGGTTCATTCGTGCACCTAAATCTGCACGAGAGTTTATAATTTTATTTATACCTTCATCAATATCGGAAATACTTTCTGTTATCTTGTCGGAACCCTCATTCAAAGCTTTTTCAAAATCATTTACACTTTGAAAAATATCACCAAATACTTCTTCTGCATTTACATTTGCTTTTAGCTTAATTCCTTTTGCTACTTCTATTTCTACAGAGGAAGAATCTGCAGTGAATGTTCCGTTTTCCAGATCCACATTTGGTGGCTGATCGGTTTTTGTTCCATTGAAAATGTATTTTCCATTCACTTCAGTTTGGGCAATATCCCTTAAGTGCTCTTTTAACTGACTTACCTCAGAGCGAATACTTTCAAGCTCCTGAGATTCATTTGTACCATTACTGGCTTTCACAGCAAGCTCTCGTAAACGTTGCATTGCTTTTGTCGCCTTATCCAAAGCAGCATCTGAATTATCCATCCAATTATTTACTTCAATCGTATTACGCTCAAACTGCTCGACTTCAGTCACACGATTACGATAATTAATACCTTTCATTGCAATAACCGGATCATCAGATGGACGCGTGATTTTTTTCCCTGTGTTAAGTTGGTCCATCAAGTTCCCCATTTTATTATAACTGGAAGAAAGATTTCTTAACATATTATTGGATAGCATTCCTTGTGTTATACGCATTACTTACTCCCTACCTTCCTACTAATCCCATACTGTTAATAATTTTATCCAGCATTTCATCCATGGCTGTCATGCTTCGTGCAGCCGCATTATAGGCATGTTGAAATTTAATCATATTGGACATTTCTTCATCTAAAGAAACAGAGCTAACAGACATCCTTTGATTTTCCACCTGTAAACGTAAAACACCGGTGTTATTTTCCATCCGTTTAGCTTCCTGAGCCTGGACTCCCATTTCTCCAATAAGAGATTGATAGAAACTATTGATAGATGTATTCCCCCCGAACGGGTTATTCCCATTATCATCTACAATCTTTGTATCATCAAAGACATTCGCAAGGTTAGAAGCATTATCACCATTCCCTGCATTACCATTTGAGCTCGCAGCAATTTTATCAGGATGATCAAGAATGTCTTTGTTCACTGTCAAACCACCTGCACCGGTTGTCCCTGGTTTAAATGTAAAGAAATCCAGTCCATTACTTCCATCTAAACCAACACCTTGTTGATGGACTTTATTAAACTGTTCAGCAAAATTAGTAGCCATCTTATCTAAATCGGCAAGCATATCTCGGTATAACCCAGAGCCATCCTCTGATAAACCATAAGCATCAGCCAATCCCTTTAGTGATCCATTCGATTTGGATATGTCCACCGAGTTGTTCCCTATCATTACTTCACCTTCATTGTAATCGATAGATAGCTTTTGAATGGCATCAGCTGCATCTGCTTTTGATCCATCTAATAGTTTTACTGCAGGTTCTAAGGAATTTCCTTTGTCATCAACAATTTCAATACTGGCTATACCTTGAGCAATATCTTGTGAGCTTGGCGAGCTTTTATCATAATCCACCTTTATATTAACAATGCTTGATAATTCATCAATTAAACGATCACGTTCATCATATAAATCATTTGGAAGGTATCCATGTGGTTCAAGTTCATTTACCTGTTGATTAATGTTATGGATTTGATTTAATAGTGAATTTGCATCCGTTACAGTAATATCCATCTGATTTTTTAAATCCGACTGAATAGATGTTAGGGATTCAGATAAATAGTTAAACGTATCTGCAACAGCCTTTCCTCGTTGGGCAACTACAGATCTTGCTCCGGAATTTTCCGGGTTTGAGGAAAGATCCTGGATTGATTGCCAAAATTGCCCCATTGTTTTTGATAAACCACTGTCAGAAGGCTCATTCATTACGCCTTCCAACCTGGTTAAAGCATCTGACATTGTCGACCAGTAACCTGATTTACTATTCTCCGCTCGGAATTGAACATCCAGATAAGAATCACGTACCCGCTGAATAGAGCCAGTCTGAACCCCTGTACCCATTTGTCCTGGCAACTCCGGACGGTTTCTTGCAGCAGCCGGATAAGGATTCATTGTTTCAAAATTCACTCGCTGTCTCGTATACCCTTTTGTATTTGCATTAGAGATATTATGACCAGTCGTATATAATGCTGACTGTTGTGCAAAAAGAGCCTGTTTGGCCATTTCCAGACCATGAAATGTACTCATATCTTTTACTCCTTTTAAAGCTTATTAAGCCTTTGAATCGAATATGGAACGCTTTTGCGCTTCCTTTCCATATTGCTGCTGATTTCCATAGTTTATATTCTGTATAGAAGGATTTAACATATCAAGGGACAGTTGAATAAATTTCATAGATTGATTGATTAGCGATTGATTCAACTGCTCCTGTTGCTTCAATTCAGTAATTAATTTCGTTAAACGGATTGTTATATTGCCAAGCTTTTCTCTTTCATCCAGTTGTTCTATATGATCAAGCAAAAAGGTAATAGACACATCTTCTTGAGAAAAACCGTTCTTTATAAACCAGTCACTGACTAGCTTTTCCCTTATTTTTTCCGCTTGCTCCAGTTGCTTAATTTCTTTACGCTCCTGACCAATTACTTTCTGCATATTATCTATAGAGCCTTCTTTAATAGCTTCTGTTTTTTGATTGGATAACCTCAATAATTGTTTATGCACATCTACTAATTGATGAAGCGATTGAATGATTAGTTGTACGGACAAAATATCGTCCTCCCTTAAAATCCGCTCCAGAAATCAATCATTTTCCGGGCTGTTTTCTCATGATCCACTTTATATTCTCCATTTTCTACCGCTTGTTTTATTTCTTGTACATATGCTGCCCGTTCTGCATTGGGCTTATCTTTCTCAAGCATTTCCTTTGCCTTACTGGAGATTTCCAACTGATCTTTCTTGGCTTCTGTTTTTGTATCCACCTGCTTTTGGAAGTGATTTTTATATGGGTTCATATTCGTATTGTTCGGCCCATTTATACGCATAATGTCTCACCTCTTCATAGAATATTATTATTTAGATCACTTGTTCTTATCAAACATATAATAGGTATGTGTATTTTTCTTCAATTCTTTTTCTTGAATTTTTCGTTGTTGTTGATTATGTTTATCGAGATCTCTCCTCAATTCATCCGAGCAATCAAAGCATAATTTCCCATTTACTATATTAGCTCCGCATGACTCACAAGGATAAGCCAATTTAGGAAAGTCAGTTGTTCGCAATCTTTTTTCTTTAATAAATTTTGTAATCAAGGTTTCATCTACCTTTGTTGCATCAACAATTTCTAACATAGTTGCTTCCCTGTTTTTTCGTTCACGCAGAAATTTATAAACCTTATCAAAAGCTTGCTCCTCTTCCTTATAGCAAGCTTGGCATATATCACGGATACTCTTGACAAAAACCGCATCACAGCGTGAGCAATTCGCTAACTCAGCCATTAACTTCGCCTCACTTTATTAATTATAGCATATTCTTACTAACCACGAATCAATGTATAGGTATATACATTAGGACATCCATTTCCCTTGAATAATCTGGCAGCATGTCGTAATGTCGTACCAGTTGTATATATATCATCGACAAGAATAACCGTTTTGTTAATACTTTTTCTCAAAATAAATGGATTCTCCGTTGAAATCCTTTCATACCTTGTCTTTTTAGCTTGTTTTTCACCATGTAACCTCTCCAGTACGTGATCCTTTTGTAGCGGTATAAAATCTGCCAATACTTCCGCTTGATTAAACCCACGTTCGGTCATTCTTTGTTTGCTAAGAGGAATTGGAACAACAACTGGTTTTTTCTTAGTTAAAAAAGAGAATTTCTTGCTATATTCTTTTTCAAATTCATATTGAAATATTTTTGCTAATTGATAATCTCCGCGATACTTCCATTTAGCGACCACCTCTTGCATAAACGAATTGTACGTATAAAGTGATGCATTAAATTTAATGGGGCTCTCTTCATAATCCTCCCACTTCAAACAATCTGCACACTTTTTCACACTAGATACACGAGAGCAAATACTGCAAAGGTCTCCCTGAATTTTTATTAGTTGGCTTTCACAGTTCATGCAAAGCCTTTTTGGACGGTAAAGGTGAATTAAATTGCCCCAATGTACTTCAGTGATGATTTCTTCATGACACCATAAGCAATACATCAAATAAACCCTCCCCGTTTATTCATTGACTTTATCGCGTCTATCGCGTGAACCATGGAATTGGTTTTTCCATTATGAAAGAAAACCACTTCACCCTTAGGGTCATCTGGACTTCTTCCTGCCCTTCCTGCAATTTGAACAAGTGCAGCCTCATCAAATACACGATGGCTTGCATCGATAATAGCTACATCTACGGATGGGAATGTGACTCCCCTTTCTAAAATGGTTGTCGTTATTAATATATCTATTTTTTTATCCCTGAATAGTTGGACTTTTTCCTTCCGTTCAGGATCTGAGGCATGTACACACATTATTCTATCCTTTGACGTAAGTAATTTTTGTTGGGGAAGTTGAACAAGACTGTTCTTATATAATTGTTCGACTAGTTCTATCGTAGGTACAAAAATAAGCAACTGTCGATGTGGACTGATGCGTTTTCTCATCCAATTTAATAATGAGTAAGGAACACGGTTATATTGGATGTCTTTTTTTAAACTGGTACATGTTTTTAGAATTGGGACTGGTAACGGGTGGCCATGAAATCGTGAAGGTACGAAGACGTGCGGAAGTTGCTTCATCCATAAGCGAAGCTGTTGATTTCTCCTAGGGGTTGCTGTCAAATAAATCGTTGTGCTTTGAGTTGAATGTAAAGATCGTTTGGCAGCATATGGAAGCGAGGGGTCATTATGGAAGGGAAAAGCATCCACTTCGTCAATTATTAAAAAGTGAAAAGCAGCTTTAAAGCGAAGCAATTGATGAGTGGTAGAAATTATCAGCTGAGCATTGCCTGTTTTTTCTTCACTACCACCATATAATCCTTGAATATTTACATTCTTGAATGCATTTCTTATTCTCGGCAGCAGTTCTTGTACAACATCTGCTCGAGGAGTGGCTAAACAAACTCTCATTCCTGAGCGAAGTGCTTCTGCTATTCCTGGAAAAAGCATTTCCGTCTTCCCTGCGCCGCACACCGCCCATACAAGCAACTCCTTCTCTTTGTTTGTAATTGCGGAAACAATACGATCAGAAGCTCTTTGCTGTAAAGCCGTAAGTTCTCCTTCCCAAGTACATGGTTGGTCTATTATAGGCCAAACAACCTCTTTACCATTCCAATAATAGAGTGGCTCGCATTCCATCACCCGGCCCATCTCTATACATTTTCGGCAGTATAAATGGTTTTGATTACACTGTTTACATGGGAGTCTTCCAAATAAATATTTTTTTCGATTTCCACATCGTTGACAAATGGCTGATATAAGTTGTTTTACTATAGAAGGAGATGGCCTAAGTACACCATCAGCAAGAAATTGTTCAAACTGTTTATCTTCCAGTTGTATTTCATTGCGGAGTAGAAGCTTACCTGCAAACTGACGGGAGACCAGAGATTCTAAAGCAACTTTTTGTTTAGACAATAAAATTCATTCCTATCTAAAATATTTAGACACCATAATATAGAAAACCACCATTCGTTGATCGAATGGCAGCTATATTATTATTTATTTTTCATACCAACATACTCCAAGAGCACCTTCACCTAAATGGGTACCAATGACAGGACCAAAATAACTAATACATGTATCCATATCAGGGTACTCTTTTAGAAAATCTCTCTGCAGTTCTTCTGCGGCATGCAAGTTGTTAGCATGAATAAATACTACTTTCAATTGCTTGCCTTTGTCTGCTTCTTCCTTCAGCATTCCCATAATTCTGTTTAGAGCTTTTTTACGTGTGCGAATTTTTTCGAATGGCACAATAACTTTATCAACAAAATGCAACACCGGTTTAACCTGCAGTATACTTCCTACCAAAGCTTGTGCACCGTTTAAACGGCCACCTCGCTGTAAATTACTTAGATCATCAACCATAAAGTATGCACGTAAACTTTTTTTCATTTCATTAAGTCTAGCAATAATCTCCTGTGGTTCTCTTTGATTTTGCGCCATTTCAGCTGCCTCTAATACGTAAAATCCTTGAGCCATTGCGCTAATTTCTGAGTCATAAGCAAATACCTCAATTCCGTCGACCATTTTTCCAGCACTGACTACTGCTTGATATGTACCGCTTATCCCACTGGACAGATGAATAGAGATCACTGCATCATATTCTTTTGCCAATGCTTCTAATTCGGTTGTAATATAGCCAATGGAAGGCTGGGAAGTTTTGGGTAATTGCTTCGCATCTTTTACTTTCTCATAAAACTCTTCCGTAGTAATATCCATTTCCTCCTGGTAGGAAGTGTCCTCAAATACTACGCTTAGTGGGACCATATGTATCGCATACTTATTTCGTATGTTTTCAGGGATATATGCCGTACTGTCTGTCATTACAGCAACCTTCATATTACCTTCTCCTCTACTATAAATACTATCTCTATCTGTAAACTCTATCATTTTTTCACATGTATGTTCATTCTACACTAAGATATAAGAAAAATAAACAAACAGCAGGAAGGCGAATGTATGGCATTACCTATACATGATCTATATAGGGGTTGAATACTATAGATTATTTCCCCGAATTAGCCATTCACAAGACTACCAAGTTAGCTCGTGGTTTATCTATACCTTAAAATACTTTATTAGAGCAACTTTTAAAGTAAAGCTTAGAAGCAAAAAACCGGACTGATACGAATTATTGCTTGGAATTCGTATTAACCCGGTTTTTATCATGACTAACCTATATGGAGTTCATTTTACTTTTGTGGATATCTAATCAACTATTGGCTGAGGATCAATAAGTTGACTAGACAACTTCTACCCAACCTTTACGAATGGCAGATACTACCGCTTGGGTTCGATCATTTACATTCATTTTTTGCAGGATATTACTAACATGGTTCTTTACTGTCTTTTCGCTAATGTACAAGGTTTCAGCTACTGCCCGATTGCTCTTTCCATCCGCAAGTAATTGTAGAACCTGGCATTCTCGTTTTGTAAGTAAGTGAAGTGGCTTCCGATATTCCATGCCATTATCTTTTGCGCTTGATGCATTCTCTTTAGCCAATCGTCGGTATTCCATGACAAGATTATGGGTCACTTTCGGATGTAGATAGGATCCGCCATCACTAACTACTTTTATTGCTTCAATAAGAGCATCTGAATCCATTTCTTTTAATAGGTATCCTTGAGCTCCAGTCTTGAGTGCATGTGTAACATAACTTTCATCATCATGAATAGATAGTATGATAACCCTTGTTTTAGGGAAGTAACGTACAAGATCCGCTGTAGCCTGGACCCCATTCATATTTGGCATATTGATATCCATTAGTACAACGTCAGGATTATTTTCTTTTACGATACGTGATGCTTCAGTACCATCGTCCCCTTCAGCAACTACTTCAAATGTTGGTTCAAACTCCAGAATTCTTTTTACACCTTCTCTAAACAATTTATGATCGTCAATAAGTACAATCTGAATTTTCTTTTCTTCTGTTTTCATCTTAAGTTCCTCCTACATCCATTCCCCTTATTTTTGTGTTTGCCCTATTATAATTATTAAATCTATGCAAATGAAATATTTTTCTATATTTATATCGATAACTTTATCAGTATCTGAAATAGTATTATGATCCATTATTCTTTATGCTGGGTTATACGGGACTTTAATCAAAATCATCGTGCCTTTACCTGGCTGAGAATTAATAGTTAACGTACCATGGAGCATTTCCACTCGCTCCCGCATTCCAATTAACCCAAATGACTTGTCCTTTTTTAATGAAGGGTCAAAACCTTTGCCATTATCCTTAATTACCATAGTTAAGTTATCTTTTTTAATTTCCAGCTTTACTTGAATTAAGGAAGCTTCAGCATGTTTTACCGCATTTTGCAATGCCTCTTGAACAAGACGAAAGAAGGCAATTTCATAATTTTGATTTAATCTTGTTTCTTCGCCAATGGATGTAAACTCAATCTCTATATTGTTATATTCTGCTATAGTAGCAATGTACTTTTTGAGTGTTGGCAATAGACCTAGATCGTCTAGCGCCATCGGTCTTAAATCATAAATAATCCTTCTAACTTCATACAAGGAAGAACGAATCATTTTGCGTACACTCTTAATTTCAATTAAACCTTGATTAATATCGTTTTGGCGAAAGGTTCTATCCACAAGCTCTGATCGTAATAAGATATTAGCTAGCATTTGTGCAGGTCCATCATGAATCTCTCTGGAAATCTTTCTTCGTTCTTCCTCTTGAGCTTCAATAATCTTCAAACCAAATTCCTGCTTTTCTTTTGCTTCTTCAATCATTTCATTAACTTGTTGGAAATCGTCATGCAAATAATTTAGCACAACAGATATTTTACTGGCTAGCCCTTCAGCCCTGTCAATCGTCTGGCTTAATGCTACTAATCTCCTTTCCAAATCATCACGCTTTTCACGTAGAGATTTCTCTTCCTGTCGCATCATCGCTAGTTTTGTTTGCATTTCGTGTGTATATTCATACACTTCTCTTATTTCATTTTCGCTGTATCGATCAAAATATTTACTTACCTCTGCTAATCGTTCGCGGGAAAATCTGACTTTTTGTTCCAGTTGATCGCCATCTTCAATGTGTTGCACAACCTTGAACTTTGTTTCGGTTAGTTCTCTAACCAAATGCTCATGTTCTGTTCGTGCTCCCTCACTAATATTAAAAATTTCATCTTTGCTGTTTTCGACTACTTCGACCATTTCATGAATGATGGAATCTAAAGCAGTCTCACTAATTTTCTGTGCCAACATTTCCCACCAACCTATGTTATAATTATACGTATATCTTTCAACTTTTTATAGGGTCTTTTATCATATATCATGAAACTTCTGTATGCTACTTTTCTCCCGTTTTTTTAAACTAAACCACCTGTATATTACAAACTAACATACAGCTCTATGTATATATAATGGCTGTTCAGGAGGTGAATTGCAAGATGTTAGAGAAATATTTTACAGTTAAAGAGACTGGAATGGACGAAATTATTATCCAAAAATCTAAATTTATCGCTATGTCCGCCGAGTTGAGACAGAGGAAGCAGCCCAAAATTTCATTCAGGAAATTAAGAAAAAACACCATGACGCAACACATAATTGCTCTGCTTACATGATTGGGGAGCATGATCAAATTCAGAAAGCAAACGATGATGGAGAGCCTAGTGGCACGGCAGGTGTTCCAATTTTGGATGTGTTAAAAAAACAACAATTGAAGGACACCGCGGTTGTTGTAACAAGGTATTTTGGAGGTATTAAGCTTGGAGCAGGAGGGCTAATCCGTGCATACAGCAGTACAACTTCACAAGCTATTCGTACGACAGGTATTGTTAAACGCCAACTAATGCAAGGTTTCTCTTTAACTATTGATTATACTTTATTAGGTAAATTAGAAAATGAGCTGCGTCAAACAAGCTATGTTTTAGATACAATTAATTACTTGGATAAAGTAGAATTGATTGTTTATGTAAAAATAAGCGAAATGGAGCACTTTCAAGAATGGATAATTAATTTGACAAGTGACCAAGCCCTTATTGAGAAAAAAAATACTACGTACATAGAAATAGATGTGGAATCTACCTCAGAAACCTAAAAAACCGAACTAATTCGAAGGATGCTCTACAATTTCGAATTAGTTCGGCTAACACACATTTCTCTGCCTCAATAACTTCAGTTGAAATAACTTCTTATAGTGAGGACATTGCTTCTTCATCAGCAATAATCGTCACATTTTCATGTTTCTGCAAAATAGAAGCAGGAAATTCCTCTGTTATCTCGCCATTCATCAATTTTGCCAAAGCGTCTGCCTTCTTTTTACCGGAGACTAATAAAATAATCGCCTTACTTTCCATAATAGAGTCTATTCCCATTGTAATTGCTTTTGTAGGAACATCATCTAAAGAAGGAAAAAATCTGGCATTCGCTTTTCTTGTCGATTCATCCAATTCTACAACATGAGTTCTGCTAGAAAACGGAGTACCAGGTTCATTAAAACCTATGTGTCCATTTAAACCAAGTCCTAATACTTGTAAATCAACGTTTCCCACTTGCTTAATACGGTTTTCATACTCCTTGCATTCGCTTTCTAAGTCAGCAGCATTCCCATTTGGCAAATGGGCATTTGCAGTTGGAATATCAATATGATCAAACAGCTTTTTATTCATATAGTAATAATAACTATTTGGATCATCCTGACTAATACCGACATATTCATCGAGATTAAATGTCTTTACATCAGCAAATGATACTTCTTTTGTTTTATATTTATTAATAAGACATTCATAAAGCCCTTCAGGTGTAGACCCTGTAGCAAGACCGAATACTGGCTGGTCTGTAACAGCAAGCTGTTCAACTATAAAATCACAGGCTCTTTCACTCATTTCTTGATAATCTTTCACTTTGATAATTTCCAATTTATTCTCCTCCTTTATAGGCGATGACACCTCGACAGATTGTATAATTAATATTTAAATTGTCATCGACTAGTAATACATCCGCGTCCTTCCCTGCTTCAATACTTCCTTTTCTGTCATAGAAATTTATTTGTCTAGCAGGATTTTCTGAAGCCATCTGGATGATATTTCTCATTGTGACATCATTTATCTTTAACATTTGGCGGGCTCCTTCATGCATTTTCAAGATACTTCCAGCCAACGTACCATTTTCGAGTACAGCACGGTCCTCTGTAACAGTTACCGGCTGGCCACCAAGCTCATAGTTTCCTGCATTCAAGCACTTCGCACGCATAGCGTCCGTAATAAGGATGAGACGTTCACTACCTACATTTTCATAAATAATTTCCAGCATTTCTGGAGAAATATGAATACCATCTGCAATTAGTTCTGCGCGTAATTCTTCTAATTGAAAGGCAGCACCTACAACCCCAATGTCACGATGATGAATACCAGACATGGCATTACATAGATGTGTTACTTGACGGACACCATATGAAACAGCTTGCTTCATGCCCGCAAAATCTGTGCCGGTATGGCCTGCTGAGACATTCACACCGTTACGGTAAAGGTGGTTTATAAACGATCCATCCGTATCATGCTCAGGTGCCATCGTAATTGTTTTAATCTTATTTCCGGATTTTTCTTGCCATTCATTAAATTGTTCTATGTTTGGCTCCATAATAAAATCGAGTGGTTGTGCACCAGCTTTTGTTTCTTCAATAAATGGTCCTTCCAAATGTACGCCAACCATTTCAGCAAAACCGGCTTTATTTTTATAGTGTGCTATATTCTCAAGTGCCTTATCGATATTTTCAGGAGCTTGTGTTATTGTAGTGGCAAGAAAGCTGGTTGTTCCTTCTCGTGGCAATACTGCTGCCATTGTATCCAGAGCAGCCTCCGTTGCATCCATGACATCGGCACCATCAGCTCCATGAATATGTCCATCAATAAAACCAGGAATAACCTGTAAACCTGTACCGTCAATAATTTGAACATTTGTTGGCAACTCTTCTTGAATGTTTTCATGCACTGCAGCAATCTTGCCATGCTCTATTAAAACTCCGCCTTTATTTATTATTTTGTCTTCTTGATATATTTTGGCATTTTTAATATAAATTGGTACTATGCTTTTCATTATCAGTTCTCTCCTTTCATTAAACAGTCGACTTCATACTTTTTATATGTATAACAAGGCTGGTGTGCTCTATGGTACACCAGCCTTTAACTTCGTTTATTTTATCTCAATAATAGGTTTTGTTCCAGTTTTAAGATCTCCAGTTTGCGTGATTGAGACAGTTTGGTTTTCAGGTAAATTAGTGAAGATAATCGGCGTAATAGTAGATAACTCGTTCTTACTAATATAGTTCAGATCAGCCTTCACTAACGTATCTCCCTGTTTAACCACATCTCCTTCTTTTACATAAACATCAAAGCCAGAGCCTTCAAGCTTTACTGTGTCCAATCCAATATGAACTAAAATTTCCAGTCCGGATTTTGTACGAAGTCCGACAGCATGTTTTGTTGGAAATACATTTAATATTTCCCCATCAACTGGAGATGTAATAATTCCATCTGTTGGGTCAACAGCAAAACCATCACCCATCATTTTGGTAGAGAATACTTGATCTGGTACTTCTGACAATGGAATAACTTTACCATTCACAGGCATAGCAATTTCTTCATATGAAGTACTTCCTTGTTCTGGTTGTTTTTCTTCAACAGGTTGCTTTTCCATCTGTCCAGGTGTTTCCATATTGTTGTTGTCCATACGTTTCTTCATAGCTGTAGCAAGAAACTCTACTGTAGTACCTACGATTACTTGAAGATTTGTCCGATTGACCTTCATAACTCCGTGAGCACCTTGCCGTTTTAATTCTTTTTCATCGATTTGTTCCATATCATGTATTTGTAGTCTGAGGCGTGTTGCACAATAATCAAGTGATTTAATATTTTCAGGTCCACCAAGTGCTTTTAAATAGTGATAGGATTTGTTGTCATAGTCTTTTGCACCTTTACCTCGTGTTGGCGTTCCAGTTTGTTCTGTTTCTTCTACATAATCCTCGTCTTCATCTTCACGTCCTGGTGTTTTCAAGTTCAGCTTCTTAATTAGAAGTGTGAAGAGAAGGAAGTATATGATACCAAAAACAATTCCTTGAGCAAGTAATAGTAGTGGATGCTGAGCGATACCAAAGTTTAGAAAATAGTCTATGGCACCTGCTGAGAAACCAAACCCATGGCGAATATCCAGCCAATAAGCAACCATCATTGAGAGCCCTGTTAGTAAAGCATGTACACCGTAAAGAACTGGTGATAAAAACATAAATGAATATTCAATTGGCTCTGTAATCCCTGTTAAGAATGCGGTTAAGCCAATACTTGCTAAGAAACCACCAACCGCTGCTTTACGATGTTTTTTCGCAGTTACATACATAGCTAAGCATGCTGCTGGCAAACCGAACATCATTACAGGGAAGAAACCAGCGGTAAAGTGACCTGCGGTTGGATCTCCGTTAAGAAAACGATTGATATCACCTTTCCAAACATTCCCTGCTGCATCAGTGAACGTACCGAAATCAAACCAAATTAACGTATTGATAACATGATGAAGACCAACCGGTATTAAGAGACGGTTAAAGAAACCATAAGCTCCTACACCTGCTGCTCCTCCATTAATAAATAAGTCTCCTAAACCATTAATCCCGTCCTGAACCGGTCCCCACAATAAGCCAATAACACCTGAAATAATAACCATCGTTACTGATGTAATAATTGGCACGAACCTCTTCCCACCGAAGAAGGCGAGAAAGTCTGGTAGCTGAATATCACTGAATCGATTGTATAAATGTCCTGCAGTTATACCGGCGATGATACCTGCTAATACTCCCAAATTCAGTTCATCATTGATTGCCTTGTAGCCACCTTCTAATACAAGGAAACCAACAGCTCCCGCTAATGCTGCTGCTCCATTCCCATCTTTTGAAAAACCAATCGCAATTCCAATAGCAAAAATCAGTCCTAAATTATTTAAAATCCCATTACCTGCTGCAGTCACAAATGGAATATCAAATATATCCTCCGCGCCCAGACGCACCAGAAGCGCAGCTGCAGGTAACATAGCAATCGGTAACATTAAAGATTTACCGAGACGTTGTAAATAACCAAGCAATTCGTTCACTTCCTTCCATAGTATGTATTAAATTATTACTATAACTTATCATACCCCTAATTTCCAAAAAAAACTACATGCCGGATTCGAACATGTAGTTAGTTGGTATTTATTTAATTGTTGTCTGTTGTTGCATTTGCTCTCCAATCATACACCCATGCTTTAACTCACTTACAAGCATTTGGATTAATTGTTCTGAATTTTTAATTGTATGATTTTCCGTCTCATCAATCACCTTTTTTAACATATCTTTATATTTTTCCTGCTCAAGCATCTAATTTCCCGCCTTTTATTAAAATATTTCTGATTAGTTAATTTGAACTATAACATATATTCATAGGAAGCGTTGTCGAAATTTGGCATTTTTTATACTTTTTTCAAAATTATTGTTTACATTTAATACTTTCGTCATCATTATTTATTTTTTGTCAGTTATCCGAAATTTTATCTTCCTTAATACTATAATGAAAACTACGGCCAAAAATGCCCCAAAACCATCTAATGCTACATCTCCTGCGTATGGTGTTCTATTCGGTGTAAAGCCTTGATGAAGTTCATCTAAAATAGCATATGCAATTGTAAGTAAAAAGGAAAGTGTTATCGCCTTTTTTATCGGTAAAGAGATGCTCTTTCTCCACGCCAGATAGAAAAGAAGACATAAAATAAAAAACACGGTCACATGAGCTCCCTTACGCAGAAAGAACTCTATAAACCCATTGACCCCTCTTGATTCAATACTTACTACTGAATGATGGTAGTTAAAAGCAATCCATCCCAATAGAGGTTCAAGAAAAGATAGGTCAAATTTATCGGATAAGAAAGGTTTTATATCCTGTTTTTCATATGGCTGATGGGAGGAATAGAAAATAATCCCCATCCAACCGATTGGCAAAAGCCAGTATGTATATTTCTTCATTAATGATAGCTCCTGTTCTGAATGCTTCTATATTCTTTATCACTAAATTATGAAAATGAAACCTAGCAATTTTATTTTTAGCTCACCTAAAAGCTGAGTATTTAACGATTGATCTCTAAGAAAGAATGGTTCCAAAATGTGTGAGGATTATCCAATGATTCGCGACATAGATAAAGAATGAATTAACTTATTGATATTGTGTTACTGCATTTAAAATTAAATATAGCAGAAATTATTCAAAGAATGAGTATATTATTACATTTGTAACGAACAAGCTTACACTTTACTTTCGTTTCTAATTACTTTTCCTATAATAAAAGCCAAATAAAAAACCGTCAGCTATTTGGCTAAGCGGTTTGGTCTATCCTATTTATTTGTTATTTCCCTGTTTACTACGCCATTTATTGAATTCCAAGTATTCTTTGAATTGCTTCTTCGTTACTCCGGAGTCCATGGCTTCCTGTACAATCTCAAGCCATTCATCGTCTAATTCTTCTATATCAGCAGACTGTTTTTCGCGTATCAATTCGTTTACTGAAACATCTAGAACAACGCTAACTTTTTCAATAAACTGGATCGATGGATTTGTCTGTATATTACGTTCGATTGAGCTAAGGTAGGATTTAGCAACTCCTGCTTTCTCAGCAAGTTCTGATAGGGACATTTTTTTATCTTTACGTATTTGTTTAATTTTATCACCGATCAAGTTCTCACCTTCTTTCAAAGAGAATTATATCATATAAAAGGTGAGTGGTTCTATATAAAGCACAAATAAATCCATTTTTCAACCTTTTTTGTTCCCCGATAAAAATAATTTAATTTCCTTTAAAGGTATACCGAGAGTTTTAGCTTCTTTTATTAATTCAAGCCATTCTTTATCAACTGTGTTAATTTCTACTTTACTTGTCATTTAACCGTCCCCCATTATTTTTTCCAGATAGCCCAGCCATCTTAGCTCTTAACACCTTAGATCTGTGGCTTTGCGCCCTCCCTTTTCAGATGAGTTTGCCTTTTTCTGAGGAAACTTATTTTCTATGACTATCATACTATATACCCTGTTATTATTACATAGCTTGTTTTGTCATAATAAAACTAGTTTTGTTAAATTAGAGTAAGCATCTTGTCGAGTATGGTTGTTATGGATTGTCGAGTGCCCTTACTAGTTTTTTAACTGTAGTTTTTACTAACTTTTCTCCATTTTTTGTACAATAGGATAAATACCCCACTTATCAAAAGAACAGCACCAGATAGAAATAGGTTAAAAATTCCTGTTGCTGTATTGGGAAGAAAAGACTGTGTCTGCGAGTTGCCACTGCCAATCATTCCATCAACACTAACTTCAGCTAACTGACTAGTTTTGCCTTCCGCGGTGAACAATATAGAAAACTCAGCATCAAGTCCTTGAAATTCATTACCGAGATACTCTGGGAAAATAACTGTTACTTCCAATTCCTCTTGCTTGGAAGTACTAAGGTCTCTGTCGGAAAGCTTAGTGAAGTCTGCCAGTTTGCCTTCATATAAAACAGTTTTACTGTCATTGATTTCCAACAGTAATTCATTGAATAGCTTCTCCTCCCCATCATTACGTAATGACATTTGATAGGTAAAATCCTTTATACCATTGTTTTGAACGGTGATTGTGCGGGGCGCCCAGTCTCCTGGCTTCATATTGTTGATATTAAATAATACATCTCCTGGTAAAACATTGATGGCTAACTCTTTTTCTTCCTCGTCTGCTGTGACGGAGTTGCCCCCCATTACTATAACTAAGGCCAAGATACAGAATAGAGTAACAACCAATTTCTTAAAAATCATAAGCATCTTCCTTATAGAGAACAGCGAAGGGAAGGCTACTTCGCCTCGGCTGTTCCAGATTTATTCTTATCCTCCAACTGGCCGAGTGCACGCCATATGGTAAATGCAGAGTATCCAAGCATGAGAATACCTGGTAATATCAAAAATACTATACTTCCTTTTGGAGATTGTGAAAAATCAATAATATAGCCTACATAGGGAATGGTAAATCCGTCATAGCTGGCAACAACATTTTCAGCAATTACCGGTTCCGAATCTGCTGCATTGTTGTTATCACCTTTCGTTGTATACATAACACCATTTTCCGATTTGATAACTTCTGCAATTCTATGTGTAATCATGATGTCTTCATCAGCCATAAAAGTAATAACATCATCTTTTTTGAATTTGCTGCCATCATCCGTAGGCTTCACCGCGATAATTGACCCTGTCTGAATACCCGGCTCCATAGAACCTGACAGCACTGTTTTCAGTTGATAGCCAAATACCTGTGGTTCTCCTCCAGAGAGTTTGGTTGATAGTACGATACCTGCTACTGTAATTAGCAACACCATCAAAATGGTAGATACTAATCGATTTACCCATTTCATTACCACTCGTCTTTTCATTACTTTTCATCCTCCTGGTTTTTTTGCGTTTCTTCTTGTTTGGTTACTTTTTCCTCTTCCTGCTTCGCCTGGTCTTTTGACTCTGATTGCTTTTTATCTTCTTTTACCTTATCTTCCTTTACAGGCTCTGGAGTTTTTTCAGTTTTTTCTTCTTTGGTAGGTTCTGACTTCTCCTGTTGGGCTTTTTCAGGTTTCTTTTCTTCCGATTTTTCTTCCTTCACCTGTTCTTTAGGATGTTCTGTTTCTTTTGTATTAACTGATGGTTCATCTTCCTTCTCTACTGGCTTTGTTTTCTTATCCTCCTCTGTCTCACAGGTAACGATAATTTTACCGCTCTCCACAGTATCCTTTTTTAGATGCTCATTCGTCTGATAAACAACAAAAACATAGACGCCCGGTTTGTCTGTTTTATAGGTTAATTGAATACTCTCTCCTTTTTTGAGTGCTTTAATTTTCCCTTCATTTTCAGCTAACTTTAGTTTCTTACCTTGATTCTTTGGGTTACCTTTTTCGCCATAATAGATCTCATACCTGCTGTCATGTCCCATGTCACTTTTCCCACTATTTTTTATGTTAACCTTTAATAATTTATCGCCACACGCTTTTATCCTTTGCGTCTTCTTGTCTGTAAATTTTAATCTGCTTTCATCTATTGCTTCTTCAGGCACATCAGTTTCTTCTATTTCCCATGTTCCCATGGAAAGCAGGTTATCAGTATTAATCGTGTCATTAAAATGCGCTGAAGTCCCCCCTGTTAGGTAGGAAGCAGACAACAAAATTAAATACCATGCCAGCGCGATTTTTACTGTTAATAAAAATGATTTATTTTTTGTTTTAAACTTTTTCAACCGGCTATACCGCAAGCTCATCTCCACCTTTACAAATAAAGAATTTACATACATTCACAAACCGGAAATTAGTGTATTACAGGCTTGTGAATATAAATAAACTCAGAAGGAGAAAGGATTCTCCTTCCTTTATTCAATAGTTTTTCCATCACGCTGAACTGCTTCAAACTTCCAATTTAGTTCTATTGTGTCTTTCTGGAAATGATTTTGGTTATTCTCATTATTAATAAATTCTATTTCTACCGAAAATTTTCGGGCTGCTTCCTACTGGAAATTCACCAACTATTTCTTCAGGTGTTTGCTGCAATTCAGCTAAGGTTTTTGGCTCATTAAATACTGCTTTTCCATAATGATTAAATTGAACTTGAATATATTTACCCAAGTCGTCACCATTGTTTGGAGCTCCGTAATCGTTAACTACATAGGAGGAAATTAACTTTATATTTTTTATATCTACATTGCCCTCATTCAACAACTGAAACTCACCGTTTACCGAATCCCCTGGAACCATTTTTTCTACGTTTATGATCTTTTCTTTATTAATTTCCAAATCGAGTAGGCCAGCAGCAAAAGTATTGTTTGTTTCTTCAGTATCGCTAAAATAGGCATATGTGCCGCTACCTATTAAAAATAGTCCAAGTGTAGCCGTCGCGACTGCTGTTAGTATGCTATTTTTTAGATTCATTGAGTTAAACCCCCTTTATAATTATGTAAAGGAAAGAAGGAAGAATTACTTCTCCCTTCTTAACCTACTATTTTGCTACACCTGCACCTTGCTTACCTTCAAATGTCCAAGTTAATTCTAAAGAGTCACCCTGAAATTCGTTTTGATCTGCTCCAGTTTCTACAAATTCATATTGTACATACAATGTATCTTTAGTCCCCGCTGCTAGATTTCCACCTTTTTCAGCTAACCAGCTTGTAAAAATGTTTCCTTCAATTACATCTGGCGACATATTTTTCAAGTCTGCTAATGTAGTAGAGTAAATAGGTGCATCAAGCTTATCTGCGTTTATTAAGAAATTAACTCGAATATACTGGCCAAGATCCTCTACATTATTTCCATCTACATCTGTAACTGTATAATCCGTTTCTAGATTAATGGTTGCAATATCTAGAGAACCCCCATTAACTAAATCAAATGAACGCAACATAGTATCTCCTGGCTTAATATTCTCAACATCAATTACTGTCGTCGGATTAGCACTTAAATCCAATGTACCCGCTGCAAAGTTTCCGGTAGCTTCTGCCTGATCACTAAAATAAGCAAACGTCCCTCCACCAATAAGTCCTACTCCTAATACTGCTGTTGCGATTCCCATACCTAGCTTTTTCTTAATACTCATTTTTACATTCCTCCAAATTTATAATATTATTTTCTTACAGATAAATAGATTGGATAAAAGCTTCTCGCTGTTGTAAGCAAGTACTTTCTACATGATTCACAGCCAATGAACAAAACGATTTCCGCTTTTGCACTCTACAGCGAATATCCTCCTTTCCTATGTAACTCATTCGTTCTTTATGACTATTATTTTGTTCTTTTTAAAGAACGATTAATTGAAGTATAGGACATTTCTCACAGATTGAAAAACCTCAAAAACAGCCGTTTATTCTATATAAAGAACAAAATTCTCTTGCTTACAACTAATTACGGCTGTTTACTTAGTTTTATAAATTATTTATTCTTATTTAAGAACAATTTAACTACTCAAATTAAAAAGGTAACTCCTTCCAAAACTGTGGTAAATCTTATATACTAAGAGAAATGGTGTAAGGAGATTCGTCCTATGAAAAAGCTTGCTATACTTTTAGTGTTCTGTGGAATAGTTTTCTTAAGCTATGGGGGCTATCAATGGTATAAAACAACAAACGCCCAAAAAGAATCCTTGGCCGAAGCGGAAAATTTACTTAAAAAAGTCAATGCCGCTTCTGAAAAGCAATCACCTGGAACTAGTTTTTCCCCACAGCATGGTGAAACATCAGGAATTTTACATATCCCTAAACTAGAGGCAGACTTGCCAATTGTGGAAGGAACAGACGAAGATGATTTAGAAAAAGGTGTTGGACATTATAGTGGAACTGCGTATCCACAACAGGACGACCAAATCGTTTTATCGGGACATCGTGATACCGTCTTTCGTCGTATGGGAGAATTGCAGCTTGGTGACATTTTGACGGTAAAGTTGCCATATGGTGACTTTTCCTATGAAATTGTGGAGACAAAGGTAGTTCCGGCAGATGATTTATCTGTAATTGCTTCCACTGCACCTAATGAAATCCTAACCGTTACAACCTGTTATCCATTTTCCTATATCGGGAATGCTCCTGATCGTTATATTATTACAGCAACTCCAACTAAAGTTCAGAATAAATAGACGCTTAAAATGTTTTTCGTTATAATTTAGAAGTAGTTTTAATTTTTTTACACATGCTATAAATTGCATACATTGGTTAAAGGAGAATGAATGTGGAATCACGATTAGATAAACGAAAAGGTAAAAAGAAACGGAAATGGCCCTTCTGGCTTGCGGGAATAATCATAGTCTTCCTCTTAATAGGTGGAGGATTTGCATATTATGTATGGGACAAGCTAGGGGATACTGTGGAGACAATGCATACACCTCTTGCAAGAGATAATGATCCGGATCGGCAAAAACAACTTGACTCCATTTTAAAAAACAAAAAATCTCTTAATATCCTTCTACTAGGAGTAGATGAACGCGAAGGTGATAAGGGACGTTCGGATACAATGATTTTATTGTCCTTAAACCCCAAAATGAATTCGATGATGATGTTTAGTATACCAAGGGACACCTACGTGAATATTCCAGGTCGTGGCATGGATAAGATCAATCACGCCTATGCATTTGGGGATGTGGAATTATCCATTCAAACAGTGGAAGATGCTTTCGACCTTCCCGTCCATTATTATGCTAAGGTAAATATGGAAGGATTCCAGCAAGGGATTGATGCTTTAGGTGGCATCACAGTAAAAAATAACCAGGAATTCTCTCAGGGTGGAGAGAATTTTACAAAGGGGACTCTCCAATTAAATGGAGAAGAAGCTTTGAAATACATCCGTATGCGTAAAAACGACCCCCGCGGAGACCTTGGCCGAAACGAAAGGCAACGTAATGTAATTACAGCTGCCATGAACAAGGCAGCCAACTTCTCAAGCATAACTAAAGTTGGCGACATACTTGAAATTCTCGGTGGTAATGTTCAAACAGATATGGACATGGATACAATGCAGAATTTATTCAGTAATTATCGGGATGTTCGTAAAACAACAAAAACGCTCGAAATTGATGGCAGTGGTCAAAAGATTAATTCTATTTGGTACTATGTGGTACCTGATTCAGAATTTGAGCGTATCCAACAAGAGATCACCAATCATATGGAAGCAAAATAATTAAAGAACAAAAGCGTAAGCGCCTTGATCACCCCCGACTAGCTTAAGATGAGCCTCTAGGTGGTGATCTTTACCACAAAGAGGCTTGACTTAAGACCTCGAGGGGGTAGGCGCTGGAGCTGGAAATGGCTAATTCAGTAATACAAATTATCCATAGGTTCTAAAATTTATAGTTTCCTAAGCAACGAAAAAGTCACCTGGGCATATTTTCCTTGTGACTTTTATTTTCTTACTTTTCTTAAAGCAAATCCACTTTTGATGTGAGTGGAGAAGGAGGTACTTATGAAAAAAGTTATTTTATTATTTTCCATGTTGCTTATTATATTTCTCATTTCTTGTTCCAATGATGAAGTTACCCCAAATGAACGTTTTGAGACTTATGTAAAACAATGGAATAAACAGAAGTTCAAGGACATGTATAACATGCTCTCCACAAAAACAAAGGAAACGTATTCTCCAGAGAATTTTATTGACAGATACGACAAAATCTATGGTGATTTAAATATATCAGATTTAAAAATTGAAATGGATAAACTGGACGAAGAAAAGTTGGATACGGCCATGGACGAAGGCAAGGCAACGATCCCGTTTAAAGTGACAATGCAGAGTATTGCTGGACCAATCACTTTTGATTATGAAGCAAAATTAGTTCAGGAAGAAAAAGAAGAGGAAAAAGATTGGTTTTTACAATGGGATCCTGGTTTTATTTTTCCAGCAATGAAAGATGGTGGAGAGGTCAATCTTCATACCACTGCCCCACAACGAGGTGAAATCCTTGATCGAAACCAAATGCAGCTGGCAATTAATGCACCTGTCTATGAGATTGGCGTAATTCCTGAGAAAATGGGTCCAGATTCTGACAAGGCAAAAAAAGAACTTGCCGGCCTCTTAGGTATGTCGGTCGAAGAGATTGATAAAGCATTAAATGCCAATTGGGTAGAACCAGATCTATTTGTACCTTTAACAAAAATACCAACAACAAAGGAAGACTTGTTAGACAAACTCTTTCAAGTAAATGGTGTAACAAACAAAGAGGTGACTGGGCGAGTTTATCCAGCCGGAAAAGCGACTGCCCATCTCGTTGGCTATGTAGGAAAAGTTACCGCAGAAAATTTGGAAGAAGTGGAGCCTGGTACTTACGGGCCAAATGATGTGATAGGTAAACGAGGGTTAGAACAGTTATATGAAAAGCAGCTCCGCGGAGAACAAGGTGCTCAGATAACCATTACCAAGGATGGCGAAGAGGAAACACTTCTTGCTGAGAAGCCAGTGAAAAATGGAGAAAACGTTACTGTGACGATTGATGTAAATGTACAGGAGAAAATATATAAATCCTTTGACGGGGATGCAGGAACTGCAACAGCGATCAACCCAAAAACCGGTGAGACACTTGCCCTTGTCAGTAGTCCGTCATTTGACCCTAATGATATGCTCTATGGCACCAGTGACTCCATGTGGAAGGATCTGCAGGAGGATGAAAAAAAACCTTTGCTTAACCGATTTTCTGCTACATTTGCCCCGGGCTCTGTAATTAAGCCAATTACTGGTGCAATTGGGTTAAATAATGGAACAATTAAGCCAGGTGAAGGTATTAAAATAGAAGGACTGAATTGGAGCAATGGAAAGGGGTGGGGAGATTACCAAGTCCACCGTGTTTCAGAATCTAATGGACCCGTTGATCTTACAGACGCACTCGTACGATCGGATAATATCTTCTTTGCTATGAAGGCAGTTGAAATGGGAAGTGAAGCATATGTTAAGGGCTTGAAGCAGTTTGGCTTAAGTGAGAAAATGCCGTATGAATATCCGATTGCAGCTTCTACAATATCTTCAAATGGGAAGTTAGAGGATGAAGTTCTTTTAGCCAACTCAAGCTACGGACAAGGAGAGTTAGAAATGAGCTCCCTTCACCTTGCAACAGCTTATACTACTTTTCTAAATGGTGGTTCCATGCTAAAACCAACTCTTCTTACTAGTGAAGATAAAGGACAGATTTGGAAAAAAGATTTAATTACAAAAGATCAAGCGAATCACATTCAAGAAGCTTTACGCAAAGTGGTTGAAAAAGGTACTGCCTCAAAATACGCAAAAAACGCTGAGTTTCCTGTTTCAGGTAAAACCGGTACTGCAGAGTTAAAACTTACTAATGAAGGTGGCGGAGAGGAAAACGGTTGGTTTGTTGGCTATCCTACGGAAACTCCTGATATCTTAATAGCTATGATGGTGCAGCAGACACAGGACCGTGGAGGCAGTGGCTATACCACTAAAAAGGTTATCGAAGCTTTAAATGATATAAAATAAAACAAAAGGCACTTCCGATAGAAGGAAGTGCCTTTTCACAGCAATTTTACTAATTCATAAAATGAACTTTCGTCCCTAGTGTCAAGTGCTTTGTCAATCAATCTGGAAAGATTAAGCTTCTCCAATTGCTCAATAATGGTGTCACTCTCTTTTTTTGTAGTCGTTTTCGGTGATTTATTAAAGTATGGCTCCGCTAAAGAATTTAACTGATATATAAACTCAGGAATAGCAACAAGATCAGTCATTTTACGAAAAATTACATCTTTACCTCGCTGGAAAGCAAAAGTATCATGAATGTTCTCTATCTTTTTTGTTTTACGGTGGATGCGAATTTCTTTTGATTCAATTGGTACAAACTGATAAACCTTATTGTCAATGATCACAGAAAAATATTGGTATGCAAGCACGATTCGTACATGGTTTGTTTCTGCTTTAATATAATAAGGCTTTAGCATCTTCACAATCATTTACGTCCACCTCCATCTAATACAGAGTGTACAGAAAAAACCTTATCTAAATTTTCTGTAAATTTATTTTACTATATAATTACCTTTTTAACAAGACTATTTCCATCTTAAATTCTAAAAAAAGCAGCTTAAGTATCCATTCAAGCTGCCCACACCCTTTAATCTTGTATCATATTTATGATGAAATTATTTATTTCTTGTACCTCTGTTTTAGTAATGGTATATTTCTGTTCCTCCTTCTCCATCGCTTCCCCAGCTATCTTTAATTCTTCTATTCCCTTCTTCATATACGATTTATATCTGTTATTTAATTCATGTATACGAGCAGCATGAGCTTCGTCTGTCCCCGGGCTTATTAATTTTTCATACATATCGATTATTTTATCACTTGCTCTATCAGGAAAGAATTCATGAGGATCTGTACTGTCAAATATACAAAAATTCATTTCAGGTACGAACACCATATCTACACTATTTGGATCAAAACTACAATAATAAAGCTCTACATCATAACCGTAATCCTCACACGCACTAGCTACTTTCTTCATTAACGTAGACTTTCCAGTTCCTGCTCTCCCCTTTATAAAATAAGCGTTAGAGACCTGTTCAAGTAAGTGAGGTACCACGTTGACAACTCCATCCTTTGTATTCGTTCCAAATAGTCTGGTACGTCTACTGGCATTCCGGTTTATCTTCGGGAATTCTGCTAGCACCATGTTAATAAAATCACTTGTAAGCTGGTTTGCTTTCTCAAAATCCATCTCATTAATGTATACTTCTTCAAGATCATCATGCACTGAAAGTCCCGTTTTAAAAGATTGATGTGCTTCTTCAAGATGATGAATATGTGCTTTGGAAGCTGTTGTGCTTGGTTCACCTTTAATAAATAAATTCAAATCCAACTCAAATGCTCCAGTAACCTCTGAAGCAATATGGTCACTAACTATAGCAATCGATTTATCTCTTACAATTACGCCATCCAGAAACTCTTTACCAAAAGCACTGAGGAAAATCTCGTAATCGTTTTTTTTCTGTTTTTTTATAAACTCGTTTATTACCATTGTTTTTAAGGTAAGTGACGGGTGTCTTAAAATAACAACTTGATTTATATCTTCTATATTTGATTTAAGATGGTTAACGAGTCCTTTGGCTGTATTTCCCGAAACATAATAGTATTTTTTATTCAATTAAACACACCCTTTTTATGTTTCTTCTATATTATGTATATTCTGTAATACTGGTGAATTATGCTAATTGAATTTCGGAAGTCAGAATGGGTCAATAGGAAAATAAATTTAGTTATTAAAAATCCGAACCGATTCACTTAATGCTAAGTCACAGTTCGGATTTTCCTTATCACGGTCGTTTTTAAAAATAAGCTTTGTATTATTCAGCTATTTCTTTCCTCTCATCCTCAGTAAAGACTCTTGATCGTGTTAAGAAACGTTTCCCCTCAGGTCCTTCAAGAGAAAACATTCCTCCACGGCCCTTAACAGCATCAATAATCAATTGAGTGTGCTTCCAGTAATTATATTGATCCTTTGAAATATAAAAAGGTGTATCTGCAATTTCACCTAATAACAAGTCAGATTCACCTACACGAAATTCTCCTCGTTGATAACACATTGGTGAACTGCCATCACAACAGCCACCAGATTGGTGAAACATTAAATCACCGTGAATCTCCTTTAAACTATTAATCAATTTAATTGCTTCTTCTGTTGCAGTTACCCGCTCTACCATAGTCCATCACCCCCTAATACTAACTTCCATCAGTACTTATACGTGTAGATAAAAAAGTTTAATTGCCAGCAGGGAGACATCGTTACATTTGGTTGGTGGTGCAGAAAAAGAGCTAATATAAAAATTAGCTCTTTTCTATTTAATCAAGCTTCACAAAAACACCTTCTAAAATAACCCTGCTGCACCTTCACTGTAGCTGATGAGGAGATTTTTTGTTTGCTGATAATGGTCAAGCATCATAAGATGGTTCTCTCTTCCAATACCAGATTTTTTATAACCTCCAAATGCTGCATGTGCTGGATACTGGTGATAACAATTTGTCCATACTCGCCCTGCTTCAATTCCTCTTCCAAAACGGTATGCCGTATTTATATTTCTTGTCCAAACACCTGCACCTAATCCATACAATGTGTCATTAGCAATTTCCATTGCCTCCTCCTTACTTTTAAACGTAGTTACGGACAGAACAGGCCCAAAGATTTCTTCCTGAAAGACACGCATATTATTTTTCCCTTTAAAAATAGTTGGTTCAACGTAATATCCACTTTCCAGTTCACCTTCCAATTTATTTACATTGCCCCCAACTAAGACTTCTGCACCTTCTTCCTTACCAATATCCAGATATGATTTAATCTTTTCCATTTGTTCTTCGGATGCTTGTGCCCCCATCATGGTGTCTGTATCTAATGGATGACCGATTTTAATTTGTTTTACCCTTTCTACCGCTCGTTCCATAAATTTATCATAAATGGACTCATGTACTAACGCTCTCGATGGACATGTACACACTTCACCTTGGTTGAGGGCGAACATAACCATCCCCTCGATTGCTTTATCTAAAAATCCATCATCATGGTCCATTACATCTTCAAAGAATATATTTGGTGACTTACCACCAAGCTCCAATGTAACAGGAATAATATTTTCAGAAGCATATTGCATAATTAAGCGGCCTGTGGTTGTTTCACCAGTGAAAGCTATTTTAGAGATACGGCTGTTTGAAGCAAGAGGCTTACCAGCTTCAACCCCAAAGCCATTCACAATATTAACTACTCCTGGGGGAAGCAAGTCCTGAATAATCTCCATGAACACATGGATGGAGGCAGGTGTCTGTTCAGCTGGTTTTAAAACAACACAGTTTCCCGCAGCCAAGGCAGGTGCCAGTTTCCAAGTAGCCATCAGCAACGGAAAATTCCATGGAATAATCTGACCTACAACTCCAAGTGGCTCATGGAAATGGTAAGCAACCGTATCTTGGTCGATTTGACTGATACCACCCTCTTGGGCCCGGATTGCCCCGGAAAAATAACGGAAATGGTCCACCGCTAAAGGAATATCTGCTGCAAGTGTTTCTCTTACAGCCTTTCCGTTGTCCCAAGTTTCCGCAACTGCCAGTCGTTCCAGGTTTTCTTCCATTCGATCTGCTATCTTATTTAAGATATTTGCACGCTCCGCCACGGAAGTATTTGCCCATGAATCTTTTGCTTCATATGCTGCATCAATGGCTGCCTCAACATCGTCCTTTGTTGACCTAGCAACCTCACAGAATACCTTTCCTGTTACAGGACTAATATTTTCAAAGTACTTTCCATTAGTAGGTTCACGGTACTCTCCACCAATAAAATTATTATACCTTTCTCTAAAATTTACTAGAGACCCATCTGTATTAGGATTTGCGTACCTCATATAATTCCTCCTCTTTTTTGTAAACGTTTACATAAATGATGAAGAACTAAAGCTGTTTGTCTACTAATTAGTATACTACTCTATTCTGAATTATTGCAAATATCTGCTTAATAGAATATTTTTTGTAGCTGGCTTACTAGTGTATTTTCAAAAGTTTACATCAACTTTTAGATTATGTCGGTAGATTTTATAGGTCTATTTCAACTGTTGTAGTATAAACTTTACCTTGCACTTACCATATGTATTTAGGTTTTATTTGCAAAATGAAACCCCTGACAGTCCATCTGACAGGGGGTTCATGAAACGAAGCTATAGAAAGACGATGGAAGGAACTCCACCGTCAATGCTTGAAATATATAGTAATTAATAATATCAACTAATATAGCTCCGCCTTATTCTAGAGATACTAAACTTTACTTACTTAACTTCTGGAAGAACTCGTACTTCCTGCTTCATTGTCGAGTGACAAAGTGGGCATTCAGGCTCCTCACTGAAACTGTAAGATTCTCTCATCCAACCTTGGCATTCCTCACTAGTACATGACCAGACGTTGGTCTCCACCTCTGGTACTGGCTCTTTTGGTCCACGAGAAAATGACATCGTAGCATCTCCTTTCCTATACACCTCTATTATACGCCTTTATTACCAACAAAGGAAGGGCTTTAGAATACTTCCTTGTTAAACCCAACCTTAACATACTATGTACTTATTTCTAGATATATTCATCCATAAGTTAAGTATTGACATATAAATAAAGAACTATACTTAGGCATATATAGCAAAGGCTTAAAGTACAAAGCGCTCTATTGCTTTAGCTACACCGTCATTGTTGTTTGTATCTGTTACATAATCTGCAGCTTTTTTGATAGCTTCCTGTGCATTCCCCATTGCTACACCAATTCCCGCTGCTTGAATCATTTTCATATCATTCAGGCTATCCCCTACTGCCATAACCTCTTGCATCGTGAAATCAAGCTTCTTACATACCGTTTCAAGGGCACTTGCTTTACTAACTCCCTTAGGATTAGCTTCTAAATTAGTTGGCAATGAGTTGGTTAACTCAAGACCTTCGATATACGAAAGCTCCTTAACCATTTTATCCAGCTTTTCTTTATCGTAAGAATCACAACCAAATTTTAGCCATTTATAATCTTGGAAGCTCCTTGGCGGTGTTTCACGGAATACTCCCTCTGTGGAAACAATCCACATCGATAAACCTATTTCCTTACCAAGTGTCCACATTTTTTCCATTGTATCTGCATCCAATAAATGCTGTTCAATTATTTCCTTCTCAACTGTATAAATTTCGCCTCCGTTGGAAGTTATTAGGTAAGAGGGTAATTTTAAGGTCACAGCATAGGGATAACAGGATTGTAGCCATCGGCCAGTGCTTAATACGACATGCACTCCTTTTTCAAGTGCTTTTTCAATTACCTTTTTCGTATAATCGCTTACTTCATGCTCATTAGTTAATAATGTACCATCCATATCTAATGCCACTAACTTGATCTCTTTTTTCATTTGTTCCATAATAAATTCCTCCTTTATTGTGTTCGTTGTTGTTCTTGATTGACCTTAAAATCATAAAACCGGGTAGTGATAAATGGAATGATCAATAGAAATAGTAAAACAAAAAATAATAATTCAATATTAAACGTATCCACAATAAAACCACCAAATACAGGCCCAATCATTCTTCCAGCTGCTCCAACACTGTTTACGACACCTTGGTAAAATCCTGCTCTTCCTTTTGGAGCAAGTGAATTTGCTAACGAAGGTATCGCTGGCCAAAAAAGCATTTCGCCAACAGTTAAAATAACCATTGCCACAGCAAACATAGTAAAATCCCTTGCAAACATTGCTATAATAAACGAAGCTATAAAAATAACCGTTCCGATATAGATATGCTTTTTTTCTGATGTGACTTTGTTTGATACCCATTTAACCAGAGGCTGGCCTAGTACAATTAGAAAACCATTTATCGCCCAAAGTGCACTGTATTGTTCGAGCGGTATTCCTATATCCTGGGTGTGGGAAGCAATGGTGGATTGCCATTGACTATAGGAAATCCATGCAATCAAAAACCCTCCACACAATATAAACAATCCAGCAAATGCTGATTTATTTCTAATTTTCCCACTTTGTTCAAGTACAGAAGTGTGCATCTGTCTATCACGTTCATTATCCAAAGGCTTAAATGTAAAAAGTACAATTAAAAAAAAGACAATAAACAAAGATGCATTAGCAATAAATATATAATCAAACGATATACTGGCTACATACCCTCCAATAGTAGCTCCTAATGCAACTCCAAGGTTTTGTGCAACATAAATAGCATTGAAAGAACGGCGCCCGCCCTCCGGCCAAAGTGATCCTGCCATTGCAAACATAACCGGCCAGGTAATCCCATTCCCAAAACCTATAATCACGAGTAAAATCGCATAGGCAGTAATTACATCATGTGTAAATACTAAAACTAAGGTTGCAGCCATCGCCAAGCCTGTCCCATATAGAATCGTCTTATAGGCGCTAAATCGATCAAAAAGAGCCCCTCCAATAAGATTGCCCACAATTGCTGCTCCTTGGTTAAACATTAAAATCAGCCCTGCAAACGCAAGGCTCTTTCCAAGTTCGTTATGCATATAGATTGTATTTAATGGCCATAAAAATGACCCGCCAGTGACATTAATTGTTGTTGCTATTACTAATAGCCAAATATACTTTGGCATCCTCATCATCTCGCATTCTCGTGTTAGTATCTAAGATATTCTAATATATTTCGAGTGACTAAGCAACGGATTAATGAGAGAAATATTTTATATGTTTAGCAACACGTTTTATCTATAAGAAATTAAACGAAGAAATTTTAAATACTTCTTCTACTTGCAGTGGTTCTGAATGCTAGCGAGAGGGCATATGCTTTCGAATCATGCCAAGGGTGACTAATTCTCTTTCAAGTCTTATTACACGCTCCTGAGCCTCTTCCACACTTATAGGATAGAAGCTCACTTCACTTTTTGGAGGCAACTGAGCAATTTTAGGCAAGTCTGTAGAGATAACCGTACCAATTCTTGGATATCCCCCTGTTGGCTGGCGATCTGCCATAAGAATAATAGGTTGCCCATTTGGCGGGACTTGAATTCCTCCAAATGGAATGGCATCAGACCAAATATCCTGCTTTATTGTACCCACTTTTTTTGAATTGGATAAACGATATCCCATACGGTTCGAATTGGGTTCCACAAGAAAGGTCTTATTAAAGAACTCTTTTCTTTCATTGCTTTTAAAACTGGACATATGTGGCCCTTCAATCACTGCAACTTCAATAGAGGTTGCATACGTGGGAATAAGATGCTTTGATAGACCAACTCCCTTTTTCTCGCTTTTGGGAAAGCCATTAAGCGTACTGTATTTATCCAGGGTTTGTCCAATTCCACTCCGTATATCAGTAGACTGACTTTGAAATAGTACAGGAACATCAAATCCTCCAGCAACAGAAATATATGCGCGGACACCTGAATGGTATTTACCAAATGATAACACATCACCTTTTTCTAATCGGAAAGTTGACCACATGGGGCGCGATTGGCCATTTACTTCAGGTTCTAAGTTGGCACCCGTGATTGCTACCGTTATCTCAGCCATTGCTTGAAGCTTCGGACCAATTAAAGTGACTTCCAAAGAGACAGTATTCCTCGTATTACCTACCAATATATTTCCAATTTGAAATGCATATAGATCCATGGCTCCAGCTACCGGGAGTCCATATTTCTGGAAACCGATTCTCCCCATGTCTTGAAAAGTTGTATAAATACCTGGTTTAATTACTTGAAAAATAGGACTGCTATCCATTGTATTACTCCTTTACTACCGCTTCATTTAAAAACCGACATCCAAATTAGTTGCTTACCCCCTTGATTTGTATGCCTTGTTCTTTAAGTATCTGCCTTAGCTTTTTCACAAAGTTTACCGCGTTTGAACCATCACCATGAACACATACCGTGTCTGCTTCAAGAGGAATTATTTCTCCAGTCACGGAAAATACTTCCCCTTTATCTATCATTCTTCTAACTTGCTCTGCAGCTGTCTCCGTGTCATCTATTAAAGCACCATCTCTATTCCTTGGCGTTAGCTTTCCATCTGCTTGGTAGGTTCGGTCAGCAAATACTTCTGAAGCTACTTGTAAACCAATTTGATGGCCGGCTTTCACTAATTCACTACCAGCCAGGCCATATAATATGAGCTGAGGATCTACATCATGTATAGCTCTTGCAATAGCATCTGCCGCTCCGCGCTTATTTGCAGCCATATTATAAAGCGCTCCATGAGGTTTTACATGGTTCAGGTTCACTTGATGCACAGTACAGAATGCTTGTATGCTCCCTATTTGAAAGACCATCATTTGATAAATCTCTTTATTTGTATATGGGATCAGCCTTCTGCCAAATCCCGCCAGGTCGGGAAAACCGGGATGAGCACCAATACAAACATTGTATGCCTTTGCTAATTCTACCGTTTTATTCATCACATGCGGGTCACCCGCATGACCGCCACATGCAATATTAGCCGAACTAATATATTTTATAATTTCCTCATCCGCGCCAAATGAATAAGCTCCAAAACCTTCTCCCATATCACAGTTTAAATCTATATATTTATTCATAAAATTCTTCCTCTATTTTTAATTTATACGTTTTTTCTACAATCTTCTCCTCTATGGAGGAGAATTTCTTTGCAGTTACCTCTTCAAATTTAACATAATCACCTGCTCGAAATAGAAATTCATCCCCTTTATTATAAATATCAAAAAGAGTTATTGGTGTTTTACCTATAATATTCCATCCACCTGGTGATTCTAAAGGGTAGATTCCAGTTTGTTCATACGCTATTCCAATGGAACCTGGGGGAGTTCTGTCTCTTGGCTTATCTAAGCGTGGAGTAGCAAGACGTTGCTCCAAGCCTCCTAAATATGGAAATCCTGGTAAGAACCCCAACATATAAACCAAGTAGTTGGGCTTTTGATGAAGTTCAATAACTTTAGATACTGTCAAAGCATTTTGATTCGCGACACGCTCCAAATCCGGTCCCCATTCTCCACCGTATAGTACTGGAATAGTGAGTCTCCTGGAAATTACATTTTCTTTATGGAGGGGTATATCCTCCAACTGTTTTATCTGGGTACTAAGTTGTTTATATGTACTTACATATGGCTTATAATAAAGTGTTATAGAATCAAAGGCAGGGACCAATTCAATTATTGCATCATTTCCCATGTTTTCGAGGTAATTACAGAACATCTTTATCTTATAGATGAGTTTAGATGAAACATTCTCATTAAAAGAGATTCTTATACCCGTATCTCCAACAGGATCTATGGTGAAGTTCATATCATTTCCATCCCTTCAGTTCTTTAACTAAATGATAGCATACTATGTTGAAATACTTCGAGTATCCTAATTTAATAACTAGTACCAATTTTCTTGCTGGTCAGGTAGAAGACTATTATAATAATTGAACAATGATTCATAAACAGGAGGTATTCGTATGATAATAGAAACATGGAATTGGCTATGGATGAAAAATGATCAAGCGAAACAGTTGCTTTTCTTTAGTGCTCCTCCCACCACACCAAAAGAAGGTGAGCAGAAAAACAGTGAAACATCCGATGATAGCAGCTTAAGTAAAAACAACAACGGGAATGGGAATGGAAAACGTTCCTATAAACCAGCCCAAAAAATTGGTTTGATTGCAGGTCCTGCGCTATTTCTGCTCATACTATTGTTTTTCTCACCAGAAAATTTGTCTAAAGAGGGTATTGCAATTCTTGCTAGTACATCCTGGATTGCTGTTTGGTGGATGACTGAGGCAATTCCTATACCTGCAACTTCATTACTGCCTATTATATTATTCCCATTAACTGGCGGCCTTGATATTGATACAACCACATCTTCTTATGGAAGTGACACAATCTTTCTTTTCATGGGTGGTTTTATGATTGCGCTTGCAATGGAGAAGTGGAATTTGCACCGACGGATTGCACTTACCATTATTTCAATAATTGGTACGAATACAGAACGTATCATATTGGGGTTTATGGTATCCACCGGTTTCCTCTCCATGTGGATCTCCAACACAGCTACAGCTATGATGATGGTCCCCATCGGATTAGCAATCATTTATCAAATATCAGATGCCTTAGAGGATGATCAATCCATTGACACTTCGAAAGAAAATTTTGGTTTCGGTAAGGCTATGATGCTCAGTATTGCTTACTCAGCATCACTTGGAGGGATTGCCACCTTGATTGGTACACCACCTAATGCAGCTTTAGCAGGCGTAATAAAAGAAATGTACGGAATAGAATTATCCTTTGCATCATGGATGCTATTCGGTGTCCCTATTGCGTGGGGGTTTATTTTTATTGTATGGTTTTATCTTGTGAAGATAGCTTACCCGTTGAAAGTGAAACAACTGCCAGGTGGTCAATCCGTTATAAAAGAGGAAAAGAAGAAGCTTGGCTTGCCTTCATTTGAGGAGAAAGCAGTGTTCGTAGTATTTATTTTAACTGCTTTTGCATGGATCACACGGTCATTTATTCTAACAGCAATTAATCCAAATATCAGTGATGCAATTATTGCTATGACTGCAGCTATCATTCTATTTATTATTCCAGCAAAAAAAAATAAAGGAGATTTTTTGCTGGATTGGCAGACAGCTGTTAAATTACCGTGGGGAATTCTTTTGTTATTTGGTGGTGGACTTGCTATTGCATCTGGCTTTACAGCTTCTGGATTGTCTGATTGGATTGGAGGACAATTAAATGCACTACAAGGTATTAATATATTTATCGTTCTTCTACTAGTTGCTGCCTTGGTTATTTTCTTAACAGAGATTACTTCGAATACGGCTACTGCCAATATGATGTATCCAATCATGGCTGCACTTGCAGTCGCTCTAGGTATCCACCCGTATGCTGTAATGATTGTAGCTGCGGTAGCTGCATCTTGTGCATTTATGCTTCCGGTAGCTACCCCTCCTAATGCTGTCGTATTTGGTTCAGGCTATTTGCGGATACCTGATATGGCCAAGGCAGGATTTGCTTTAAATATTTCAGGCATTCTGTTAGTAACTCTAGCAGTCTATTATTTGCTTCCACTAGTTTGGGGTATCGATCTCACTACCATTCCGGATTTTGTTAAAAAATAACCTTTATTAAAAAAGAGGCGCAACCTTAGATTGCACCTCTTTTTTATTACGTTCTAGCAAAACGAATGGAAACCATCCTTACAAAGATCAGATACGTAATTGGTAAACATCCAACGAAGATAATTAGTCCGAGCCACCCACTTTTTTCCCATAAGGGGGCAAGTGCCGTGCTTCCCAGACTCACACCAATATAGTATGCTACAAGATACAAGCTGGAAGCACTCCCTTTATGATGGTCGGCCTGATCAGTAACAGACGTAGCTGTTAAAGAATGAGCTGTAAAAAAGCCTAGACAGCTAACACATAGACCAATCACAATAATAGGAAGAGAATGACTTAATGTCAAAAATACACCTAAGGAGAGAATAATAATACCCAACATACGAACCTTTCGCAAACCAAAGTATCCGGCCACCCAGCCAGCAAGCGGGGCTCCAATTACACCTAATCCATAAGCAAAAAACATATAGGAAATGGCATGTAAAGATAAAGAAAATGGCTCTTCTTGCAGGTGAAAAGGTAAAAAGGACCAAACACCTGTAAAAGACATTTGCAAAATAATTCCCATACCAAAAACTAATATAAGTGATGGATTTCTTAAGTGATATAAAAATCCTGTCAGATCTTTTCGAAAGGATAGTTTACTTTGTTGGTAAAAACGGGACTCAGGCAACATAATTAAAACAATAAGAAAAACGAATAATCCTATTATTGCAAGAAAGTAAAAAGCAATTTCCCAAGAATAATGATCCGTTATATAACCAGTCATGACTCTTCCAGCCATACCTCCTAAAGCATTACTCGATATATAGAGAGCTGTGGCAACACCTATACTCTTCGGGTCTACTTCTTCATTTAGATATGCCAAAGAAGCTGCTGGCAAACCCGCCAGTGCAAATCCCTGTACCAATCTCAATAGAAGCAACGCCGAAAAGGAATCGAGCAAAGGAACAAGCAAAAAAGGCACGATGGAGCCTAGGAGAGAAAGTTTAATAAACATTGTTCTTCCTTTACGGTCAGAGAGAAACCCAAGGATAATCAAACCGGCTATTAAGCCAATTATGGTTAGTGACAATGTCATGCTGGATTGTGATACAGATACATCAAAAACGGATACGAATACAGGTAATAGCGGCTGCACAGCATACATGGAAGCAAATACAAAAAAAGATGCTAAGGCTAGGCTAATAGTTATCTTCCAAAAATACGGATCGTGAACGGTATACTTCTTTTGTTGATTGTTAACACCCATATTAATTTTGGCTTTCTCCGTCTAATACATATACGTCGCGTCCGGCACTTAATCCAAAGGCCATTACCATTAAAGCAATAATAATTAAAGTTATTAAAGGTATTGCCCAGAGGTGCGTCAAATCATATAAATAGCCAATAAATATTGGACCTGCTGCAGCCAATACATACCCAAGCGCCTGAGCCATTCCTGATAATTCTGCAGCTTGTTTAGCATTTTTTGCTCGCATCCCCAGAAATGCAAGTGCTAAAGCAAACGTTCCGCTCAATGCAATACCAATTATAACTGTACTTATAACTAACATTACATAAGAATTCCCCAGCAATAATCCACTATATCCAATCACCGAGCATGAAGCCATTACAATTACTATCGGACGTTGTGATTTAAATTTGCCTGCTATTACTGGGACAAAGAAGCTTGCAGGTAAACCAATAAACTGCATCATGGACAGCATCCAACCTGCATGAGCGATATCCATACCATAATCATGTAAAATTTCAGGCAGCCAGGAAATCGTTACATAAAATAAAAAAGACTGCAATCCCATAAACGCAGCAACATGCCATGCTAATGGTGATTTCCACATACGATTCTCTGATGGATTAATATAATTTATCTCTTCTGTTTGTTCTTTATTATTATTTTTATTCAAATAAACCCATATAAAAATACCGGTAATAGCTGGCAGACTCCATATTAATAAAGCTAGTTTCCATCCTAACCCCATTCCGGTAGCAATTGGGATACTCAACCCAGACGCTGCCGCAGCAAAGATTCCCATGGCTGTAGAATACAAACTTGTCATCAAAGCTACTCTGGCCGGAAATTTATCTTTTATAACCCCTGGCAAAAGTACGTTACATATTGCAATTCCTAATCCTACAAACAGTGTTCCCGCAAATAATAAAGAAATTAATGAAATCGACCGTGCCGAAATACCAATAGCTAAGAGAATTAAACCAACCATCATAATGCGTTCATTTGTATAGCGGTTAGCTAACCTGGGAACGATTGGTGACATAATTGCAAAAGCGATCAATGGCAGGCTGGTTAATAATCCTACACTCCAATTCGACAAGCCTACATCGTCTCTAATTATACCGATTAATGGGCCAATAGATGTAATAGCAGGACGTAAATTAAATGCTACTACAATTATTCCTATAAATAATAACACCCGATAAGTCTTATCATATTGTTTTGTATTTTGATGTAGCTCCATTCTTGTATCTCCCTTCCAAAATCCTATTTATTAATATAGCATAAGTGTCTTAAAGAAGAGAAAGAATTCCCTTAGATAAGGAGATGTTTTTAGGAATTTCGCAATGAGATAAAGAAAAAGTATCTTACTGTTAATCTACGTAACAGTGCTTGCAGCATAATAGATAACTCATTTGATTGGTATTTTAAAAGTTACAAACTACAAGTAAAAGAAGTTTTTTCAAAGAAGATGAATAGAGGAAACTGGAGGCTGGCTGTAAGGGACATGTACTTAACTTAACAACGTCCCTTTTATATAGCCAAGAATTTACAAAATATTTCCTAGGAAATATTTCATGTTTATTTATGTTCTTCTCCTGATGTGCATGGAACCATGGGTAATAATACTTCCATCTGCTTAACTTTACTTAAAAGCATTGGCTCAAAATAAAAGCATGGTTCTTTATGTAAGTCATTTACACATGAATGAGAATAGAGCAGGCTAGTTACAAAGAACACGTTGGAACAAATTTGGAAATCTTTTTGTATAATAGATCTATTTTCTATAAAGCGGACATTCTTATTCGCAGAAATGATTTTCAACATGGCTACATCTCCCTTAGCATCTATAATCTAATCTATTGATGTATACCTTCTCTGTAATGTTTATAAATTAGGCTGTCTGCCTCCTTCCTTAGTTATTTATACCTATTTCTCAAATAGATATAAATCTATTATGACATAAGAGTCAAGAGAAGCATCGTTCGATAAATATGTCGAAAGCAGTCTCCCTATTCCCTTATTTAACCAATTACCTGTAAGATTGCTTCTACTTTTGTCGAATAAAGACGTATATAATTCTTTATTTACCATTTAAAGTATTTATTTATTAACATGCGTAAATGTTACAAATTTGTGAACTATATAATATAAGTCCCTATGCCTTTAAGAAGCATTACTGAATAGCATGATGCTTGTGACAGAGAGGATATTAGATGGAATGGAAAATTATATATCTTTAATTTTAATAAGCCAACATCTTAACTCTACTTCAATTGAAAAGGAAATTAACTGGCCTCAGTACGTAGTTGGAGGAAAATGCGACGTAAATTTATTGATGAAAAACTCAGTGAAATATTTGAGGAGAAGTGCCCCATTGATTTTCGTTGCATGCGGACGCTTTCACACCTCCGGGTACAAGCGCGACATCTGTTCGTAACCTCACAGTGTCTTCTTTGCCGCTCGGCATGGCCTCAGCCGCTTCCTCCGCTACGCTCCGTCCAGGGTCTTCGCCTCATGCTATTCCGGCAGGAGTCGCGGGCCAACAGGACGTTGGTCATGCAATCGTTGCCACAGGACGTGGCGTTCTTAGATTGCCGCCCTCCACTACAATCAATTTGTACACAGCACATTCTGGGTGTATGCGAACGCAATTTTTTTCGTAGATATAATAGGAAATAGTAGCGAAGGGGAAATATGGAGACTCCTGCGGGAGGAGAGGCCACGATGAGATCCCCGAACGCGTAGCGTGAGGAAGCTCATCAGCCGCCCGCGGAAAGCGGAATATTTCCCAGTAGCGGCAATTTACGCAGCCTCTATATTCTTAGTTACGTCGTAGTTTATCTTTATTATGTATTAAATTTCAGGAAAATAATATAGAGCAATTCTTAAATACTGAAATGTAAAAAGCACCTCCATAAGAGGTGCTTTTTTCATTTTATTCTGTTTCTTCCTTCGTATCAGTATCATCCTGCTTACGGTTTACTTCATTATCTGTTTTCATTTCTGGTTCTTGCTCTACTACTGGTTCTTCATAATCTTCATCGTATTCCTTACCATAAATATATTCTGTTGGGTCAACTGGCTCCCAAACCTCATTAGGTGTATAGAAACGTAATAGGTCACCATACAGTACTTCATCTGAAAGTTCAAGTTCATGTAGAACCTCTTCTTTCATCTTCTGCATTTCCTCTGTTGGTTCCTCGATGACTTCTTTCGTTTTGCTATCATAAAACTTACCATCAATATAGCTATATTCATCAGTCATAAAGTTTCCATTACGGAAAGGAACGTACTCTTTATGATCTTCAGAAAATAAGTCTGTACCAAATTGAATATAGTCACGTGCATCGATACCTAGTAAATGAAGCATTGTTGGCATTACATCAATTTGACCACTGTACTCATGATTTATTCCCTGTCCTTCTACCCCTGGAACTTTAATCATAAATGGCACACGTTGCAAATCTGCATTTTTCAGAGGAGTAATTTCCTCTCCGGTAATTTCCTCCATAGCACGATTATGATTATCAGAAATACCATAATGGTCTCCATAGATCATTATAATTGAGTCTTCATATAGACCTTTTTCTTTTAAATCATTAAAGAATTGTTCTAATGATTCATCAAGATATCTAGCAGTTTGGAAATAACGGTCTACAGAACCATCTCCAGTTTCTGCAGGGTCAATACTAGCATCTTCCTCATCAATTAAATAAGGATGATGGTGGGTCAATGTCATCATATGTGCGTAAAATGGCTGTTCCATATCCTCAAGTATAGGCATAGACTCTTTGAAAAATGGCTTATCCTTTAAACCATAGTTAATGATGTTTTCTTCACTCATATCATAATAGCTTGCATCATAAAACTTATCTATTCCTAAATGTTTGTATACCTCATCACGGTTCCAAAAAGATTTGTTATCCCCGTGGAAGACAGCACTTGTATAATCCTGTTGTTGTCCCAGAATTGCTGGTAGTGATTGATACGTATTCGTCCCCTTCGTTACAAAGGCTGAACCTTGTGGAAGCCCGTATAAGGAGGTATCCATAATCAACTCAGCATCAGCTGTTTTACCTTGCTCTGTTTGATGGAAAAAGTTATCAAAATATGTGAAGTCCTCACTTTGATCATGAACAAGCTTGTTTAAGAATGGTGTAACCTCTTCACCATGTAATTCATAATCAATCAAAAACGATTGAAAGGATTCAAGGTGAATTTTAATAATATTTTTACCTTTTCCTTTACCAAAGTACTCGGCATTAGGTTCAGCATATTTATATTTCGTATAGTTTTCTACTTCTGTTATATCGTCACTGTCTGCAAGTACTCTTCGTGTAGAAGTTTTTGCACTTTGTATTGCATCATGAACCATAAAGTTATATGCACCAAGATATTTCACAACATAGTTACGATCAAATGTCCGTTCCAACAACTGTGGACGATCTGCCTCAGCTAAGCCAAGGTTCACCGTGAATGCTATTGCTCCTGCAGTTAATACTGCTAATGGCTTGCGAATTTTCATCCGAGTTGGCTGCCATTTCTTACGTGAGTACACAAATAGAGCAATCAACAGAATGATGTCAAACAAATAGAAGACGTCATGTCCTGCAGTCAAATCAGCAATACTTCCACCAATGCTACCAAAGTTACTTGTTTGCATTAATGTTGGGATTGTAATAAAGTCACTGTTGAAACGATAGAAAACAACGTTAGCATACAAAATAAAACTTAGGACTGCTTCAAGAGCAATAATCCATATTCCAGCTCTTTTTCCTTTAGCAAACAAGGCAATCCCCAGCACAATTAACGCTGAACTAAGCGGATTAATAAATAGTAGAAACTCTTGCATTGCTCCACTTACACCTAAATTAAATTCAACTTTATATGTTATATACGTTTTAATCCATAATAAAATTACAGCAATCGCGAAGAATCCCATCTTCGAAGAGAAAAATTTCTTCACTTTTCATTCACCTCATATTTTTTTATACTTAGTTAATACGATACATAAGTATACACCCAAACATCTATGAAAGTCAAAGACTACTTGTAAAAGAATACAAGTTCAGTAGTATACTTAGCTCACTTAAATAAATTATTTATCTTCCCAGCATATTATTCCCATTTTAACAAAGTTCGAAACCAAAACTTACTGTTAAATATGATACTAGTTTTAAATTTAATTGTATAGAGTCTTTTAGCCCAAAAAAACGGAAGACCAGTATTGTGGCTTCCGCTCCCTTGCATTTCTATAATCTAAAACGCGCTACAAGGCTATTCAATTCTTCTGCCATGCTTGCTAACTGGGATGAACTACCAGCGATTTCCTCCATTGATCCACTAGCCTGTTGAGCAGAGGCAGCTGTTTGTTCGACACCTGCCGCAGCTTCTTCTGAAACGGAAGCAATCTCCTCAATTGCTCCATTCATCTTTTGACTGCCAGAAGTAATATCTTCTAAGTTTCCAGTAATTGTTTTCATGTTATCTATCATTGTATTTATAGCGCTACTTATATTTTGAAAAGTTTCTCCTGTTTTCTTCATATGTGCTGTGCCTTGTTCGACTTCTGTATAGCCGTTCTTTAACGATTCAGCAACATTTGTAGATTCCTGTTGAATATCATTAACAATACCTGTAATATCCGAAACGGAATCAGTAACCTGTTCGGCAAGTTTACGAACCTCGTCAGCTACGACAGCGAAGCCTCTTCCATGCTCTCCTGCACGCGCTGCCTCAATTGCTGCATTCAATGCCAACAAATTTGTTTGGTCTGCTATTGCTTTGATTACTCCGACAAGCTTAGATATTTCTTGCGACTGATTATCTAAATTATTCATTTTCGTAACGGCATCCTGTACCATATCATCTATCCTAGCCATTTGACTTGCAGAGGTTTTCATCAGTTCAGTGCCTTCATCTGTCATTTTCTGTACTTCATTGGAAGAGTTAGTTACATTCTCTCCATTTTTATTAGCTTCTTCTACTTTCTGCAAAAATGTATTCATGTGTTCAGATAAGTCACTTGCACTATTCGCTTGTGTCTCAGAACCTGTTGCTAATTCTTCCATTGTTATTGCTACCTGCTCTGTCCCTGCTTTCACTTCACTCGCAGCTTGTGTCAATTCTTCACTTTGGGAAGAAACAGAATCTGAAACTATATTTATTTGTGCAAGAAGTTCTTTTGTATTTGCACTCATCTGATTTGTCGCAAGAATCAGGTCACCAACCTCATCTCTTGTTGTTGCCTCCATGGCTGGGTCTGTCAAATCTCCTTCAGCTATCCGATTCATTCTTTCTTTCACAGCAACAATCGGTTTTTTGATGCTATTTGCTGTCATTAATGCTGCAATCACCCCAAAAACAATTGCGAGTACAGTAATAATAGTCGTGCCCATTAAATTTAACTTTCCGTATCTGAGAACACTGTTTTTAGTTTCATTAGCATTACTTTCCCTCTTGTCTGATAATGCTGTCAGATCACCTGTTATTTCAGTTTCCAGAGGTCTGACCATGCTTGCCATAAGGTCTAGTGCTCGCTGTTCGTTACCATCTTCATATGCAGCTATTACTTGATCTGTAAGTGTTCCCCATTCCATTTTTTTATCCAAAATTTGTTGAGCTGCTTTTTTATCGTTACTAACTTCAAGTAGTTTATTTTCAAGTTCAATCGCTTCTTCAACACCATTACTGAATTCATCCTTTAAGGAAGAATCACCATACAACAAATACCCGCGAAGCAGTGAAGTACGGTGTTGCATATTAATAATCATTTCTTTATCAACGATTAATGGTTCATATTCGCCGCTTACCATTTCATCTATTTTTCCATTCGTATTGTTAATTGAATTTATATTTGCTATACCCAATAATAGCAATAAAATAAATACGATCGTAAAGCCAAACAGTATTTTACCCTTTATACTTTTAAAGTTAATTAATTTCTTCATAATTGACCCCCTGTAGTCATAACTTCTATATGTATTACATACTATTTATCGGGAAATTAATTTAAATATAAAGCTTATATGCAAAAGATGTAATATTAAGATAAATCAAGCCTAATAAAAACGTCTCCCTCTAATAGGAGACGTTTTTTCATTTATGCATATGGTTAGTGGAGCTCCACCCACTTGTTTTGCACAGCAAGTAAGGCAGCTTTTGTTCGATCAGATACATGCAACTTTTTTAAAATAGATGATACATGATTATTTACAGTATACGAAGATATATATAAATCTTTAGCTATATCCTGATTCGATTTCCCACGAGAAATTTCTTCTAGAACCTTCCATTCCTGTTTCGTTAGAATACCAATCGGCCTATCTTTTCCTCCCTTTGTTAAGTAAATGTACTCCTCCAGTAATATAGGGGATAGCTCGGGGTGAATATACTGTTTTCCTTTTAAGATAGTTCGCAGAGCTGTAAGTAAATCATTCATTTCCATTTCTCCAAAAAGATATCCATTCAATTTTTGTCGAAATAATTTTAAAAGTAATTGCTTATGTATCTCAACCAACCATACAATAATTTTTATATCCTTTGACTCGAAATTTTTTAACCAATATGACAATTGATCATCGTTTGCACCCACATCTAGAAGAAGTAAATCCGCATCTATAGTACCACCTGACAAGGGGGCATTTTGTTTTGTGATAACTTGTATATGGATTTCATTCCCCAATGCTTCTGCTAAAGTAAGACGAATCCCTTCCCACATTAAACCATATTCTGTAACTATTACGAGCTTTTTCATCAATAAGTGTCCTCCAACTAACATCGATCTTGATGTAATTATATAGAAAATATTCTTTTATGGAAAGAACCAATTCTAGCCATAAAAAGAGAAGAGCCATTGTTATAGCAATAGCTCTCTTAAAGGTTAGCTTTTTTCTTTAATTTTATATTGCCTTAATTCTTCTTGCATATTTTTTGAATATCTATCCAGTTGGCCTGCAAGTTGGTTTAATTGTTCCATAGATGCTGTCTGTTCTTCCACAGAAGCTGATATTTCCTCTGTCCCAGCAGCCGTTTCCTGACTTATGGAAGCATTGTTTCGCGTATTGTCTGCAATAATTTTTTCTTGGTTCACCATTTCATCCATAAGACTTATTGTAGACAGGAGCATCTCACTGTTTACATGAATTGATTTATTAATATCTTGAAATGCCTGTTCCGTTTTGCTAACTGCATCTGTTTGGGATTGAATAACTTCACTCGTTTCATCAATTAGATCAACTGTATGCTTTGTCTCTTCCTGCATTTTAGCAATAATATCAGAGATATCTTTAAGCGCGTGTTCGGATTGTTCAGCCAGCTTCCTTACTTCATCAGCAACAACTGCAAAACCTCTTCCACTTTCGCCTGCTCTAGCTGCTTCAATTGCCGCATTTAATGCTAACAAATTGGTCTGACTTGCAATACCCGAAATCTTACCAATTATTTCTGAAACACTTGCAGACCGGTTATCAAGCGAGTGAATTGCCTGAACAACGTCATTCGTTATTTTTTCTGTACGATTAGATTGGTCCTTTAAAATATCGACTGTTTTCAATCCTTGTTCTGATGCTAGATTCATTGACTTAGACTCTTCTTGAATCTTTATATTTTGTGAGCTAAACTGGTTTATTATTGTTGATAATTGGTCTGTTGCTATTGTGTTTTGTTCCATTAGCTCTGACTGACTCGTCGCTCCTGAAGCTATTTCTTCCATTGTTACAGCAACTTCATTAGCAGCAGAGGTGTTTTCTTCAGCACTTTTCACTAATGTTTGTGATGCCTCCGAAACTTGTACAGAAATAGTAGAAATTTTCGTCATCATTTCTCTCATTTGTTGTACCATATTTCTGAAGCTAGCAGATAATTGTCCGATCTCATCTTGCCTGTTTATTTCAACATGTGCAAGAAAATCCCCATTCTCGACTTCCTTCATCGTATTTTGCAAGTTTTTAATTGGCTTTGTAATCCGCTTTGTTATAATAAACGAAGCAATAACTGCTAAAAGAATAATACCTAATAATGTAAGCCCGATCGGTAATAGAAGTGATTGAGACTTTTGTTCAAAATCATGTTTATTAACAGTCCCATTTATGACCCAATCTGTTATCCCATTCTTTACAAACCCAGTGACCATCTCTTTACCGTCCTGTTCATATTCCACTGTTCCGGACTCACCTTTTTTCATCATCTGTTTATAGAAGCTTTCTTTTGCAATATTGATTCCGACTAACTTTTTATCTGGGTGTACAACAAGGTTGCCATTTGTATCAATTAATGTGGCATATCCTGTGTCTCCAATTTTAACCTTATCTACCATAGAAACAAGTGTGTCTATAGAGACATCAAGAGCTGCTACTCCCAACATTTCATTTTTCGTATTATAGTACGCTTGGGCAATGGTAACAATCATTTCCCCGGAGGCTGCATCCTCGTATGGCTCTGTCCATACCGGAGCACCATCATGTTCAACTGCTCGCTTATACCAAGGCCTTTCTCTCGGGTCATAATCAGAGTCGAAAATGGTATTTGGATAAATAGCAATTTCTCCTGTTTCTTCATTACCTATATATGTATTTAAAATGGAATTATTCGCATCACCAGTTCTTTTTAAAAATTGTTTTAATTCCTCTGAATCTTCTTCCTCTCCCTCTAATACAATTTCGCTTGAAGCGACTCTCCTAATACCTCTTTCCAGGTTATCAAAAAACATGTCAAAAGAATCATTTATCACAAGAATTTGACTTTGCATATTCTTGGTTAATTCTTTCGTAGTCAAATTAACACTGAAAAAGTAACTAACTCCTGCTACAACTAGTCCAGCAATCAAAATTAATACAAGAAAAGGAAAGAGAATTTGTGTCTGAATGGTACGTTTTAAAAAACCACCTTGCTTTTTCTTTTGCTTCTTTTTCAATAGAATCCCTTCCCTACCTACATATAATTAATTTGTTACTTATAAAACTCCAAGGGCTGAGGCTTTCCCAAATAAAACCCTTGCACATATGGAACGCCTAGTAACTTTGCTGTTAAGAGATCTTCCTCTGTTTCCAATCCCTCTAAAACAATTTCCATCGTTCCATCTAATAAGTGTATTACTTTTTTAATATGGTTTTGTTTTCGAATGGATGTAAATAATTTATCAGCATAGTAGCGATCAAATTTAGCAAAGTTAGGAATGATGGTCTGCACAGTAGATAACGTTGCTTCGCCCTTTCCAATATCATCAAAAGCAATAAGAAACCCTTGTTGCTTCAACTGATTCAAGACCTGTTTTAAAGCCGAAAAGTCCGTACCTCTCTCTGCTTCATTTATTTCAAAAACAATTGTATTCGCTTTCACTTTCGTTTCCCTAGTGATTTCTTCCAAGCTATTAATGAAGGCAGGATGATTCAGGGTGGAAGGATATATATTTAAAAATAAATATATATCCCCTAACTCTGCCAGATTCATTTTACAAGCTTTATATATAGACATCATATCCAGTTCAAATAATACATTTTGTTCCCTTGCATGCTTAAAAAATATTTCCGGATTTCTATAATGCCTGGAGCGAAGCAATGCTTCATATCCATATACTTTATTTGTTGATGTATTAATAATTGGTTGTAATACATGGTGAAAGTCCATATTCCTTATTATTTCGTGTAGACTTTGTGCTGACATACAATCACCTCACCTTATCTGTATATGACTCCTATTCTTGTACTTATAAAACCTTATTAACTGCTTCGCCAATCCGCTCTGGAGTAAAGGGTTTTACAATAAAGTCTTTTGCCCCTGCCTGAATTGCTTCCACTACCATGCCTTGTTGCCCCATGGCTGAGCACATAATAACTTTCGCATTCGGGTTAATTTTCTTGATTTCTTTTACTGCTTCTACCCCATTCATTTCGGGCATAGTAATGTCCATTGTTACGAGCTCAGGTTGTAATTCCTGAAACTTTTCAATTGCTACTTGTCCGTTTTCAGCCTCCCCTATTACCTCATGACCTAATTTCGTTAAAATGTCCTTAAGTTGCATGCGCATAAATGCCGCATCATCTGTTATTAAAATTTTCGCCATTATACTTCCTCCTGTTCAATCTCTTGGATAACTTCTTTTACTTCTGTTGTTTCTGATAAGTCCAAAACACGCTTTAAATCAAGGATTATCAACAAATCCTTTTCCAATTTCGCTACACCTTGCAGAAAAACATCCTCTACACCACCAATGATTTGTGGTGGAGCTTCAATTATTTGCTCATCAATATCAATTACTTCTGTAGCCGCATCCACGATTAACCCTACTTGCATGTCATCCATCATGACAATTAAGAACCGACTATGTTCAGTTGTTTCTGTTTCGGGTAGTTGTAAACGCTCCTTCAAATCAAGCACAGGGACTGTTTCTCCTTGATAATAAATAACACCTTTTATAAATGGAGAAGTTCTCGGAACCTCTGTAATCTTTTGTATACGTTCGATTGATCTTATTTGTTGGACATTTACTCCATAAGATTGGTTATTTAATTTAAAAACAATATATTTTGTAATTTTCTCCATCATCTGGTCTCCCTTACTTAATTAGTGCATTAGGATCAATAATTAAAGCAACCTGCCCATCCCCTAAAATCGTAGAACCTGAAATAGCAAACACATCTTTTAAATAATTTCCTAACGATTTTAAAACAATCTCTCTCTGACCGATAAAGGAATCTACCATCAGACCAGTCATTTTTTCCCCTTTTTTCACGATAACCACAGCATGGTGACTACTTCCATTTTCCGAGGTGGTACTCTCAGGAACATCAAATACCTTATTTAGAGATACAAGTGGTACAACACTGCCCCTGAAATCCATGACCTTTTTGCCATGTGCTGACATGATCTGCTCTTCTTTCAATAAAGCAGTTTCAATGATAGAAGATAGAGGTATGGCATAAGTTTCCTCTTCAACTTTTACTAATAATGAAGAAAGAATGGATAAGGTCAGTGGTAACTGAATGGAGAACTTACTTCCTTTTCCTTTCTCGGATTCAATCGTAATTTTCCCACCAAGAGCTTCAATCTTGCTTTTTACTACATCCAATCCTACTCCACGACCAGAAATATCCGACACGGTGGCTGCTGTGCTAAACCCAGAGGCCAGTATAAAAGGATAGATTTCCTCATCTGTGAGTTGCTTTGCTGCTTCTTTTGTAATTAGCCCGTTTTCAACCGCTTTTTCTTCTACTTTTTCACGGTTAATACCAGCCCCATCGTCTTGAATTTCAATAAACACATGATTGCCACTATGGTAGGCACGCAGTATTAATTCTCCTTCTTCTTGTTTTCCCGCTTTCAAGCGCTCTGCTGGCAGCTCGATACCGTGGTCGATCGAATTACGAATCAAGTGAACGAGTGGATCACCTATTTCATCAATAACAGTGCGATCCAATTCTGTATCTGCACCAATAATTTGGAGATCAATTTTTTTATTTAAGTCCTTGGCAAGTCCGCGAACCATCCGTGGGAAACGATTAAACACCTGTTCTACAGCAACCATACGCATGGTTAGAATAAGGCTTTGCATATCCTCCGACACTCTCGACATATGTTCAACTGTTTCAGCTAATTCAGGATTCCCCAGTTTTTCTGCCAGATCCTCCAATCTACTGCGATCAATTACAACCTCTTCAAATAAATTCATTAAATGGTCAATCCGTTCCAGGTTTACGCGGATAGTAGTAGATTTAGTAGCCTGCCCCTGTGTTTTCACTTCTGCTGTCTCACCTGATGACTCCTCAGTAGCAGGTTCCTCATGCTTTGATTCTTCAGCCTGTTTTTCCATAATAGCTGCTAAATCTTGTATATTTACCTGCTCTATTTCAGATACACTAGTTATCACAGCTTCTAATGATGCAGTAGATTCATTTGATAGAAAGATGAGCGTAAAATCCTGCGAGAAATCACCTGCTTCTAATGCCTCCGTTTCAGGAGTGGTTTTAATAATCTCTCCTTTAGACTCTAATGCTTCTACAACCATATATGCTCTAACAGCCTTTAGTAGACAGTCTTCATTTAAGCGCACTTGAATATAATAGGCCTTAAACCCTTGCTCTTCTGCTTGGGCAATGACAGTTGACTGATATTCATCCAAAATTACTTTTTCTGTATCAAAACTATTAACTTCCTCATTTTTCTCACTTGTGTCTTGGTTTGCCTTCTCATTTTCTATCTGGTCCAAAGAATTAACTAAACCTGTGACATCTTTTTTCCCATCATTGCCTTGAGCAATTTCCTCTACCATTTCTTCTAAAGCTTCAATTGCTTGGAAGATAATATCAATAATATGGGTGTTTACCATTAATTCGCTGTTCCGAATTTTATCTAACACGTTTTCCATCTTATGGGTTAACGCAGAAATATCCTCATAGCCCATTGTTGCAGCCATTCCCTTTAATGTGTGAGCAGAACGGAAAATTTCGTTGACGATGGAAAGGTCATCTGGTTGCTTTTCTAAATGAAGAAGATTATCATTAACTGCTTGTAAGTGCTCTCGACTTTCATCAAGAAACATATCAATATATTGGCTTGTTTCCATTACGTACATCCTCTCTATGACCAATCAATCTAGTAATAAATATATATCCATTTCTCCACTATGGAGGAATGCCACAGGTAAATGTAGCGCTTTTTCATAGCCTGTTAATGTCGTATTTCCTTGCATAATGGTAGGAGCGGTAATATCTGTCTTAACCCCATCCTGAATTATATTTGTAGCTATTCCTCCGGCTAGCATATTTCCTAACTCTCCACTGAAGGAAGCTAGCATTTCACCTTCCAATGGCATACCAAACATTTTCTCACCAATTGCTCCAAACATGGATTGATCGCCCGCTAAAATTAATTTACCTTTTATATCACCAGTGATACCAATTAGTACACCAAACTGCAGGTGTAATGATTTACCAAGTAATTTGGGCTTGCTCATGGAAAAATCGATCGGCACAATAGATGCTAAGGCTTTGTTCGTTCCATTTAATAAACTTGTAACTGTTTTATTTCTTTCCTCTATTGTTATCGGCATAGTTGTATACCCCTTTTAGTTTTTATTTTTTTCTCCTGTTTGAAGGTTGTAATTAGGTAAAATGAGAACTTCGACACGCCGATTAGCTGCTCTATTTGCTTCGGATGTATTCGGGACTGCTGGCTTATATTCTCCAAATCCTTTTGCACTAAATTTTGTTGGATCAAGCTGCTCATTTTCTAAAACAATACGCATAAAGTGGATAGCTCTCATTACACTTAACTCCCAATTTGACGAAAATTCTTCATTATGAATAGGTAAATCATCTGCATGTCCACTTACAATGATCTGATGAGGAGGGTCTGTAAGCAGAAAGCCCGATATCTCCTTCGCTATTTTTTTGCCTTCCCTATTCACATCTGCACTTCCGGAGTGAAATGAGAAATCATTAGATATCGTAATGAGTAATCCCTCATCAGAAAGCTGTGTCTGTAGTACATCGGTCAGATTCTTTTTCTTAATATAAGCATTTATATTCTCTTTTACTTTTTGAAGCTGCTCTTTTTCCATTGCACTATTTTTTTCTTGTTCATTTTTACTTTTCTCTTTTTCTTGCTCTGGCTGGGGTGCAGGTAAAGGCTGCTCTGTTGGATCCTTTTCTTCAAGAATACCTTGCCCCCCGGAGAATTCATTACTGAAGACCTGGGAGAGTTCTTTATACTTTTGGGTATCTACTTCACTCATTGCAAATAACACAATGAATAGAGCTAATAATAATGTCAGTAAATCAGAGTACGGTAAAAGCCAGGATTCATCCACATGATGTTCATCTTTCTTTTTACGCCTGCTCATTTGCCTGCTCCTCTTTCAATTGAACCAATTCTTTTGTGGATAAATAAGAGCCAAGCTTATCTCGTACTACAATAGCTGAATCTCCAGTTGAAATTGAAAGAATGCCTTCGATCATAATCTCTTTAATTTCAACTTCTTTTTTCGACTTTTCTCGCAGCTTATTTGCAAACGGATGCCAAAGCACATACCCGGAAAAAATTCCAAATAATGTAGCTATAAACGCTGCTGATATCGCATGCCCAAGCACATCCATATCCTGCATATTTCCTAATGCTGCAATTAATCCTATTACTGCTCCCAGCACACCTAATGTAGGTGCATAGGTTCCTGCTTGAGAAAAGACTGAAATCCCTTCCTGATGTCTACTCTCCATCGCTTCAATCTTTTCAATTAAGACTTCCTTAATAAAATCTGGTGTTTGACCATCAATCGCAAACTGTAAACCAGTATTCAAAAATGGATCCTCAAATTCTTTCATTTGTGTCTCCATTGAAAGCAAACCTTCTTTGCGTGTTTGTTCAGCTAATTTGGTAAATAGTTGAATCAATTCTTTTTTCTCAGGATTCTGATCTTTACTAAAAATAATTTTGAAAAGTGTTGGTATATTTTTAACAGTGCTCATTGGAAATGCAATACAAATAGAAGCTGCTGTTCCAACGAATATAATAAGGATTGCTGCCGGATTGCCTAAAGCCGTTATAGGGACACCCTTCATCACCATTCCAACCCCTACCGCGATTACACCTAAAAATAAACCAATTATTGTTGTCTTATCCATATGTGACCCCCTAATTTTAACTGATTCATTTATATAACAACCATCACTCATTATCTAAAGGTTTTTTTATGAAGGGTATAAAGAACCAGTGTTTACTCCTCATATTTATCGGCATAATCTGACAAAGAATGAACAATTTAAGCAAAAAAAAAATATTAAGACTATTAGATGTTCATCTTTAAAATCCACAAATAGATATTTAAAGTTTTTCAAATAATCTTGTTTTTACCAAATACTACATGTTATGAGAGTTTATTCCGATACTATGTTAGTACGTTAAAAAATACGGCGGGAGTGATTTAATTTGAATTCAGTTATTGAAAACGAAACAAATTACCACCCAATGTTATCATCATTCATTGAGGTAGCACCTTTTCTTCAAACACTTGTAAACGATGATATCACGGTGGGAATCTATGACACAGAGAAATTAATCATAAACTTTCCGGCAAAAACTTTCTCTCTAAACGTAAATCCTGGAGATCCATTAATGGAAGGAGATATTGTTACTCAGGCAATTCGATTAAATAAAAAACAAGCTGCCACTGTACCTCCTGAATTATTTGGTGTACATCTTATTGCTAGGGCAATTCCTTTACACAATGAGAAGGGTAATGTAATAGGAGGGGTTGGGATTGGATCAAGTATTGATAAAGCAAATCAATTATCAGATGTAGCATCTAATTTATCCGGAATATTTAATGATGTAACTAATACCATTCAGGATATGGCTCTTTCTATTACCGACCTTGCCGGTAATATGAATGAAATCTCTCAAAAAGCTACAGAAGTTAATAAACGTGTAGACACAATAGAAAAAGTATCCAATGTAGTAAAGGGAATAGCTGATCAAAGTAATCTATTAGGCTTAAATGCCGCAATTGAATCTGCTCGAGCTGGCGAACATGGAAGAGGTTTTTCTGTAGTTGCAGATGAAATTAGAAAGATGGCAACTAGTTCAAAAGAACAAGTGACAGAGATACACAATATAACCGAGTCAATTAAGGAAGTTATTACAAATTTAAGTAAACATATTCAGGATGCAAATCTTGAGTCCGATACGCAATCTGCGGCAATCGAAGAATTAACTGCCACCATGCAGGAGATAAACGGTAATATTCATACATTAGCAGATATGGCGAAAGAAAATATCGAAGTGAAAAATTGAACAGGGGTGTAAAGATATGAATCAATTTAATCTATTAAAAGGAAATTACATTGCTGGTAAATGGCGTGATGGGTCAAGCAACCAGCAGATGGTAAATAAAAATCCATATAACGATGCTATTATAGCAAACTATCAAGCTGCTAGCCTTCAGGATTTGGATGAAGCATACCAATCAGCAAATCATGTACAAAAAGAATGGAAAAACACAAATCCTGTAATACAAAGGGAAGTATTTGAAAAAGCAGTTTCTTATATAGAAGAAAAACATGAATCAATCGTAGAAATTATAATAAATGAAATTGGCGGAACAAGATTGAAAGCCGAATTTGAAATTGGTCTGGTAAAAAATATTATGAAGGAGGCATCTACACTACCTTTTCGAATGGATGGAAAAATTCTTCCGTCTCCAATTGATCATAAAGAAAACCGAGTTTATCGTGTCCCTGTTGGAGTAGTCGGAGTAATAAGTCCGTTTAACTTTCCGTTTTTCCTTTCTATGAAATCAGTTGCGCCAGCTCTAGCAACAGGAAACGGAGTGGTTCTTAAACCACACGAACATACTTCTATTACCGGCGGAACGATGATTGCGAAGATTTTTGAGGAAGCCGGATTACCTGAAGGTCTGCTTAACGTTATCACAACTGAGATATCGGAAATCGGTGATCACTTTGTAGCACACCCGATACCTCGTGCCATATCTTTTACAGGTTCAACGAAGGTTGGAAAACACATCGGAGCAGTTGCAGGTAAACATTTAAAGGAAGCACACTTGGAATTGGGAGGCAATAGTGCACTTGTTGTGCTTGAAGACGCAGATATTGACCTAGCCGTAAGCGCTGCAGTTTTCAGTCGCTTTACTCACCAGGGACAAATTTGTATGTCTGCAAATCGTTTAATTGTTCATGAAGCAATTTATCAAGAATTTGTAGATAAATACACAGCCAAAGTGGCAACATTAACATGCGGCGATCCAAGCGATCCAAGCACCATCATAGGGCCTTTAATAAATGAACAGCAAGTAAAAGGAACCGTGGCGCTCATAGAAAAAGGAATAGAGGAAGGAGCTGTCCCTGTAATTAGAGGAGAAGTTAAGGGGAATGTTGTGGAACCAGTTGTATTTACGAATGTCACACCTGATATGTCGTTAGCGAAGGAAGAATTATTCGCGCCAGTTGTAAGTATTATGAAAGTAAAAAATGACCAAGAGGTACTTTCGTATGCAAATAATAGTCTTTACGGTCTTAGTGGAGCCATTCATACTAGAAATGTAGAACGAGGAGCAGAGTTGGCCAAGCAAATGGACACAGGGATGATTCATATAAACGATGGGACAATAAATGATGAACCAAATGTTGCATTCGGTGGGGTGAAAAATTCCGGCTTAGGTCGTCTGAATGGAGACTGGAGTCTAGATGCCTTCACTACTACAAAATGGATTAGTATTCAGCATAAAGCAAGACAATATCCTTACTCCTAGTCTTAGTAATATATATAAGAAAGCCCCTGCATTTAATCAAATTGCAGGGGCTTTCTTTTTAATCCCATATTTACATGCCTCCACCAAATTGCTGCATAAGATACATGGATTGCTGATTTGCTCTTTGAATTGCTTTTTCCATAGCTGTAAACTGTCGCCAATAGCGATCCTCTACTTGAACAAGTCGCTTTTCAAAAGAAGATATACGATCTTTGAGATCATCCAACTGTCTTCCCATTGTATACTGGTTTTCAGTTTGAAATGTGTTCCCTGCTTTTGTTTTAATCGTATCCATTACTTTATTGGCTGTATCTGTTAATCTATCCAAAATTCCTTGCTGACCATAGCCAGTTCCATCATTTTTAAACAGCTTTTCTACCGCTTCCGGATTTTCTTCAATCGCTTTTTTTAATTTAGCCTCATTGATTTCCAGTTTTCCACCTTCTAAATAATTGGCAGTTGTGCTGATACCAATACTAGCTAATTGTTGCATCGCAGAAGGGATCTCGCCATTATTTACAGGTGTATAGAAGTCACGTCGCATATCATTTAGTGCACTTGATAATGTCGAATCTCTGCGAAGTAATCCACTTTTCGATTTTTCTTCCCATAACTCCTGTTGTTTGTCGCTCATTTCTTCCCGTTGTTTATCTGTTAATGGCCGGTAATCTTTGTACCTGTCTTCTTGCAAGCGATCTTGAATACCACCAATTAATTCATTGTATTTTTCCACGAAACCTTTGATATTTTCAAATACGGTGTTGGAATCATTTGAGATGTTTACTTTCACATCCTCTCCAGAAAAGGTTTGTTTTAGATTAAAGGTAACCCCTGAAATAGTAAAAGAATTGGAACTCCTGGTTGTTTCCAAACCATTAATGGTAAAGTGAGCATCTGTGCCACCCGTTTCTGTACCGGTGGAAAACTGCAACTGATTTTGAATGAACGTGCCTTTTGTAATGATTTCTTGATCATTAGTCGAATAATCAGTGCTACCATGTTCGTTGCCATTAAAGTTACCCGTCTCCGTCCGATTCAGTGTCATTTGACCTTTAACAGAGTCATAGAACATACTTACACCGACATTCGCACTGTTCACCTGACTAATCATAGAATCAAAGGATTGACTTGCTTTTATATTAAAGGCTTCTTCTTTTTCACCGTCTTTTGTATGGGCACCTACACGGAAGCTTGTGTAATCGTATTTATATGTTACTTCTACATCGGTATCTTTAGGAATTGCTTCATTCCTAGTTATTACGCCTGTTTCTGTATTTATAGTTCCCTGGGGATTGGCAAAGCTAGAATCAGTCGACAAATAAATGTTCCCACCTTTTGCTTTATATGTTTCACCGCCTATTTTCATTTCAAACTCGTCTTCAGATATCCCCTGATTCGATAGCTTAATCGTCTTACCTTCTGCTCCCGTTTTCATCGTATCGATTTGTAAATCTGTTGTATAATTTACCTTTATATCGCTTCCCGTTTTTAATGGCTCATTAAAAGTCAGCTCACCAGTTCCTTTATCAATCAAAACCTCGCCTTCTAAAGGCTTAGTATTCCCGGCAGCGTCTACAACTTTAAAATATGTATTTCCTACCTTTACTGACATTTCTTCTATATTTTTAATATTTGTGCCGGTTTGCAGATTAAGTTTAAAAACACTTCCCTCTTTATCTACGTTGACGGTCTCTTTTTTAACGCTTCCCTGCTCCCATTTAAAATCAGTAGTATTCGAAAATCTGGATTGCAATTCTGCCAAGCTTTTGCGTGTATCAATTGATTTTGCATCCTGAAACACGGGCCCTCCATTCACTTTCGTTGCAGCAGTCGCCAGTTTTTTCACATCTGAAATAGTATACGATGATAATCCAGCTGCACTTGTAGCTGTAGCAGATACATAATTTTCATTCGTTGTTGATGTCATTCTTGACCGGAAAGTTGTCGATAATTTCATTTTAGTAAGCTCTGATCGAAAGTTAAGAAATTTTGTATTGACTTCTCGGAAGGCATCCCGTTGCCATGTCATCCATGTCCGATCTTGTTGCATTTTTTGCATTGGTAGACGCTCTGCTTTCATTAGGTCAGCTACAAGGGAATCAATGTCCATCCCTGAAGCAAGTCCGCCTATTCTCATTTTATTCACCTCTATAGTTTTACGTGCTAGTTTCTTATAGTATAGCAGTTTAATTGATTTTACAGTTTTCTAATTTATATATCGGCAGTTATTAAATAAAGTTTAATTAAAAGTGTGATATCTATACAGCAGTATAGTTAACAAAATTAACAGATATAAAAACTGCTCTTATATGCCATTAAGCAATCAAGAAGCAGTTTGTTCAACTATCATTATTTTATTTTTCATGAATTAAGGCTTCATCTACGTTTGGACTTTCTGATTCATCCATGAATAGTACTGCGATTGTACCAATTATCAATAAAGCTGCTGCAAAATAGAAACCTATATTCATGCTTCCAGTTACATCTGTAAGGTAACCTGTGATATACGGAGCCAAGATAGAGCCACACATACCAATGAAATTGTATACACCAAAGGATGTTCCATACGCATGTTTTGGAGCGTTATCTGCAACAACTGCTATAGTTAGATATGTGAGTTTATTTGAAGAAAGAGATGATTTAAAATGGAAGTGACCTATGTTTATAAGACAGTAGAAAATTGCGAAATAAAAGGGGAACTTCATCCAACGAGTGAACAGTATGCTCCATTACTTGTCTATATTCATGGAGGAGGTTTAATCTGGGGTACAAAAAGCGATATGAACAAAAAGCAAATTCAAATGTATAATGAGGCAGGATTTCACGTCTTTTCTGTTGATTACCGACTTGCCCCGGAAACAAAGCTTCCATGTATAAAGGAAGATATAGAGGATCTGTTGATTTGGCTATATAAGAAAGCACCGTTTGACTTTAACAGGGAAAAAATTGCTGTCATTGGAAGCTCTGCTGGGGGTTACCTTGCTCTTTTATCTGGTACGTTTGAAGTTAGACCAAAAGCAATCGTTTCTTTTTATGGTTACGGAGATATAACTGGTGATTGGTATCGAAATCCAAGCCTTCATTATACCAAGATGACTTCTGTACCTGAAATGCTTGCAAAGCAACTCATCCGGAATGAAGTTATTTCATCCTCCCCTATACAGAAACGGTATGCTATTTATCTTTATTGCAGGCAACAAGGGAAATGGCTTGACTATGTAGCAGGGATGGAAACTTCAAAGCTTGACATCTATTGTCCTATTAAAAATATAGACAATGATTTTCCTGAAACATTGTTGCTCCATGGAGATGCAGATGAGGATGTGCCTTATGAAGAATCCATTAAAATGGCACGTATGTTAGATGAGGCTAATGTGCCAAATAAATTGATAACCATCCCTGGTGGAAAGCATTCATTTGATATGGAAATGGAAAACCAAGTGGCAGTTCAAGCAATTGAAAGTGTAATAACCTACTTACGGAACACACTTATTGAAAATTAGATCGTGTATGTGGAAGCGATAGCAACAAAACTGCCAATCCTTTTTAGATTGGCAGTTTTGTTATGTATGTATTTGTTTACTAATATACTAATTAAGTTAACTATATGTTTGGAACTTATTTAGACTTGTTGCTAAAGTCTTTATGGTGTTTTTTTTATTAATGAATCGTAGGCTGCATTTGACTTTGCAGCATATCCACCTCTACTTTCAAATAATTGAGTTGTTCATTTAATTCTTGTCTTTCTGAAGCAGAGAGTTCTTCTTCTACAGCGTATACTGCAATGGACTTCATTTCCTCCAACTTCTCATTTATTTTTTCAAGTAAATAGTCCTTCTGCTCACACCACTTCATTTGTAATTCCAAACGCTTCTTTTCATTTTCCTTATCTAGAGACATAGTATCCCTCCTTCTACAACCTTCTTTCTATTAGCCTTCTTATCCTATAAATTGGTTGATTGATTGGTTGTTCTTATAGGATAGCATGATTTTTTCTTAAGAGAAATAAAGAGGTTTTGCTCTTACTGGGTATTTTAGAGATGCTATACAGATTTTCTTTATATAATATTAAATGCATTTAATGTTAAAAGCACAGTAATACCAAAAATTATCCAACCTACAATATTCATCCATGTGCGGTTCATATTTTCACCCAATAGCCTTTTGTTATTCATTACCAGAAGAAAGAATAACACAATAATTGGTAGTATAAGCCCGTTAGCATATTGTGAAAAAAGGATTAAATCTAATGGACTGTAACCCATACCTGAGAAAATAACACCTACTAGAATGATGAAAGCCCATATACCTCGGAACCGATTTGATTTCATATCCTGTTTCCAACCAAGTATACCTGTGGTAGCATAAGCTGCAGCAAGTGGTGCTGTCATGGAGGAAGTGATGCCTGCTGCAAATATTCCTACCGAGAAGACATATTTTGCCCAGCTTCCTAGTATAGGTTCCAATTGCAACGCCATATCAGCAGGATTTTTAATCCCAGTACCAAGTGGAAATGCCACTGCAGCTGAAACAATAATTGAAATAGACACAACCATTACTCCTAGTAGTGAAGCAATAATATCAAAACGGCTTTCGTGTAATCCTTCTTTACCTTTCCAGCGTTCCTGCACAGTGGCAGACTGTAAAAATAGAGTGTATGGAACAATGGTGGTACCAATTAAAGAAATGACTAGAATTGCAGTTCCATCTGGCACTTTTGGAACAAAACCAGCTGCCATTGCTGCTATGTCTGGTTTTACTACAATTGCAGTGAGTACAAAACTAATACTCATTACCACAATTAGCACAATGAATATTTTTTCAATTACCTTGTAGTTGCCAATTAAAAGTAATGCACCAGCTACAATCCTGTTATAATTCCCCAAACATTAACCGGGATATTAGTCATTGCTCCCAGGCCAACAGCTCCTCCTGTAATATTCCCCGCTTCATATGCTGCATTACCGATTGTGATTGCAGAAACTATTAGAATAACTGTAATTGCTCTTAATAGTGGATGACTAAATTGACGACGAAATGCAGTACCCATGTCCATTCGAGACACTACTCCCAGCCTTGTAGTCATTTCTTGTAAAAACATTGTAGCTATAATGGAGAAAACAATAGCCCAGATTAATGTATAACCAAAAGTAGCTCCGGTCTGAGAGGCAGTCGTCACCGTTCCTGGACCAATAATTGCCGCTCCGACCATTGCTCCTGGTCCAATGTTTTTTAATTTGCTTAGAAAGCGCTTCTTTTTCACAACTTCCACCCCACAAATAATCATCTTTTCTAAAAAGTCAATATACGGTGAATAATACCATGAATCAGTCTTATCTGCACACCATATATGCCTTCTCATTTTAAAAGTTTTTTTGATGATAGCAGAAAATGCATCACTTCATAGATTATTCATTGTGTTTAGCCGACATAAAGCGCGTTACTCTTATGAATATTAAATATAATTCGAAACCTTTACCTCACTTTTACGTATTAGAAATAGAAAACCATACAAAGGAGAATTGTCATATGGGATTATTAATTGATGTATTGATTTTCCTATTTGAAAGCTACGAGTTCAAAAAGGTGACAGAGGAAGATATAGAAAAAAACATACAACAACTAAAGAAAAAGCAATGGTTTCAGGAATTTCTTCAGAAAGGGGAAATACACGACATTGTTATTCATAATACGGAAGTGAGGAAGAAGATTGGTAAGATAAAAACGAACAAGTTGGACAATCCTTTTTATGAGGAGAAATGCCGTAGAAAACTGGAAAGAATATGTGAGAAGAAAGCAAAGAGCCTCCTTGTTAGTTAGATTCGCGGGAAACCAAGGAGGACAATAGAAAATAATAGTGAGTATTTTTCTTCTATAAACTAATAAAATTCTCTTCCGCTCAGATTTGCAACAGCTTTACAAAATTTTTTCCATGTGGCAGGGTAATGATTACTACCCAACTTAATGTCACAATGGGTATCCAGTTCAATCTCAATACGCCAGGAGGTGCCATCCAACACACAGAAATCGTCGTATCTATCAGCCCAATTTAAGAAGCTGCATTCATACAGTTCGGAAAGAAAAGCTTTTATTTCATAGTCTGATGGTATTTTTCTGTGTTCTTTATCTACATTGTCATTAAATAAGAAAGAAGTGTATGATAATTTCTTTTGTTCTATATTTACTCTTATTTGAAAACCAGGACCAGAATACCCTCCTATATATGCATAGATAGACTTTATTTTTTGATATGGCTTTCTCCCTTCATATTTGGTCCATATATTTCCGCAGCCCATGCAATAATATTCTTTATTACCCTCTATAACGGGCTCAAATTGTGTTTTTGGAGGGAGCGCTTGATTACTTCGGTTGTCAGGGTCAATGATATATGTCTGCCTTGTTTTGCATTTAGGACAAATCGGAGCTTGCGCAAAAGTATTCATACCGTTTACCTCCTCATATGTTGGATCGGTATTTATTTTATTCTATCAAACTTTGTCTAAGACAAAAAGGTGGGCTGCTGTAGCTTACTTCAAAAAAAATAAGCCTGCATATCGCACGCTTTTACTTCTTTAAAATGCTCTCCGTGCTATTAACTTTTCTGTCCCGGTTGTCATTCTTCTTTCTATCACCATTGCTAACTTTTTATCCAATTGCTTAATATTTTGCTGAAGCCCTTGAAGGTGACTCTCCAGATTAGATGCTTCTGTTTCTAGATTTGAATAAAGTTCATCAATTTGTTGGCCGTTTTCCTTTATATCTTTTAATTCATCCAGCCATTGCGTGATAGAATGTAACAGATCTTCCATCATTTCCTTGGTCAACCTGTTCCCTCCTTATCAAGTTATCTTGAATTTAATACAACTTGATCATAACATTTATAATTTAGTGCAACAAGTGTATATAGGATTATTTTCCAGTTATACATAGGTATTTATAACTGTGTTGGTATAACAGCTCTTTCTAAAAAGTTGGCTTTTAGGATTATTACTTCAAAACTCGAGTAGACATGGATTGGATTTGAAGAAGATGATGTATTAAAGTAGAAAAAACTAAAGTTAACTGGTAAGTAAAAAGCACCCTTCAAAAAGAAGTGTGCTTCCTAAGTTATCTATTCTTCTCTTCCATTAGTTCACTTAAACGTTTTGCAGATCCTTTAATTGTTACTGCTGACTGCTCAATCCCTCCGATAGCCTCCTCAAACATCTCAAGGTCATCCTGAATACGCTGATTACTCTCTTGTGTTTTTTCCATACGACTATCAATTTTACCAAAAGCTGCTTCCGTGTTAACCATCTGTGTTTTAATATCTGTGAGGAAGCCATCTACTTCCTGTAATGATGCTGAACTATTAAAAACCTGCTCATTTGTTTTGTTCACCAATTCTGTCACATTAGTTACTGAGCTTCCGGTTTGTTCCGCCAGCTTTCTTACTTCTTCAGCAACTACAGCAAAACCACGTCCGTGTTCTCCAGCTCTGGCTGCCTCAATAGAAGCATTAAGTGCAAGTAAATTCGTTTGTTCTGCAATTGTTTTAACAATCTCAATAATTTCCTTAATTTGTGTAGAAGTGGTTTCCAATCCTGCCATATCCTGATTTACTTTTTTTGTACCTGACTCCATGTTTTCAATGGAATCATTCATTTCTGCTAACTTTGCTTGTCCCTCATCAGCTGCTTTTTTCGCTTCTATTGCTAATTCAGTGCCTGATTTTGAATTGTTCGTAATTACATCTACCTGTCCAGTCATTTCTGTAATTGAAGCAATCGTTTCTTCTCCAAGTAAAGCTAATTCCTCTGCTGTACCCTCCAAAGAGTCAAGTATTCTCATTTTTGATTTTGCTTCTTCATCTTTTACACGGATCACTTCATCATCATAAGCCTCTAACACCACCTGCTGTTCTAAGTTCAATAATTTAGTCACAACTTTGATAGCAAGGACTCTGTCATCCTGATTTGGTAAATTTTTTATGATAATATTGAGCAATCCATCAAATATTTTCTGGAAGGATGCGATGTACCATTTTTGAGTCAGACCAATTTTTACATGGATTAAGGCAATACGCTTCCTTCGTTGAATAAATTCTTGACTTATCTCCCCTGAAAACATTTCAACAATATGACGATTTAGAGTTTTTTTCAAACGTTCAATGGAGCTGCTCGCTTCGATGATTTCCATTAAGTTAGGATTATGCTCCAAATTTTGATAGAAATTATCAATGATTGCAATATTTTCTTTCTCCACATAAGGCTTTAATGCCTGTGCAACTGCAAAATCGTCTTCTGTCAAATCAAGCATATTTAACTGTTTTTCCAAATCTGATCCTTTAGCAACTTGAAAAATAGGCTTCATTTTTTTGCTTTGTTCTAAAAGAGTTTGCTCTTGCACTTTTTCCAGCTTTTTTCTTTTTAATGTTATTGCCATGCTGTTAATACGCCCCTTAATTTACAGATATAATATTTATATCGGCTGGGTTACTGAAAATATTTAGTACAAAGGTCATGTTTTCAAACTAAATATCCAGTGAAAACATCCACTCTCTATTTAAGCTATAATGGGGCTTTACACTCGTATGATAGACATTCAGCTTCTGTTTCCATGCTTCAATGTCCGTCATGAGCTTGATGATAGACATTCCCTGCCTGTTTCCGTGCTTCAATGTCTGTCATGCGCTTGATGATAGACATTCCCTACCTGTTTCCGTGCTTCAATGTCCGTCATTCCTGCACTTCACCTGATATGGCTCCTTTTCTTAGAGATTTCCCGAACAATTAAAAAGACCACCCTAAAATAGAGTGGCCTTTCATTTTTTAATCTATCATCCCTTCATTTGTTCATGCAGAATATTCCCTGCAAGCGCGTATAATACCGCATATGTTACAAAATGGGATGAATTGTCATTTGTGTCCTGCTGTGGATAAACTTCTACATAATCCATTCCACGAATACCTAACTTTGCAAACTCGTGGACAAGCTCTAATAGTTCAAATGATGTTAGTCCGTTACCATCTACAGGTCCACCTGGATTAAAAGCGAAATCAAGTACATCACTGCAAATACTTAAATAAACTGCTTCCGTTCCTTTACTGGCAATGTCATAAGCTTTCTTTGCAAGTTCTGCTAAATCTTTCGCTTTTCGTATTTCTCTTACGGAAATTGTGGTGGCACCGACTTCTTCAGCATATTTCCCTGTTTCCGGTGCATTTCTTGGACCGTGAATGCCCATATGAACAATACTTTCATTCCTAACGCTTTCACTCTCATAAATACGATGGAATGGTGTGCTTCTAGCATATAAATCACCTTGATAATCTTTATAGTTATCGTAGTGGGCATCCAAATGAATAATACCTACCTGCCCATCCACTTCTTCACTTAATGCTTTTACAATTGGATAGGTAATACCATGATCGCCACCAAATGCTACAGGAAATTTATTTGTTTTCCAAACTTCGCTAGCAAAATTTTCAATGCGATTCATTGTTTCGATTGTATCTGCCGGTAAGACATCAACATCACCGAGATCACCAATTTTATAATGACTCAACACATCAATTCCATCTAATTCAGGTAAATATCCAGAGTAACGTGCTGAATTTAATCTGATTACTTTAGGACCAAGTTCACATCCAGTATAATCTCCCCATGTAACCGCACCTTCCCAAGGAACACCATAAATAAGTACATCCTGATCGTTAGTGGAATTATCTTTTAGGTTTACCTTTTTTCCTTCCAAAAAACATGGTGTATTACCGTAAAGTTTATTTTGACTCATCTGCGAACACTCCTAGATTATTATTTTACACCAGCAACTTTATCATATTCTTCAACAACTTCTTTAGATGGCCCACCGCCAAGCAGACTAAAGATTATTATTGCAATACAAGAAAACGCAAAGCCTGGGACCATTTCATATAATGCTGACCCGGTCATTGGCCATATAAATACAGTTAATCCACCAACTAACATTCCCGCTACAATCCCATTGCGAGACGTTTTACGCCAAAATAAAGAAAAGAGAATTGGCGGTCCAAAGGTGGCACCGAATCCAGCCCATGCATATCCTACCAAGTTGAGTACAGAACTTGTTTCGTTCCATGCAATTAGTACGGCAACAATGGCAATAACGAGAACTGAAATCCTTCCTACCCAAACAAGTTCCTTATCACTGGCTTGCTTTCGGAAATATCTCCGGTAGAAGTCTTCAGATAGCGCACTGGACGATACAAGAAGTTGAGAATCTACTGTACTCATTATTGCAGCTAGAACAGCTGCTAATAATATTCCGGCGATCCAAGGATTATAGACCACCTGTACGAGTTGAATAAACACTTGCTCTGAATCTGCAAGTGGTTGATCAAAGGTTACAATCCCTAACATTCCAACAATTAAAGAGCCGTATAAAGGGATAACAAGACCTAAACTGACGCTAATCAATCTTGCTTTTCTAATTTCTTTGTGGGAACGAATTGCCATAAAACGAGCTAATATATGTGGCTGACCGAAATAGCCGAGCCCCCATGCAAGAGCAGAAATAATTCCTACAGCTCCAATCGCGCCTGCTGAATCCCAAAACACCCCATTAGGCTGATCGTATGCAGTATCTGCAAAAGCATTTATTAGACTTGGATCAATCGAGCCTAGCTGATTAAACAGTTCTCCAAATCCACCTATAGATATAAGCCCATAAATTGCCGTAAACGCTAGTGCTGCAGACATTAATGCACCCTGAATAAAATCAGTAATACTTACTGCCAAAAAACCCCCTAAAAAAGTATAGGCTACAATTATAATTGCGCCCAAGGTCAATGAAAAATGATAACTGACATCAAAGGTTCCTTGGAAAAGCTTTGCCCCTGCGACAAGCCCCGATGCAGTGTAAAACAAGAAAAATGCTAGAATGAAAAGTGCGGATATAACCCGCAATAAATGCGATTTATCTCTATACCGATTTTCAAAAAACTGTGGAAGTGTAATCGAATCATTTGAGTATTCTGTATAAATTCGTAATCGCTTGGCAACATACTGCCAGTTGATCATTGCACCGATTGCCAAACCCACCGCAATCCACAAGCTCCAAGTTCCAAGGCCTGCAGCATAAGCAGCACCAGGTAGCCCGATTAATAGCCACCCACTAAAATCACTGGCTGCGGCTGAAAAAGCGGTTACCCAACTATTTAATTTCCTTCCTCCAAGTACATAGTCTGATAGAGTGTGAGTCATTCGATATGTAATGAGACCAATTGCGATCATCACAATAAGATAAGCAATAAACGTTACTAAAGTTGGATTCATTCTTTTTCACTTCCCTTCTCCGTGAAAAAGGTTATTGTTGCCCAAACAATTAGCAATGGCATGGGAACAGCAAACCAGAATAATGTCCAGCCACTAATAGCAAATTCCATCTAAACCCCTCCTATTGAATTAAAGAAAGTTCTTTTTACCTATTACCTTGATTCTTTTAGTTTAAACTAAATATTTTATAAAATCAAAAATTATTAAATTTACTGTTTAATTAGTTTTATGGTAAGCAGATTACAAGTATGCAATATTTTTAACTTGAGATGCTGGCCTTTTCAATAATAACTCTTTTTACCCGGTTTTTAAGTACTATATATTTAAATTTTTCGTTAAATTCAGAACCTTGAGCCCATATACTTATAAGCAATGTTTGGGTTAATCTTGTTTTAATGAAAGCATTTACATATTAAATCAAAACTATCAAGTTGCTTTCAATTACTAAAGGAGGAATCATATGAGAAAAACAGCTTATTTGTCTTTTTCCCTCTTGTTGTCCACCAGTATAATCTTTAGCTCGCAACCAAACATTAATGCCGAAGCTGATACCCCCCCTGCACCAACGATTGAGACAAGAGATAAAAAACAAGCCGTAGCTCAAAAGGCTCATCCTGTCTTTTCCTGGGGTACTCCAGGCCCTACTTCACCGGTGCTTCACCCCGGTTCTGCCCGTGGAGCCGGCATGATTAAGGGACCGTTATCGGATATTGACCAAGTTATGTTGAAGATGATCAATAAGAATGCAATGCCCGGTGCCGTTACACTAGTCGCCCGAAGAGGTCATATTGTTCAACATGAAGCATATGGAGATGCATTTCGTTATACCGATGATGAAGGGACATTAGCTGAGAACTCTATATCTATGAGAAAGGACACCATTTTCGATCTTGCTTCCATTAGCAAAATATTTACAACTACTGCGGCTATGAAACTGTATGAAGAAGATTATTTTGAGTTAGATGATCCAGTAGCTAAATATATCCCCGAATTTGCTGAAAATGGAAAACAAAATGTAACGATTGAGCAACTCATGACACATACTTCCGGCTTTAAGCCATGGATTCCTCTCTATACAATAGGTGAAAATCGTGAAGATCGACTACAATATGTTTTTCAATACCCGCTAAGTAATGAACCTGGTTCGACTTATACCTACAGTGATCTAAATATGATCACATTAGGCGCACTAATAGAACGACTTTCCGGACAAAGATTAGATGAATTTGTAGCTGATAAGATCACTAAACCATTAAAAATGAATGACACGATGTACAACCCACCGAAGCATTTAAAACAAAGAATTGCCGCAACAGAATTTCAGCCATGGACGAATAGAGGACTCGTTTGGGGCGAGGTGCACGATGAAAGCGCCTGGTCGCTTGATGGAATAGCTGGACATGCTGGTGTGTTTTCTACTGCAAAAGATTTAGCAAAACTCGCCCATATGTTCATAAACGATGGTCGCTACGGCGGTAAACAAATACTTCAGCCTAAAACAGTATCCCTGTTAGTAAATAATCAAATTCCACAATTTCCAGGAGATGAACACGGTCTTGGTTGGGAGCTTTCGCAAAGCTGGTACATGGATGGTTTATCAGAAGCCAGCTCCATAGGACATACTGGTTATACAGGAACCTCACTTGTTATTAATGGTAATAATGACACCATTGCCATTCTGTTGACAAACCGAGTACATCCGACAAGGGAAACAGTCTCCACTAATCCAGCAAGACGCCAGTTTGCCCGGCAAGTTGCAGATGCCATACCTGTTAGTATTCCAAGTAATGAAAAAGCATGGTTTTCAGGATATGGTGATCAATTAAATCGAACGCTTACGGCCGAATTAACAAACAATCAAGCTGCGGTCCTCACATTTGATACATGGTATCGAACGGAAAAAAATTACGACAAAGGTTTGGTTGAGATATCAAGTGATGGAAAGAATTGGTCTCCTGTTCATTCTCCTTTCACTGGAAGCAGTGTAGGGTGGAAGACCACAGAGATTCAAATTCCTGCACATGCAACCCATCTTCGCTTCAACTATGAAACAGATGCTTATAATAATGGCAGAGGTTGGTATGTTACTAATCTGGGATTAGAAACTAAAGAAGGACGAAAACTACCTCTTTCCTTGAAAAGTGACGATTGGACAAAAAGAGCTTACTAAAAAACATTAAAGGAGGTTAATAATAATGTTTTCTAAAAAGACGAGCTTTCTTCTTATATTATTTACTATCATAGTTTTTAGTTCTCTTAGTACTACACTAATTTCTGCAGAGGCAGAAAACCACATAAATGATGTCATAATTTTACAAAATGTACCTGAAGCAGATATAAACGTAGAAAATAAACACATTGATTTACAAGCATTACACCTTTATAAGGATGGACATTTCACAGAGATAAATAAAGATATAACTTGGAGTTCACGTAATAAAAATGTTGCTACTGTAGATCAGAATGGAAAGGTTACTTTTACTGGTCAAAATGGCCGCTCTTGGATTACTGTATCAGATGGTAAATTTACAGATCAAATTGCTGTCCATCATAAAAAAGGAAAACAACTTGTTCTAAAGAGTAAGGGAGAACGCTATAATCTCATTGAACAAGCAGTCGAGCGTATGACTATTAAAGAAAAAATCGGGCAGATGTTAATGCCTGACTTCCGTAAATGGGATGGTGAGGACGTAACGGAGATGCTTCCTGAAATTGAACAGTTAGTAAAGGATTATCATTTAGGTGGGATTATTCTTTTTAGAGAAAACGTAGTGACAACAGAACAAACAACAAAACTTGTAGCAGACTATCAAAACGCCGCTGAAAATTATGGCCTCATGATAACAATAGATCAGGAAGGAGGCATTGTGACACGCTTGCAATCCGGAACTGACATGCCAGGAAACATGGCATTGGGTGCAACTCGTTCCCCGGAATTAGCAGCACAGGTTGGAGAAGTAATTGGCGAAGAGCTGAACGCACTTGGTATCAATATGAATCTGGCACCTGTATTAGATGTTAATAATAATCCTGATAACCCTGTAATTGGTGTACGTTCATTTGGTGAAGATCCTAAACTTGTTGCTGATCTAGGAGTGGCCTATTCCAAAGGATTACAAAACACTGGAGTAGCAGCAACTGCAAAGCATTTTCCAGGCCATGGAGATACAGCGGTTGATTCCCATTTAGGAGTGCCTGAAGTGCCTTACGATTTAGAACGTTTAAAAAAAGTGGAACTATATCCATTTCAACAAGTAATGAATAATGAAATAGATGCTGTTATGACAGCACACGTAACTTTTCCAAAAATAGATAACACAAAGGTTATTTCAAAAAAAGATGGCTCGGAAATTTCATTACCTGCTACCCTTTCCTATAAAGTACTGACAGAGCTAATGCGAGAAGAAATGAATTATGATGGATTGATTATTACTGATGCTTTGAATATGAAGGCAATCTCCGATCATTTCGGCTCTGTTGACGCAGTGATTCGAGCAGTGAATGCTGGTACTGATATAATCCTAATGCCTGTAGGACTGGAAGAAGTAGCAGAGGGATTATACGAGGCTGTAGAAACTGGTGAAATAACAGAAGCACGTGTAAGTGCTTCTGTAGAGCGAATACTCAAGTTAAAGATTAATCGTGGGATTATCAAGAAAGAGAATCCATTACCAATCTCTGCAAAGATAAAGAATGCGGAGCAGATTGTTGGCTCAGATCAACATAAAGAGGTTGAGAAAAAAGCAGCTGACCACTCAATAACACTTGTAAAGAATGATGCTATTCTACCCCTTTCTCTCTCATCAGAGGATAAAGTTGTTGTAGTTGGCAACACATTTATTACAGATCTTTTCGACGCAGTGAAAAGTCACCATGCGAACACAGAATTGATACAGGCTACCGGACCAATTTCCAATAGTCAGCTTGCTCAATTACAAGAAGCTGCAACTGTAATTGTAGGAACATATACGTATAACGTCAACGGCCGATCACCAGAAAGTTCACAAATGCAGTTGGTAAATCAGTTGATAGAACATGTAGAAGCACCTGTTACAGGAGTAGCAATTCGAAACCCATATGATATTATGGCATATCCAGAAATTGATGCCTTCATTGCTCAATATGGTTTCAGAGATGCAAGCTTCCGGGCTACCGCAGCAACATTGTTTGGTAAAAATAACCCTACTGGCCTTCTGCCTGTCACGATTCCTAACCAATATGGTGACATTTTGTATAACTTTGGAACAGGCCTTTCTTATTAAGAAAAATTCATTTTTATAATTAAAGGAGTGTGTTGGAAAATGAAAAAATCGTTTATTATGTTTTTTACGGCACTTCTGATCTTAAGTTCTCTCACTGCTGCATTTGCTGATAGGGGAAATGGAAAAAAGAAAGGAAATTCAAACGAGCTAAAATTAGGAGTGGAAATTTTACTTGAAGAACAAAAAAGCCTTATTGAAGGAAAGCGGGTTGGTTTAATTACCAACCTACAGGAGTTGATCAGGATTTAAACAGTATTGTTGATCTATTGCATAATGACCCTGACGTCGATCTTACAGCACTTTACGGTCCGGAACATGGGGTGCGTGGTGACGCACAGGCAGGTGAATATGTGGAGTACTATTTGGATGAAGAGACCGGCTTACCTGTATACAGTTTATATGGAAAAACACGTAAACCAACACCTGAAATGCTCGAGGGCATTGATGTATTGCTTTTCGATATTCAGGATGTAGGAACACGTTTCTATACGTATATTTATACAATGGCTTACGCAATGGAAGCAGCACAGGAAAACGATATTCCATTTATTGTACTTGACCGTCCAAATCCGCTTGGTGGTCATAAAGTAGAAGGCCCGGTGCTTGACCCCGATTATGCATCTTTTGTTGGAAAATATCCAATACCATTACGCCACGGTATGACCGTCGGTGAATTGGCAGAGTTATTTAATGAAGAGTTTCAGATTGATGCTGACTTGAAAGTAGTAAAAATGAATGGTTGGAAAAGAAATATGTATTACGATGATACCGGCCTGGAATTCGTTTTACCATCTCCAAATATGCCAACACTGACGACAGCAATTGTGTACCCGGGTGCAGCTTTAATTGAGGGGACCAATGTATCAGAAGGCCGTGGGACAACGAAACCTTTTGAGCTTATCGGTGCACCTTTTATAAATGGAACCGACCTTGCTGCAGAATTATCTAAGAAGAATTTGCCGGGAATGAAATTCCGTGCAGCATCTTTTACACCATCCTTTTCAAAGCATAGCGGCAAATTAAGTCATGGCATTCAAATTCATGTAACAAATAAGAAAGCATATAGGCCTGTAGAAACTGGACTGCACATTGTAAAAACAATTCATGACATGTATCCGGAGGATTTTGCATTTCGAGCAGAAAACAGTTCAGGTATTTCGTTTTTTGATAATCTAATTGGCAATGGTTGGGTTCGCGAAGCAATTGAGAGCGGATCATCTGTAAAGGAAATTCAAAAGCAATGGAAACATGAGTTGAAAGACTTTGAGAAACTACGTAAAGGCTACCTATTATACTAATATCATTGAATAGTCTCAGCATATATGAGAACCGAAAAAACAGCATCCGCTTATAGGGATGCTGTTTTTATCAATCTTATCCTTTAATTGCACCTTCTGTCATTCCCTTTGCAATCCTTTGCTGGAAAATGGCATATAATATAATAACAGGAGTAATTGCTATGACCAGACTTGCAAATAATGTGCCCCATGCGTTCGTATATTGCGCCTCACTGCTTATAAAATCAATTGCTAGAGCTAATGTGTAATTTTCCTGTGTTTGCAAAAAGATCAGTGCCATAAAGTATTCATTCCAAAACTGTATCGCATTCATAATAGTCACCGTGATAATTCCTGACATACTTAGCGGAGTAATAATCTTCCATAACACTCCATACGGAGACAGACCATCCATTGCTGCCGACTCTTCTAAGGATTTAGGTATTGTACTCATAAAACTTGTTAAAACAAAAATCGTAAATGGCAACTGACTAACCGCATAAACAATAGACAGACCAATAATATTATCAAGCAAGTTTAGTTTCATTAATAAAAAGAATAATGGGATCCAGCCTAATACCATAGGAATCATCATAGCAGATACATACAATGTAAATAAAAACCGACTTCCTCTAAAATTCAATCGTTCAATTGCGTATGCAGTTGGAATAGCTAGCACCAATGTAATTACTGCCCCCAACACGGTAACGAATAAACTATTAAAGACGCTTGTATCTATATTATAGTTGTTCCATGCGTCGATAAAGTTTTGCCAGCTAAAGCTTTCCGGAAACCCCCAGGGATTTCTGTAAATTTCAGCGTTTGACTTAAACGCCCCAAGAAACATCCAAAAAATTGGGTACAACACAGCAATTGTCCATAAAATCAGAGGAATTCGTATCCCTGTTCTTCCAAGGATTTGACCAACACTTCTTTTCACCTTCGTTTCCTCCTTTGCTATTTCTTCTACCTTAGTACTCCACTTTGTCTCTTCGCATAAAGAATTGCAGAATTAGCACTGTTAGTAAGGAGAATATAAGAATCATTACTCCAATTGTTGCTCCATATCCGAAGTTGAATTGAACAAAAGCTTGTTGATATAAATACGATCCCATAACATGTGTAGAGTTATTTGGCCCCCCACCAGTCATAACCTGTACAATAATAAAGGAACCGTTTAATGTAGTTATTACGATATAAAGCACGGAAATTTTAATCTGTGGCCATATTAATGGGAGGGTAACTTTCCAAAATTGCTGCCATTCATTAGCACCATCAATTTCTGCAGCTTCATAATAACTTTTCGAAACATTAGCTATTCCTCCCATCAGCATTAGCATAAATAAGCCGATACCAGCCCAGATGGATGGCAACACCAAACTTGGTAATGCCCATGTTTCACTTCCAAGCCAAGGTCTTGCCCAACTCTCAAGTCCAATAAATTCTAACCCCGAATTAATTAAACCGAGACTTGGGTTATAGATAAAGGTCCATAATATACCTATTACAACAACTGACATAATATTTGGGAAGAAAAAAACAATTCGATAAAAAGGAGCTTCCTTAATTTTCAATTGTGTTAAAGCCACAGCGATAAATAATGCCATAACCATAATACCAATTACTTTTGTTGCCACGAGAAAATAATCATGAATGATTGTTCCGGGAATAATTGCATCATTAAAAAGCTTTATGTAATTGTCGATCCCTATAAAATCTTTATTCTGTGAAGAGCCTGACCAATCAAAAAATGAATAATATAAGCCACTAAACAGTGGATAAAGAGTAAAAATTGCAAACATGATAAATGTAGGAATCAAACAAAAAGCCAAAAAAGTATATTTTTGTTTTTTTGACTGTACCATTCCATCACTCTTTCCTTTTAAAAATGAACGGTATGGGACATGGAGCAAAGGAAATGCCCTATATCCCATACCAGCCTCATTTTCTTATTTACGGTAATCCGCTGCAGCTTTTTCAGCTTCCTGAACAAATTCTTCCGCAGACATATTACCTAACATTAAGGACATTAATGCATTGCCAATTGGTGTCTCTAAATCTGCACTCATCGGGTGTGGCTTCTCATAGATTTGTACTTGCTCTGGATCATTAATCATAGCATTAGCTTCCGTTAAGTAGCTAGGTACATTTTCGTTTTTAGTCAAATCTACCCCAGTAATATTCATAATTGCTCCTGTATGCTCAGAGAAGGACATTGCATAATCTCTTGTAAAAGCGAATTCAACAAAAGCCTTAGCCGCTTCAGGGTTCTCTGCGTTCTCAGCAATTGCTAATGGACGCAAATCAGGTACAATGGCGAAAGGTTCTCCCTTATCTTGCATAGGTGAAGGGATAAAACCAAATTCTAAGCCATCAGGTATGTCATTTGCCATCTCATTAGGCAACCAGAATCCTACTGGAATAAAAGCATTTTCATGTAGAAGGAAGTTCATTTGTGATTGGGTATGGTTCAACGCTCCCAACCCTTCATCAAACATACCTTCCTTTTGCATTTTTTCTACCTTTTTCATTGTTTCCAAAACTACATCACTGGTCCAGGCTCCCTCTTTACCAGTAATCAAATCTGCTAACAATTCATCTCCACCTGCTGCGCCAAATGCTGGATAGAGCATGCCGCGGAGGAAATAATAAGGATGCTGACCAGATGTTACAAAAGGTTCAATATCTGCTTCTTTTTTAATTTCCTGCATAGAGCTCATAAAGCTATCAAAGTCACTTGGAACTTTAAACCCTTCTTCTTCAAACCATGCTTTGTCATACCAAGTTCCCCATGTATCAAAAACTAATGGAAGGGAGTAGATTTCTCCATCAAATTTACCTGGCTCCACGATAAAGCTATCAACAAGCTTATCGCCATTATCCAGTTCAATATCCTGTACCCAGTCAGTTAAATTCATCAACTGACCGTCTTCTACCATTTGAGTTTCACTAGATCCAGCACCATCAATGTAAACAACATCTGGCGGATCATTAGACACCCATCTGGAACGCATCTCATCATTAATATTAGGACCTGCATGCTCAATCACGTTTACATCAGGATATTTTTCTTTAAAATCCCCAATAACTTCTTTCCACCACGAATCTCCATACCCTCCAACAAAATACTGAATTTCCAGATCTCCGGAGATCTCTCCATTACCGCCTTCTGCTGTATTTACGGATTTGTCGGAACCGCTATCCTCATTGCCACCGTCATCTGATGAACAAGCAACTACTAACGCAAGCATTAACATGACTGCAAACAAAAACAGCGTGCGAACATTGATTATTTTTTTCAATGTATTTACCCCCTTTATATTTTTAATATATGAAACTCATTAATAGATTATTAATCTATTAATGTTGCTTCCTACGATGATAGTGATTTAATTGCGTTTCTTACATATCCATTGTTTTCAACAATTGCCTTTCTTGCTACAGAAAGCGACACATCACCTTTAATCATGACAATCGCGGGCTTCACTTCATAATTAGTTTGTTGTAGTACTTCCCCTGCCTCTTCATATGTAACATTGGTAATCTCCATAATATTTCGCTTTGCTCGTTCTCTTAATTTATAGTTACTCGCATGTACATCAACCATTAAATTTTCATATACCTTACCAAGCTTAACCATTGTAGCAGTACTAATCATATTAAGGATCATTTTGTGCGCTGAGGCAGCTTTTAATCTTGTAGAACCAGTCAGTACTTCTGGTCCCACAATTACTTCTATATTACAATCTGCATATTTACTTATTACTGATTCTTTATTACTTGATAAAGAAATAGTATATGCTCCTAATTCTTTAGCATATTTAACAGCTCCTATGGGATATGGAGTTCTTCCGCTTGCTGTTATTCCAATAACCACATCTTTCTTAGTGAACGATTTAGCTTTGAGATCAAGAATGGCTTGATCCTCCTCGTCCTCTGACCCTTCGATTGCTTTAAAAAAGGCTTGCTCTCCTCCAGCCATAACAGCTTGAATCAAATCAGGTGAGGTCATAAAAGTCGGTGGACATTCAGATGCGTCCATCACACCAAGCCTGCCACTTGTGCCTGCTCCGACATAGAACAACCTCCCTCCAAGGGAGAGGGAATGAAATACTTTATTAACAGCAAGATCCACTTGTGGCAAAATTGCCTCAATTGCTAAAGCCACTTTTTTATCTTCTTCATTCATCAGTTTTAATATTTCTAAAGAAGACATTTGATCCAATTGCAAGCTTTTGGTATTTCTCTTTTCAGTTGTTAAGCCCGCTAATTCCATGAATATGCCATCCCCCTTATCTTTATATTCACGTTAAATAAACCGCTTACATTTTTATTTAATTTAAATTTTCTTAATTTTTATTAATTATAGTTATGTTGAACTATTTTGTCAACTATTTTTAAAGTTAATAGTAATTTTATTTCAAAAGCTATTTTTAAGTAGTTTCTCCTTTTAAAAAAGAAACTGCTTTTCTTGTCTCATCCAGATAGGTAATCGTTTGCTTATACTCTTGTGATGCCAGGCACATTAACAAAATATCAATAACATGCAACTGGGCAATTCGAGAAGAAGTTGCTCCACTTCGAAAGGTTGCTTCTTTTGCTGCTGAAGTATGTAATGGTATATCAGTAAATGGAGTGATTAACGCATTTCCGTATTTGGTTATACTGATCGTTTTAATCTTATTTTGCTTAGCAAGTTCAAGTAATTTAGCGATTTCCTTCGTATTCCCTGAGAAGGAGATTCCGACAACCACATCTTTCGGCCCCTTATTAGCAATTGCCGTAGCAGCCATATGCACATCTGAAACTGCATGAGCATTTTTATTAATACGTATAAATTTTTGTTCTGCATCTTTTGCAGCTAAATATGAGGCTCCTACACCGATAAATACCACGGATTGTGCATTACTTAATAGAGCAACAGCTTCCTGTATGTTTTTTTCGTTTAGAATATCAACTGTTTCTCTCAAAGTTTGAATAGTATTACTTGTAACCTTATCTATGATGGTTTTTACATCTTCCTCTGGGTCTATGTCTCGATAGCCGCGTACATCTTCTTCCTGTAAATCACCAGCAACACGAATCTTAAGTTCTTGAAAGCCACTGAAACCGAGTGATTTACATAGACGGACCACTGCTGCACTGCTTGTATTACTCTTTTCACCAAGCATTAAAGCTGTAAGAAGAATAGATTCCTCAGGATTATTCAATATATACTCCGCTATCTTTTTTTCTGATGGAGCCAAATGATTAACCATTTCTTTAATTATGGTTAATCCACCCTTAATATGAGACATCTTAGTCACCTCATTTATGTAATTATTATAGCTAATAAATTCTGACTGTAGACAATTCCTGTTCGTAACTGCAGATCCAACTAGTGAGTCGACAAATAGAAGGAGATGCCATCTTACTTATTAGTTCTTATAAATAACATTAGCTGAGAAGCATTAAAATAACAAGTATTTTCTGAAATTTTATTACAATAAAATACATAGACTGTAAAATCTTATTTATATTTTACAGTCTATGTATTTTAAACTACTCTATGCTATCTATTAACTTTTGTGTAAACAACTCACACCTTTTTATGTCTTCTAATTTTGGTGTGAGATCTACTTTAAGTCTTTCCTCAAGCAAATCAGCCCCGCATTTTTGCAAGCGATCAGCAAGTAAATCAATTGCTCCTCCAAATGTATCGTAGAAGGAATCACCAGATCCAAATACACCAACAGATTTACCTGTAAGATCTACATCTTCCAGTTCTTCATAGAAATCTTCTACTTCATATGGTAGCTCTCCATCATCCCATGTATATGTGCCAATGAGAAGACCATCATATTTAAGAAGATCATGTACGTCAATTGGATCATAATCAAATGTTTTAATTATCACCTGGTAATCTATTTTTCGCAAGTACTTTTCTATCGCATCTGCCATTAATTCCGTATTCCCAGTCGAACTGGCATATAATATCAATATGTTCCCCATTATCCACCTCACCTTTTATCAATGTCATGTTAAATCAAGTTTAATTGATAATGAGAATTAATTTCAATAATATTTCAAATGCAATTATGCCAATTTTACAACTTTCTTGGCAAAATTGATTTTCATTGGCTACAAATCCTTAACTTTAAAAAGGTGGTATACTATTGTGTAAACCATTGACCAACTCATTAATAATGGTAAGCTCCTGTGTGATTTCTACTGAAAGGTTTAACTCATCTACCAGTGGCTCAATCTGATGGAAAGTTTGTTTATTCATATAAAGAAGATCAGGTATCCCTTCAATCGTTTGGAATAAATTCACAAGTTGTTGCTGAGCAGTTTTATTCTCTATTGTGGTATCGAGAAGATCTTGATAAATAACCATTCCTTGTGTATGATCTGCAGCGATGGATAAGACAGGGAATCTTGGTCTTTCGTTTGGATCTTCTTGAACAGGCAAATCTACGTACTGTAGATTAAATTCTATTTCAGCCTTTATTCTTTCTGTATTTTTTTTCAGTCTTTTAATGCTAAGTTCAGAAATCTCTAACTCGACTTGAGAATCGGTCTGCTTATGAATTAAACGCTCGATATCCCATATCTCATTCTGGAATATAATATTTCCGGCCTGCTCGCAGGGGACTTTGACAATCGAACTTCCCTCAAAAAATCCAGGGAGCTCAAGACCACTTTTGATCTCCTTTAAAAATTCTAAGGTTTGGGACATCGCTACTATTAATAGTCTTGCTTCCTCAGCATCTATTTCCCAAGGATTGTAGCCAGGAACATAGCTTATGAATAAAGGCCATGCTTTTTTGCCACGGAAATTAGTATTAAATGATTTAATGAATTTATACTCATTCCTTGCTAAGTCTTCCCTATCTTCAAAGCTAAGCAGAAGACTGCGTTGTTTCAGCATAATAGAGAATGAATCCCTTCCCCCCGTTGCCGTTTCAATTAAAGATTGAAGTCCAGCTTGTCCAATGTAAACCGCAAGACCAAATGTTTCTTCTCCTGCCCCAAGTACGGAACAAAATAAATTTTCTTTAGTGACAGGATCCACAATGGTGAAAACCTCATCATCCCGAAAATTCTTCCAAGGCTTTTGTCTGTGGAACTCTTTCGCCGTTTTTAATACTTCTTCCCATATGTCTGGATAAATCGCTTCATCTGCAAAAACGACTTCTAAATCGTTGTTCACCTTTTCTACTAACTTTTTACTGTCAGCAAACTCCAGATTAATATCGCCTGCCAACAATTCTCCTCTGCTATCTTCTGGTGGGGCAATATTTTTTGCATTAATACACCTGGGATAGGAGTCCCCTTCTTTAGGTTGAATAATTTTTGTCAAGGTAATTTCATGTTGCCAATCATCCCCATAATCATAAACATAATTAATTTGATCCCCAACAACTTGAAACCATCCCGCAATATTTTCTTCTTCAATATAATACGTTGATGATTGCTTTATACTGGGGCTCCAAAAACTTTCATTGGGATCATCCTTTGATGTCATTCTAATTCGCTTCACTTCTTTTCCATTTGTTCTAGCGACAAAGAACCCAAATAAATGAGATGCTGACCATTCAAATGCAACCTGTATTATTTCGTGCAACTCTTCAAATGTAGTTTGTCCATCAAGCTGAATATCCCTATATACTGGAAGTCCTACATCTTTAAGTACTATTTTTAATTCATAGATCATAATCCCCCACCTCACTTTTCTTCTATCTTAACATGTGTTATGAAAAATTGACTTCTTATTTCTATCAATTTGTTACCTAAAATTACGCTTCATGAATATATTGTATAGATTACAATTATAGCAGGGAGGAAATCATATGTACCATGGCATATCTCCTATGTTGTTCAGTTTTCCTTATAGCAAAAACCTCATGCAACATCCATATAATTTAAATCATCCTGAAGGCATACCTCAAAATGTTGAAAGAGCACAGCAGGATCAAAAGAAAGAAAACGATAGACACACGCATGCATATTTTGGAACTACCACTTGTGAGAATGGGCATGCACATTTACATCCTGGAGTAAGTGGGCCTGCCATCGAATCAGAGGATGGGCATTTTCACAGAGTATATGGAAATACTACTTTTAATGACGCACATTTTCACTATTATGAAGCACATACAGGACCACCGATTCAGTTACCCGACGGATCTCATATCCATTATACAGAATTTCAGACAAAAGAAAGTAATGGACATGTCCATACTATTAAAGGATTTACTGCAGCTTTAAAATGCTAATTATTTTTATTGTAGCAATTTGGTTCCACTTCTTGTTGACTGCTGTTTATCACTTATTATTAATTGGCTGCCCTCTTACAATTTTGGAAGTTTTTTCACGAAATATGGTAAGGTAATTTTAGACACATTCAAAAACGGCAGGTGATAAATTATGACAACTAACAGAAGACCAAATCGATTAATCTCTGAAAAATCCCCTTATTTGCTTCAGCATGCCACAAACCCAGTAGATTGGTATCCTTGGGGTGAGGCTGCCTTTAATAAAGCCAAAAGAGAAGGAAAGCCTATTTTTTTAAGCATCGGATATAGTACTTGTCATTGGTGTCATGTAATGGCACACGAGTCTTTTGAAGACGATGAGGTTGCTACGTTATTAAATAAACATTATGTGGCTATTAAAGTTGACAGAGAAGAACGCCCAGATGTTGATGCTGTATATATGAAGGTCTGTCAGATGATGGAAGGTCACGGAGGCTGGCCGCTAACTATCTTTATGACACCAGATCAAGTCCCTTTTTACGCAGGGACTTACTTCCCAAAACAATCTAAATACGGCAGGCCAGGTCTGGTTGAAGCTCTTCAGCAATTAAATTTGAAATACACAAATGATCCGAAACATATTACCGAAGTTACGAATAGCGTAAAACAAGCATTAGCTAAAACCGTCTCTTCTAAAAGCAAGCAAAGATTGAATAATGACTTTATTCATCAAGCTTTTCACCAGCTGGGGAGAATCTTTGATTTTAATTATGGTGGATTTGGCAGTGCACCTAAATTCCCTATGCCACAAAACAGTTTATTTTTACTGAGGCATTATTATTTTACGGATAAAACAGCTGCTTTAAAAATGGTTGAATTGACATTACAATCCACGGCTTCGGGCGGGATCTATGACCAAATTGGTTTTGGTTTTTCTCGCTACTCAACTGATGAAAAATGGCTTGTACCTCATTTCGAGAAAATGCTTTACGACAATGCACTTTTACTCAACGTTTTCACAGAGGCCTACCAACTTACAGACCATCCTTTATATAAGAAAATCGGTGAAGAAATTATTACATTCATCAGGCGAGAGATGACCAGCAGGGAAGACGCCTTCTATTCAGCCATTGATGCAGACTCTGAAGGTGAAGAAGGAAAGTATTATGTGTGGGAAGAAGAAGAAATATTTGATATCCTCGGCAATACTGTCGGAGAAATTTTTGCTGAAGTGTATGATATTACACCCTACGGCAATTTTGAAGGGAAAAATATCCCAAATTCAATCAATGTTAGCCTACGAAAAATACTGGGCGATAAGAACCTACTCCAGCAATTGGAAACAGCAAAGGAGCAGTTACTGAAAGAGCGCGAAAAACGTGTTTATCCACATGTTGATGATAAAATACTAACTGCCTGGAACAGCATGATGATCGCAGCATTAGCCAAGTCCGGGAAAGTTTTTCAAAACGAAAACTATACGATGATGGCAGAGAAGGCAATGAACTTCATTGAAAAAAATCTTATTAAACAAAATCGTCTTAAAGCACGGTATCGTGATGGAGAGGCAAAATATAATGCCTACTTGGATGATTATGCGTACATGATCATTGCCTATTTGGAATTATATGAGACAACCTTTTCTCTTTATTACTTGAGTCAAGCAAGGAAGTTTAGTGAGCAAATGATTGACTTATTTTGGGACGAACAGGATGGTGGCTTTTTCTTCAGTGGGAAGGACAGTGAAGAATTAATTTCCAGAGATAAAGAAATTTATGATGGAGCGATCCCTTCTGGAAACAGTGTTGCAGCTGTGGCTCTCGTGCGGATGGGTTCATTAACTGGCGAAATGTATTTCCTCGATAAGGTCGAAACGATGTATTATACCTTTTATGATGATATTAATAGACAGGCTTCAGCAGCTCCTTACTTTATGCAAAGTTTACAACTTACAGAGAATGCAACAAAGGAAGTGGTCGTGATTGGTAATAAAAATGATCCAGCCCGTATCAAGCTATTAAAAATACTCCAAACAACATTCTTGCCGAATGTAAGCGTACTGGTAACTGAGAGATCAGAAGACCTTATATCTATTGCCCCATTTGCAGCAGAATACAGACAACTGGAAGATAAAACCACTGTGTATGTATGTGAAAATTTCAGCTGTCAACAACCGACAACGGATATAGATAAAGCAATAGAAAAAATAATTGAAAAGTAAAGTTATTATAGTGGTTGCTACTAACTAGCTGCCACTTATTTTTGTGGTCATTTTCATGTATACTGAAATTATTCATAAATAAAGGAGCCTATCAACATGGTTAAAGTAAAAATGAACGTCCAAACCGCTTATCATGGTGAATTACTGCGTGCTGGTAAAGTATACGAAATTGACGAGGAAACAGCTAAGCGCTGGATTGTGAGCAAGCTTGCCGTACGCGTAGAAAATTAAAAAATCCCATACTATAGGATAAAGATTTGTTATAAAGCAGCTGCGGGCTATAAGTAATCAAATGCTCTTTTACCAAGGTATTTCACGCAGTGGGAGAAAACTGCGTCGTAGTGAAAACCTATTTCCCAATTAATATAAAATAGCTAAATAACACCGCTACGGAAAAATACTGCGCTAAGGTGTATATCTCAAAGCTATTAAAGACAAGAGCTACTTATTCAATACCTCAAATTAATCAATAGCACATACCAATTGATTGAAGCGGAAGGGGGCGACTCCTGCCGGAATAGCATGAGCTGAAGACCCTGCACGAAGCGTAGCGGAGGAAGCGGCTGAAGCCATGCCGGCGGAAAGCGTCCCCCTGTAGTGGAAATCAATGGGTCCATTCATCTCCTTAAAATGAGATAAACTACTGCCAAGTTACGTCGCAGTTTATCTATATTGCGAATTGCAATTCATTGAATAACCCTATTAGAAACACTAAGAAAAGGCCGTGGCACATCTGATTGCCACGGCCTTTCCTCTGTATCTATTTATTCGCAAAGAATTCTTCCGCTTTTTCAAGAAAAACTTCTTGATCTGGTGAAAGATCATATTCTTCTTCTATCGCCTCTACCGGGCAAACAGCTTTACATGCTCCGCAGTCAATACAAATATCCGGATCTATGTAAAACTGATCTTTCCCCTCTTCTATGCAATCAACTGGACACACGCTCACACACTCACCGGATTTCTCAGCACGGCATGGATCCAAAATAACGAAAGCCATATTACTTATACCTCCCTTGATCCTTAAACAAAGATAGTTTTACCTATCTATTATTTAATGATACATGATATTGACATTGCAAGTAAACAGCTTAAACGATTTTTCATGTTTAGGAGGAAAAATAAAGATGTTTGTGTAATTTGCACCCTGGGTTAAACGATGCTCTACATAAAGGACAGGCGGACTCAGCTTCAAAATAATTATCTATAGTCAACTCAGCTCCGCAATTACCGCATAATATTACCTTCTCATCAAATTTTTCTTTTGGCCACAAAGCAGTTTGTCCACAACCATACTCTCTATGACATTGATAACATGGATAATAACTATTACAACAAAAGAATTTTATAGCAACGCGATCAGCCTCAGAATAATAATGCTTGCAACGAGTTTCAGTATCAATAGCTCCTTTTACTTGAAAACCATGTGTTTCCATTTCTCTCCCTCCCTCCTTAGATTCTATTATAACGGTTACGTTTTATATTTTACATGTAGGGTAAATAGTAACTAAACACATAGACAAAAGGAGTTTTGACATATGAAAAAATATAGTGTAGCACCGAATGTAGACGTAACTGGTTGGTTTGTAAAATTGGAAGACGTGGCACCGGAAGAAGTATACGATGCAAAAGATGATGCGATTGCAGCTGCAGAACAAATGGCGAAGGAAAACAGTCCAAGTTTATTAGAAATTCTAGATAAACACCACAATGTAGTTGAAGAGAAAAGATATTAATAGCTGTTTAAATTATACAACCAAATAGGAGAGGTGATTTTTTATGAAACAAACAATTAAAGACAATAAAGTAGGTATAGCTGTTGGAGTCGGTGCAGTTGCTGGAATATCTTATTTATTAATTAATTCTAATTCAAGAAATAAAATGAAAGACACAACGAAAAACGCAAAAAATACTGCTGGCGAATATGTAAATGAAATTAAACAAGATCCAAAAGGAAAAAAGAACGAATATGTAAGTAAAGTTAAGTCAGTTGTCGAAAACGCCCAAAATGCACTGAATAAAGTGCAATATGTATTAGACAATCAAGGCAAGGATATTAAATCTACGACTGAAGATATTGTTGATCACACGAAAGACATTGCCGCAACAGCTGCTGATGCGAAGGATGAATTAAAAGATGCTGGTGATGATATGAAAAAGGCAAAAGAAGAACTTAAGCATTCCTCTACTGACACGAATGGAGAAGCATCTAAGAAAACAAAAGAAACAGACCATCATGTTATTAATGACGCTATCGAATAAGAGAAAAGAGCTGCAAACACTCAAAGGAGGATGTTTGCAGCTCTTTATTTTGTAAATCTATTTTTTCAATTTAGCCAATTGCTCAGCGAGCGCGTTATTTTTAAATCCATCATCTTGTTTCTTTAAATATTTATTAACATCTTTCTTTGATACTTTATGTTTTTTCTCGCGCTGTTTTCGCTCATTAAATGTAGACAATTTCTCTCGATGGCCACACTTGCATATAAACATTTGGCCCTCACCTTCACCACGGAGCTCTAAACGTTTATGACAATTAGGACAGCGAGCATTGGTGACCTTTGCTATGTTTTTCTTATGGCCACAAGCACGATCTTGACAGACAAGCATTCTTCCATTTCTATTTTTGATTTCCAACATTAACTTGCCACAATCCGGGCATTTCGTTCCTGTAATATTATCATGCTTAAATTTCTCATCACTGCCCTTTATTTCTTCTACTACCTCTTTAGCATATATTTTCATTTCGCTTATAAACTTTTTCTTCTCTAGCTTCCCTTCCGCAATCATACCTAACTTCTGCTCCCACTCAGCTGTCAATGCTGGTGAACGTAAATCTTCCGGAACCAGGTCAAGCAACTGACGACCTTTTGAAGTAAGAAAGATATACTTACCTTTTTGTTCCATATACATACCATTAAACAGCTTCTCAATAATATCAGCACGAGTGGCTACCGTACCTAAGCCACCAGTTTGGTTCATTGTTTTTACAAGCTTTTTATCTTCCATGTAACGCACTGGGTTTTCCATTGCTTGCAAAAGTCCACCTTCAGTGAAACGCTCCGGTGGCTTTGTTTCTCCTTCTGTAAGGTTTAAGGCCAATCCAGTAAACGTGGTTCCCTTTTCTATAGTAGGAAGGGTTTGATTGTCATTTGACTCATCATCTTCATATTTATTGTCATAAATCTCTTTCCAGCCCTGCTTTTTAACAACTTTTCCCTTAGCAACAAAACTTTCCTTACCAATTTCTGCATGTATAGTAGTCTGCTCATATTCGTACGGATCAGATAAGACAGCCAGGAATCTCTTAACAACCAAATCATAGATTTTTCTTTCCTTATCATCTAAATCAGTCAAGATGACCTGTTGTTCTGTAGGAATAATAGCATGGTGATCTGAGACTTTGGCATTGTCTACCACTGCCTTTGTCAGCTTAAAATCCTTGCGGAGCAATTTTGCTGCTGATTTGGCATATTGATCCACTCCACATGCCCTCAACCGATCTTTTAAAGTTGGAACAATATCACTGGAAATAACACGTGAATCTGTTCGTGGATAAGTAAGTACTTTATGTTGCTCATATAATTTTTGCATGATGGAAAGCGTTTGTTTTCCAGAGAAATTAAAAATTTTATTCGCATCTCTTTGTAACTCTGTTAAATCATAAAGTTGAGGTGCAAATTTTTTCTTATAAGTCTTTTCTACATGTGTCACTTTGGCTGGTTGTTTTTTCAAATCGTGTAAAAGCTTCTCTGCTTGCTCTTTGGAAAAAATTCTTCGATTATTTTTCGCATCCTGCCAAGTTAGTTTAAAGCCTTTATTTGTATTAGCTTCCACTCCATAAAATTTCCTCGGCTTAAATTGATTTATCTCTCTTTCTCTCGTAGCTATTATAGCTAGTGTTGGTGTCTGAACGCGTCCACTGGAGAGTTGTGCATTGAATTTGGTTGTAAGGGCTCGTGTTGCGTTTAAACCAACATACCAATCGGCTTCAGAGCGCGCTACTGCCGCGTCAAAAAGATTTTCATATTTTTTTCCAGACTTCAGATGTTTGAAGCCATCTTTTATTGCTTTATCAGTAACGGAGGAAATCCATAAACGTTTCACAGGCTTTGTTACTCTTGCTTTTTCTAAGATCCAGCGAGCAACGAGCTCTCCTTCCCTTCCCGCATCCGTTGCTATAACAATTTCTTTGACATCCTTTCGATTCAATTGAGTTTTCACTGTGCTAAATTGCTTTCCAGTTTTCTTAATGACAACTGTTTTTAGATTGGAGGGAAGCATTGGTAAATCCTCCAGCTTCCATGTTTTATATTTATCATCATAGACTTCAGGATCAGCCAGAGTAACTAAATGCCCAAGTGCCCAAGTTACAATATAATTAGAACCCTCCATAAAGCCATTACCTTTTTTACCACAATTTAGAACACGTGCGATATCCCGACCTACAGAAGGTTTTTCTGCCAATACGACTGTTTTACTCATTAATAAAATCCTCTCTATTAAAATGGCGTAAATAATTCCAACATAAGACGTTTATACATACTTTACCATATTACTCTATATTCTTGCATTGGCCTGCATCCAACTTAAGATTATTCCAAGCACAAAGCACTTCAATTTTCCATAAACTATATTCAGAGTTGAAGTAAAGGATTTGATGCTATGCTGTTTTATACAGGACTATTACTACTTGTCATAGCTGTAAGCTTGGATGGCTTTGGAGTCGGCATCACTTATGGCATGAGAAATATTCGTGTCCCCTTCCCTGCTTTGTTCATCATTATGATATGTTCTGGTGTAATTGTCGTAATTTCAATGACCATAGGAAATGTTATAAGTTCCTGGTTCACACCTACTGCTGGGAAATTTTTAGGAGGTAGTATTTTAGTTGCGTTAGGGCTATTCTCCTTGTGGAACAGCATAGGTAAAAATAACGATGAGAAAGGTAAGAATAAAAATATCCTGACGACTGTTTTATCCACTCCCGATTCGGCAGACCTTGACCAATCAGGAACTATATCTACCGGTGAAGCTTTTTTACTTGGAGCAGCACTTGCACTGGATGCACTTGGAGCTGGTATAGGTGCTTCTATGCTTGGCTACTCACCAGTTATAACCGCCTTTCTGATCGCTTGCATGAGTGGTATATTTCTTTTTTCAGGAATCCGCGTAGGAATTATTTTAGCAAAAAATGAAAAATTGCGCCGCATGGCAGTAATCCCCCCGGTACTTCTTATTACAATTGGTATTTTGAATATCATTGTTTAGACATGAGTAGCTCCCCTATTATAAAGTGTAAGGGGAGCTTTCCCGTGGAAGTTATTATTAAAATCTTGATTGAGGTTTGAAACTGGACGACTCAGGTTCTATATTTTGTAGTATGCTAAATAAGAAAAAAACCACGGTACAGATAAACTGTCCGTGGCTTTTTTTATAGCATGGAAATAATCCAGCCTATTACAACAATTGCTCCTATTATCATTAAAATAGTTCGTAACATATTTTTTCATCCTTTCAGGTCACTATGGGTTAGCTTTTTCGTATATCTATTACTTACCCAACATTCCTCCCTGAAAAACATTACAGTTTTATGTCACGATGTTTAATAAGATTGTTAAGCTCAGAATACTGAATATCGTTGCAATAAACGTAATACTGGAAACAAGTTCAGGCTCTGTATCAAACTCTATTGCATACATTGTCGTAGTAGCTGCGGTTGGCATAGCTGAAATAATTATTAGAACAGTGGCTACGACTGGATCCATGTCTACTACTGTTACAAAAGCAAATGCAATTAGAGGTGCGATAACCATTTTTAAACTGACTGCTGAAATAATCACCTGCCAATTCAAACTGATACCTGTAATGGATGCTAATTGCATGCCAAGCATAATCATCATTACAGGAATAGCAGCATCCCCTACCATCGTTAAGGTAGAATGAACAGATTCAGGTACCAAGATATGTAACTGCTGAAAGATAAAAGCAAGAATAGCGGCATATGTAGTCGGCATCTTCAAAACGTTTTTCACTGCTCGTTTAACACCACTCGTACTCCTCGAAGCATAATACACTCCAAAAAAATTATTTTGCAATGCCTGTACAACCATGATAAATATCGCGAAAGGCAGAGCCGCATCCCCAACGCTAAAAAGAACAACAGGCAAACCGTAATTCCCCGAATTCATAAAACCTGTAGCAAGTATCGAGGCACTCTCCACTGATGGCTTCCATTTTAAGATTTTGGCTAGCACTTTATTTAAAAAGACCATTGTAAAAAACAGGACAAACATGTAGACAGCGATGATTGTGTAACTATTGTCGAATTCTGCTTCATATAGAGAGGTAAAGACTAGAGCTGGGGATAATATGTATAAAGATACTGCAGATACAGATTTTACATCAAGTAAACGAATCCGCTGGAGAATATACCCTGCGGTAAACACAGCCATTATCGGTATAATTACATTAAAAAACAAACCCATGAAATACAACTCCAATTAGTATAACTTCTTAGTAATTGTAGCATATTTATTTTTCCTCTTGTCTAAAAAAGCTTGTCCGGTGCTGTAAACGACCCTTACTTCGTACATTATCCCCTAAATATTGTTACCAAAAGAAATAGGCATGTTTATTGGAACAAACCACAGGGAATTGACCTTATATATCAGACATTTCACAGGAGGTTTATAAAAATGAAAAAAGATGGAACTGACTATAAGACAGAAGGTACAGCCGATAAAATAAAAGGTGAAGCAAAAGACCAATACGGACAATCAGCCAACGATAAAGGAAAGCAAGCTGAAGGGTTAAAAGACAAGGCAAAAGGAGAAATGAAGGATAAAGCTGGAGAAATGAAAAATAAGTTTGATGAGGAAAAAGCAAAAAGAACAAAGAATGAATAATGGATTTCCCTCACATTTAACACGTGCCCAATACACATGCACGTGTTTTATTTTTACCTCAAGCTATATTTTGATATCTTACACTCATTCATAATGTAGATAAACTGAAAAAAACTTAAAGGATTTGACAAATTAATGTTTCTGTGAGAATATAGTTAAGTTAACAAAGTGAAGTAGCAAATAAGTGATCTGGCATTCTGCAAAATGTTTTTGATGATGCTTATTCACACTGGCGCGACTAAGGGGTCGCAAGGACGTAAGAGCAGGTAGGGCTTACGTTGCTTAAGTTAGAGAACACCCAGTGGAACACGTACCGCGGTTAAGCGAAATTTTATCCGGAGTATTAACTCCTTAGATAAACATGCTGAATATATAAAAGTTGAGATAGAATTTCCCACCCGAAACTTTCGGGCTAAAAATAAAATTAAAACTTATGTGTTACTTTAGAAATCAAAGGGGTACTCTTAATAAGGAGTGCCCCTTTTCCAATAGAAAGAAGGTTATTAAAATGAATTCATTACAAGTAGGTACCATTCAAACAATGATAGTGGACAGAAAAATTGAAACCGGCTATGTATTAAAAAAAGAAACGGAGGAAGTTTTACTCCATCACAATGAAAGTGATATGGAACTGGAAGCAGACCAAAAAGTTAACGTCTTTTTATATGTCGATAAAAAAGGGAATAAGATTGCAACAACAAAATTACCTAACATTCAAATGGACATATATGACTGGGCTGAAGTTGTAGAAGTAGTTCCAAACCTTGGTGTTTTTGTTGATATTGGCACAACAAAAGAAATACTGGTATCCAAGGATGATCTTCCACTGTTTGAAAATGTATGGCCACAAACTGGAGACCGACTCTATGTTACACTTGGAAAAGACCAAAAGGATCGGTTACTTGCCATACCAGCATCAGAAGGAATAATCTTTCGTAAATTTGAATTTACACAGGATGCAGAATTATTAAATCAGCCAGTCAACGGTACTGTTTATCACACAAGCAGAGAGGGTGCCGCAATAATCACAGAGCACAGTTATCGTGGATTTATTCATCATACAGAGCGTAAAACAGAACCGCGTCTTGGCGAATATGTACGTGGGCGCATAATTGAGGTTAAACCTGACGGAACCCTAAACATCTCACTTCGACCTTTAAAACAACATAGTATGGGCGATGATGCTGACGCAATTCTAACACATTTAGAAACCAGTGGAGGCGTAATTCCTTTTAGTGATAAAAGTGATCCCGAGGATATCCTTGGCACCTTTAATATTAGTAAATCTGCGTTTAAACGTGCACTTGGAAAGCTGATGAAGGAAGGCAAGGTAGAACAAAGAGAGGGACAGACGTACCTGAAATAGTCTTTTATATTACTTATTCTTCATCTAGCATGAGCTAATGAACTTGTTCGACTACTGCTAAATAAGTTTCCTATTCCAAGTGTTACTAAACAAAAAAAGAGCGATAATCTCGCTCTTTTTTCTGTTTATCTTACGCTTTTACATTGGCATAAGATTCCACAAGGGATGTAATTATAAAACCAAGGGCAGCTGCAAACAGGCAGGCAATTCCCCAGCCTCCATAGCCGGCACCCATCATGTCAACTTTTTCAACAATTGGTGCCATGAATAGGAATGCGAAACCAGCCAAAGCTACAATTACACTAGGAAAGTAACCTGTGAACTTTTCTTTTGATGTGGCCTTGGAGACAACCAAATTCACAATGATAACTATTGCTGCCAAGATTGCGCCAATAATGATTACTGAACTAGCCATACTTTCACCTCATAAATTAATATAGTGCTATATATAGTCTACAATTGAAGCACATTAAAGTCAATTGCACAAAGGTATTTTCACACAATAGACGTATTCGTATACACTCTTCCTACTTGTCCATCTGTGAGGCGTACTTTAATGCCGTGAGGATGATAAGACGAATTTGTTAGTAAATCCTTTACAACTCCGCTTGTCAATTTCCCCGTACGTTGGTCTTTTTTTAATACGATTTCCACTTCCATGTCTGGATGGATGTTTTCACGGTACCTTCCATCTACTACCATAAATTAATTCTCCTTTACTTAACAATGCACCTATACCTTTTTAAACTTTTTGAATTGCAAACAAATCATCTAATTTCTCTGTCATATACGTATGAGAATCCTCTACCCCAAGATTATAAAAAACTGGTGCTAATTTATCCATAAAGAAATCAAGAAACATTAACGCTGCTAAATTTCCTATATCCTCTCCGCGCTCTTGTTCAAAATAAGCTTGAATATGACCAGCCATTTCTTCTTTCTGTTCTTTAGTAATTTCAAATTTTGAGTTCATATAATCGACCTTTCTTTTAATATACTAATAATCACAGTTTATCATACATTACCGTTAATCGTTTGGCGAATACGCCTTTTTTTCATACAATTAAAAGGAGTTATCACTATTATGTCGAAATATTTTATTTAAGTACAAAAGGAGGAACACGATGAAGACATTTGAAAACTTTGTATATGTAAGGCCAGACATAAAAAAGGAACAGGAGCTTTTTTATAAATTTCTTGCTAATTTCAGGAAGGCCTCATCCGTTTCTGAAGCGAATAAGGCAATTGAAAAGATAAATGAACAGCGAAATAGACTATCAAGCCTTTTCAATATCGTCTATATACGTTCTTCTATTGATACGAATGATGAGTTTTACCAAAAGGAAAGGGATTTTTTTGATGACATTGATCCGGAAATAACCGCTTTACATACTGCTTTTTATAAAGAGCTTATTAAATCTCCTTTTCGACTTGAATTAGAAAAAAAATGGGGAAAGCAATTATTCGATATTGCTGATTACACCATCAAAGCTTTTTCCGAAGAAGTTATCCAACTGCTAAAGGAGGAAAATAAATTAACATCTGCATATGCAAAACTGGTTGCATCTGCTCAGGTAGAATTTCAAGGTGAAGTTTATACTTTAGCACAGCTTTCACCTTTTGCCCAAGACCAGGATCGGGAAACCCGGAAAAAGGCTATTCAAGCTAGTACAGGTTTTTTTGAAAAACACCAAGGAGAATTTGATGATTTATATGACAAGCTTGTTAAGATCAGGCATAAAATTGCTACAACGCTAGGCTATAAGAATTTCATAGAACTTGGATATATTCGGATGTTACGTGTTGACTATGATACAACCATGGTTGAGAAGTTCAGAAAACAAGTTCGAGAAGTAATTGTTCCGCTGGTAAGTAAGCTTTATGAAAAACAGAAAAAACGGATTGGTGTAAACACACTAAAATTCCATGATGAAAACTTTAAATTTAAGGGTGGAAATGCAAAGCCTAAAGGCGACCCTCAATGGATTATTGAAAACGGAAAAAAAATGTACGAAGAACTTTCTCTTGAAACTAAAGACTTCTTCCAGTATATGCTAGATCGCAATCTCATGGATTTGGAAGCCAAAAAGGGAAAAGAGGCAGGTGGATATTGTACATTTGTTGAGGATTATCAAGCACCATTTATTTTTGCCAACTTTAATGGTACCTCAGGTGATGTTGATGTACTAACACATGAGGCTGGCCACGCATTTCAAGTTTATTCCAGCAGAAATATTGGTATACCGGAATACATTTGGCCAACCTACGAATCTGCAGAGATTCACTCTATGAGTATGGAGTTCTTCACATGGCCATGGATGGAACTTTTTTTCAAAGAGGAAACAGACAAATATAAATATACTCATCTGGCAGATGGATTGCAGTTTATCCCTTATGGTGTAGCAGTAGATGAATTTCAACATCAAGTTTATGAAAATCCGGAATGGACACCATCTGATCGAAAAAAAGCTTGGAAAAAGCTTGAGGAAATTTACCTTCCTCATAGAGAATATGACAACAATGCTTACTTAGCAGCAGGTGGCTTCTGGCAACGCAAGGACATATTTACGAGGTACCTTTTTATTATATTGATTATACTCTTGCTCAGATCTGCGCCTTCCAATTTTGGAAACGATCGCAAGAAAATTATCAGGAAGCTTGGGAGGATTATTTAAAACTATGTAAATTAGGTGGATCTAAATCCTTCCTGGGTTTATTGGAATCAGCAAACCTTCAGTCACCTTTTAAAGAAGGAACCATAGAAGCAGTTGTTCAAACTATTGAGGAATGGCTCGATCAAGTGGATGATACATCTCTATAATCGATAAACAAAGCAGTCCTGAGTGGCTGCTTTTTGTTTTACCTGCATTTATATGTTTATTGTGCTAGACTTTTTCTATATCCAACAGGTAAAGGAGCTACAAGAATGACGTATAAAATACTTTTTTTAGATATAGATGGAACCATACTAAAACCAGATCACACCTATGAAACAACTACCAAAAATGCGATTAAACAAGTGAAAGATCAAGGTATTGAGGTATTCCTGGCAACTGGCAGACCACTTCACGAAGTAGAAAAGCTGGCACGTGATTTGGAGATAAGTTCCTATATTGGCTATAATGGAGCATTTGCTGTTTATCAAAATGAAACAATTATAAATGAACCAATGCGAAGAAAGTCTGTAGAGGAATTCCTCCAAATATCCGAAGAGCTTCAACATGATATGGTACTCTACTCCAGGGATAAGAATTATTTTACTTCCTTGGAAAAAGAAGTCGTACAGAAATTCATTGAAACATTTCAACTAGTGAAAAATGATACTTATCATGATGGAGTCTCGAGTGATATATTAGGAGCAACGGTGATTAATGTTAGTGAAGGTCAAGCTCAAAATTATGAGATAGAACCTGATATAAGGCTTTCTCCTGTCAATGTTGATGGGGCACAGAACAGCTATGACATTATTCGTAATCAAGTTAACAAAGGCGAAGCAGTAAAAAAATTACTCGACAGATTAGAAATCCCCCGGGAGAAAGCCATCGCGTTTGGAGATGGAATGAATGACAAAGAAATGTTAATGGCAGTTGGGGAAGGTTTTGCAATGAGCGACGGACACCCGGATTTAGTCGAATACGCCAAACATCAAACTACTGCAGTGACGGATTCAGGAATATACAACGGTTTAAGAAAATTGGGCTTAGTAAAATAGTAAATGTGAAAAAAATGAAAAGGTATTGATCCTGTTTGGGTCAATACCTTTTTTATTTACATTATTTAACTAAACCACTATGCTTGACGCTTTCTTAGTAGCTTTATTAATGGAAAAATAAAAGATAAGAAAGCGATGATAAGTAAAGTAAGTGCAATTGGTTCTTGTACGAAAATAAATAGACTTCCATTAGAAATTGTTAATGATTGTCTAAAGGCTTGCTCCATCATTCCTCCAAGAATGAACGCTAAAATAAATGGCGGAGCCGGAAAAGCATAAAGCCTCATTATAAACCCAACTACACCAAATAATAATAGCATATACAGATCAAATGTATTAAAACTGATAGCATAAACACCTATAATACTAAACATAATGACAAGAGATATCAGTAGCGGGCGCGGAATCTTAAGTACCTTAGCAATATAAGGTATTAACGGCAAATTTAGAATCAGTAAAAACACGTTACCAATGTACATACTTGCAATGATGCCCCAGAATATCTCCGGCCGATCTGTCATTAGCAAAGGACCAGGCTGTACTCCTAAAACTAGAAATGCGCCAAGCATTACAGCAGTAGTTCCTGAACCTGGTATACCTAAACTTAATAGTGGAACAAATGCACCGCTTGTAGCAGCATTATTTGCTGTTTCTGGTGCTGCCACTCCTTTTATAGATCCTTTTCCAAACTCCTCTGGGTGCTTTGCTATTTTCTTTTCAGTTATGTATGCAATAAAAGAAGCTATCGTGGCTCCAGCACCTGGTAGCACCCCGAGTATGAAACCAAGAAAGGACTGACGCGTCATTGGTCCGCTCATTTCTTTAAACTCTTTTTTAGTTATTCGTAAGCTGCCCAGTTTATGAGCATTTTCCATCGATAAATCTTTTCGGTTAATAACTAGTGAGCAAACTTCTGCTAATGCAAACAAGCCTAATGCAATGACTAGAAAATCCAATCCTTCTAGTAAATTCACATTTCCAAAGGTAAAACGTTGCGTTCCTGTTTGTGCATCAATACCAATTGTCACAACCATAAAACCAACCACTGCAGATATTAATGCTTTAATTGTTGAGCCTTCAGATAGACTAGTTATTGCAGTTAGTCCCATAAACATTAACGCAAAATATGCTGGTGGACCAAAGGAAATAGCAACACTTGATAGTACGGGAGCAAGTAACATTAATAACACGACACTCACAGTCCCACCAACAAAGGATGATATAGCTGCAATCGCTAAAGCTTTTCCAGCCTTCCCCTGCTGTGCCATCGGGTAACCATCAAATGATGTAGCTACTGTTCCAGATACCCCAGGAGCATTTAATAAGATGGAAGAGGTAGAGCCCCCAAAAATGGCCCCATAGTAGACACCCGCCATCATTACCAATGCTGAGGTAGGGTCCATCCCAAAAGTAATTGGAATCATTACTGCAATAGCACTAATTGGCCCGAGTCCTGGCATCATACCAATAAACGTCCCTACAAAGACGCCAATTAATACATATAAAATTCCCTGCATGCTGAAAGCAACTTGAAAACCTGTCATAATTCCTTCAATTGAACCCATTTTCTGCCTCCTCTAAAATGGTAATATGCCTGGTGGTAAACTGATTTTCAGAAATTGTGTAAATGTAATGTACATGAATAAGGGAAATAGAATGGCAACAATTAGATTGGTAATATGCTTTCTATAACCTAAAAATAAAGAACAAAAGAAAATAAAAATAGCTGTAGTTACAACAAAACCCAGTATTTCTAAAAGCGTAATATAAAGAAAAACGAAGGCAAACACGGCTAACAAAGCACCAATATCTTTTCTGGGAATATTCCTTCTAGCTTTTTGTTCCTGTGTCTCTGAGTCCTTTGCAAAATAGAGACATATTGCTAAACCCACTAATAAGAAACCAAGTCCTTTTGGAATAACATCAGCATCAACCGGAGTATAGGGGTAAGTTGGCAACTGGTATGCGAGCACAAGGTATCCGATAGCTAAGAGAAGAAGCACACAGCTGACTCGTTTGTTTAATGTATTTAGCATAATCACACCACCTCTAAATTTTTCTTCTTGTTAAAAACAAAGGGAAGTTAATGAGGTATCCATTAACTTCTCCTCTTCTGCTTATTTAGAAAGATTTAATTCATCCAACAATGTTTTGATTTCTTCTTTTTGCTTATCTAAAAATGTTTTATATTCTTCACTATTCATATACATTTCATCCCAACCATATTGTTTACGAATTTCAGCAAACTCCTCTGATTCACTTAATTTCTTAAACTTTTCCTCATAATATTTTATTGCGTTCTCATCCATGTTAGGCGGACCAAAGAAGCCTCTCCAGTTAACAAACGTTGCATCTATTCCTTGCTCCTTTGCGGTAGGGAAATCTTCCAATACTTCTCCTTCCAGTCTTTCTTCAGACGTTACGCCTAACACTTTGATTGTCCCTGCCTTTACTTGCTCTACAGTTTCAGATACTCCTGTTGAAAATACATCTACGCTACCATTGAGTAGTTGGGTAAGACCTACACCATCCTGATCAGACACATATTTTATTTTTGAAATATCTACCCCAGCTGCTTTAGCTATTTGAACAAACTGTATATGATCCATACTTCCAGGTGAAGAAGTTCCGACAACGGTAATGCTTTCAGGGTCTTTCTTCATATCTTCAAATAACTCATTTAAATTGTCCCATTTTGCATCTTTAGCCACAGCAAATGCTGCATAATCAGCAATCATATTAGCAAGTGGTGTAAAATCTTCATGTCCATATTCTGACTGTCCATTCAAAGGAATAAGTACAATTGGAGGTGAAGCTACGAATAGATTATAAGGACTGGCATCATGGCCTGCTACATAGGCCCAACCTACCGCGCCTCCACCTCCGGGCTTATTTACAACTCCAATATCCTGTTCTATGATACCCGTTTCATTAAAGACTTTTGCTGCCATTCTTGCAGTAGTATCCCAACCACCACCAGCACCAGCCGGTGCAACTAACTCGATTGGTTTTTCAGGCTCCCAATTTTTTTCATCTGTTCCGCTTGTTTCTTTTGATTCAGACGCACACGCTGTTGTAACGAGTACAAAACAAAATAGTATGAACACAAACAGTAATTTTCTCAAAAATAACTCCCCCTCTTTTCTTTAGTAACATAAATGTAGTTTAATTTTTCTGATTTGTAACCGTTACCAAAATAAAGTTTACAATGTTTTTTATGTCTATTTTGTTCATTTTGTTCACGAGATCGAATTAATTTTCATTATTATAGATAGAAAAACGTCTAGAGATTGATTTATCTCTAGACGTTCTTACTTTTTTTTATTTTGTTATAATGATATTTTCGTTCTGGCCTACCAACAATACCGTATTCCAACTCAGCAGTAACACAGCCTACTGATATTAAATATTCAAGATACCTTCTAGCAGTTGTTCTAGACACACCTATTTTTTTCCCGGTTTCTTCTGCGGTTAGTCCTTCACCAAATGCTTCCATAATCTCCTCTACCTTTTTTAAGGTTAATGGATCAATACCTTTTGGCGTACCTTCTTCTTCTAACATTAGCTTTTGTTTGCCGAGTAATTCATCAAGGAAGGATTGATCAATCTCCTCCTGATTTGCTATTCTTCCTTTCATCGTTTTATAGCGTTCTATCGTCTCTAAAAATTGATTTATTTTTACTGGCTTTAAAATGTAATCAAACACTCCATTTCGAATAGATTCTTCAACGATCTCTTTTTCTGCAGCAGCGGAGATAATAATAATATCCAGTTCAGGATTTATTTTTCTTAAATCACGAATCATTTCATTGCCCTGCAGATCTGGCATGTAAATATCCAGTAGTAGTAAATCTACTTCCTGTTTACTGACAAAATCTAACGTTTCTTTTCCATTTAGTGCCTTTCCGATAACCTGGAGGCCAGTAATTTTTTCTAAAAACTTTTCATGAATATTCGCGATACGAAAATCATCTTCAGCTATCAATACTTGAATCATCGTTTAGCCCTCCTCTCTGTTTAGGTATAAATACTGTAAAAATTGCTCCCCCATTTTCCTGATTCAATACTTCTATTTGGCCGTCAAGTTCAATTATCGTTTTTTTAACGATATAAAGACCATATCCTCTATCTTCTTTTGTTTTTGTTGTAAAACCCTGGTCAAATATCGTATGTAACATATCCTCTCGTATACCAGTTCCACTATCAGCTATTTCAAAGATAATATCTTCTCCGGCATCTGTAGTAAAAAAGGTCACTTTCTTTTCTAACGTTGCTTCCACAGCTTCAAATGCATTATCAATAAGATTCCCCAATATAGTAATTAATTTTGATACACTTAACTGTACTGGCAATGTCTCAAGATAACTTTCATCATCGATAATAAGATCAATTTTTTTCTCAGATGCCTTACCTAATTTCCCTAATAAAATTGCTTGGACGGTTCGGTCTCTTATCTGTTGAAGCAATATTCGATTTTTAGTTACATTCATTTGTGATTCAGTTTGAATAAGTTCAATCGCCTCATCATAATAGCCAAGCTGCAGTAATCCTGATAATACATATAGCTTGTTTGTATACTCATGTGTTTGTGCTCTTAAATCCTCAGAGTATTTCTTTACCTCAGACAATGTGTTAATCATTTCATTTAATTCCGTTTTATCACGAAAACTCGATACAACACCTACTACCCGTTTATTTTCATAAATGGGGGTCCTATTTACAATGACCGGTCGATGGTTTAATACCATTTCTTCATCAATCATTACCTGACCAGTTGATAATACTTCGTACATTTTTGTATTAGGAAATACTTCTTCAATCTTCTTCGTGAGTAAATCTCCTTGCAGATCTAAAAGTTTACGAGCAGAATCATTTAATAAATTAATCCTTCCTTGTTCATCTATTGCTACTATACCTTCCTTCACTGAAGAAAGAATTGCTTCACGGTCTCTATACAAAGAAGATATTTGGTGTGGCTCTAAACCTAACGTATCATTTCGGATATCCTTTGCAAGTAAGATCCCACCAACCACACCAATTAGAAGAACGATAGAAGATATTCCACTTAATGTAAGTAGCTTGCTAGCAATCGTCGACTTTATATCTTTAACCAAAAACCCTACGGAGACTATTCCAATAATATCGCCTGCATCATTAAATACAGGAGCTTTTCCTCTTAGTGACGGGCCAAGACTTCCAACAGCCTTAGAAATGTAATATTTACCTTCAATTAAAGCTTTATCATTATCTCCTCCCACCATTTTCCTTCCTATTTTTTGCGGGTCAGGATGAGCAACCCTAATACTCTCACTATTTCCAACCACCACAAATTCAGCTCCAGTAAACTTTTTCACTTCATCTGCAATCGATTGAACAATTATTTCCGGCTGTTGACCTTGGAGTGCATTTCTAACTGAAGGCATGAAAGAGATCGTTCTAGCAGCCTGTAGAGCTCTTTCACCCATTTGTTCCTCTACTTCTTTAGACTCAAGAAAGCCATTAATTGCTGTAACAGCGATAATAACAAATAAAATCAGACTAATTATGAGGACTAGTATCTTTGTTTGTAAAGAGATTTTTCTCATTCAACAAAACCTTTCTATAACCTGGATATTTTATGGCTCTACATACAGTATAGTGCAAGCTTTTATAGATTTATAGACTGATTTTTTAGTATAACCAATAAATTCATGTATTCTGAAATCTACTCTATTACTTTTTATACTTTTTTCATGTATGCGTTGACAATTTTCAAATAATCATATATTCTTAATTTTACAAGTTAAGAGGTAGCGGAGATGAGGAGACCATACTAATTTATATACCTTCCTTTTGGGATGTATATGTTTTAGTATGGACTTTTTGTGTGAAATCGCGTCTGCTTACCTAGTAACTTTAGCTTTAATAACGAAGGAGGGGCAGCTAACCATTATATTAATGGGATTTTGTTTTCTATTTTTCATATACAACAAGGAGGAGCTTTTATGTTAAATTTCTTTAAACCTGCTCCAGCTAAAGAAAGATTACCAGAAGAAAAGATAGATGCTGAGTATAAAAAACTTAGATTCCAAGTCTTTATGGGGATTTTCATTGGCTACGCAGCTTATTATTTAATTCGGAAGAACTTTTCACTCGCTATGCCTTACCTTACAGAAGAAGGTTTTTCAAAGGGAGAATTAGGTGTAGCTTTATCCGCCATTTCCATTGCCTATGGAATAAGTAAATTTGTTATGGCAACGATCTCGGATCGAAGTAATGCTAGAGTTTTTCTAGTCACTGGTTTAATTTTGTCGGCAATTATAAATTTATTAATGGGATTTGTCCCCTTCTTTACTTCAACCATTACGATCATGTTTATTATGCTCTTTCTTAATGGCTGGGTTCAAGGGATGGGTTGGCCACCTTCTGGACGTGTTCTTGTGCATTGGTTTAGTGTGAGTGAACGTGGTGGTAAAACCGCTATTTGGAACGTAGCTCACAATGTCGGTGGTGGACTTATGGCTCCATTGGCTATTGGTGGTGTTTCACTTGCAACAACCTATTTTGGAGCAACATTCATTGGATATGAAGGGGTCTTCATTTTACCAGCGTTAGTCGCTGTCGTAATTGCAATTATCGCTTTTGCATTGATTCGCGATACTCCGCAATCAGTAGGCTTGCCTCCAATTGAAGAACATCGGGATGACTATCCAAGTAAATCCAAAAAAACATTTGAAACAGAATTAACTACAAAAGAAATTCTCTTTAAATATGTACTTAATAATAAATGGGTTTGGGCTATTGCTATCGCTAATATTTTTGTTTATTTTGTACGTTACGGTGTCTTGGATTGGGCACCTACCTATTTAAGTGAAGAAAAAGGCTTTAATATGAGCGAATCCGGAATTGCCTACTTCCTGTATGAGTGGGCAGGTATTCCTGGTACACTATTATGTGGTTATATTTCCGATAAAGTTTTTAAAGGTCGTCGCGGGCCTGCTGGTGTTGTATTTATGCTTGGTGTGTTAGTCGCAGTTCTTGTGTACTGGTTCAACCCTGCCGGTAACCCACTTGTTGACAATATTGCATTAATTGCCATTGGTTTCTTAATTTATGGTCCTGTTATGCTAATTGGGTTACAAGCTCTCGATTTTGTACCTAAAAAAGCTGCTGGTACTGCTGCTGGATTAACTGGCTTCTTTGGTTATATTGGTGGTGCTGTATCAGCAAATGCGATTATGGGATTTGTGGTTCAGCACTATAGCTGGGATGCTGGGTTTATGCTATTAACAGTTTCTTGTGCGCTCGCAGTAGTGTTGTTTGCAATCACTTGGAACGTCCGAGGCCAAGAAGTTGTAAAAAATCACTAATTCAGGCTAATTTTGAGGACTGAACATCCTCGAAAATTATGTAAAGACAAACTACCTGCCATTCCACAATGGCAGGTAGTTTTATTTTATGGTTCTTATATTTGTTGGGGGTCTTCAATGATTCGGAAAATATTGTATAGTAAAACCTATATATTAATTCATAAATAGGTACTGCGGAATCTTTCGCTCTCCGGCGGATTATCTCGCTCTACTGCTGATTGTCTCCACTCTACTTCGCATTTTCCTCTAAATATGAATCCTCAAGCAAATTCTCCCAAATTTTGTAGAGGAACCTATTTTATATTATCTATTAAAAATTGAGGACAAGGTGCGCACATCCACATTTCCTCCTGATAAAACACAAACAATATTTTTATCTCGTACATTTAATTTGTCATTCAGAACAGCAGCAACTGACGTAGCACTAGATGGTTCTATTATCTGCTTCGTTCGCTCCAGCATAAGAAAGAGCGCCTCTTGGATTTCTTGTTCACTAACTGTAACGATGTCATCAATATATTTTTGTACAATTGGAAATGTTAAGCTTCCTGGTTGGCTTGTCCTTAAGCCATCAGCAATCGTTTTGGTTTGCTGAATGGCAACAATTTCTCCCTTTTTCAAGGACAACAACGTATCATTAGCAGTTTCCGGTTCTACCCCGATTATCTGAATGGATGGCTTCACCTCTTTGATCGCGGATAGTATACCAGAAATTAACCCCCCGCCACCAATCGGTACCACAATTACATCTACAGAATCAAGTTGTTCTAGAATTTCCAATCCGATGGTGCCTTGACCAGCAATAATATACGGATCATCATATGGGGGGATAAAAACACCCTCATTCTCATTTGCAAGCTGTTTGGCCCTTGGCAATCTTTCAGCAGAAGTAGTACCACATGTCTCTATGCTCCCATGATAAGCTTGAATTGCCTTTATCTTACTTGATATAGCATCTTCTGGCACAACAATGGTTGCTTTGATTCCAACCTTATTGGAAATATAAGCCACTGCCTGCCCATGGTTTCCTGAAGAGGCTGCCGTGACAAATGTGGCCCCATTTTTCGCCACCTGCATTACTTTGTTCGTTGCGCCTCTAATTTTAAAAGATCCTGTACGTTGAAGATGCTCTGCTTTAAAGAAAAGCTTGTTGCCAGCTAAATCAGAAAGCAACGTAGATTGAAAAATCGGTGTTTCTTTAACTATATCTTTTATTTGATCTCTCGCTTCGAATATTTTTTGTACTGTAATCATGTAGGTCCCCCTTTCATAAATCTCATCTACTTTAAAAGAGCTACAGATAACATTATAAATTTCTACGTATTGTACTAAGATAATACAAACTAAAAACTATCATCTTATGACTTCGTTACGACCATATCCCATTCACGGATTTCATAGTTTCTTGCACCTTTTGCTACATAAGGATCCAATTTAGCCATTTCTTCCACTTCGGAAAGGTCATCCGCTTTATAGATGACTAAACCTCCTGTCCCATCAGTAAAACGTCCCTTAGCAAATATCTTTCCTTCGTTGCTTTTTTCCTCCAAATAACTCAAGTGATCTGGTCGATAGTGCTTACTCTTTTCTTCATCCAGCATTGGTAAAAATACAGCAAAATATTTCATTTACACGCTTCCTTTCTCTTAACCAATTTACTATTTTAGTATAACGTAATTTTCGTGGACTGCTCATTTTAAGGTACTAATTTTAATTCCAAGCCTTCTGTTTCATTTAATGCCGTCTCATGATAATTCCCATCTACCCAATCATCCATTTGATCGTCATACCACTTGCTTTTAAAATGACCAAATTGACCTGGACCTACAATATGATGACCTGTCTGCATATCATTTGTGTCGATAACGAATCTCCAAGAAGCTCCATGATCTACTTCACCATCCTCCGCATCATAAGCTGCAGCCATTGGTGTTACAGAACTTCCATCTACGGGCATAGAATCTGTATTATTAAAGAAATAGGATAATACAGGATGAATACCAGATAGAGGATGATTAAATTGTACTTTATGAAAATCTCCCCACGTCCATTTTGTAATATCATTTCCAAACTTATCCTTTAAATCCGTTAGGGCATTTTTCAATGAAACATGCAACACTTCCTTCAATCCACCGGCTTGTTCAATCCAAATGGATCCATCTCCATTGTATGCTTTTCGAAGAAGTTCATCTGTTGTTTGTCCTTTAGCACCAAACATTCCCATCATCGTGTCAGGAATATCTTTTTCATAAATTTGTTTCTCTATCTCCTCTATCCATCTATGGAAAATCAGTGGTTGACTCAGTTCTTTAGCATCAATATAATTCCAGTCTTTCAGTATAGCCATCGCCTGTTCTTCTTCTTTAGTTAAGTTTGAATCTTTTAACACCTCGGAAAAAACAGGCAAAAATTCTCGCGCCTGCAGGTTTGTTGCATCCATTTGTAAATCCTTCATATCTTTAGCAGTTAATGGCTTATTTGTTTCTAATACTTCAGCTATCCGCTCATAACGGTACGGCTGTGCCCACACATTGCTAATATGATATGGATAATCATCTCCCACTATTTTATTATTCGCCGTTGCAATATAACCTTTATCAGGGTTTATTACTGTTGGTAATTCATCAAACGGTATAAATCCCTTCCATTCCTTGCCCTTCTCCCAACCTGGAAGAGGCAGTAGTGCATCATCACCGGATTCATAAATAGGAATATTACCATTTGCTTTATATGCTATTGTTCCGTCATTAGAAGCAAAAACAAAATTCTGAGCAGGTGCGAGAAATTTTTCCAACCCTTTTTCAAATTGATTCCAGTTTTCTGCCTTATTTATTTCCAATATTGCCTCCAACTCAGTAGTCGGGTCTAACGCAGTCCAACGTAAAGACAAAACGGCATCCTTTCCACTATCTTCAGCAAACTCAGATACTACAGGCCCATGACGTGTCTCTGTTACTTGAAAGTTTACCGCTGCTTTGTCTGCTACTTCAATAGGTTCATCAATAATTTCCGCCTTCTCCCATTTCCCTTCAAATAAAAATTCATCTGGATGTTCCGGATTACGCTTTTCCAGATAAAGCTGCTGGACATCTGGGCCGACATTAGTTACTCCCCAAGCGATATGATCATTATGACCAAGTATAATCCCTGGGACGCCTGCAAAAATAACCCCACTAACATTCAAATCCTCTGTTTCCAAATGCATTTGTAACCAAATGGACGGAGTCGCCAATCCTAAATGGGGATCATCAGCCAATAACGGCAAACCGCTTGCTGTCTTTTTCCCACTTACCACCCAATTGTTGCTGCCGTTAAACGTGTTTGGAATAATTGCATTTTCAAAGCTGCTGGCAATGTCGATTTCTCCTTGTTGAATAATTGTCGGCTTCTCTTCCGGATAATGTGGGAAAAGCTCCATTGCTTTCTCATCGTCAAACTCTTCAAGCAAGTAATAATTAAAGGCTTGACGTTCCCAATGACCACCTAAATCAAAAGCCATATATTTACCAATTGTTAAGGAATCTAGCGGAGTCCAATCTGCTGGTTTCGCCCCCATTAGGTAAATTCGATGGGTAGACTGTTGCCTTCAATTGCGTCATGTATATAAGCATTAACACCATCTGCAAAATATTGAAGAACTTCCTTGGACTCTTCGGAGTAAATAGCATAAGATTTCTCAGCGGCTCGTCGCAAACCAAGCGTACGAAAATATTTATCTGTATTAATTGCTTTTTCTCCAACAATTTCACTTAGCGTACCAGATGCCTGCCTTCTGGACATCTCCATCTGAAACATGCGATTCTGTGCTTGCATATATCCCTGAGCAATAAAAAGATCATGATTGTTTGCTGCCTTAATATGAGGCACACCATTGGAATCTGTAATTACTGTAACTTCTTCCTTTAAGATTGGAAGTTTAATTTGTCCCTCCAGTTGAGGCATAGATCTATTAATGAATGCGTTTACAAAAACGAATAAACCTACAAGGATAATCACTAGAGCTCCAATTGTTAGTAATATAACTTTCTTCTTAGTTACTTTTCTCTTTTTCTCATGCTTTAACTCATATGCTTGCTCTCCCAATTAAATTCCCCCTATTTTCTATTACTTCGTTTATTATTTCTTCAAAATAAGTTGGAATCCTGCTGGGAGTTATTGAATTTCACCATAATTCTATAGTAGTGGTTACTACTCTCTATTCAAATGAGGCTCCACTTAAATGAATCAGGAGCAAGGAGAATTTTTCAACCTTCCCCCTCACGCTTCTTTTCAATAACTTCAAGCCCATCCGTTTTTCCTACAATTACTTTATCCGCCATATTAACAAATAATCCTGTTTCCACTACTCCAACGATGTTCTTTAGTTGGAATTCCAGTATTGCTGGATCTGCGATATATGAAAAACTACAGTCTAGGATATAGTTGCCATTATCGCTTCTGTATATATCACCATCTTTTTTTCGAAGTTCAGGTTTTCCTCCAAGCTTAGAAATACGATTTGCAGTAACCTCCCAACCAAATGGCAATACTTCTACGGGCAATGGAAACCGACCTAATTGTTTCACCTTTTTAGTTTCATCAACAATTATGATTAATGTTTTAGCTGCAGCAGCAATTATTTTTTCTCTGAATAGCGCACCGCCACCACCCTTTATGAGTTGTAAATTCTTATCCACTTCGTCTGCCCCATCAATAGTTACATCCAGTTGTTCCACCTTAGAAAAGGTTGTAAGAGGAACGCCTGCCTCCGCCGCCCATCGTTGCGTTTGTTCCGAAGAGGGTATACCCTCTATTTTTCCACCATCTTTAATGTATTGACCAAGTGCTTGTATCAGCCAGTAGACGGTAGACCCTGAGCCAAGTCCAATCTTAATTCCATCTTCGACATACTTTATTGATGCCTCACCAGCAGCTTTTTTTAATTCTTCCTGATTTATTTTCATCTAATTCAATCCTTTCATTTACAAATACGTTTCCTATTAATTAACAGCCTCCCAGGTTTTAATTAGCCCCTTTACGATTGGTTGAATAACCTCTTTTTCCACATCGTATTGATTATGGGATAAAGGATTCCAGCTTGTTAATATCCCACCTGCATTCACTGCGACATCTTTTGTTACTGCTTTATTATATCCTTCACTCACCATTTTCAACGGGAATGCAAGTACATCATCTTTATCATAGAAATTAAGCCACTCTCCCTGGAGATGAGGATATTGTTCTAGCATCCTTGTTGCAGGAACCTTTACTGGAGAACCGTAATCCATATAGCGAAGTGACCATAATGCCAGGGGGCTTCCCAGTGTATAAAACAATGTCAAAGTTTCACATTGCTCTAATGGATTTAAACTTGTACAATCAATTGTCTTTTTCCCCATATTCATTCTTCTATATTGCAAATCATAAAAATAATTGCTTGCCACTACTGTCCCCAAGCTATGACTTATTACACACAGCGGGGCATTTGGGCCAGCTTTTTCTCTTAGTCTATTCATTGATTTTGCTACTAGGGCATGCACCCGGTCATAATTTTGGTTTTTTAACGTAGTTGGTTGGTATGCAACAGCGTCTCCAAGAAATTCAATGACAAATCTTCTTAATAAAGGGAAGTCTAATTCTGAGGATTTATGCATCTTTTCCCAAAGCTTTTCCTGCTCATCAGCAAATATGGATGACCAATATACTGGTTCAAAAACGAGTTGATCTACGGCGTCTTGAATAAATAGTTGCTTAGAAAATTGCTCTGAGATTTGATTAATTAATTTACCAGCAAAGCTCTTTTTCGGAGTACCGGCGCCATGTATAATTGCAACCGCTATTTTCTGAGTCATCTTCTCCCTCCATCCTGTTATAACTTATCTTTATCTTAATTGAAACCAGTTTGTATTATAAGAGGAAAAATTCCCATTCGAGTTGTATGTGATATTTTCATAGAAAATACACTGTTAAAATCGGTTCTACTGCAAATGTTGGGATAAAATCGTATTTTGTGCATTCATAGTTGGAGGAAACTGCGACGTAGTGGATATGATTTTCTAATCTCGCTACGGGAAAATATTACGCTTTCCGCGGGCGGCCTGCGAGCCTCGGCCGAAGCCATGCCGGGCGGCAAAGAAGACACTGTGAGGTAACGAACAGATGCCGCACTTGTACCCGGAGGTGTGAAAGTATCCCTCTCCAGTGGAAATCAATTTGTATCTGCTTTAAACCATAAATAACGGGTTAATATCTAACCACTTTA
>NZ_BAZS01000002.1 GCF_001310895.1 Virgibacillus halodenitrificans JCM 12304 | reverse complement strand
GGTCTTCGGTGGGACGAGGTAACGCAGTCCCAGCCCCAGCTGAAGATCCCGTAGGACCAGAAAAGCTTCTATGAGAAACATCGCACGCAGAAAAAGTGGGTTTCTTTTTCAAGGAAGTGGTTTTCTTCCGAGGAAGCTGAAGCGTTGCCCACGGAAAGCGAAGTGTATTTTCCGAAACGGTCATGTTCAAACAACCAAGTTATGTCGCAGTATATCTATTTTCCGACGCATTGAATAACCTCAACATGTATAGTTGAACATGCAAAAAAGCCCTGCCAGGCAAAATACCTGATAGGACTTTTTTTTAATATAACTTAATTAGCTGCAACCTCTTCAATGATTGCCGTTACAAGCTCTGTTACTTTCACAAGTTCATCTACCGGAATTCGTTCATTGGTTGTATGAATCTCTTCATAGCCCACAGCAAGGTTTACAGTCGGTATCCCGTGCCCGGCAATAATATTAGCGTCACTCCCGCCGCCGCTTTTTAATAACTTGCTCTCTCTGCCAATTTTTTTAGCAGCACTTCTTGCAATCTCAACTACTTGATCACCGGCCTGGTGCTTAAATCCTGGATACATGACTTTGACCTCAACTTCAGCAGATCCTCCCATTTCTTCTGCAACAGTGATAAAAGTTTGTTTCATTTTTTTAACTTGTTCTTCCATTTTCTCTGGAACAAGCGATCTGGCTTCAGCTAAAATTTCTACATGATCCACAACAATATTTGTTTGTTTTCCCCCTTCAAACCGACCAATATTTGCAGTAGTGTCCTCATCAATTCGACCTAAAGGCATACGAGAAATGGCCTTAGAAGCAATCGTAATGGCAGAAACTCCTTTCTCAGGGGCAACTCCAGCATGGGCAGTTTTTCCTTTAATTACCGCAAATAACTTTGCTTGCGTAGGTGCAGCTACAATAATGTCTCCAACATCACCATTGCTATCTAAAGCATAACCATAATCAGCTTTGAGAAGAGAACGATCTAGAGCCTTAGCTCCAACTAAACCAGATTCTTCCCCAACGGTAATAATAAATTGTATATCGCCGTGCTCCACTTTATTTTCTCTTATCACTCGAATTGACTCTAAAATAGCAGCAAGTCCGGCTTTATCATCTGCACCTAAAATAGTTGTTCCATCAGATACAATATATCCGTCTTTAATTGAAGGTTGGATACTCTTTCCAGGAACTACCGTATCCATATGGGAAGTGAAATAAATACAGTCAGTATCTTCTTTATTTCCTTTTAGTAAACAGATAAGGTTACCGGCTCCATGGCCAGTTTTGGTAATACTCTCATCTTCATATACTTCTACATCTAAATCTTTCAATTTTTGTTTTAAAACTTTTGCTATTGAGGCTTCGTGTTTTGTTTCAGAATCCACCTTAACCAACTCAAAAAATTCATTAACTAATCTGTCTTTGTTTACTAATGTCATTCCAGTGCCTCCAGTGTACAACTTTTATAGTGGAATATTTCCGTGTTTCTTCATTGGTCTTTCTTCTTTTTTATTATAGAGCATTTCTAAAGCCTGAATCAATTTTATCCTTGTCTCTCTTGGATCGATGACGTCATCAACCATCCCCAAACCTGCAGCTACATAAGGATTTGCAAACTTCTCCCGATACATATCAATTTTTTCCTGTCTGGTACTTTCTGGATTCTCACTTTCAGCAATCTCTTTAGCAAAAATAATATTCGCTGCCCCATCAGGCCCCATTACAGCAATCTCTGCGTTTGGCCAAGCATAGACTAAATCAGCTCCTATTGATTTACTGTTTAATGCTACATAAGCTCCACCATATGCTTTTCTAGTTATTACAGTTATTTTGGGGACAGTTGCTTCTGAATAGGCATAAAGAATTTTAGCTCCATGGCGGATAATTCCCCCATGTTCCTGTTTCACACCAGGGAAGAAACCTGTAACATCCTCAAAAGTAACTAACGGAATATTGAATGAATCACAAAATCTAATAAATCTAGCTGCTTTATCACTTGAATCTATATCCAGTCCGCCAGCTAAATATTTAGGTTGATTGCAAACCAGGCCTACCGTTTCACCCTTAATTCTAGCAAATCCTACGACAATATTTTTTGCAAAATGCTTATGAATTTCAAAGAAGGTATTCTTATCGGCAACTTGTTCAATTACATTCTTCACGTCATACGGGCTCCTGGCATTAAATGGAACAATATCAGTTAGTTCCGGCCGCTCATCAGAATCTGTATTATCAACGGAGAGTTTTTCTGTTTTCACTTTATTATTCGCAGGTAAGAAAGAAATTAACTCTCGAACTGCATCCAAAGCTTCTTCTTCGTTTTTCGACTTAATATGGGCGTTGCCACTTTTTGCATTATGAATATGTGCCCCTCCTAAATCTTCCGAAGAAATCTTCTCACCAGTTACTGTTTCAATTACTTTTGGCCCGGTAATAAACATTTGCGACGTTTCTTCCACCATGATTACAAAGTCGGTAATTGCTGGTGAATAGACTGCTCCACCAGCGCTCGGTCCCATAATAACAGAGATTTGGGGAATTACACCGGAATAGATGGAATTTCGATAAAATACTTGTCCATATCCATCTAGTGATGACACCCCCTCTTGTATTCTAGCTCCCCCAGAATCATTCAAGCCGATGAAAGGAACACCATTTTTTGCAGCTAAATCCATTACAGCAGCAATTTTTTTGCCGTGCATCTCCCCTAAAGCTCCACCATAGACAGTAAAATCCTGGGCGAATAAATATACAGGTTTACCGGAGATTTTTCCATAACCTGTGACGACACCTTCCCCTTTAGCAGAATTACTGTTCATACCAAAATCAGAAACTCGGTGTTCAATAAAAGGGTTTAATTCAACGAAGCTGCCATCATCCAGAAGGTAATCAATTCTTTCCCTGGCCGTCATCTTTCCCTTTGCATGTTGCTTATCAATCTTTTCATCTCCGCCGCCTAGTTCCACTAATCTGCGTTTATCGTATAATTCATTAATCTTATCAAATATATCCATTAATCTTCACTCCTGCCTAAATGCTGACATAATTCAAATAATACCCCGTTGGCAGATTGAGGGTGGATAAAAGCGATTTCGCTATTATCAGCACCTTTTTTTGGTTCATCATTAATTAATTTTATATTTTCTGATTTATACTTTTTCAATCTTTTATTTATATCATCTACTTCCAGTGCTATGTGATGAATTCCTTCCCCTTTTTTATCAAGAAATCCTTGAATCGGCGAATTCTCATCTAAAGGCTCTAATAACTCAAAGCGTGACTCACCAATCTTTAAAAAGGCAACTTTAACACCTTCCGTTTCTACTTTCTCCACACCCTCCAAACTCAGTCCTAAAGCTCCTGTATAAAATGGTAGTGCATGATCAATATTCTTTACAGCTATACCTATATGAGCTATTTTCTTTGGCGGAATCATTTCTTTAGTTTTAGGATCAATTAATTCCTGAATGTAGTTTGCTAATGCTTCGGTTGATGAACCGCTTGTAAAGATATTTTTAACCCCCTTTTCCAATAAAAAAGGGATATCTTCACTCGGTATGACTCCTCCTCCGATTACCGGAATGTCTGCAGCATCTCGCTTACTCAATTCTTCTAACACTTTAGGAAATAAAGTATTATGAGCACCTGATAAGGATGATAAACCTATTACGTCTACATCTTCTTGTACAGCTGCTTGGGCAATCTGTGCAGGTGATTGGCGTAATCCTGTATAAATTACTTCCATACCGTGATCTCTTAACGCCTGAGATATTACTAATGCTCCTCGGTCATGACCGTCTAAACCCGGCTTTGCTACTAATACACGAATTTTCCCCAATTTACATCTCTCCTTTATGCCCCTGTATACTCACCAAATTCATCACGCAACACATTGCATATTTCACCAAGTGTTGCATATGCTTTTACAGCAGCCAAAATATAAGGTATTAAATTACTATTTTTATTTTTTGCACTTTCTCTTAATTCTGCGAGGGTTTTCAAAACTTCATCCTGGTTCCGTTGTTTTCGTATTTTTTCCAAGTTATTAACTTGCTCCTTCTCTAGTTTTTCATCTACTTTAAGAAGGTCAGGATTTACTTCCTCATCAAGTTGAAATTTATTCAGTCCAACAATTACTTCCTCTTCCTTTTCAATCTTTTTCTGAGTTTCGTAAGCGTTTTGATGTATTTCTCTTTGCATATATCCCTCTTCTACAGCTTGAACTGCCCCGCCTATTTCAGAAATTCGATCAAGATACTTGTTAACCTCTTTCTCTATTTGATCTGTCAGTTCCTCTACATAGTAAGAACCTCCCATAGGATCAATAGTATCCGCGACACCGCTTTCATTTGCTATTATTTGTTGTGTTCGTAAAGCAATTCTGGCAGAACTTTCTGTAGGTAGTGACAGTGCTTCATCACGGGAATTTGTATGTAAACTTTGCGTTCCTCCCATTACTGCTGCCAAAGCCTGTAATGTAACCCTAACAATGTTGTTATCCGGTTGCTGGGCTGTTAAGGTCGATCCGCCGGTTTGTGTATGAAAGCGCATTTTCCAGCTTTTTGAATTTTTAGCTTTGTAATGTTCTTTCATGATTTTAGCCCAAATTCTCCTAGCTGCACGAAACTTAGCTATTTCTTCAAAAAAGTTATTGTGTGCATTGAAGAAGAATGATAAACGTGATGCAAATGCATCGATATCCAATCCAGATTCCAACGCTGCATCTACATATGCCATTCCATTTGCTATCGTAAAAGCTACTTCTTGAACAGCGTTAGAACCAGCTTCCCTTATGTGATAACCTGAGATACTAATTGTATTGAATTTTGGCACATGTTCTTGACAATATTCGAATATATTTGTTATTAATCTCATTGAAGGTTTTGGTGGATAGATATAAGTCCCTCTCGCAATATATTCTTTTAAGATGTCGTTTTGAATCGTTCCCGTCAATTTATCTAGGGACACACCTTGTTTTTCCCCTACAGCAATATACATACATAACAATACAGACGCTGGGGCATTTATTGTCATAGAAGTACTTACTTTATCCAGAGGAATCTGGTCTAACAATTGTTCCATATCGTGAAGTGTATCAATTGCTACACCCACTTTTCCGACTTCTCCTTCAGACATAACATCGTCAGAATCATAACCAATTTGTGTAGGCAAGTCAAAGGCTACAGAAAGTCCGGTTTGCCCTTGGTCTAATAAATAACGAAATCGTTTATTTGTCTCTGTTGCGGAGCCAAAGCCAGCGTATTGTCTCATCGTCCAAAACCGGCTCCGGTACATTGTAGGCTGTATTCCTCTTGTGTAGGGATATTGCCCTGGATAACCCAATTTATGTATTTCTTCATTGCTTTCATCAGAATATAGTCGCTTTACTTCTGTATCAGAAGATGTTGTAAACTTCTCCTTCCTTTCAGGAAAGCGCTTTATTATAGACTCCACTTGATCTTCCCATTTAGCTTTATTGTTAGTTGATTCTTTCATATAAAAACCTCCATTCTTTTAAAACGTTTATTTATTTCTATAATTAGTACTTGTCCAATCTACAGTTTCACGATAGAATACAAATAGAATCAGGTACTAAAGGAGGACGAAACATGGCTGTAAAAAGAAAGTCAAAACGCGAACGCAGGGCTAAAGTTATTATTTACATTATGATTATTGCAATGGTTCTCTCTTCATTGACAGCTGGATTGTCGTTATTCATATAATAATACGGATCAAGATTTGAAGGACTGGAGTTTACTCCAGTCTCTTCTTTATTTTGGATCTTTTGCTTGAAACATCACTTGTTTTAAATTTCTTCTTTAATAACAAATATTGTTCAATTTCATGAAGTAAACGAAATAGATTTGCCCTTGTTTCAAATTCCTCTCTAGAAGTAGGTAAATCTTCATCATCAAAAGTTTTTCGTAATTCCTCCAGTTCCTCCAAATAAAGAATTGCTGTGTTACCTGGATGGACTGCATTTGATAAACCTTCAAAAAAGTTTGCTATCTTCTCTGATATGGAATATTGTTTCGGTAATTTAGTAACAAGAGGTAGCATGCGCTGTAATAATTCAAACTGTCTTTCTCGCATATTAAAATAATCCCTGAAAGGATGTCGATTTCGTAATAGATGATTCTCCTGGTCTCTTTCTACCAAGTCATGCGCTTCTTCTAGTAGTTCTTGTATTTTAGTAATTTCCTTACCGTCCCAGTCAATATTTTTATTTCTTATGTATTGAGCTATTTCAAACAATACTACTTGAAAGTTTTCTTCTAGCAGCATTTGTTTTTCAGTAAGCTTTTTATCTAAACTTGGCATATATAAATTCAGTAGTAAACCTATACCCACCCCAATAATAATAAGCAAAAACTGATCAACTAAAAAAGAAACGGACATATAAGAGGCACTATATAAATTTAATATAATTACAGAGCTTGTAGCGATACCTTGGGTAATGTTCAAATAAACAGTTGTGGGAATAAAAACCGCAAGCATCAGCCAACAACTAGTGGGTTGTAACCTATTGTTTCAAAAAATATAAATGAATATATTGTTGCGATAATACAAGCTGAAAAACGATTCCAGGCACTTAAAAAGGATTGTTTTCTTGATGGTTGAATACATAATATAGTTAATATTCCTGCAGATACGAAGTTGGTAACACCTAATAACTGAGCAACTGAAATAGCTAACGGAGTCCCAATTGCTGTTTTAATTGTGCGGTAGCCAATCTTCACAATGTTATTCCCCTTTTAAATAATCAAATGAATAAAATGAGACTGACCTAAGTAACATAGAGACAGCCTCATAATTATTATTTTACCATATAGATATGGACTAATAATAAACTTTAAGAAATATAATTATACTTCTTTACAATGATCATCAAAGATATTCTGCAGTTTTCCAATCACATCCATAGCGCTGAATCCTTCAATATCATGTCTTTCCAGCATAGTTACAATTTTACCATCATTTAAAAAGGCAAAAGACGGAGAAGAAGGAGGATATCCCTCGAAATGTTCACGTGCTCTTTCAGTAGCTTCACGATCTTGTCCAGCAAATACGGTAACAAGGTTATCTGGTCTTTTATCATAATGAATGGCGTTTGCTGCAGCTGGACGAGCCACACCACCGGCACAGCCACACACAGAGTTAATCATCACAAGAGTCGTGCCTTGTCTGCTAAGTGCCTGATCAACTTCTTCAGGTGTTTTCAATTCCTCATAACCAGCTTCTCTTATATCCTGTCGTGCAGCGTCCACTACATCATTCATAAATAAGTTGAAATCCATAGTAAGTACATCCCCTTCTTTCATAGTATTTGTAAAAACTAACATTAGCATATCAATTTTATTTACAGAATTCAATTCTAAGTAGTTGTACAAAGATTGTAGTAGATGAGTTCATCAAAGTGCTATGTCAGCAAATTTAGGTTTTATCTCAGCTAAAAAACTGTATAGATAATTAATGCTTAATTGTAATCTATACTTAATACGTGAAGTAGTGATGTCCTTCATCGCTTAGTATAAGCTGGTAGATGAATTCATATTTTCTAAAATTTCTTTAACGCGTGCTAAAAATTGTCCGCAAACCAATCCATCAAGGATTCGATGGTCTAATGATAATGAAAGGTTAACCATATCTCTTGCAGCAAACATGTCATTTACAATAACAGGTCGCTTTACTATAGATTCAACTTGAAGGATTGCTGCCTGAGGATGATTAATAACCCCCATGGAATGGATAGATCCAAATGATCCCGTATTATTCACAGTGAAGGTACCTCCTTGCATATCTGAAGAGGTAAGCTTATTTGAACGTGCTTTCATCGCTAGTTCGTATATGTCTCTAGCAATACCTTTTATGCTTTTCTCATCAGCATGTTTAATAACAGGTACAAATAATTCTTGATCCTTTGCTACGGCAATTGATAAATTAATGTCTTTCCGCTGAATAATCTTATCTTCTGCCCAAGTACTATTAAGTTGCGGATATTCTTTAAGAGCCTGAGCAACAGCTTTTACAAAGAAAGCAAAGAAAGTTAAACTGAAGCCTTCCTTCTGCTTAAAATCATTTTTTACTTTATTCCGGTAAGTCACTAAGTCTGTTACATCCACTTCAACCGTCATCCATGCATGTGGGATCTCCTGCTTTGAGCGTACCATATTTTGGGCGATCACTTTACGAACCCCGGTGACTGGAATTTCAATATCTCCTGCTGAAGATGATACTGACTGGTTTTGTTCTGACTTCATTTTACTTGGTTCAGTTTTAGATTGATTGACAGTAACTTCACTTGAAGTTGTGCTTTCTTGTGGAAGATTATTTGATTTAATTATCTTCTCTATATCTTTTCTCGTAATTCTTCCCTGCCTGCCACTTCCCTCTATTTGTGACAAATCAATATCGTTTTCCTGAGCCATACGAAGCACTGCGGGGGAATAGCGTTTTTTCATAGACCTATCAGTCTCGCTTTTTACTTCTTCACTAGCTTCATAATCGGCTTTCTCTGAAGTCTCTTCATTAGCTGCACCCGATTGACTTTCTTCCGTATCGATATAGCACATTAATTCTCCTACTTCTATTGTCTGTCCCTCATCTGCCACAAGCTCCTTAATTGTACCTGTGAACGAGGATGGAACTTCCGCATTCACTTTGTCAGTCATTACTTCAGCGATAGGATCATATTTGTTCACTTTATCTCCTGGAGCAACCAGCCAAGAACTAATGGTACCTTCCGTTACACTCTCACCTAATTGCGGCATGTTAATTTTTTCTTGGGCCATCCTACTTTCCTCCTTCTAGTAAATATGCAAAGTATGATTTTTTAAAATTCAGCTAGTTCTCGCATTGCTTTTTCTACTTTATCTGGATTAATCATAAAGAATTTTTCCATTGTTGGAGCGTATGGCATGGAAGGAACATCTGGTCCTGCTAAGCGGCTGATTGGCGCATCCAAGTCAAACAAGCAATTTTCTGCAATAATTGCTGCTACTTCTCCAATGATACTTCCTTCTTTATTATCTTCTGTAACCAATAGTACTTTACCAGTCTTTTTCGCAGCTTCAATAATTGCTGTCTTATCAAGTGGGTAGACAGTTCTAAGGTCCAAAATATGAGTGTCGATACCTTCTTCGGCAAGCTTTTCAGCAGCTGTAAAGCAAAGTGAACACTTAATCCATAAGTGATAACAGTAATATCGGTACCTTCCCGCTTAACATCAGCTTTTCCAATAGGCAATACATAATCTTCCTCAGGAACCTCTCCTTTAAGTAAACGATAGGCGCGTTTATGCTCAAAGAAAAGAACAGGGTCATTATCTCTTATAGCAGCTTTTAATAATCCTTTCGCATCATAAGGAGTTGATGGCATTACAATTTTCAAGCCTGGTTGATTCGCAAAAATTGCCTCAACAGATTGAGAATGGTACAATGCGCCATGTACTCCACCACCATAAGGAGCTCGAATTGTAATGGGCACATTCCAGTCATTATTTGAACGGTATCTAATTTTAGCTGCTTCTGAAATAATTTGATTTACGGCTGGCATAATAAAGTCTGCAAACTGCATTTCAGCAACAGGCCGCATACCATACATTGCTGCACCTATACCAACTCCTGCAATAGCCGATTCAGCAAGAGGAGTATCCAATACACGAGCTTCTCCAAATTCATCATATAATCCATCAGTTGCTCGGAAAACGCCACCTTTTTTACCTACATCCTCACCTAAGATAAATACTTTTTCATCACGTTTCATTTCTTCTTTTAATGCAGTAGTTACTGCTTGAATATAAGACATTACTGGCATTTTATTTTACTCCCTCCTTACTCTTCATAAACATATTTTAAAGCATCTTCCGGATCCGCATATGGAGCATTTTCAGCATAATCTGTAGCCTCATTAACAATTGAACCAATTTCTTGATTTAACTCTTTTTCAACTTCCTCCGTTAAAATACCTACTTCTTTAAGATAGGCTGCGAATGTTATGATGGAATCCTTTTGTTTAGCCTCTTCAACTTCATCACTTTCCCTGTATTGACGATCATCGTCATCACTTGAGTGTGCTGTTAAGCGGTAAGAAACTGCCTCAATCAGTGTCGGGCCTTCTCCATTAATTGCACGTTCTCTTGCATCTTTGACTGCTTCATACACAGCGAGTGGATCGTTTCCATCTACTGTGATGCCCGGCATACCATATCCTTGGGCCCTGTCAGAGACATTTTTACTTGCAATTTGCTTTTCAATAGGGACAGAAATTGCATATTTATTGTTTTCAACCATTGTAATGACAGGTAATTTATGTACACCTGCGAAGTTTAACCCTTCATGAAAATCACCTTGGTTGGATGATCCCTCTCCTAAAGTTACAAAAGAAACAAAGTCTTTTTTCTCCATTTTTGCAGCAAGTGCGACTCCAACTGCATGGGGAACCTGCGTAGTGACTGGCGAAGAACCAGTTAAAATCCTATTTTTCTTTTGACCAAAATGTCCTGGCATTTGTCTCCCGCCTGAATTCGGGTCCTCAGCCTTGGCAAATCCAGATAGCATTAATTCGGTAGCAGTCATTCCAAACGCAAGCACAACACCCATATCACGATAATATGGTGCAACATAATCTTTGTCTCTATCTAAAGCAAAGGAAGCCCCTACTTGTGCTGCTTCCTGTCCTTGACAGGATATGACAAACGGAATTTTCCCTGCTCGATTTAATAACCACATTCTTTCATCTAATTTTCTGGCCAGCAGCATAGTCTTAAACATTTCCAAAACTTGGTCATCAGATAAACCTAATGCTTCATGACGTTCCTTAGACATACATCTCACTCCTTTAGTTATCCGTGAATTTGTTTTCCTTCCACTGCCAAAGCAGCTTCTCCCATTATCTCTGAAAGAGTTGGGTGTGGGTGCACTGTATTTGCAATTTCCCATGGTGTAGCGTCCAATACTTTTGCCAAACCAGCTTCAGAAATCATATCTGTTACATGCGGTCCCACCATATGAACACCTAATAAATCTTCTGTTGTTTTATCGGCAATAACTTTTACAAATCCATCTGATTCACCATGAACAAGTGCTTTTCCAATAGCCTTAAAAGGGAATTTACCAACATTAATTTGAAAGCCTGCTTCTTTGGCTTGTTTCTCCGTTAGTCCAACACTTGCTGCTTCGGGATTAGAATAAATACAGGAAGGTATATTATTGTAATTAAGTGGTTGCGGTTTTTGGTCCGCCATATGTTCCACGGCTACAATACCTTCATGTGAAGCAACATGCGCCAGTTGCATTCCACCTATTACATCACCAATAGCGTAAATATGTGTTTCTTTTGTCTGATAATAATCATTTGTCTGTATGAAACCTTTATCAACTACAATGTCCGTATTCTCCAAACCAATATTCGTTGTATTAGCTTCACGTCCAACAGAAACAAGCATCTTGTCAGCGTTGAAATCTTTCTTTTCCCCATCAATTTCTGCCTCTATCGAAACCATATTATTAATTTCAAGTGTCTCCGGTAAGACTTTGGCACTTTTCACAAAGGTAATTCCCTTATTCTTTAACTGCTTTTCAACTTCCTTTGCAATCGCTTCATCCTCTGTAGGAAGAATATGTGGTAAATATTCAATTACTGTCACCTTTACACCAAAATCAGCTAGCATCGAAGCCCACTCAATTCCGATTACTCCGCCGCCTACAATAATTATGGAATTAGGCAACTCTTCCATCTGTAAAGCTTCATCAGAACTCATTACATATGTTCCGTCAAGAGTAAGTCCCGGTAAGGATTTAGGTTTTGACCCTGTAGCAATTAGCACATTTTTAGGAACAATCATTGTGTTTTCATCACCATTTGCATATTCAATGGAAATAGTCCCTGGCATTGGAGAAAAAATACTCGGACCCAATATCCGACCATACCCCTCAAAAACATCTATTTTACCCTTTTTCATTAGTCCTTGCACACCTTGATGCAAGTTGCTCACGATGCTTTCTTTTCTTTCTTGTACTTTAGAAAAATTTAAAGTTGTGTTTTCCGTATCTATACCAAATTCGCTAGCTTGCTTTGTCTGTCGATATACTTCCGCACTCCTAAGCAAAGCTTTTGAAGGTATACATCCACGGTGCAGGCAAGTTCCGCCTGACTTTTCTTTTTCTACAACGGCTACCTGCATTCCAATTTGTGCAGCCCGAATAGCAGCAACGTAGCCACCAGTTCCTCCACCTAAAATAACTAAATCATATTCCTTTGCCATACAACTACCACTCCTTCCTAATTAACTATGTGTATATATCTTTGGCTTTTCTTCTTCACGAAGTACACGAAGTACACCTTCATTTAAGGCGTTAAGTTCATTTTCACCAGGATATGTTAATGTATCAGCTATCCAACCAACTCTTTTTGTGATCATTTCTACAAATGTCCTTCCATATGCCAATCCGCCGGTTAACACAATTACGTCTACATTTCCTTCGAGGACAGTGCTCATAGAACCAATTTCTTTTGCGACTTGATATGCCATAGCCTCATATACTTTTAGTGAAAATTCATCTCCACTTTCAATTCTCTTTTCCACTTCTAAAGCGTCATTGGTGTTTAGATAAGCTACTAACCCACCCTTTCCAACAAGCTTTCCCATTATTTCGTCCCTATAGTAAACCCCTGAAAAACACATGGAAACAAGGTCCCCAGCAGGCACTGTTCCGGCTCTCTCAGGAGAAAATGGACCTTCTCCATGCAGGCCATTATTGACATCGATTACTTTTCCATTTTTGTGGGCCCCAACTGTGATCCCACCACCCATATGAGCTACAATTATATGAAGATCTTCATAGGAAGAACTTAAATCGGACGCAGCCCTTCGTGCAACTGCTTTCTGATTCAAAGCATGGAAAATACTTTTTCTAGGAATTTCAGGCACCCCTGAAAAACGTGCAATATCATCTAATTCATCAACAACAACCGGATCTACTATATAAGCATTTACGTTTAGTCCTGAAGCAATTTCATATGCGAGAATTCCTCCTAGATTGGAAGCATGTTCACCGTTATACCCAACCCTTAAATCGTGAAGCATCGCTTCATTAACTTGATATGTACCTCCTTCAATTGCTCTAAGCAAACCACCGCGCCCGCAAACAGAATTTAATTTTGATATATTGATACCTTCATAATCGAGCTGTTCCAATATAACTTGTTTTCTAAATTCAAATTGATCTACAACATGAGGGAAACGACTTAACTCCTCAACGTTATGACGAAGTGTCTTTTCAAAAATACAGTGCTCATTATTAAAAACGCCAATTTTAGTAGAGGTAGACCCAGGGTTAATGACAAGTATTCTGTACTGTGGTTTCAAATTATTTTCCCTCCGTTGAGAAAGTAAACAGCCCATTAGCGGACAATTTAGCCACTAATGGAACTGTTGCTCTACTAATAGCTATAGATTATCTTCTACTTAAAATATGGTGCCCATTTAATAGAAATTGGCTTCTCGAATTTCTTTCTGCTTCAATTCTTTCCTCAGCCATACGATCTGCAGCTAAATATGAAGGAATATGATCTCTTCGGGATATTTCAAATACTTTTTGTAAACTATCATAAATAGTTTCAACCTTTTTAAGTGCTCTCTCTTCATTGTATCCAACTAATTCATCAGCTACATTTATCACACCACCAGAATTAATTACATAGTCAGGAGCATATACAATTCCTTTTTCAAAAATAATATCTCCATGTTCTGATGATTTGAGTTGATTATTAGCAGATCCGGCAATTACTTTAGCTTTTATTCTTGGAATAGTATCATCATTTACTGTTGCGCCTAAAGCACAAGGAGCATAAATATCACAATCCACATCATAAATATCCTCAGGGTCAACCGCTGTTGCATTGAATGCTTCTACTGCACGCTCGACTGCTCCTTTGTTGATGTCTGTAACAATCAGTTTAGCGCCTTCTTTATGTAAGTACTCACATAAAGCATACGCTACGTTACCAACTCCCTGTACGGCAATTGTTTTCCCTTCAAGCGAATCATCGTTAAATGCCTCTTTAGCAGCAGCTTTCATTCCTTTATAAACACCGTATGCAGTAACTGGAGAAGGATTACCTGATGAACCTGCCTCTGCTGAGATACCTGTAACAAAGTCAGTTTCCATATGGATTAAGTCCATATCTTGTACAGTTGTTCCCACGTCTTCTGCAGTGATGTAGCGACCATTTAATCCCTGAATATAACGGCCGAATGCCCTAAACATTTCTGGATTTTTATCTTTCTTTGGATCACCAATAATTACTGTTTTTCCTCCACCTAAGTTAAGACCGGCTGCAGCATTCTTATAAGTCATTCCTTTCGCCAGTCTTAAAGCATCTTCAATCGCTTCTTCTTCTGAACTATAAGTCCACATTCTGGTACCTCCCAAAGCTGGACCTAATGTTGTATCGTGAATTGCGATGATTGCCTTTAATCCTGAGCTTTTATCCTGACAAAAAACCAACTGTTCATAATCATATTTCTCCATATAAGTAAAAATTTCCATTTTAATTCTCCTCCTCAAATGTTGTTGATGATAACAAAGCTAAAGCTAACGAATTTAACTTACTCTCCGCGGAATCAGCCCTTGATGTTAGTACAATCGGAGCCTTAGCACCACTAACTACAGCTGCCACTTTTGCCTCTGCAAAATATACAAAAGACTTATATAATGTATTTCCGACCTCAATGGATGGAACCATAAGAATATCCGCTCTACCAGCAACTTCTGATTGAATATTCTTATGGTTAGCAGCTTCAGATGAAACAGCATTATCAAATGCGAGTGGACCATCAACAGTACATCCTGTAATTTGTCCTCTGACTTGCATTTGGGTTAAGATTGCTGCGTCTATTGTAGACTGCATCTCTTCGTTTACAACTTCAACTGGTGCAAGAATGGCGACTCGAGGTCGTTGGTAACCAATTCCTCTTGCTACTTTAACTGCATTTTGTATAATTTGTGCTTTGACTTTTAAATCTGGTTCTATATTCATTGCTGCATCTGTAAGAAAAAATAAACGATCTTGGCCTGGTATCTCAAATAGAGCCACATGCGATAATACTTGTCCTGACCTAAGTCCGTATTCCTTATGCAGTACGGCTCTTAACAGAGATTTAGTTGCTATATTACCCTTCATTAAAATATCAGCTTTTCTATTATGAACCGCAGAAACAGCTACCCTCGCAATTTCACTTTCCCCTTTAACATCCTCAATATTTATATACCGAGGATCTAACTCTAAAGCAATATCACTTGCAGCTGAACGTATTTTCTCAGAATCACCAACTAATAAAAAGGTACAAAAATCTTGCTCAAGAGCATATTTAATTGCTAAAAGCACTTCCTGATCAGCAGGATTTGCCACGGATACTTTCTGCTTTCTTTTCGTTCTAACTTTTTGTTTGATTTCTTCTAATGTTTGCATCATACCCTCCTAGAGTCCCTAATAAAGATAATGCAAGAAACATGCCAACCCTAAATTCCTGTAAGCGCTTTAACCACCCATAATATTACTATGCATTTTCATGCGCGTTTGCAAAATTTTGCATGCTGCATTATTCAAGTTGATGCTTTTCTAATTTGTAGTATAAACTTCTTATTGAAATTTTTAATTCCTTAGCTGTTTTAGTTTTGTTAAAATTGTTCTTTTCAAATATTTTTGCAATATAACTTCTTTCATATCTTTCTACAGCCAGTTGTAAAGATTGTGCTTCAGTTAAATCATTCACAGTAGGCTGGTTTGATACTTTTGTTGTAACCCCTAGTTCGGGTAAATGCTCTAATTGAATAACTTCCTCATTAATATCCATATAAATCATTGCTCGACCTATCACATTCTCCAATTCCCTGATATTTCCCGGCCAATTATATTTTTTTAATTCCGTAAGTGCTTCATTTGATATAGATTTGACGTTTTTTCCATAATCCTGATTTGTCTTCACAATAATATGATGAACGAGTTCGGAGAGATCTGAGACCCTTTCTTGAAGACTGGGAATAAAAATTGGTAATCGATTTAACCGATAATACAAGTCTTCCCTAAAGGTCTTATTCATTATTGCTTTTTCCAAGTTAACATTTGTGGCTGTAATCACCCTGACATCCAACGTAATAGGATCAGTTCCTCCGACGCGCACAATTTCATTCTCCTGTAAGACTCGAAGAAGTTTTGCCTGCATATTTAACGATAATTCCCCTATTTCATCAAGAAATATACTTCCAAAATTAGCTTCCTCAAATAAACCTTTTTTCCCTCCGTGTTTTGCACCGGAAAAGGCTCCCTCTTCATAACCAAATAATTCACTTTCTAAAATAGATTCTGCAATTGCCGCACAGTTTACTCGAATAAACTTATTATGCTTCCGATCACTTTCATTGTGAATAGCATGCGCAAATAATTCTTTTCCAGTACCCGACTTTCCTCTCAAAAGAACAGTTGCAGGGGTCTTCGCTCCTACTTTTGCCTGCTCCAAAGCTAACCTCATCTCTGACGAACCACCTATAATATCATCAAAAGTGTATTTCGCTTCTAAGCTGCGAATAATCTGCCTTGCTCTTTTTAATTCACTTGTCAAAGAACGGACTTCCGTAACATCATGCAAGACCCCGACACTACCTTTAATTTTCCCGTCTACAATTATTGGAGCAACGTTCACATACACATCTTTGTTGGTTGGCCCAACCTTCATTCTTACACCTCTAACCGCTCTGCGGGTCTGTAGCACTTTCATATGCATACTCTCTCCTTCAGAGATGTCCACAGATGCAGGGGCACCGACGATATCTGATTCTTTTAGACCGGTAATTTTTGTATATGCAGGATTGATCATCAAGCCTAATCCGTTTTCATCAACGACACTAATTGCTTCATCAGAGGATTGAATTATAGCTTCAAGCATTGTCTTAATTTCCTTGAGATCCGTATTTTCTTCTGCCAAATTTACTACTTCTGTAATATCCTTGAATATAGCAAAAGCACCCTGTAAATTACCGTCAGCATTGATAATTGGAATTCTTGTAGTAATTATTTGCTTTCCGTTTTCCAATACTAATTTTTGATTGACTTCTTTTCTTTTATTACGTAGAATAATCGGAAGTCTCGAATTTTGGATTAATTCACGAATTTGCTTACCTTCAAACTCATCTTTGTGTAATCCTACAATTTCCTGAGCACTTCTATTCACAAAGTCCACTTTACCTGTATGATTTACAACAATCATGCCATCTCTTATATTATTTAGAATAAGGTTTTGGTTATCCATTTGCAGGCGGATTTCTTTTAGTAATTCTTCTTTTTCATTAAAAAGCTCCGCAATTATGTAAGCTACAGTACCTGGAATAACAACAGTCTTTCTACTCCTGGTTTCTATGATCTCATCAAGAACTTTATCGTCTCCTGTTGCTTCAATAATTATATCTATATCTTTGTCTACCCATTGTTTCCAGTCATTATCACAAGAGATATTAAATTTTCTAGCAAGACTTAACCCCTCTGCATGTATGTCTTTGTCTACTATTGCAACAATATGCATACGTTTGGTCGCGCGTAATATGTTTAAGAGCACACTGCCCCCTTTACCGGCCCCAACGATAAGTACTCGCTTCATCTCATCCCACCTTGCATTGTTTTGCATGTATTTATCATACGATACTCTGCATTTTTTAGCAAATAACCTTTCTTCCCAATTCCTACACATATTTGCTATACTAATAATAAGAAAATTTTTAAGGGGAAAAAAAATGAGTAGAACAATTGCTTTACTAGTGTTGCTAATCCCTGGTGTTATTGCGGCATTTGGAATTAAGTTAATGAGAGATTCCTTATTCGCTGACTTCTATCCGGTATTTTTCCATATAGGAATTCAGTTTTTTATAGGTTTAGTACTGTTCTTAGCAGGTATTGCATTCATTGGAGGTTTTATTGTACATAGAGACAGAAAGAAGGAAACTACAGCAAAGAAGAAGAATTAAAAGAATAGAGAAAAAAAGACGGCTACAGACCGTCTTTTTTTGTTATAGCCTCCTTTAATGCCTCCACAATCTATTTGCTCTGACCTTATTTGTTCTGTTAAAATTATAAAAAATTTTGTTATTATTAATAATAAAAAATATAGTTATCGGGAGGATTTTTGATGAAAGTTGTAAAGTTCGGCGGAAGCTCTGTGGCAAGTGCAGAACAGTTAATAAAAGTAGGAGATATTATTAAGGAGGATGATTCAAGAAAATTCATAGTAGTGTCTGCACCAGGTAAAAGAACAAAAGAGGATATAAAAATCACGGATTTACTAATTGAATTAGGAAACACTTATATACATAAAATGGATTATAAGAAAGTTAAACAAATTATTCTTCAACGTTTTAATGATATTATTGAAAATTTAGCTTTACAACTAAGTCTATTGGACGAAATTGAAGAATCCATTGATAAAGGACTGATCGACCTGGAACATAACCTTGAAAACATCGATTGTCTTAAAGCGATAGGAGAAGATAGTTCAGCAAAAATTTTAAGTGCATACCTTCAAAAACTTGGACTAAATGCACGTTATTTAAATCCTAAACAGGCTGGAATTATCGTAAGTAACGAGCCAGGTAACGCTCATATCCTTCCTGACAGTTATAAAAAAATTCAGACCCTGCGTGAGAAGGAAGGAATTATGGTTATACCTGGTTTCTTTGGTTACACAGAAGAAGATGAACTAATGACTTTTTCCCGGGGCGGTTCTGATATCACAGGTTCAATAATTGCAGCAGGGGTTAAGGCCAGCTTATACGAAAATTTTACTGATGTAGATTCAGTCTACAAAGTTAACCCTACAATTGTTGATAATCCGAAAGAAATTAGAACATTAACTTATAAAGAGATGCGAGAATTATCTTATGCTGGTTTTTCTGTATTTCATGACGAGGCACTTATCCCTGCCTTTAATGCTCAAATTCCGGTTTGCATTAAGAATACGAACAATCCTTCCAAACCTGGTACAATGATTGTCTCTGAGAAGAAACAAGATGAGAAGTGTGTTGTCGGGATTGCAAGTGACATAGGCTTTACCAGCATTTATATAAGTAAATATTTAATGAACCGAGAAGTTGGATTTGGACGAAAGTTATTTCAAATTCTAGAAGAAGAAGGCGTTTCTTTTGAACATGCTCCTTCTGGAATTGATGATATGTCCATAATTATAAGAGAAAGCAGATTAGGGAGCGACAAAGAAGAAATCATTTTAAAACGGTTTAAAGAAGAACTACAGCCTGATCAAGTTGATATCCACCGTGATCTAGCTATAGTAATGGTTGTAGGAGAAGGTTTAGTCAGTACAATTGGCGTTGCACAAAAAGCGACAACTGCTTTTGCAGAGGCAAACGTAAATATTGAAATGATTAACCAGGGATCCTCAGAGGTCTCTATGATGTTCGGAATTAAAAAGGAAGATTTAAGCAAGGCCGTTCGCTCATTATATTATCATTTTTTCGAATAATTAATTAAGAAAAGCGCAAGCGAACATTTAGCATTCAGATGGGACTAGAGAGATGCTTATTCTCACTCAGTCATCAATAATGCTAAGCAATCGCTTGCGCTTTATATAACTTAACTCGCTTTATGCTCCAAACGTAACCGATCTGCAACCATAGCAATAAATTCAGAATTAGTCGGTTTTGCTTTTGTAATACTAATTGTGTAGCCAAAAAGAGCAGATATCGAGTCAATATTCCCTCTACTCCAAGCTACCTCAATCGCATGGCGGATTGCACGCTCTACTCTTGATGCCGTAGTATTATACTTTTTAGCTATATCTGGGTATAAGACTTTTGTAATAGACCCCAATAACTCGATATCATTGTATACCATTGTAATTGCTTCTCTTAAATACATATACCCCTTAATATGCGCAGGAACTCCAATCTCATGAATTATATTTGTAATACTTGCTTCTAAATCCTGCTTCTTTTTCTCTCTTTTGTTTGACTGACGCATATTTGGTGATGAAAAAGAACCATTACCCTGTACTTGACGTATTTGATCTGCCAAATGATCCAAATCAAACGGTTTTAATATAAAATAAGAAGCACCTAAATCTACTGCCTTTTTCATCACTTCTTCCTGCCCAAATGCAGTTAACATGATAACATTCGGCTTGTTACCATCTTGGTTTCTAAGTGTATTAAGAACGGCAAGCCCATCAATGTGCGGCATTATGATATCTAATAAGAGAACATCTGGCTCCATCTCTTCTAACATAGATAAACGTTCTCTACCATTATGAGCAACTCCAATTACTTCTATATCGGATTGATCCTCGAAATACTCTTCCATCAATTTAACTAATTCCCTATTATCATCGACAAGACAAACTTTAACTTTTCCCACTAAAAAAATCCTCCTTTATGTAACAGTTATCTCTATTACTAATATTCTCCAAAAAATTAGAAATTCCTTCTTTTATTTAAAAAACTTTGACTTTTTTTGTTTTACATTCTTTTTCTCTATATTACTTCAACTTACTGCATCATTTGATAAATTTAGACAAATTTGTCGAAAAATATTTATTTAAATATAACACAAATACCATAATATGGCTATAAATAAAAAATGACTTGAAATGGAGCATCTCCATAACAAGTCATTTTTTTAACCAGCTTTATTTTTACTTTGTTTCTTAACATCTATACCTGCGTCCTGTAACATCCATTCAATATGGACTCCATAACCAGAGGTCGGATCATTTACAAATACATGTGTAACTGCACCTATAATTTTTCCGTTTTGTATAATTGGACTTCCACTCATTCCTTGAACAATACCTCCAGTTTTTTTGAGTAATTCTTCATCGGTTATCTTGATTACCATCCCTTTTGTTGCAGGAAATTTTTGCGGCACTGAACTGACAATCTCCACATCAAATTCTTCTACTTTTTCATCCTTCACAACAGTTCGGATTGTGGCAGGACCCTCTTTGACTTCATGTGATAAAGCAACAGGCAGTGGCTTGCCTTTTAAGTTGTTTATACTATTTGCATTCAATTTACCAAAAATACCAAAAGGGCTATTTTTAGTTATAGAACCAATTTTATTTTCTTTAATAGAGAATGTCGCTTGTTTTTCACCAGGTACACCATTATTTCCTTTTTCAATTGAAGTAACCGAAGAGTGTACAATTGTTCCATCATTAATTTGTATTGGTTTCTTCGTATCCATATCCGATATAACATGACCTAGCGCTCCATATTTTTTTGATTTTGTATCATAAAAAGTCATTGTTCCAATCCCTGCAGCCGTATCTCTTATATATAAACCCAGCTTGTATTCTTGGTCATTCTTATCCATTACTGGCTGCAATTTTTTCTCAAGTATCTCGTCTCCTCTTTTTAACCTAATATTTAGAGGGGTTTTATTTTTTGCAGCCTTACTTACAAATGGCTTTACTTCTTTCATTTCTTTTATAGGCTCCCCATCGATCTCCAAAATAACATCACCAACCATAATATCTGCTTCTTCTCCAGGCGATACAGATCCATTCTTAATAGTAACTAAGTGGTGTCCTACTACAAGTACTCCTTTAGTCTGAAGTTGAACACCTATAGAATGCCCACCTGGTATCACTCGTAAATCATCAAGTACGGACATATCCACTTTTTTTATCGGCATTCCGGCAAGCTCATAAATAATTTCACTTCCACCAGGACTTTTAGCGTAAAAGGATGAGCCATCTATTGACTGCACACTTTTTTCAGAGGTATTACTTACTTGAATACTCTCTCCTAAAGTAGGGATTTGCACTTGGCTATTATGAAAAATTTCCAGCTCATTCGGAATGGAGAGGTAATTTTGTACAGGTGTTAGAAATGGAATAATTAACGCGGCAGTGAGAAGTAATATGCCTGTTAACATTCTTATATTTGTTTTTAAGAAATTCAACTGTGTCACTCTCCTCTTCCTAACCTATGCTTTATTTCTTCTGTGTCTTTAATTTGACCTAACAGCCATGTAAATAAACTGGTTAATGATAAGCAAAGATGTGTATCTTTTCCTTTTAAACGGTCAGCTATTTTATGTATATATGTATGTGGGCTCTTATCGTTTTTAAACAAACAAAAAAGCCAGATATTCTATTTTCTGGCTTCTTACATAAATTTATCCGTATTTTTTTGCTCTTTATAATGATTTGCTAATTCAAGCATCTCTTTTCCATGTTCTTTTGCAGTCTCGGTTAACTTAGTGCCGGTTATCATTCTGCTAAGTTCATCAATTTGTTCCTCAATTGTAAGCTCCGAGACAGATGTGAAAGTGCGCTGGTTTTTTTCAAGTTTTTTAATAAATTTGTGGGTATCTGCCATCGATGCTACCTGTGGTAAGTGTGTAATACACAGTACTTGCGAAGCTTGTGATATTTGATATATTTTTTCAGCAATGGCTTGTGCAACCCTGCCACTAACTCCTGTATCCACTTCATCAAAAATAACACTTGTAACACCTTGGTGTCTGGAAAAAATCTTTTTAAGAACAAGCATTATTCTGGAAAGCTCTCCACCGGAAGCAATTTTGTTCAATTCTTTAAGCGGTTCACCTGTATTTGTTGAAATTAAAAACCGTATTTGATCGAAACCATTTTTATGAAGAGGAAGCTTTTCTTCATTATAACCATCAACCTCTCCAAACGAAATCGCAAATGAGGCTTTTTCTAAATATAATCCTTTTAATTCTTTATGAATATTTGCAGTTAGAGAATTGGCTGCTTTTTTTCGTAAATCATGTAATTGTCTTGCTTCTAAATATGCATCTTTTTCTAATTCCTTTATTTCCTCATCCAACTTAGACAAGTGTGAATCTTTGTTAGTTATTTCTTCGATTTCCTCTTCTACTTTTCCCATATATTCCAGAATTTCATTTACCGTAGCACCATATTTCTTTTTCAATCGGCTGATTTCGTTTAATCTACCCTCAAGTTCATTCAACCTGCTTGGGGAGTATTGTTGCATTTCTGTATAATTCCGTAGTTCATAAGTTAATTCCTCTAAAGCATAATAGTGATTAGAGATTGCTTCAGCTTTTTCTTCAATAAATTTATCATATGTAGCAGCAGATTGTAGCGCCACCTGAGCTTTATTAACCCATTCCAGCCCTCGTTGCTCTCCATACAAAGCATTGTAGCCATCCTGTAAAGCTTGATAAATACGTTCATAATTAACCAAGGAATCTCTTTCTTCTTCCAATTTCTGATCTTCATCAGGGGCTAGATCTGCTTGTTCAATTTCCTTAAGTTGGAATTGAAGAAGATCTAACCGATGGGCCATTTCCTGTTCATTTTCACTTAATTTCTTATAGCGGTTTTTGAGGGATAAAAGTTTATTAAAAAGTTCTCGATATTCTTGTTTAGTTTTTCTAATTTGACCTGCATCATACATATCAAGTAAGTCGATATGATGTTCAGGATTCATAAGCGACTGCGTTTCATGCTGACTGTGAATATCAATTAGTGTCTTTCCAAACTCCCTCAATATTGCAAGTGTAACTAATTTACTATTTACCCTGCATATACTCTTCCCGTTGGCAGTAATAGTGCGTTGTAACACAATCTGCTTATCAGATATTTCTATACCATATTCTTTTCCTACTTTATAAATGGGATGGGTGTCAGAATCAATAATGAATAAGCCTTCAATCTCCGCTTTCTTAGTTCCATGTCTTACAAATTCGACAGATCCTCTGCCGCCAGCCAATAACTGCACTGCATCAATAATAATGGATTTCCCAGCACCAGTCTCACCAGTTAGAACTGTTAGTCCTTCATTAAACGTTATAGATATATCTTCAATAATCGCGAAGTCATGAATAGATAGTTCTGTTAACAATTTAATAATCACCCCAAACAAGACATTAGTTAAAGCATATCAATAAATCGTTCTTTAATAACTTCTGCTTTTTCTTCCGTCCTACAAATAATAAGACAGGTATCATCCCCACAAATGGTGCCCATAATTTCTTTCCAATCCAAATTATCAATTAATGCTCCCACTGCTTGGGCATTACCAGGTAAAGTCTTTAAAATTATAAAGTGGCTTGCATGCTCTATTTTTACAAATGCGTCATTAATTAACCGTTTTAATTTTTCTAATGGATTGAATCGTTGGTCAGCAGGAAGACTGTATTTATAGCTGCCGTTTGTGGATGGTACTTTTACAAGATGAAGTTCTTTGATATCACGTGAGACGGTAGCTTGAGTTACATTGAATCCAAGATCTTTTAAATCAGATACTAGCTCATCCTGTGTTTCAACTTCGTTTTCTGTAATTAATTCTCGAATTTTAATATGACGTTGTAGTTTACTCATTTAACACCCTCATTACGCAGACCACAAAGACCCGTAGTCATTTTTCTTTTTTATTTATTATTGTTAATTCATTATGTGCATCATCAATTAGCTTCAAAAGCTGCTTTTCATCTATTGGTTCACAATCTTCCCTATTCACCCAAGAAAGATGAGCTAAAAATTCAATATTTCCATCTCCGCCCGTTATAGGGGAATATGTTACATCTTTGAAAGCGTATCCTTCCAACTGAGCAAAAGAAATAATTTGCTTTAAAACTTGAAAATGAACACCTCGGTCTCTAACGATGCCTTTCTTACCCACTTGCTCCTTACCCGCTTCAAATTGTGGTTTAATCAGAATTATAACATTACTATCTGCTTTTAATAATTTTTTCAACACTGGTAATATTAATTTAAGGGAGATAAATGATACATCAACAGAAGCTAAATCCGGTTGTCCATGTGCCAGCATATCTGGTGTAACATAGCGAAAGTTGGTACGTTCCATTACAATTACTCTTTGATCATTTCTTAGCTTCCAATCTAATTGATTGTATCCTACATCTATCGCATAACTTAATTTAGCTCCATTTTGTAAAGCACAATCTGTAAATCCACCGGTCGAGGAACCTACATCAATCATGATTTTATCCTGAGCAGAGATAGCAAAATAAGTAAGGGCCTTTTCAAACTTTAAGCCTCCTCTACCTACATATGGAAAAAGCTTTCCTTTAACAGTTAAAGGAATATCTTCTTCTACCTTTATTCCCGGTTTATCAATTCTTTCTTGCTCTGTGTATACAAGTCCAGCCATAATGATACGCTTGGCTTTTTCCCTTGTTTCAATTAACCCTCTTTCCACTAATAGAACATCAACCCGTTTTTTACCCATATTTAAATAATCCTTTACTACTTTTTATTTTTTGGTAATACTTTTATTTTAAATTTATTCTCAATTATTGAGATTAACTTTCCAGCAAAAAAAATGATTGAAGTAGAAGAATGTATAGCAAAAAACTTCCCAATTGCTTTGCCTCCAACTGTAATTGCTGCTACCAAGCTTGTCAATATAACAGAGAGGATGATCTGGATGGAGGACCCCTCGCCTTCACCAAATAAATTGGCAATTTGCAGCACCACAATAGCTGATGCAGTTCCACTTACAATACCAGAAATATCTCCTATCACATCATTACAAAAACTGGCGAATTTGTCTGCATTTCTTATTATTGCTACAGCTTCTTTGGCACCGTGTACTTTTTCCGCTGCCATCGCATGAAAAGGCGACTCGCTAGCAGCAGTAGCAGCAATACCAAGCATGTCAAAAATAACACCAATTAGCACAATGAGAAACACAATAACTAACCCTATCATCCACATAACTTCACCCAAAATGGAAGAAGAAATAACTGAAAAAATAGCCGCTAACACAAATGTGATAACGGCAATAGTAAGACTAAATTTTAAAGAATTTTTTATTTGGGAATTCATAATTTACCTCTGAAATCTTATTTTATTATGTAAGAAGGAATGGTCATTTAAAAGATAAAAACTGCGGCTTAGGTCCAGTAGGTTTTCCCAGATGGGTACCCTATGTTGCCATAAAAGGAGGTTCCCCTTTAAACCCATCTTAGCTATGTCACCATTAGCTAGACTGGATTACCACTTAGTCCACACTATAATCCCTTTTAAATGTCCAAGAACAGTCTAGGAGTTTTCCTCTACAGTCTTTAGCCGCTCCCTAGCCTCTTTTGCAGTGCTGATTTCATAGAGATAAAAATATAAATTCTGTGGCCACCAGTACTTATATTTAAGACTCTAATCCCCTCAGACACCACTCAAGGCAGGCTACGCTGCTAACAAGGTGTCCCTTACCCAATTAAGCAGGTTCATACCCCATTCCATAATGACTCCTAGGCTTAGCAGTCACGACAGAGATGGGCCTCCGCGGTAATCGGGTCAACGCCCACATGCCTTTGTGGATCGCCCGAAAACCTTAACTCCCAGCATCGACCCAAGGCTGGGCGCCTCAAGCCAACACAAGGAACTTCATCGATGTGCCCTTTGGCGGATTTTTAGGCCCGCCTTCAGGAACGGAGGACTGACTAGAATACTGCACCATTCCTCATTATTTATAATTATAACATAAAAATCACTTTTATACCAATTACTATCAATGATCTCTATTACTAAAATGGTCTGTTAACGCCATTAAGTTAGAATGAGCTGCATTTGCTTCTTTTAAAGCTTCCTTTGCTTTTTTAGCATACATATTTTTTTGTTCGATAGCCCCATCCAAACCGAGTAACTTTGGATAAGTGCTTTTATTGTTTCCCTCATCACTACCGACCTGTTTTCCCATTTTTTGAGAATCTCCAGTAACATCAAGAATATCATCTTGTATTTGGAAGATTAGCCCAAGATAATAGGAAAAATCATTTAGTGCCGCTAACTCAGTAGTAGAAGCACCCCCAAGATACGCTCCAGAATAAACAGCAAATTGAAGTAATTCACCAGTTTTTAATACATGTATTCGTTCTAATTCAGTTAGAGAGGTAGCTTTATTTTCAGCTTCCATATCTAGAATTTGTCCACCAACCATCCCTTTAGGTCCACTAGCGCGAGATAAAGATTTAATTAATTCAACTTTTTCTGCGTCTTGCAGAAGAGGATCATTTGCTATTAATTCAAAACTGTATGTTAGTAATGCATCACCGGCCAGGATGGCAGTCGCCTCACCAAAAACTTTATGATTTGTTAGCTTTCCTCTTCTGTAATCATCATTATCCATAGCAGGGAGATCATCATGGACCAGTGAATAAGTATGAATAAGCTCAAGAGCAATTGCACTGGAAATAGCTTTTTTATTATCTTCTCCATATGCTTCAAACGCTGAAAATAATAATACAGGTCTTAATCGTTTCCCTCCAGCTTTAACTGAATATAGCATTGCTTGCTTTAAGTTATCCGGAATGTCCAATTTCTCCAGACATGATATAAGTCCATCATGAATAAGCTCTTTACTTTCTTCCATATATGAAATCAGATTTCTACTCACCTATTCATCCTCCTGTATTTCAAAAGGCTCAAGGTCACCTTGTTCATTCATGATATTTGTCATCTTTTCTTGAACATTTTTTAATTTATCATTACATAGCTTTGAAAGCTTCATACCCTCTTGATAGTAATCAATTGCTCGTTCGAGAGGGACATCACCTTCCTCTAATTTTCCTACAATTTTTTCTAATTCCTTCATTGCTTCCTCAAAGGATAATTCATTGTTTTCCTCCATTATGCTCCTCCTCTACTTTCTCAACATAACAACTTAACCTTCCATCTGCCATATGCAGAATTATTGATTCTTTTTCTTTCACTTGTTTAGCTGACTTTAATATGTTCCCTCTCTGCGTATAAGGTATTGCAAATCCGCGCTGCATAATAGCAAGAGGGTTCACAAGTGTTAGTTTATCAATTGTGTTCTGTAATTGATTACTACTCTGTTCAATTAACAAATTCATGCAATACTTTTGTCTTTTTGTCAGTTGGTCTAATTCGTTATGAGATTGTTGTATTTGATTTTTAGGATGCTGGGCCAGTAATCGCTTAAAAAGATCTCTATATGCTTTCTCTGTCTCTTTAACATAGTTGCCAGCGCTTTTTTGTAAATTTCCAACACTCTGATCCAGTTCCTGTTCTTTCTGCTTAAGAAGAAGTTGAGGGTAACGAAAAGCATAGGAATCTTTTATCCGTTGAACCTGTCGCTCCTCTTCCATAACTTTCCGTGCCATTTCTTTTTTCACTGATCTTCTTAACGTCTTTATTCTTTCTCTTAATTCAATATGTGAAGGCACAGCCAGTTCGGCTGCACCAGTAGGTGTGGGGGCGCGCATATCAGCAACAAAATCACTTATCGTAAGATCTGTTTCATGTCCTACTGCCGAAATTATAGGGATGCTCGAGCGAAAGATGGCCTCGGCAACTATCTCCTCATTAAAACTCCATAACTCTTCAATAGAGCCACCGCCTCTACCTACAATTAAAACATCAAACATTGCCATTTCATTCGCTTTATCAATTGCTTGCTTGATCGAATTTGTAGCATTTTGACCTTGTACCAAAACGGGAATTACGGTTAGGGAAACAATTGGATATCTTCTTTTTATTGTCGTGATAATATCACGAACAGCTGCACCTGTTGGCGAGGTTATAACTCCAATATGTTTTGGGTGTACAGGAATTTGCTTTTTATATTGCTGGTCAAAATACCCTTTTTTATGTAATTTTTCTTTCAGCTGTTCAAAGGCTAAATATAAAGCACCAATGCCATCTGGTTCCATATTTTGTATATATAACTGATATTGTCCGTATGCTTCAAATATACTTATTTCACCTTTTATCAAAACTTTCATTCCATTTTCAGGCATGAATTTGAGGAAGCGGTTGTTTCCAGCAAACATCACTGCCTGTATACGCGTCTGATCATCTTTAATCGTTAAATACATGTGACCACGACTATGGTGTTTGAAGTTAGAGATTTCGCCTTTTAACCAAACATTTTTTAAATGGGGATCTGTCTCAAGCTTCCTTTTTAAATACTTTGTAAGCGCAGTTACTGTTAAATAATTGTCTTTCAATTATCTTGTCATTCCTTTAGCTGCTTTAATGGTATTTTTCAACAACATGGTAATTGTCATTGGCCCAACTCCACGAGGAACAGGAGTAATATAAGAAGCTATTTCCTTTGCGCTATCAAAGTCAACATCCCCAGTCAAGGAACCGTCTTCAAGTCTATTTACGCCGACATCTATGACTATGGCTCCTTCTTTAAGATGAGTTTGGTTAATTACATTTGGTCTGCCTACAGCAACTATTAGGATATCTGCTTGCTTCGTATAATGTTGAAGATTCTTGGTTTTTGAATGGCAGTAAGTGACCGTCGCATTTTCATTTAATAGTAATTGTCCAACAGGCTTACCTACTATATTACTTCTTCCAATAACTACAGCATGTTTACTTTCTATCTGTAAATTACGGGATTTAAGCATCGTAATTATACCATGTGGGGTACATGGAAGAAAGGTATCATTACCTGTCATCATGTGACCAATATTAATTGGGTGAAATCCATCCACATCTTTCTTTGGAGAAATTGTCTCAATTACCTTCTGTTCATTAATATGGTCAGGTAAGGGCAACTGAACCAAAATCCCGTGAATTGAATTATCATTATTCAACCCATTTAGCAAGTTTAATAATTCTGTCTCTGTAGTTGAAACCGGGAGCTCAATAAGTTCAGATTCGATCCCTGTTTCTGCTGAAGCTTTCTTTTTGCCTTTAACGTATGATTTAGAGGCAGGATCATTTCCTACAAGAACAACTGTCAGCTTTGGATATATTCCTTTTCCATTAAGTTCTTCCACTTCCACCTTCATTTCATCTTTAATTTCTTGCGCCAAGTCTCTCCCATTAATTTCAACAGCAGTCATTATTTACTCCCCTTTGTCAATAATTACTTTTGAAAGTACACCATTTATAAATTTACCTGATTTCTCATCTCCATATTTATTGGCCAGTTCAACTGCTTCATTAATAGATACATTTGTCGGTATGTCATCAAGGTATCGAATCTCATATGAAGCAATACGCAGAATTGTTTTTTCTACTGAAGCTATCCTTTCAAAAGACCACTTTTCAATACGTTCAGTCAACACCCGGTCAATTTTTTGTTTATTTTCTGTTACTCCCTCAACAAGTAAGATTAAGAATGGATCACTTTCCTCTGTTTCAAGGAAATCATTAATTGCTTGACTAGGCTCATTTTTATTAATATCAAGTTGGAACAGAATTTGAAATGCTTTTTCTCTCGCTGTGTGTCTATTCATTTGTATATAGCTCCTTTAACTAATCTCTCCAAATAATAACATGATTAAGAAACCAACGCTAGGACCAACCAACTAAATTAAAAGTGTAATTTTAGAACTTTTTATTCGCATTAATTGTATAAAAAAGCAGACCAAAAGATGTGAAATCATCTTTTGGTCTCTCCCTTAATCCTCTTTCTGTTCATCGCTTTCTTTTGTTTCCATTTGTATACCTACAACATGTACATTAATTTCATCAATTTCCAAAGCAGTCATATTTTTTAGTGTCTGTCTTATATTTGTTTGCAACTTCTGTGCAGTTTGAGGAATAGAAGTGCCATAATTCAGGATAACGAAGAGATCAATTAGCACACCATTTTCAGTAAGTTCAACTTTAACACCCTTACTATGTGCTTTTTTCCCAAAGCGTTCTACAACACCCGTTGCAAAGTTTCCGCGCATCGCATAGAGGCCATCTACTTCTGTAGCAGCTATACCAGCAATAACCTCAATAACTTCAGGCGCAATTTCAACTTGACCTAAATTATTATCACTACTAACGTTTAACAAAGGCTGTTCATCCATATTCTCACTCCTTTATTAATTAAAAGACCAGTCAATCTTTTTTCTCGATGATCGGATTTTCCTCAAGAAAATTCGTATTGAAATCTCCCTTTATAAATACTTCATGATCCATAATCTGCCGATGAAATGGAATTGTTGTATACACTCCTTCTACAACAAACTCATCTAGTGAGCGTTTCATTCTATTTATTGCTTCTTCCCTCGTTTTTCCATATGTAATCAGCTTAGCGATCATGGAATCATAGTAAGGGGGTATTCTATATCCAGGATAAGCCGCAGAATCTACTCTTACCCCTAATCCACCTGGTGGAAGATACATCTCTATTTCGCCTGCAGAAGGCATAAAGTTTTTAAATGGGTTCTCCGCATTTATCCTACATTCCATTGCATACCCTTCAAACTCAATATCCTCTTGTTTAAAGGATAGTTTCTCACCATTAGCAATTAGAATTTGTTCTTTAATAAGGTCCACACCAGTCACAAGTTCTGTTACAGGATGTTCTACTTGGATTCTTGTATTCATTTCCATAAAATAAAAATCGTTACTTTTTCTATCAAATATATATTCAATTGTTCCTGCTCCTACATAATTAACTGCTTTTGCAGCCTTTACAGAAGCTTCACCCATTTTCTCCCTGATCTCAGGGGTAAGAGCAGGTGAAGGAGTTTCTTCTATTAGCTTTTGCAACCTTCTTTGAATAGAGCAATCTCTCTCCCCAAGGTGGACTACATTTCCATGCTCATCTGCAAGAATTTGTATTTCCACATGTCGGAAATCTTCAATAAATTTTTCAATATAAACCCCTGGATTTCCAAAAGCTGTTTCTGCTTCTTTCTGTGTTACTTGGATTCCTTTAATAAGATCTTCTTCTGTTCTGGCGACACGAATACCTTTACCCCCGCCCCCAGCAGTTGCCTTTATAATAACTGGATATCCGATTTTTTCAGCAATTTCAATTGCTTCGTCCGTATTTTCAACAATTCCATCAGAACCAGGTACAATAGGCACATTCGCCTTTTCCATTGTTTCTCTGGCCACGTCTTTAATCCCCATTTGCTGGATAGCTTCTGGAGTGGGGCCAACAAAAGTAATATTACAGGCTTTACAAATTTCCGCGAAATCTGCATTTTCAGCCAAAAACCCATAACCTGGGTGGATGGCATCTACTTCTGTAAGTGTTGCTACACTCATAATATTAGTGAAATTCAGATAGCTGTCCTTACTTAAAGTAGGTCCAATACAATAAGCTTCATCAGCCAATTGCACATGCAATGCCTCTTTATCAGCTTCTGAGTATACTGCTACTGTCGTAATATCCATTTCTTTACAAGCACGAATAATACGCACAGCTATTTCACCTCTGTTAGCAATTAACAGTTTCCTAATCACACGCTACATCCCCTTATTTCTTGTTTACTCTGAATAATGGCTGACCATACTCTACTAACTCGCCATCTTTTACAAGGATTTCAACTATTTCCCCCGAAACTTCTGCTTCTATTTCATTGAATAGCTTCATTGCTTCTACAATACATACAATTGATGAATCTTCTACATTGCTGCCTACAGAAACATAAGGACCGCTTTCAGGAGATGGTGAACTATAGAATGTTCCTACCATAGGAGAGGTTATTTCATAATCAAATGACGGCTTACTCTCTTCTTTTACCGTTTCTTCTTTATGAGACTCTACTGGTTTTTCTTCTTTAATAGTTGGTTCTTCTTTTGTCTGAACAGACGGATTCTCTTCTACTACTTGAACTGGGGTATTTTGTGGTTGAACCGTTGTATTTCCGGCTGACTTTTCCATCGTTATAGTTGTTCCGTTTGACTCATAAGTAAATTGATTAATGGATGATTGATCAATTAGCTTGATAATTTCTCTAATTTCCTGCACTTTCAACATAATGGTAGCACCCTTCCGTTCTTAATTTTAGTATTAGGTCCTAAAAACTCCTAATAATATTTTACGATAAATTGTGGTGTTCATTCAACATTGAGTACTTTCTTGTTTAAAGAACTCTTTAAGAATACGGTTTTATATAGATTATGTAAAACAATTTACTCCTCTATTATAACAATGATGTGTCTTCAATGCGAATAGTTTTGTATGTTAAATGAGGATGCCATGCTTCTAAAATTAAAAACCCGAGTCTGTCCACGGCTCGGGTTTTAGCAATTTATTCACTTGCTTTAGGTTGAAAGTTCACATCTACAGGAACTTCACCAAATTCGTCTCTCACCATTTGCATAATGTTAACTACTTCTGTTGAAGACAGTGTATCAACTTTAACATGTACATGTACTTTGTCATCTTCTGAACGAACTAATACATCCTCATATTTTTCTGAACCTAGAATAGTTTCCTCAAGAATGGACTCCTTTGTAGATACATCCTCGATAACGTCTATATCTCTAAGCGCCTGATCCTTTTCATCTGCAGAAGCAGAACTTGAAGCAACTATATCTTTTAACCTATCCTTTTTCATACTTCTTTCATCTTCCAACTCCATGCGAATAGTTGTGAATAATTCATCTTCACCCATGTTTGAAATACCTTCTACCTCAGCTTCTCCTTCTGTCTCCTGTGAATCTGTAGGTACAGCTTCCTCCTGATCTTGTCCATCATTAATATAGGCTAAATCTTCACTTGCTGGTGACGTCATGTAATAGACGCTCAACACAATCATCAAACTTAACATTGTTAGTAACCAAACTGTTTGCTTTTTTAACATTACTTCATTCCTCCCCTAATTCTTTGGCATTACTGAAACTCTATGTTTTGGAACATCAAGCACACGAGAGATTGATTCAATCATCCATTTTTTCACAGTAGCGTGATCAGCACCCTTGGCTACAACAAAGACTCCTCTGACTTGGGGCTTCTTTGTTTGTATCAACAAAGGCACCTCTCTATCTCCTTGTCTTACCAGCACTGTCTGCACCTCTTCCGTTTGGTCCTCCACTTTTCTTTCTCCGCCATTTTTATCAGATTCATCCGTTGATTGTTGTCCCTTTATTAAGTTTTTTTCATAGACCTTCACCGAAGTTGATTCCAGATTGACCATCACTTCAGCTTCTGATACCCCTGTTATTTTATTAAGCATTGATTCTAAATCTTTTTTATACAGGGATTCCAGTTCATCTATGCTAGTTGTAGTAGGTGCCTCCTGCTGACTTGTTTCCTTTGCTGTCTCCATTTTTTCTATCTCTTGATCATTAATTCCTTCAGAAGGAGACGAAGAGAAAATATTACTGAGAATTAATAAAAACAAACCAGCTATTCCCAATATAATCATATATCCGGTTTTTTTGGATGGTCGTTTACTGCCTTCACTATCTTTTCCTCCGAAAAACCTTTCCAATAGCTGCTTCAAGTGATCCCTCCCTCCTTTATAACCGTTAGGTCCTTATCTCCCATTTCCCAAAGCTCTCTTAAAAAAGACTCTATTTGTTCATTATTCTCGTTTCCTTTGGTTTCCACAGGGTTGTTCATGTCAATTACCACATCATCAACTAAACTCACTGCTCCCTCCCCACCCTTTGATTCTTTTATATATACAATGACTTTTTCCAATCCTTCAAAAGAAACCTCTGATGCTTCCGTGAATTGAAAATCAATATTTTTGATTTCAACCCTGTAATTTTCTAATAGAGGTTTTTCTGCAATTTCTGTTAATTGGACAGCCATTTGTTTTAAAATATATGCATCATGTGTTGTTTGTATTTCACTTTTTTGAAATTCTATTAAATTTGTTATAGATTTATCTTGGTTTCTTTCTAAATTAACTTGATTAATAGAAGTCCTGACAGCTTGTTCAATATCAATTTGAAGAACATAGAAAATAGGCTTTAATAAAATTAATACTAATATGAGCCCGGTAACTAACTTTACATATTTCTTCATCTTAGTTGAAGACACCAATAATTCAATAACGGTTGCCAGCAGAAGGAAAATAATAATCTGAGTGATCCAGTCTATAAGTATACTCATTTTAACCACCTTAACGTAAAAGCAATGTGATGTTGCTAGCTGCAACTAGTAGAACAATGGCTAACAGAAACATAAAAGATACCGCAAGTAAACAGGCTAATATATAGACAATATAATTACTGATTGTGTTGAGACTGGATATAACAGGTCCATCACCTATCGGTTGAAGAATTGCAGCAGCAATTTTATATATTAAAGCAATAGCAAATATCTTTATTGCCGGAAAAAGAGTGATAAACAAGACAATTGCCAAACCAACGATTCCAACTGCATTCTTTAAAAGAAGCGAGGCACTTAGAATAGTATCTGCTGCATCAGTAAATGTTCTACCTACTACCGGGATAAAATTTCCAGTAAGGAACTTCGCTGTTTTCATAGCCACACCGTCCTGTATTGCGCTTGCTGCTCCCTGAACAGATAGCACTCCCAGAAATATAGTAAAAAACACCCCTAGTGTGCCTATACCTACGTTGCGTAATAACTTAGCTAAATGTGTTACTTTGTATCCATCACTTAAACTACTAACTATTAGTAGAAGAGCAGACAAAAAGAGTAAAGGCATAATAAAATGCGATATAAGTAAACCACTTAAATTGATAAGAAAAATGATAATTGGATGAAAGAAAGAAACTGTAAGGAGATTTCCAAAGGTTGCCATCAGTCCCAGCACTAATGGTAATAATGCAATCATAAAACTACTCATTGTATTGATTGCCTCTTTCGCATATGAAAAGGCCAGATAAAAGCTATTCAGTGCAATGAATATAAGTACAATGTAAACAACAAAATAAGCAATCTTACTTACTGCGCTTTTTTCAAAAGCTGTATGCATCGTCTGCAAAATAATTGAGAACAATGTAAGCATTAACAACATACCAAGTAACTTTCCGTTTAAAATAAGTTCATAAAACAGAAATTCCAGAAAGCCAATCACGCTATCTTTTATCGAAAAAGACTCTTGATTTTTTATTAGATCATACACACTTTTCTTCTCAAGTCCTGGTAAATAGCCGTTATATTCATTTACAAGCTCACTCCAGTACTCCTGGACACCTTCAAGAGAAATTTCCTGAAGCATGTCATCCTCTAATTCCTCAGAACTAACAGGTGGACTTGTTGTTGTAGCCGATACTTGTCCTGAAAATATATAAGGCAAGATCAGCAAGGAAACGAATAGAATTTTAGCAGTCCGATTCACACCTATTTCCCCTTTCTTTCAATTCATTGGTTCATTAGGTTGCCGGCAAGAAGCCTAATATTGCCTCGATCACAGCAGTAATAATCGGAACTGCTAATAAAAGAATAAATATTTTTCCTGCCAGTTCAATATATGAAGCAACGGATTGAAGGCCGGCATCTTTAGATATACTTGCGCCTAACTCTGCAATATATGATATTCCAATTATTTTAAGGATTGTTTCCATATACATACCTTTTACGTTTGCTTTTTCGCCAAGTGATTGAAGTAATTGAAAGATGGTTCCAATTTGATGAACAATGGAAATAAAGATGATAATTCCTGTAATAATAATAATAAAAAATGCAAACGAACCATTAATATCTTTTAATGTAATATATAAAATGGTTGCAACGAGTCCAAGTGTAACAATCTGCAAAATGTCCATAACAACCTACCCTTGGAATAAAAACACAGATTTAATTTGTTGAAATAACTCTGAAAGACCATTGATTACAATAACCAGGACAATGATAAACCCCAATAATGTAGCAAATTGTGCAATTTCCTCTTTTCCCATTTGTTTTAATATTGTATGGATTAATGCTACAATGATCCCGATTCCAGCAATTTGGAAGAGAATAGACGCATCTGTAAGCATAGATGGGCTCCTTTCTAATTAGATAAGCAATAATACGATGAACACCCCGCATAAGAATCCAAGGCTTTTCGCCATTTTACTGTATTTAAAATAATTATCTCTTGCCTCTTCCAATTCCCTGTCCAGATGACCAACTGCGAGCTGTATATGTTTTTGTTGTTGGACGAAATCATGTTGACCTAATGTTCTTCCAAATTGTAATAAAATTTCCTTTTCATTTCTCTCTAAAGAAGAGACCTCCATCAGTCTATCTACAGAACTTTTCCATATGACGTATAGGTCTTTATTGTTGTCATTAAGAAAATCATCTAACCCAACAAAAAACGTTCGTGTAGGTTCTGGAACTTGTTTAGATATAACAACAAAAGCGTCTTTTAATGGAGATTGGCTATAAATCATTTCCGCCTCTAGTATTTGTAATGCATTTTTTAATTGACGGATATGACGTGGTCTCTTCTCCAGTCTGCTACTCCATTCAAACCCCATCCAGGTGGTTGTTCCTATCAAAAGAAGTGCTCCAACCCACATCATCCGATAAGCACCTCGTTTCCTTCCATATATTCACCTCATCTTCGTTGTAAATTCTTGCAATATGGCCTGGTTTTCTGTACTTTTCTAGAATGATAATCCGCTGAAATATTTTTTGTTCTATAAGATGACTAAAAGAAGGCCTTCTTTTTATCTCTTCAAGCGATCTACCATGCATCGAACAAATAATAGTTACACCAGCATGAATTGCTTCCATCAAGGCTTCTACATCCTTACTTGTTCCAATTTCATCCACAATCAAAATGTCTGGAGACATAGAACGAATCATCATCATCATCCCCTCAGCCTTAGGACAAGCATCCATCACATCGGTTCTTTTACCTAAATTGTGCTGAGGAATACCTTTGATGGAGGCGGCAATCTCCGAACGCTCATCAATAACACCAACTTTTTTAGCAGGCTTGTCCTTCCAACCGGTAGAGATTAACCGAGTTACATCTCGTATGATTGTTGTTTTCCCTGTTTGAGGTGCGCCTACGATTAACGTATTTACATATTGAGAATCATACAAATATGGTATGATTGGTATTGCTGCTCCAACTTTCGCCTTCGCTATTCGTATATTTAAAAAGGTGATATATTGAATAGATTTTACAGTGCCTCCAAGTGTATTTACTTTGCCCGCTAACCCAATTCGATGACCACCTTCAATCGTTATAAAACCTTCTCTGAGCTCGTCCTCCATACGATATAATGAAAACTGGCTAAGTTGGTTTATAATAGATATAAACTCTTGCTTTGTTGGCCTGGCATTTTCTAACCATTCATTAAGGTCATCCCAAATTAACTCCACAGGTTGATTTAATCGTAACCTTATCTCCTGAAGTTTGCCCCAACGATTCATTATATGCTTACTTAATTTTTGCTGAAGTATGTCCGGAAATATTCTTAATATTTCTTCCATGGCATGTCCCCACTTTTTAGAATTAACTTATTAATAAATGTATGTGTAAGCAAAAAAAATATGCCTTTCTATTGATAATCTAAAAGGAGAAAGTGCAAGGGCTCTTATAGATAGGAATGAAGGGAAGTAGATGAGTTGAGTAAAACGAAGAGTGGCAGGCAATAATATAACCTCACATGCTGAGCTGGGCGTGCCCGTTCATGCATAGAAATATAATAAGGTAATAATTTGTGCAGGTATTGTAATTGTTGAGGCACAAACGTTATCTTACATTGAGCAAAATATGAATTAGTGGATAAAATTATCTAGCGTGAGGCGTTTTAATCAGCAATAAAAGTAAGTAATTCGCAGTAGGAGTAAAATGCGAACTAAAGTATATTTTATTTTAAGGAAGCGGATGGACCCATTGATTTACGCTGCAGGGGGACGCTTTCCACCGGCATGGCTTCAGCCGCTTCCTTCGCTACGCTACGTCCAGGGTCTTTAGCTCATGCTATACCGGTAGGAGTCGCCCCCTTCCGCTCCAATCAATTTGTATCTGCTTTGTACCATAAATAACGGGTTATTATCTAACCACTTTACCAGTGAAGGAAAAACACGAAGACTCCTGTGGGAAAAGCAACAGCTGAAGATCCCGCAGGAAGTGGTTTTCTTCCGAGGAAGCTGAAGCGTTGCCCATGGAAAGCGAAGTGTATTTTCCGAAACGGTCATGTTCAAACAACCAAGTTACGTCGCAGTATATCTTTTTTACGAATCATTGAGTAACGCTATCAATATTAGAATCAAAATTTCATATTTTTTAATGTAAAAAAGCAGCCCTTGTAGGACTGCTTTTTATTGCTTAGATATTTATGAAATTTGTAAACAGGACAAGTTATACCTGTTTTGCTTCCATGAAGTTATGCTCTTGAAACATATTTCCCATCAGTAGTATTGATCTGCAAAACATCACCTTTATTAATGAAAAAAGGGACTTGAACTGTATGACCTGTTTCCAACGTTGCTGGTTTCGTTCCACCACTAGCTGTGTCACCTTTAATGCCGGGCTCAGTCTCCGTAACTTCAAGTTCAACGTTCTTTGGTAAATCAACCCCTAATATTTCACCTTCATACGTTATAATAGATACTTCCATATTTTCTTTCATGAATTTTAGCTCATACTCTATTTGGCTTGAAGTCAGCTCAATTTGTTCATACGTATTTGTGTCCATAAACGCATGAGAATCTCCAGATCCATATAAATACTGCATCTTTTTATTTTCAATATGGGCTTTATTTACCTTTTCTCCTCCACGAAATGTTTTTTCTTGAATGTTTCCATTTCGTAAATTGCGAAGTTTGGAACGAACAAAGGCTGCTCCCTTTCCCGGTTTAACATGCTGAAACTCCATTACCTGCCATATATCATTATCAACCTCAATTGTTAGGCCTGTTTTAAAATCGTTTACTGAAATCATGTTGTAGATCCTCCCTTTACATGTGTATTGTTTCTATAGTTGGATGAGTTCTTTTGGAGCTAAAGTTAAACGCTCATTACCTTCCTCTTTAATCAGAATATCATCTTCTATTCTGCAACCACCAACATTAGGTATGTATATACCCGGCTCCACTGTTACAACCATTCCGGTCTTCAATTTATCGTTTGTTCTATAAGATAGTCCTGGAGCTTCATGTACCTCCATTCCTAGTCCATGACCTGTTGAATGTCCAAAATACGCTCCATACCCTTGTTCTGTAATATAATCCCTTGTTAAAGCATCCGCTTCTTTACCAGTTATACCAGCTTTTATCCCATTTACCCCTCTAAGCTGTGCTTCCAACACTGTATTATATATTTCACGCAATTTATCACTAATTTCCCCAACAGCTAAGGTTCTTGTTATATCTGAACAGTACCCATTATATAACGCTCCATAATCTAACGTAACCAATTCTCCTGACTGGATTACCTTATCTGAAGCGACACCATGGGGAAGTGCGGAACGTAAACCAGATGCTACAATAATATCAAAGCTTGAAGATGTAGCACCTTGTTTTCTCATATAGAACTCTAATTCATTTGATATATCAATTTCTTTTACGCCAGGTTTTATAAAAGCTTGAATATGCTCAAATGCATCATCTGCAATTTTTGCAGCCTGCTTTATAATTTGAACTTCTTCCTCTGTCTTAATCAAGCGCAAATCTTCAACTAAACCACTCATTGGGATCAATTCCACATCAAAGGTACTTTTATACGTCTCAAACTGGCTATAAGTTACATGATCTTTTTCAAAGCCAAGACGCTTTATCCCCATGTTGCTAAGCTGATCTTTTATTTCCAATTCGATTGGTTGCTTATGCTCAATGACATCAAAGCCCTTTGCTTGTTCATTCGCTTGCTCCATATAACGGAAGTCCGTAATGAATTTGGTATCATTTTGACCAACAAGCGCAACCCCAGCTGTACCTGTAAAACCAGTAATATATCTTCTGTTAAAATCGCTTGTTATTAAAATACCATCTAAATTGTTGCCTTCTAAGGCTTTTTTTAAATTCTTTAGTTTATCCATTCTCCCTTTCCTTTCTATAACATTGTTATAAGCACGTTCATCTGCCAAGCGGATGTTTTTAGTTTATCATATTCACGTACTTTTGAATAATCATTACACTACAAGACACGGGAATTTTATCCATTTGCTTCTCTCATTTTAGTATCATAATAATCGTATGATATGGAATAGCCAACAAAAGAACCATAGATGACAAACAAACAAATAGTGGAAACAATAGTATGATTAGTGAGCTGAGATAGCTCAGGAATATTTGGGAAAATAGGTTGAAATAAATAAAAACAAAGTCCCCAAAGTATTATACCAAACAACACCCCAGCCCATAAAGAATATATTTTTCTTAGTAAGCCATAATAACACATTGCAATTAATACAGATAATATACCAAGCAGCAATATTGCAATAATGTTTCCCAGCCACTTTTCCGTCCATTCTTCTGTTACCCACGACCGAAGAACATATGATTTAGGAGACACTTCTGAAAAATTAAAGTAATACATCACCATCCCAAGACTTCCGAATAATAGCCCACCAATAAAGCCTGTTAGAAGTGAACGAGATAATAAAGACATAGGTTCTTCACGTTTGTTTTGTTCCAGCTTTTTTTCTTCCTGCATAAAAAACACCTCCGCGTTTAGTATTGCCAATTTGGTTAAAAAAACGCATAATTTACTTATTCATAAACTGGTTTCGTCTACCTAATTGTAGTAAAATTAATTAAATATCAATGAATAAAATTTACCAATATGGGAAGAATTTTAACTAATAACGAGATATTTTTATATTTTTCGCCTAAAAATAGGGTAGAAAAATCAAAATAGTGGTATACAGTTTATAGGTGCTATTATTACCTTGGAGAGAGGAGGATCAATCTAATGGCTCGTAACAAAATATCTATTATTATGTATTTAATCATTTCATTAGCAGCTGTTGGGTTAGTATCACAAATTTTCACTAATACAAAAAGCTTTTTAACCAATATACTTGTTATGCTTGGTTTCGGTATAGCAATGTTTGCGGTTATCTACTTTATCTTTCTCAAGAAAAAGGCTCCGTCAAACGATATGAAAAAATATAAAAAAGCGGTCAAACAATCAAAAGCTAAATATAAACACAATACACCAGTGAAATCCACTCACACAAAAAAACAAGTACTTAACCCTTCAAAACGTAAACCGAATAAACGTGCTTCTCACTTAAAAGTAATTGATGGGAATAAATCGAAAGAAAAGGACCGGGCATCATTCTAAATGCTCGCTCCTTTTTATTTTGGCCAAAATTTAAGAAACTTTTCTGCATGTTCCCTTCCACTTTGAATTAACCTTTCTTTTGTTTCATTATTAATATGTAAGTTAGTGGCATGTTGGTTCTCAACTGGAATAGTAATAATATTATTTTTTTCTGATTTTGATATATATCTTGTATCATGTGCTTGTTTCATCGTAGAAAAAAGCGCGTAAAACATATCAATTGCATTATTAATAGAAGTAGAGGGGGACTCCCCTAATTGAGGATTTTTTACTTCTTCTAATTTTATCCCTAGTACAGGACGTTGATTTATTTCTCTTTCTTTTTCGAAAATCCATAAAGGAAAATTACTTAACAATCCTCCATCCACAATTACACTTTTTCTGGAAGTCAAGTTTGGTATTTGTTTAGGCATGAAAAAGTATGGAAAACCAGCACTCATCCTAATCGCTTTTGAAACCGGAAAATAATCTGGATTAATATCATAAATTCGCTTTAAATCATCTGGTATAACGACTAACTTACCTAGGGAAATATCACTGACTACAATTTTAAGGGTTTCAAGGTGGAGATCTTTAAACGTATATACATTTTTGTTTGCTAAATGTTCGTACAACCATGCTTCTAATATATCTCCTTTATTTATTCCTAACTTAAAATAAATGTAGAACCATTTGCTTAACGGAAAAATCTTTGTGATTACAGGAGGATCAACAAATTTCGTTAATTCCAAGTTTGAAATAAGTTCGAATATCTCTTTATTCTTATATCCAGCTGCTATAAGCGCTGCAACAATCGCTCCTGCTGAAGTACCTGCACATCTTCTAATTTCCAATCCTTTATTCTCCATACTTTCCAGCACGCCAAGAAATGCATAGGCTTTTATTCCACCACCAGAAAAAACCGCATCAACCTCCAAAATAACACCCCATTTCAAAAATTCTCCGCTATACAGCTATATAGCTTTTTGAAGTTTTTAGAACATTTCCATGCAAGTAGTTCATTTCGAAGGTTATCTCGCTCTGCTGCTGACTTACTAGTTCCTTGTTGCTAATTAAAGTTTCCTGCGTCAGATTTTCTCCCACTATTTCGTAGTTCTATCCTATTTTGAATATACCAGCTCATGATTGTACTCCTTCATTGCAATAGAACCAATATTTTCTTCAAAAAATAAAAAACATACAATGTATTATCATTGTATGTTAATGGCTATTCATTGATTTTCTTCTTTCATGTGATACGCTCGCAAAGCTTCTACTCTAGCTGGGTCTTCTTTAAAATAGTTGACTAAATCTCCAATGCGATCAATGGAATTCCAACTAAGATGATGTTCAATACCCTCTACATCTTCGTAGATATTCTCCTTATCTACTCCAATAATTTCAAGGAAATCTTCTAACAACTCATGACGAAATACCAATCGTTCACCTATTTTTTCTCCTTGAGCCGTAAGAACAAATCCTCTATATTTTTCGTAATTAAGATAATCGTCCTTGTCCAATTTTTGAATCATTTTTGTAACTGAGGAAGGGTGGACTTCAAGTGCTTCTGCCAGTGCAGATACCCTTGCATATCCTTTTGACTTCATTAGGTTATATATTTGTTCAATATAGTCTTCCATACTTGGTGTCGGCATTAGTTTCTCCCCTCATTTCATTAATTATTATTTGGTATCGGATAAAGTTTAAACGTGCATAATTATCATCCATCTAATATGAATGAACGTATAATGAAGCAAAAAAGTTGGCGTGTCTTAAAATAGGTCGTGTGAATTTGGTTAACTTCCTTCACAGTAAAGAAGTGTTACTTATACATCTGTTGTAGTTTGTTCAACAGTACCTATAAGAAATTTTCTCTATGCAATTATAAAGAATCTTTTTTTATCTTGCGCAACTTTGTTTCTATTTTAAAGCATACAGGAACATTTAGTATTAAACAAGGAAAAAGAAAGCAACCTCTCTGGCTACTTTCTTTTTTGATGATTTACAAACCACATTTAAGTTGAGCTCCACAACTTGTGCATGTATTACATCCTCCGATGTCTTCTACACTGCCATTTCGGCAAACTGGACATGTATCCCCTACCTCTGAACCTATTGTTACATTTGTTTTATCAAGTTCTTGAATCGTATCCATTAAAACTACTTTAGGACGTTCTGTTTCTGGGAAGAGCTCTGTTTGTTCACCGAATGTATTCTCTTCTGCTTTAAGTGTTAAGACTTGGGTATCTCGACTGCCATCCACATAGACAGTTCCACCCTTAGCCCCGCCTTTATAAAGTCTGCGATATACATTCTCTACTTGATCAACCGAATAACCTTTCGGTGCGTTTACTGTTTTAGAAATAGAGCTATCAACCCACCGCTGAATAACACATTGTGTATCTGCATGTGCTTCTGGTTTTAGGTCCATTGCAGTAACAAACCAAGCGGGTAGGTTATTTGGATCCTGTTCTGGATGCTCGTCCAAGTATTCTTGTACGATATCCGCCTTTACTTCGATAAATTTACCTAACCTGCCACTGCGGTAATAGGAGAAGGAAAAATACGGTTCAAGACCCGTAGATACACCCACCATTGTTCCCGTACTACCTGTCGGAGCCACTGTTAGTAAATGAGAGTTTCGAATCCCATGCTCCAAAATACCATTTCTAATATCCTCTGGCATTTGTTTCATATAACCTGTATTAATAAATGCTTTGCGTAATTCTTCTGTTTCCTCTCTTGTACTTCCTGTTAAGAAAGGAAAACTTCCCTTTTCTTTTGCCAGTTCGATTGACTCTCTATAAGCAGTAGTGGCAATTATCTCAAAGATCTGATCTACTAATTTATTACCTTCCTCTGAACCATATTCTGTCTCACAATAAATTAATAGATCATGTAACCCCATAACGCCTAAGCCTACACGTCTTTCTCCTAATGCTTGCTTCTTATTTTCCTCCAAAAAATATGGTGTGGCATCTATGACATTATCCTGCATCCTCACACCGGTTCTAACTGTTTGCTTTAATTTTTCAAAATTAACATTCTTTGTTTCTTTATTTGCCATCTGAGCTAAATTTACAGCAGCCAAATTACAAACAGAGTAAGGAGCCAATGGTTGCTCACCGCATGGATTTGTAGCCACAACCTGATCACCATATGCTTTTGCATTTGTCATATCATTTGCATTATCAATAAAGAAAATACCTGGCTCAGCTGAATAGGTTGCACAAATATTAATAAGATTCCATAATTCTGTAGCTTTTATACGACGGTAAACACGAACTCCGTAACCCATTTCTTCCCATTTACGTACATCACCAATTTCATGCCACTTGTTATTATATGCTTCCATTTCTTCATTGGTATAGCTTTCTACATCTGGAAAACGTAAATCATACATAGTATCATTTTCTACTGCTTCCATAAATTCCTTTGTCAAACAGACGGAAATATTAGCACCAGTAAGAAATTCAGCGTTATGGACAGAGTATGTTCCACCTGTTCTTAATTTATCTTCAGCTTCCCTAATAGCAGCTTGGGTGAACCCTCCCAAACCTGGTTGGTTACGATAATTTACAATTCCTTGATACAAATCCATTTCTGTATCTGTTAATGGAGTAAAATTCAGCTTTTCCTTAGCAAGACGCTTGATTTGTTCATCTTCAGTGTTTTCAATTAAATATCGTAAAATTCGTGGGTTTTGCATTTTAGAAATAATAAACTCAATAATATCAGGGTGGGAATCAACAAGCATAATCATTTGCGCTCCACGACGTGAGCCTCCCTGTTCTACTAAATGTGTTAATTTGGCTATATCATCCAACCAGGAAACAGAGCCCGACGATTTCCCATTAACTCCTCGTGCTAATGTATTTCTTGGACGAAGAGTAGAGCCATTCGTTCCTACCCCGCCGCCTCTGCTCATTATCTCCATTACTTGTTTTCTATGGTCGGAGATACCTTCACGAGAATCTTTAATATATGGCATTACATAGCAATTAAAATAAGTTACGTCTGTATTTGCTCCCGCCCCATATAAAACCCTGCCTGCAGGTATAAAATTCATGTCTGTTAATTCTCTATTAAACTGCTGAAACCATTTCTGTTGCTTCTCAGTTGTTTGTTCCACGCTGGAAAGACCTTTAGCATTTCGCTTTGCGATTTGTTCATAAAAAATCTCCAGCGGCTTGTCTATGACATCCAGACTCCGTTTAACAATACCAGACTTAGCTTCCTCCTCATTATCTAAAATAGAAACAAATTCTGCATCTACTTTAATCTCAGCCTCTTTTTCTATCCAATTGACAGATTTCACAAAACCATAACCTCTTGCAGGAAACTTAGGGTCTGCTTTTACTGTCAAAACTACAAAATCCCCAGCTTTTAAGGTTCTCTTTTCTGTATCTTTATATGCATATCTATCAAGCATAACAAGCCTGGAAACCCCTTGATGACTAAGATGCATTTCTTCTGTGATTGGGTGGACTTGCGGAAATAACCGAATGTCCTCATTTAGTTGTTCAACATTTATTCCTGTTTGATCAATAACAGTAGGCATTTAATCGCTCCTTTTACTACTACATTTGACTGTCTTAAGTAATTAATTCGCTAGTAATACATTACCACATTCGGTCTATCATAAACAATATATTGAGGAGAATTCTTTAAAAAATACTATATGTTGGGCTTTTCGATTTTTGTCAAGCAATGAAAAGAGGTGAAATTACTAGCAAATAAAAGCCTAAGTAAGATTTTGATTAAAATCTCCTGCGAAACCAAGAATTTTGTGGTTTGCATTAATAAGTTATGTAGGTTTTTGTCACCAACATAGTATAAGATTTTCTTTGTAAGAAAAGCAACTCTAAAGAAACTTACAAAGATCCTTGGGAAAAGCTTTGAAAAAATATTAGATTAAGCATATAATAGATATGAAATAATTGTAGTGACGGGGGAAGAATGATGGAGTTTTTAATAATAGCGATCGTTGCATTGGCAGCGTTTAGTATTTTTAGGTATTTTCGCCAGCGCACATTTTTAAAGACCTTAACGGAAGATCAGTTTCGTGAAGGATATCGAAAAGCACAGTTAATAGACGTGCGGGAGCCACAGGAATTTGATCGTGGTCATATATTAGGGGCCAGAAATATCCCTGTAACTCAAATGCGGCAACGCCTGATTGAAATCCGTAAAGATAAACCAGTATACTTATACTGTCAAAGTGGATCAAGATCTGCGAGAGCAGCTCAATTACTTAATAAAAAAGGCTATGAGGATATAAACCAGTTAAAAGGCGGCTTTAAAAAATGGACTGGTAAAGTAAAAACTAAGAAATAGAAAAAAGTTCCTAAGTAACTCTTAGGAACTTTTTTTTCTATTTTATTCTCGATTATTTACCATAATAACGCAGTATTGGTTTTCTGGCAGCAGTTGTTTCATCCATTCTTTTGACTATTGTATTGTGCGGGGCTTCTTGAACTAACTCTGGGTTATGTTCAGATTCGTCTGCAATCGAAAGCATTGTATCAATAAACCCATCTAACGTTTCCTTTGACTCTGTTTCTGTTGGCTCAACCATTAAAGCCTCTTCCACATTTAATGGGAAGTAAATAGTTGGTGGGTGATATCCATAGTCCAACAAACGCTTAGCTATATCTAACGTCCGCACCCCTAACTTTTTCTGTTGCTTACCTGACAATACAAACTCATGTTTACAATGTTGTGGATATGGAAGCGTATATCTTTTCTCTAATTTTCTCATCATATAATTTGCATTTAGTACAGCATACTCACTAACCTTTTTCAGTCCTTCAGCACCCATTGTCCGAATATAAGTATACGCCCGGAGGTTAATACCGAAATTACCATAATACGGCTTCACTCTTCCAATGGAATGAGGTCGATCATAATTAAAGATATATTGATCTTCTTTTTTAGTTAAAATCGGTTTAGGTAAATAAGGTTCCAACTCTTTAGAAACCCCAACTGGCCCAGAGCCTGGTCCTCCTCCACCATGTGGTCCGGTAAATGTTTTATGAAGATTTAGATGAACCGCATCAAATCCCATGTCTCCAGGGCGGGTGTAACCCATGATGGCATTCAGATTTGCTCCATCATAATATAATTTACCTCCTGCAGTATGGACGATTTCAGCCATCTCCATAATTTCAGTTTCGAATAACCCTAACGTATTTGGATTAGTCAGCATTAACGCAGCAGTATCCTTACCCACCACTCTTCTTAAATCCTCTAAGTCTACTAAACCTTTTTCATTTGATTTAACTGTTATTGCTTCAAAGCCAGCCACGGTAGCTGATGCTGGATTTGTTCCATGAGCAGAATCCGGGACGATTACCTTGGTACGCTCCATATCTCCATTTGCTTCATGATAAGCACGAATCATCATTAAAGCGGTCCATTCTCCGTGTGCTCCTGCTGCAGGCTGAAGGGATACCTCATGCATTCCTGTTATTTCCTTTAAAGAAGTTTGCAAATCATAGAGCATCTCCATAGCTCCTTGAACACTATTGGCATTTTGATAGGGATGAATATGACTGAAGCCATCAAGTCTTGCTACATCCTCATTAATTTTCGGGTTGTACTTCATCGTACATGAACCTAACGGATAAAATCCTGAATCGACTCCATAATTTCGATTGGAGAGTCCGGTATAATGACGGATAATGTCCAATTCGCTTACCTCTGGCAATTCAGGAGCAGATTTACGAATATAAACTTCTTCCATTTCTTGATCAATGTCGTAATCTGGTACATCTAATTCTGGTAAGCTATAACTTGTTCTTCCTTCTCTGCTTCGTTCAAAAATTAACGGAAAGTCCTGATTAGCCATTTATATCCCCCAATTCTTTTACAAAAGTTTCTATTTCTTCTTTTGTACGAATTTCTGTTACTGCGATTAGCATATGACCTTGTAGTTCTGGATAAGCCTGCTCCAGATCATAACCTCCAATTATCTTCTTCTCCAACAAACCAGTATTTACTTCTGATACTGATTTATCCAGTTTAATGACAATCTCATTAAAATAAGCTCCGTTGTTTACTACGGGAATTTTTGCTTTCTTCAGTAATTCTTTAGCATAACGGGTCTTTTGCATATTCATCACAGCCATTTTCCTTAAACCATGCTTTCCAATTGAACTCATAGCAACAGAGCTCGCTAATGCATTCAAAGCTTGATTGGAGCATATATTAGAAGTGGCTTTATCTCTTCTAATATGTTGCTCCCTTGCTTGCAAGGTTAATACAAATCCACGAACGCCATCTTCATCTACAGTTTGACCAACAAGACGACCCGGAACCTTTCTCATGAGTTTCTCGGTGGTAGCGAAATAACCACAATGTGGTCCACCATATTGTGCTGGAATGCCAAAAACTTGTGTGTCACCTACTACAATATCTGCTCCGAAATCTCCTGGTGGCGTCAAATAACCTAAAGCCAATGGATTGCTGGAAACAATAAACATCGTTTTCTTTTGTGTACTGATTAACTCTTTAACTTTTTCCAAAGGTTCAATTTGACCAAAGAAATTAGGATACTGTAAAACAACACTTGCTATATTTTCATCGAGTTCTTTTTCAAGTTGTGCGAGATCCGTCACTCCATTTTCAAAGTCTATCTCCACAATTTCCAAATTTGGTCCTTTGGCATAGGATTCAATAACAGCCCGTGATTCTGGATGCACTGCTTTAGAAACAAGTATCTTTTTCTTTTTAGTTTGTGCAGCACTCAGGTTAACAGCTTCAGCTAGGGCAGTACCTCCATCATACATAGAGGAGTTCGCCACAGCCATACCAGTAAGTTCTGAAATCATAGTCTGAAATTCAAAGATTGCTTGTAGCTCTCCTTGTGAGATTTCAGGCTGATAAGGAGTATATGCCGTATAGAATTCAGAACGTGAAATGATATGATCCACGACCGATGGAATAAAATGATCATAAACTCCAGCGCCTAAAAAGGAACTATACTCTTTCAAATTGGCATTTCTTCCAGCCATTTTTGAAAGTTCTTTCATTAAATCAGCCTCATTGGCAGGTTTTTTTAGGTTTAACTCTTGCTGCATACGTAATTGACTTGGAATATCTGAGAATAACTCATCTGTAGAACGAATTCCTATTGTATCAAGCATTTCCTGCTTATCAATCTCGGTCATCGGTAAATAACGAAATTCCATTCCGGTTTCCCCCTTATTTCACTCGTTTATAAAATGGAGTTTTAATAATCTTAGCTTTTAATTTTCTCTTTCTAACTTGAACAGTTAATTCTGTACCTTCTTCCGTATAATCTTTTTCAACTAATGCCAAACCTATATTCTTATTTAAAGTTGGTGATTGGGTACCTGAAGTTATAAAACCAATAGACCTGTCCTCAACTAAAACTTCGTAACCATGTCTAGGTATTCCTTTATCAATCATTTCAATCCCTACTAGCTTTCTTTCCGCACCGTTTTGTATTTGATCTTTCAGCACTTCTTTTCCAATGAAGTCAGCCTCTTTATTCGGTTTTATAGCAAAAGTTAACCCGGCTTCCACTGGGGAAATATCTTTAGATAGCTCCTGGCCATACAACGCGAGATTTGCTTCAAAACGCAGTGTGTCTCTTGCACCAAGACCAATTGGCCGCACACCTTCTTTTTCCCCGGCCTGAAGAATCAACTTCCATAGATCCCTGCCATGTTCCTTCTTAATATAAATTTCAAAACCATCTTCTCCTGTATAACCTGTTCGTGACACAAGGGCAGGTGTGGTAATACCATGGAAATACACTTCTTTTTCGAAGCGGAAGAATTTAATCTCTGACAAATCGAAATCCGTAATGGATTGAAGTACTAATTCTGCCTTAGGTCCCTGTAGAGCTAATTGGACGTAAAAAGCAGATGTATTTTCAATGCTTATTTCATCGTCATTGTAGCCATTATTTTTTACCAGCCATTCATAATCTTTTTCAGTATTTGCTGCATTCACTACTAATAAATAATGGGAGTCCTCTATCATATAGATAAGAAAATCATCGACTGTACCGCCATCCTCGTAACACATAAACGTATACTGTGCTTTATTAGGTACAAGTTTAGATACATCATTGGTTACCATTCGCTGTAAAAACTCTAAACTTTTTGGTCCTTTTACTTCAATTTCTCCCATATGAGATACATCAAATAAACCAGCTGTTGTTCTAGTAACCTCGTGTTCTTCTTTTATACTGGAAAACTGTACTGGTAAGTCCCAACCTCCAAAATCAATTGTCTTTGCCCCATGCTTTTCATACTCGGGGAATAAAGGTGTTCGCTTCAAATCACTCATTTCCCACTCTCCCATCTAAATTTTCTGATTCTTTAAATAAAAAAAGAGATCTCACTGATATTCAATGAAATCTCTGTCCTTAAACCAGAAAGTTGCATACCTGTAGCTTTTCTAAGTAAACACTACAAATACTTGCTTCGTGGGTGGCTTCCCGATTACTAGTAAGCGCTCTCCAGAGGTGCGTCCTACAAGAGTCTTTTTGCCTGAGAGATTCACAATTGTTTGCTCCTTCGGCGTTACGGCGGAATTAATTCGCTTTCATTCCCCATAATCTCTCCCCTTGTAATCATTCGCTTTTATGAAATATTGAAAGTTGGTTATACTATGTAACAATATCATGAAAGATCTACTCACTTTTATAAAATCATTATAGCATAGAAGTAACCTTTTGTATTAATAATCTAACTTTTTATAAAGGAAGAATGTAAATGAAATCTATTGAACTTCAGAGGGATACACAATTTATTATGGAGTTACAAAAGAAGCTAAATAATAGTGATTATACTTCCACTTGGGATTTATTTTCACTTACGTACGACGCAGAGTTGACCAGGATGGCACCTGCTTTCACAGGCTTAAGAGCCTTAGATTACCTACCGCAGATCACGTTTATGGAACATCAAATAGAATGTGCAGAGCAGGTTATTGAGGATATGAATGGCCGCGCCATTTTAGCAGATGAAGTTGGTTTAGGTAAGACGATTGAAGCTGGTTTAATCTTGAAGGAATATATGATACGAGGTCTTGTAAAAAAAGCTCTAATTCTTGTGCCTGCCTCTCTAGTTAATCAATGGGAAAGAGAATTGAATGAAAAATTCTATATTCCTGCTATAGCACACCGTAAAAACTATGGTTGGGAACATGGAGAAATCATAATTTCTTCTATTGACACTGCAAAAAGATCCCCACATAGAGAAGAAATCTTGAATATTGACTATGACTTCATTTTGATTGATGAAGCTCACAAGCTTAAAAATCATAAGACTAAAAATTTCTCTTTTGTACGTTCACTTAGAAAAAAGTACTGTCTTTTATTAACAGCAACACCAGTGCAAAATCAACTTATAGAGATTTTTAATTTAGTATCCATTTTAAAGCCTGGACATTTAGGAAATTATGAATCCTTTCTAGAAAGATACGGAAAAGATAGAACAAAGATTAAAGAGGACATTTATCTTAAACAACTAATACAAAAAGTAATGGTCAGAAACACCAGAAAAGAAACATCACTCAATAACACAAAAAGAAATATTGAAACAGTATGGGTACAGTTTAGCGATGAAGAAAGATCTGTATATAAGGAGCTTGAAAACAGTAAATATTCCTTACCTGCATTTTCCAAGATTACCTATTTAAGAGAAATTTGTTCCTCCAGAGAAGCTTGCTTCTTGTCATTAAATAAACTGGAAGAAGAAAACAAAGATTACTCTACTCTAGATCTAAAACACATCATCCAGAAGATCGAACAGCTTCCACACCATACAAAAGCAGTAAAAGTGATTGAACTAATTAAACAAATTGGTGATGAAAAAGTAATTATTTTCACAGAGTATAGAGCAACACAGCTTTATCTTCAGTGGTATTTACAACAATACGGAATTACATCTGTACCTTTCCGAGGCGGATTTAAGAGAGGTAAGAAAGACTGGATGCGTCAATTGTTTCAAAATCATGCCCAAGTTTTAATAGCTACAGAAGCTGGTGGAGAAGGGATTAACCTTCAATTCTGTAATTACATGATCAATTATGATTTACCTTGGAATCCAATGCGGCTTGAACAACGGATCGGGCGCGTTCATCGATATGGACAAACAAAAGACGTGCATATTTATAACCTCGCTATAAAAGGAACCATCGAAGAACATATTATGAAATTACTATACGAAAAAATTAATTTATTTGAACAAGTAATTGGGCAATTGGATGATATTCTTGCCGAATTAGATATTAAAGACATGGGAAAAGAAATACAAACAATATATTCGGAATCAAGAACGGTTGGAGAAGCGAAAATAAAAATAGATAATTTGGCTTCCATAATTCAACAAAATCAGCGGTTAAGTGAAGGCGAGGTAGATCAGTTTGGCAGTTACTGATTTAAATAAATTTCTAGCAACCTTTTTTTCAGCGAAACGTTGTACTATCGTTGAAAATAAGGATGGAGTATTAACTGTCCAATTGACAGAAGAAATGGACAGAGCCTTAATGAATCGGCCCTTTTATTGGCACTATATTAAAAAAATGGGTAACCAAGGAGACCCCATGCAATTAACCCTTGTTACAAATCCTAATAAAAAAGAGGTCAAAGGAGAATGGATTCATTTTGGAAGTCCAAGATTACAACAAATTATGAATTATTTAAACCAAAATGAAAAGTACACTAAGCTTTTTCAATCCATGAACGTGGAAAGCAATACACCTCTTTACCCTTGGTTGATTACCAATATCAAAGTTAGTTATAAAGGAAAACACAAAAAAGATGAATTAATTTCGATCGGGCTTCATTTAGTTAATGGTTCCATGAAAGTAGAAATGATGAAAGAGCTTTCCTCTGTTCCCTTGCAACAGATGATTCCAGATTATTGCTATACCATCTCTCCAATGATTAAGCTGGAGAGCGGGTTTAAAAGAATAGAGCGGGTTATCGATGATTATATTGAAAGACAAACGCATGATTGGGCTGAGGAGTCTATTCATCTTTTAAAGAAGGAAATGACTTTATTACAACACTTTTACAGTAATGACGACGAAGAAAATAGTGAACAACAGATGGAAAAAGAATTGAAGGAAATCAAAAACAGATATAATCCAACTATAACTTATCAAGTCATAAACGGTGGATTGTTTTATTTATCTCCTGCTCTTTAGATAAAAAGGATAGCCTAGTATCGGCTATCCTTTTTTTCTCCACGTACGATATGCAAAAGGCAGTATTCCAAACCATCTGTTGGCAACAATTTTGTTACTCTTTTTCTCATTATGTTTTTTCTTTCTCTCTTCTGGGGGCAAGTCAATATAGGATACAATTTGCTCAGTCATAAATTTCAGATAATCGTTTCCGGACATTGAGTACACACCTCTCTTCTTTGTTCTATTTTTAACAAAACAAGAAAAGTCTATTCTATTTAATAACAAGAACAAATATTTTGTATTAATTTTCTAAAAAAGAAGGAGAAAGGAAGATCGTGTCGAATAAACTATATATTAGTCGTTAAAAGGAGGTGAATAACCTTTGAATGATGCTACAACAATATCTGATAAACTCTTGCTGCATGCCTTTGATGTGGAGGCATCGGATATTCATTTTTCTCCTTTCCCCGATCGCGTTGATATATATTTACGTATCCATGGAAGAAGAATGTTTTACAAATCCATCCTTCCTTCACAATATCAAGTATTAATTACTTTTTATAAATTTACTTCTGGCATGGATATTGGAGAAATCAGAAAGCCTCAAAATGGTACCATAATTTATAAAGTACATCCTCAAGAATATTCTCTACGTTTATCTACACTCCCGGTTAACCAAAGCGAAAGTTTAGCAATTCGTATTCTCCCCCAACAACAAAAGATGACATTAGATCAACTCTTTCTTTTCCCTAACCAACTAACAAAAATTAAAAATTGGATATCAAACCGATCTGGCATCATTCTATTTACTGGTCCGACAGGAAGCGGCAAAACTACGACTTTATATGCCTTATTGGAAACCATTCTGAAAGAAAAATCCTACCAGACCATTACATTAGAAGATCCAATAGAGAAAAATATGGCCGATATTTTACAAGTCCAAGTTAATGAAAAAGCTGGGGTAACGTATCAAACAGGATTAAAAGCAGCACTTCGTCACGATCCTGACATCATTATGGTAGGGGAAATTCGCGATAGTTATACAGCCCGTTTTGCTTTTGATGCTTCGCTTACGGGCCACCTCGTATTGAGTACTCTTCACGCGAAGGATGCACCAGGAACTATACACAGATTATTGGAAATGGGATTAAAGCAAACAGATTTGGAACAATCATTAATAGCGGTAGCAGCATTACAATTAATTCCCATAGATATCGATAATAGAACTATCCGTCGAGCAGCTATTCTCGAACTATTAGAAAAAGAAGCATTGTTTAAAACAATACGCAATATGGATATAGCTGCAAATGATCAGTTTCATACATTTGATTATTTAAGAAAGAAGGCATTTGCTTATGGCTATTTTTCTGAGGAAAATTATCATGTGTTTCAAGAAAAAAGATAAATTAGCACCAGCACTTCAATTGAATTTTATAAGACGTCTTCATCGACTACTACTAAATGGTTACACACTCCTTGATGGATTAAAAATAATCAAATGGGATACACAGCTAAGCACAGCAGCTGATAATATTTCACTTTCTCTCCAAAATGGTTACACGATTGATGAGGCTTTTGAAAAAGCCCATTTTCATCCTATAGTTGTTGATTACATGAGTTTTGTGAAATCGAATGGTGATTTAGAGGGAAGCATTGGAAAGTGTGTTGATATGTTTTCCGATCGGCTTAAGTACACAAGGAAACTCAGTCAAATGATCAGGTATCCACTTATTTTACTTACCATTTTTTCACTTCTGCTTATCTTCATTAAGCAATCTGTTCTTCCATCCTTTATAGATATTTTCCAAACAAGCGAAGAAGCATCTTCCACTGTAGTTATTTCGATGATAACTATTGAAGTGTTTTTTACAATAGCGGTTTTATTACTTATCATCTTAATTATAGTGGTCATCTTTTGGCAATTCACCAGACATAAGTTCTCCATTGAAAACAGAATTGCACTCTATAACAGGCTTCCATTTTACAGAACAATTCTCAAGCTTCAAACTTCATTTCAATTTGCCACACATTTTCAAATCTTATTAAAAGCCGGAATGAATTATAAAGATATTCTTCTACAAATGAAACAACAAAAGAAACAACCGATCATCGCCTACTATTCTGACCTTTTAATTGATGAATTATCAAGAGGGTTTTACATTTCCTCTTTGCTTTCTCAATTTAGCTTTCTTGATAAACAGCTTGTAGCTATTTTTCAAAAAAATAATGACAGCTTGGAACTAGAGAAAGAATTATCTTTATATGCTGAATGGTTATCCGAATCCATTCAAACAAAATTAATGAAATCCATAACGTATTTTCAACCACTATTTTTCATCATTGTGGCTTGCTTTATCATTTTTATCTACATTATTTTAATGTGGCCAATGTTTCAATTAATTACAACAATATAAGGAGGTTAATCATGCTAAAAAATAACAGGGGTTTTACATTGATTGAAATGCTTATCGTCTTAATGATTATATCAGTTTTAATTATACTGATTGTTCCTAACCTAAGCGGAAAGAGTAAACAGGTTCACGATAAAGGATGCGAAGCACTTGTGAATGTAGTACAGGCCCAGGTGGATCTTTATCATTTGGAAGAGGGAAACCTCCCTCCCACACTGGATTCTTTAATTCAAGGAAAGTATATTAAAGCAAGCCAAACAGAGTGCCCGAGTAAAGAAAAGTTAAAGTATGAGGACGGAATCGTCAGTGCTCCTCCGACAAATGGCCAATAAAAATGGCTTTACACTCATTGAAATGCTCCTCGTCCTAAGCATCGTATCAATTCTTTCCCTTCTGTCAGTCACTTGGAGTTTATCTGCCATATCAAAACAAGAAAGAGAACAATTTATAAATACGCTGGAAAACGATACTCTTTATATACAGCAGGTCACATCTATTAAGGGATCAGTGGAACAAAGACCATATATCACATTTAAAGAAGATTTTTATACAATCTATTTTACAAAAAGAAGAAAGCCCATTATAAGAAACTATCCTTCAGGTGTTCGAATCGATACTAGAAAACATCAATATTTAAAATTCGAACAAAACGGAAATATTCACCAACCCAGAAGTATGGATTTATTTATGGGAGATGAAAGATATAAAATAATTTTTCCATTCGGTAAGGGGAGGTTTTATCTTGAAAAAGAATAACGGTTTTACCTTGGTAGAAGTAATTATTTCTGCAAGTATACTAATGACTGTTGTAACTACTATGTTTCCTCTCCTTCATATAATAACTACAGAAAAAATAATATTGAGTGATCGGCGGACCATTGTTGATAGACTCCATGATGAAATGCAACCTTTTTTATTGGTAAGTAAAAAGACTCCGTATGAATCAGTAAAAAATATTAATCAGAAATTGGTCACTTTCACATTTGTACTTGATAGGAATTATATAAAAGGATGTGTTGTATGGGAAAATGCTAAAAAGAAAAAAGAAAGCCATTGCTTGTATGGTGTACCTAAAAGCTGAAAAGGGTTTTACCTTTCTTAACATGTTACTAGCTCTATCCCTTCTATTATTACTATTGCCCTTACCTTTTGAATTAGTAAAAGTCGGTAAATACACTTCCAATGACATGGAACTATCCTTACAGCAATTTACTCATTTTTTAATGGAAGATTCATTAACAGCGGTAGGATATAAAGTAGATCCTACCTCTGTTTCTTTACAATTCTCAGATGGGAAGATTGCTGTTATAAGTCAATATAAGAATCAAATTCGCAGACAAGTTGACGGAGAAGGGCATGAAATTTATTTGAGAGACATAAAAAAAGTACAGTTTTCTCCACTACCTTACGGATATCATGTAAGTGTCACATCTGACAAAGGAGACTCATATGAAAAAACGATTCCTTTCTACAATCACTAATCAAAGAGGTTTTATTCTCCCAGTGGTACTCTTTACGATATCTATATTTTTTATTTTAATTACAGCAACTATAACCAGTTATCAAAATGAGATTCACATGAGTGAAGCGCATCTAGAGAGGATAAAAATGCACACACTCCTGCAAATGAGTTTCCAATTAGTCATGGAAGAATATGATGACCTAAGTGCACTTCCTCACACCTTACACTACTCATTTCTGCAAGGAGAAGTAAACATTACCACAACTTCTATTACAGATGACACGTGGGAAACCCGTTCTAAAGTAACTACAAATAACCATTCAGAACATACTTTTAAACATACTATAAATATTCCTCACTTTTACCCTAAAGACTAAATGTGGACATTTTCTTACAAAAAAGAAGTACTAGCCCGTGCATAGATTATTTTTACTATAATATAAGTAATAACATAATGGGGTGATAGATGATGGAAAATACGTTGAAGATAACAAACGTACTGAGTGACCCAACAAGATATAATATTTATCAATATTTAATAAAAGAACATGAGGAAGTGAATGTAAATGACATTGCTAAAGCTTTCTTTATTCATCCAAATGTTGCAAGACTTCATTTATCTAAACTGGAAGATATCGGGATGGTTGTTTCCTACAATCTAAAATCCGGAAAAGGTGGAAGACCTAGCCGAAGATATCGTTTATCAGATCAGGTAATTGAACTAAACTTCCCTCATCGAGATTATAAATTATTATCCTCTATTGCACTGGAAGCATTTATGGAATTAGGCGAACCAGGTAAAGTGGCGTTATATCAAACTGGAAAAAAGTACGGACAAAAATTAATGGAAAATCAACATAATAACCTACAACCACAATCTATCACCATTGAAAATAAGATGAGGTTATTGGAAGACGCCGGAACATTGTTGGGAATGTATCCTTCTTTTTCTTATAATGAAGAAGAGAATGTAATATCTTTTCATATTAATAACTGCCCATTTAAAGAGATTGCTTCATCCAATCATACAATAATCTGTAACATGCATCAGGCTTTCATAAAAGGGATGCTCGAAGTGTTGTTTGAAAACGTTCAATTACAGGAAGTGAATAATATGTTTGAAGGATGTGAAAACTGTACTTATATAGCGAGAATTTAAATTCATTTATCAGTATCGTTTACAATATGACAAACCTCGTTTATAATATCAATGATAAGGATACATAAAAGGAGGGGAAAACATGGATCGTATGTTTCGTGTGCTTGCCTTTTGGACAGGAATTTTTACAGTAATGTTTTATATTGGCGACATGCAGAAGACAGCAGTATTATTCTTGGTACAGACGGTATTTTTCCTTACAGTTAGTTATTTGAAATTATCTGAACGTATGTATATGTATTTATTCGGAGCTTATTGTACTGTATTCTTTATTGGTTTTACGTGGTATACAGAATTTATACTTGTACCTGGTTTCGGACACTAAGAAAAATGGCGCTGCTTACGTATTCGTTTGCAGGCCATTTTTCTGTTGACATGATAACTGGTTGGGTTTATAGTAAAGTCGTAGCTTAACTTATATCCCTTTAACAACGAAAGAACAGAGCACATCCCCCCAAAAAACCCTTCTATATAAGAAGGGTTTTTTTACTATATTATTCTCGCACAAAAGGATTTTGGTTTTTTTCTTCCCTAATCGTTGTTGTTCCACCATGTCCAGGATATACAAGATATGTATCACTCAACTTATATAATTGGTATCTAATACTACTCTCTAACTGTTTATAATCTCCACCAGGTAAGTCAGTCCTGCCTATCCCCTGTTTAAACAACACATCTCCACTGATGACGAAACCTTCATCTTCAAAAACAAAACTGGTACTGCCTGGCGAGTGACCAGGAGTGTACAGCACATCAAAGTTGAATTCACCAATAGTCATCTTTCCTGGTACAATTCTTTTATCGGGATCTTGGGTGACGATTTTGTCTCCCATAAATAGAGAAGAACCATTTAAACTGGGTTCTGCTAACCAGGAAGATTCTTTCTCATGCAAATATACCTCTATATTGTAATGATTTCTTAAAGTCTCAACACCGCCAATATGATCGAAATGTGCATGAGTCAATAATATGGCTTGAGGAATAATATTCTTGTCTTCTAAATAATGAATGATCTTATCCTCGTCGCCACCAGGATCAAAAATTAACGCGTTTTTATTGTTATGGACGATGTAGCAATTAGTGCCTAATGGGCCTAACGGCATTTTAATGACTTCCACTTTTCCTGCCTCCTCATTTCTTCGTAAAACAAGTTTGGATTTACCTCGACAAAATATTGTTTTTACTATAAAATATATAATATAATTACTTAGATACATAATAATAAAATATAGTTCCATTATCAAACATGAGATAGTAGGAAGCATACAAGGAGGATGAATTAGTAATGCATATTGTATTGGCAATTCTGCTTTTATTAGTTACTTTACTCGCAGTAGTATCTGTTATTCGTCAATTGAAGTATAAGAACCTTTTTGCATTAGGATTCTCTGCAATCACTGCCGTTGCTTTTGGTTTTTTCTCAATTGCAACTTTAATTTCAGAAATCGCTGGATAAGAACATTTCATATAAAAAGCTGCTTCCTCTAATGAAGCAGCTTTTTTATGTGAAATTAATTAATGTCCTTATATGTACCATCCAATTCAGCTTCTACTTTCAAAGTATAAATATCAGTTAAGTATACAGTATTGCTTTAAAACGTGAGATTTTCCTTTTTCTGTTTAACAAGAAAAGCAGCACCAATAATCCCTGCATCATTTCCCAGCTTAGCTGTTTTAATTTCGCAAATATCACTGACTCTTTTTAAGGCATATTTTTCAAATGCCATTTTTATTTCATTGATTAATGTATCCCCGGCTTTAGACACCCCACCCCCGATTAATACTTTTGATGTTTATAATTGTACCTAGATTTGAAATTAACAACCCTAACACGTCTGCAGTATGTCTAACTATTTTAAGAGCAGCTTTATCACCTTCCTCTGCGAAAATAAAGATGTCTTTAGCTGTAACAACACCTGTCTTCATGTAATGCTCTGCCATTCTGGATTGTTTGTCATGAGTAATTACATCCATTGCTTGCCTGACAATACCAGTTGCCGATGCTACAGTTTCCAAGCAACCAACTCTCCCACAATTACATTGGTATCCATTTTTATCAACAGTGATATGGCCAATTTCTCCTGCCATACCATTTTCTCCATTAATTATTTTACCATTGGCAATGATACCACCACCAACTCCGGTTCCAAGTGTTATTGCTAGTAGATTTGTCGCCTGATTGCCGGCACCCTTCCAATTTTCTCCTAACACAGCTATATTCGCATCATTTTCAAGGTAAACAGGAAGTCCAGATAGCTTTGTTAATATTTCTGCTAAACGATAATTCTTCCACCCGATATTTACAGCTTCATGTATGAAACCGGTATCCCCATCAATAAAACCTGGAGCTCCCACGCCTATACCTATTATTGTACGCTTATTTATATGTAAATCCTGCAGTTTTGTTTCAATAGCACTCCAAAGGTCAGAGAGAATAGAGTTTCCCCCGTTTGTCTTAACAGTTGGTATCTCCCATTTGTACCGGATATCACCTTCATTGGTAATAATGCCTATCTTTACAGAAGTTCCCCCTATATCCACACCTAATATATATTTACTCATTTGCTTTCCCCTTCCATTGCTTGTTGATCACGAATAATAGCCATTTCTTTTCTCAATAACAGCTTGGCACTTATGTAGTCCTCCTTCTGAATAAATCCATATTTTTGAAGCTCTTCAATTTCCATTTCCATGAGCTCTAAATCACCTATCTTATTCCCTGTATATATGTATGTTCCAAATTTTTTTAATAACTGACGAATATCGTACATTGATTTCATTTTTATCACCATTTTTATTATAGCAAATTTATTCACCTTCTGCTTCTGAAAAAATAGCTAAGGCATTTTATATTAAAACTTTTGTGAAGACAAATTCTCTATACTTTTATATCCATTAAAAAAGACCCTTCGCCTTTATTAACGGTCCGGGTCTTTAGGATGGAGAAATGTGGGCCTCCTATTTTTCAATGGAATCGGAGAACGAATAAATATATCTCTGAATGCTTTATAAGAAAATGGCAGGAATGGCCAAAAATAAGGGACTTTAAAGGAGTTCATCCTTACTAAATATAGAATCCATAAGCTAACCCCAAGCACATAGCCTGCAACTCCAAAACTCGCTGCCATTAGCAACAAGAAAATACGTACAAGCCTGTTCGCTAAACTCATTTCGTAACTTGGTGTAGCATAGGTGCCAATAGCAGCTACTGCAAGATATAAAACTACCTCGTAGGAAAACCAACCTACTTCAACAGAAACCTGCCCGATCATAATTGCAGCAACCAAGCCTAGAGCGGTTGCTAATGACGAAGGAGTGTGAATTGCAGCCATCCTTAATATATCTATACCTATTTCTGCAATTAAAAATTGAAATAATAAAGGGATTACTCCTGGTTCACTCGGGCCAATAAACTCAAGTGCATCGGGGAGTATTTCCGGATTTTCTGAGAATAAAAAATATAATGGGAGAATAAAAATGGAAGCCATAACGGCAATAAACCGTACTAGCCTTAAATATGCACCAACCAATGGCTTTTGACGGTATTCCTCTGCATGTTGCATATGATGCCAATAAGTTGCCGGAGTGATCATCACACTTGGTGAACCATCAATAATAAGCAGCACATGTCCTTCATATAAGTGGGAAGCGGCCGTATCTGGCCTTTCAGTATAGCGTACAGCCGGATATGGATTCCAATGCCTTCCACTTATAAATTCTTCAACCGTTTTTTCCGCCATTGGAAGACCATCTGTATCAATTGCTTTCAGTACTTTTTTTAAGTCTTCCACTCTTTCTTCCTCTGCAATATCTTCTAAATAACAGACACATACATCTGTTTTTGATCTTCTCCCAATTTGTAAATATTCCATTCGAAGAGAGCGATCTCGTACTCTTCTTCTGGTTAATGCCGTATTAAACACAATGGTTTCGACGTATCCATCTCTTGAACCTCTAACAACCCTCTCTAAGTCTGGCTCTTCTGGAGACCGTGCAGGATATGTTCTGGCATCAATTAAAATAATTTCATCAATTCCCTCTACTACTAATGCCGCGGGTCCAGCCAGGACAAAATCGGTAACTTTGTTTAAATCATCTTCCTTCTCTATTTCAACATAAGGAATGTAAGTTTTCATCAGTCTAGTGAGTGGATCCGGATCCAAATGTTCAGGTTCAAGTTTTGCCAAAAACTTCATAAGTAAATGTAATATATCATCTTTTACGAACCCATCAATAAAAAAGAAGGCCATCTTTCGACTAGCATATTCTAAATCAAGCTGAATAACATCGAAATTTTTATCAACACCAAGCCGCTCACGTAAATAAGAAATATTCTTTTTATAGGAATTAGAAGCTTCTTTTTTCTCTTTAGTCATTTTCTCACCCAGTCGTTGAGTAGTCTTACATTAATTTGCGCAAAGTTCCCGGTGGTTATGCATAAAACAAGCATAAAGTATAGAACAAATTCATAGAATGCAGTAAGACAAGCATATAAAGGAAGCGATAAGATGTTTAAATGGATTATAACTATTACATTTGCTCTACTAATCAGTGTTATAACTATATATTTTATTAATGTACAAACAAAACCTGCCATTACATATTTTCCTGCTAATGAGGAAACTAAATTTACGGAAACAGAAACAAACTTGAAGTTATTTTCAGAAAAAGATAAGGATAAATATGAAATTAGCTGGACTAGTAATTCTAAAAGCGAAAAACCAATGTACCTTAGACAGGATGTGTCAATTTTATTTGAAAATGGCAGATTACGTGGTATGCGCAGTAAATGGGAACAGAACACTGATAAGATTTATATTAATGAAAAGATTACCCAGGAGGATAGTGGATATTTTCAAAGTGTATCCTATCATCATGGGGAAATTCATACAAATAATAACATAACGAGCATTCATAGACTATCTGGTGATAACCTTTATGTAATTGATTCCCCCACTACAGCTATAGATTCATTTAAAAAGCCTGAAAATAGATATGAAGAAGAATGGAAGCATCTACTAGACAGTATAACTAAACAACAGCTCCTCTTTTACTGGCACCAATTACTCAAGCATTTTTCGATTAAAAGCAAAGATTATTTAACTGTACCTTTAACTCAACTATCCAAATATAATGAAGAACCATTACCAAACCTTTCACAAGAGCAAACGGATAAAATAATGGGTCAATTATGGGAAGGACTTTATAAAAATTATGTTATTCCAATTATCAATAGTAACGAAGAAAAGGTACAGAGCTATATACCAATTGTTTTATTCTCCAACCAAGCTGATCATCTAATCGTACTTTTTGAAAGTAACGGCGAGAAAATGAAGCTAATCCAACGTTATAGTCCTATAAAATAAAAGACGCAAGGGAGCATTTTAGTTCTTAGCTGTGTTAACTGATACATTTAGCATTAGAACTAGTTTGGCTTTCCTTGCGCTTAGCATTTCCTGTTTTAATCTACTTTTTCTCCGGTTATTTGCTCATATAAATGAATAAAATCTTCATTTTCCGAGTTAAGCTTATAGGCTGTTCGGATCGCATCTTCCGCCTTTTTCTGTTCACCTGTATTGTAATAAACCAAGGCCAAATTATAGTAAGCTTGCGGAAATTCCGGATTGATTTTAACAGCTTCCTGTAAGTCCTGTTTAGCTTCATTTATTTTCCCAAGCTCAATAAAGGCATATGAACGCTGAAATAATATAGTCGCTTCTAAATCACCTTTTTTGTCTAACGAATCGGTAGCCAACTGGACAACTTCTTTGTATTTTTCTTCTTGCAAGTATTTTTCAATTTGAGTAAGTTGATAACTTTGGCTGTTTTGGTTGTTGGAAAAACCATAATAACCAATTCCAATCAAAGCGAAACCATAAATAAGAATTGCTAGCACTTGTTTTTGAACATCCCTTTTCTTTGGTAAATGAGTAATAGAAGCAGCAATAAAGCCTGCTATTAATCCTCCCAAATGTGCTGCATTGTCAATTTGTGGTACCAAAAAACCAAATAAAATATTTATACCTATCAATATAAGCACGTTTTTCCCCATAGTTTGAAAGAAAATCTTTTTATAATGGAGTCCAAAAAACAGTAAAGCTCCAAACAAACCAAACAATGCACCAGATGCTCCAGCAGAAACATGTTGTGAGAAGGCAAAGCTCGCGATTCCCCCACCAATCCCCGCCAAGAAATAAATTACTATAAACCTCCAGGAACCATACATCCTTTCAACAGCAATTCCTAAATAATATACTGCCAACATGTTCATAAATAAATGCAATAAGCCGATATGTAAAAACATGGAGCTTACTATTCTCCACCATTCTCCTGCCATAATATCAGGATTATATTTAGCACCAAACTCAATTAAGGTCGGAATGGACTGACTACCACCATTGGCTTCCAAAAGGATAAATAGAAATATATTTACTGCCAGCAACAAATATGTCAAAAAAGGTTTACCGAAGGAAAGCACATTATTTTTTTCATCATGCTTTTGGCGCATTTCCTTGTGTAATTCATTTCTGAGGGAAACCGTTCTAGTTTCTCTTTCAGTTTCATCCAATTTTATACTGGGCATCTTCGTGATATCCAGATCATTAAATAACCTAGCCATTTCTTCTTCACTACTTGAATGAGATAAATAGTAAAGATTCATTTTAATTGAATTTTTTTCATTTAGTTTCATTGGCTTCTTAAGGATTTCCCAATCATCTACCGGATCATTCGAATGAACATATACATTGTGTATTTCAATATGCTTTCCCATTAATAATCGCTTCATCGCTTTTACTTTTTGAAAAACCTGTGCTATATCTCTCTTCAAATGATTTTTCCAATCAAATCCTTTATTTATTATCCGAATAACTTTTGAAACTTTATTTTGATACTTCTCTAACCATATTTCTTGCTCATTCTCATTAATATATAATACTTCATACCTTCCATGAAAAACTAAGTGATGGGCAATCTCATAGAGCGTGTGGCTTTCCTCCGAATACATATAAAAATTCCCCCTTACAACATATCATACCAAAACTTAATTTACTTTTCTTTAAAGAACAAAAAAGAAGCTGTTTCAAATCAACTTCTTTTTGTTTCAAATGTATTTAGTTTATTTTTGGTCCAAATAAATTCGGTAAAATTTTTGATCTGATTGCCGGCATATTCATCGACAAGTTTACTGCAATTTTACGCAAAACGCTTATTGCTAAAACTGTATTCAATATCCGATAGCGCCACCTGTAAATAACTGCAACCATTGTGAAGAAAGTAAAAATTAATGCAATCATTCTCATGTCCACACCTTCTTTTCTCATAGTGTTCTTAGTTATGACACAATTTAAAGAAAATATGCATGCTATGAACCAATATAACGATCATATACTGTCCTGGCGTAGACCTGATCCTCAGTCCCCTGAACAAGCACGCGACCATCCGTAAAGATCGTTAAACTAATTTGTTCATCAATTGTTACTTTTAGAAAAAAAGGTGTACGTTTTAAACTTTGGATTCCTGAAAACTTCGATTCTAACTGCTCCAAGCTTACGTGATTCAATAGATGAATCTGTACTGTATTTCTGCCACAAAGGACAATTTCCTCTTCCTTTGCTTTTTTCTGTAATGCTGGATATTGATTTAACTGGCATGTGGGACAATTAAGATCAGGCTTATTCAATTTAATATCATATTGTTGATTAAACCATATGTCTAAGGAGCGAAGTGTATTCCTTAAATACTCTCCCCGGTTAGTTAAATACTTCAATGTTTCTGTCACTTGCAAGGAAGATACCATATCAACCACAGGGGAAATAACACCTACTGTATCACATGTTTGATTTCCATCAGACCCTTCTTTACTTAAACATCGTAAGCACGGGGTCTGTTTTGGCACAAAGAATGCTGTCATTCCTCGTGAGCTTACAACTCCACCATAGGAATAAGGAATATTTTTTTTAAAACAAATATCATTTAACAAATATCGAGTCGCAAAATTGTCTGTACCATCTAAAACCACATCTACGCCTTCCGTTAGCTCATCAATATTGTCACGAGAAGCATTACCGATAATTGCTTCGATTTCTACCATGCTATTTACTCTTTCTAATTTTCGCTTTGCAGCAATTGCTTTTGGGAGGGATTTCTCTGCGTCCTCTTCATCAAACAGAATTTGTCTTTGCAGATTGCTTATCTCCACCACATCACGGTCCACTATCCTGACTTTTCCAACCCCTGCTCGCACCAATTGGTTGCTGATTACCGTTCCTAATGCACCAATCCCTACAATCAAAACAGTACTTTCAGAAAGTCGCTGCTGGCCTGATTTATTTATTTGTTCAAATAAAATTTGTCGTGAATATCTGTTTATATCCATAAAAACCTCTACTTTATTGTATTAATAATATTTTTTTCAGTAATTAAATATTCTACAGGAATATCGTAGGATTCCTTTGGCAATTGACTAACAAGCTGTTCCTCACATAGCAAAGAAACAGTATTGTTCGGATAATCTACAAGAAAGCGATCATAATATCCTCCGCCAAAACCGACTCTAAATCCTTCTCTATCAAAAAGTAAACCCGGTACCATTAATAAATCAATTTGTTCTTTCAATACACTTTCCGTTTTCTCTGGAATCGGTTCTAGTAAGTTATAATAAACAACCTCTAGTTCGTTAAATGAAGTTATTTTATAAAAGTTAAGCAGTTTATCTTGTGGGGAGCACTTCGGCACACATACTTCTTTCCCCTGCGCCCAAGCAATCTCTATTATAGACTTTGTGTCCCATTCAAAACCTTGCGCCATTGTAATACCGATAACTGCTGCATTTTCCCAAAATGTGCTATGTATTAGCTGTTCTGTTAATTCCTCTTCTATTTGCTTTCTTTTTGTTTCAGACTGACTTTTCAACATATTTATTGCATTAACACGTAAATCCTTTTTATTCATACGTTCCACCTCACTCTATATCTAAGTATAACGTATTAACACGAAGTAACAAAGAACAAAAGCGTAAAGGACAATTGAGCTAATCTGCAATGGATAATAAAAATAAAACCCTTATCTATTCCAGATAAGTTTTATGGGTTATTTTGTTTCACGATGTAAAGTGTGTTTTTTAAGACGTGGACAATATTTTTTAAGCTCAATACGTTCAGGATTTGTACGTTTGTTCTTTGTAGTAATATAATTACGATCTCCTGTTTCAGTACAAGCTAATGTAATGTTAACGCGCATAGTTTTCCCTCCAAACTTTTAAGCACTTGCTATTAAACAGCTTTCATTCATTTCAGACTTAATTATAATAGCAGATATTACGAAAACTATCAAGAATGTTGATAGAAAAAAATAAGGTTTCTTCTTTTATTATTCTGTGATATAACTAATAGTGAATAAATAATGGAGGTAATACGAATGCTATATGCAATAATTTCCATCATTGGAATAGGATTAGTACTTTTTGTACTTTCTTTCTTTATGAATGATAAGTTTCAGGAATTAGAAAACCAATTAGAACAATTCTCTATGTCAACCATGCAGGATACATACCAGATGAAAAAGAAAATTAAGATTCTCGAAGAAGAGCTGTTGACTGAAGAAATACATCCTACCAGTCGAGATAAACAGAATAATATTCTTTAACAAAGGAGAAACAAAATGAAACAACCAATAAGAGCATTTGCCATCGGCTTATTAACTTCAGGGGTAATCATGTTAATTGGCTTCTTTTTCTGGGGAACGACTTCCGCCAAGGATGAAATGACTGCTGAAGAAATGATTCCGCTCGTTAAAGAAGAAGGATATCATGTTTTATCTCAAGAAGAATATATTTCTTTATCTGTAGAAAAAGACAAGCAACGAACAGAGAAGAAGGAAGAAAATTCTTCAGAAAAGAAAACGGAAAATAAGAAAGAAGAATCTGTTGATAAAAAACAAACAGATGAAGAAGAAGCTTCAGATAAACCAACAAAGTACAAAATTAACATTAAACCGGGGATGGCTACCTCAGAAATAAGTAATTTACTGGAAGAAAAGAATATTATCAAAGATTCCAGTAAATTTGATAAGTATTTGGAGAAAGAAAATTATAGCGAAAAAGTACAAATAGGTGAGTTTGAAGTATCCAGTGAAATGAGTTTTTATGAGCTTGCCGAAAAGATAGCAAGATAAAAAAAGAAGAACCTAACACAGGTTCTTCTTTTTTTATTCCTTCATTTCTTCTTTATCTCTTTCTTTCTTCAAATCAAAATACGTATCCATAATGCGTTGACCAATGATTTTGCTGAGTGGATGTAAGTCTCGTACCACCCCGGAATTAGGTGCGATCACCGCAAAAGCAACCTCCGGATCATCAAATGGAGCATACCCGATTAATGAATGGTTTTCAGTATCATACTTTACTCCATCTTCATATACTTCATTTTCAGCTGTTCCTGTTTTTCCGGCAGGATTATAATCTTTTCCTTTAAAGTAGCCAGCAGCTGTTCCACCTGTTTCCTGGTACACTCTTCGGAAGCCCTCCTGAACCCGTTCAATATAGGAATCCTTCATTTGGATCCGATTAAGCACTTCTGTTTCTTCACTTCTAACCACGGAGCCCAATTCTCTCTCTGTCTCACTCGGATTACGTACTTCTTTTAGAAAATGTGGGCGCACGCGATAGCCGTCATTTGCAATTGTTGATACATATTGAGCCAATTGCAGTGTTGTAAACGAATCATACTGTCCGATGGCATAATCCATTAGTAAGCCCGGTCCAAATTCATCGCCTTCATAGCCAGTACTTTCATACGGATAGTCTACACCAGTTTTAACTCCTAATCCAAATTGTTGAAAATAATTGCGCATTTGCTGAAATCCTTCTGAATTAAATGCTGCTTTGCTTCCATTAGGAAATGGATAACGATTCTCTCCACCCATCTTTAGGGCGATATAGAACATATAGACGTTGGAAGATCTCTTTAAAGCTTCATAATCATCCACTAAGCCTAATTGACCGTATGAACCTTTTGTTGGCGTGCCCGCAATATCAATCGGACGATCATAGAAACTCTGTCCTGGTGAAATAACTCCTGATTCGTAACCTGCTAACACAGTGGCTCCCTTCACCGTAGAACCAGGTAAATGAGCATCATACAGGGCACGAAACGAATTATTCTCATATTCTTTCTTCTCATCATTGTAGTGTTGACCACTAACTGCTAAAATTTCGCCGGTTTTTGGATTCATTACAACAGCGAGCGCATCATCCATATAACGGTTTGCAGCCCAATGTTTATTTTTAGCTGTCTTTAACTCTTCCCGGACAATTTTGTCGACTTCTTTTTGGAATTCCATATCAACAGTCAGAATTAAATCTTTACCTCGCTCACCTTCAACAACCGTTTCCGAATCAATTACTTGGCCGTTTTTCGTCGTTGTATATTGGATTTGTTCCTTTCTTCCTCTAAGCAGGTCCTCATAGTACTCTTCCAGACCACTTCGTCCTACACGGTCATTTCTGCTATAACCTCTTGTTAAGTAATACTGTTCTTTGTCTGCAGGTATCCCCTGCTCTTGTGAGGTGATCGATCCTAACAAGCTAGAAAAGGTATCCTTATACGGATATTCTCTATTCCAATCCGTTGTAGCATTAACCCCTGGTAATTTGTCCAGATGTTCTGCTACCCTTGCATATTCCTCAGGAGTTACATCTTCATTTTTAATAATCTGTGGTGTTAAAGAATACGCCTTATCAAGTTCTTTTTTTATAGCAATTACTTCAAGCTCCTGCTTGGAAAAGTCACTAATTTCCTCTTTTGTAATTCTGTCCAATATTGTTTTATACTGCTCCGAATTAGACATATCCGCAGCCTCTTCCTCAGAGAGCCTTTTATCTGCTTTTTTCTTATTTAAAAGATACCAATATTCCTTCTTATTTCGCTCGGTAATACTGTCTAAGTAATCTTCTGAGTCCATAGAAATTAATTCTGCCAGCTTTTGAGCAACTTCTAAACGATCTTCGGCCTGTACGCCTTTAGCTGGAGTATAAGTGATTGAATACAACGGCTTATTATCAACAATCACATCGTAATTACTGTCATAAATCTTCCCTCTAGGTACTGGTATTTTAGTTGTGTCCTTAACCGTTCGTTCTATTTCTTTTTGAAACTCTTCCCCATTAAGTATTTGTACAACACCTAACTGTAAAATTAATACAGAGAACAATAGAAAAATCACAAAGAATAAAATATTTATTCGGAAGGGAAGCTGTTCCTTCTTTTTTCTTTTTCTCGCCATTATTTCTCCCCCATATATTTAACATAGCTTTCCACTCATTATAACATCATTTAGCTAATAAAAAATAGCGTTAGCGGTTTTTTTCATCGGTTATTTGTTCTTTAATTAATACCTCTTTTTTTCTTTTGGTACCAAGATAGACATTCCTTGTAAACAGATAAATAAAAATATGACCTGTTCCAAACAAAACCAGCAATATTGGTATTACCTTTTCTGCTGGATATAAAGAAACTGCAATTAAAAAGACTAAAATAGATGCAACTCTGCCAATATTTACAAACAATTCCCGTACGACAATATACTCTACACGGAGGTCTTTTGCCTTCCAGGCCTTTCCAATTACATCATAGGTCATAGAGACATATGGCACATTAATAATAGGATAAGCTATTCCAATGAAGAAAGCGTATATGATTAATTGAAAGTAACTAATATCAAATAAAATAATAAAGATGGAAAAATAAAGTAGTAAACTACCTAGCAAAATTGCTTTTTTTCGCATATGGATTTTAATAAATTTTGTTGCAACAAAATAAAAGATAAATGATAAGCCGGAAAGTACCAAATTGAACATTCCAAGAGAGAATTCACTGCCGGTAATTAAAAACACCCAAATGGTGATTACAAAGGCAAAAATACCTTCTCGTAAGCCTTGAAAAATATGAGCATATAATATCCTTCCCCAGTTTTTATTATGGTGCCTTTCCCTTAAAATACGTTTGAAATGGAAGTTACCTTCTGCCTGTCTTCGATTTAAAAAGAAACTGCAAACTACGGAAAGGATAAATAATGTGAAGGAAATCGAGAAAATAGTTGTATATCCAATATTTGCTTCCATTTTGGCAATAATAATACCCGCAAGTAATGGACCAATCATTCCACCAAATGATTGCAAAACACCTAAGAATCCATTAAAAAAATCTCTTGTCTCCGGTTCCGTTATTTCAAAGGTCAGCACATTAAAGGCTAGCCAATAAAAACCATAACCTATCCCTAATAAGCTTCCTAGCATAAAGTTATACTTAGATGAGGCTTCACCAATTAGTAAGACACATAAAAAGAAAAGAGATAGAAAAGTGACCCCCAACCGTAACACAATTACACGATCCACTTTTTTAGCAATTTTACCAGCAACGATAAATGTAACTGGCTGAAAAAGAAAAATTCCCAAGTTATAGACAGCTATTGTCGTATAATCTCCTGACTGTTTCCATAAATATACATTTACAAATGTATTGGAAAGGAATATACCTAACGAATATAATCCGCCAATCACCAGTAAAAATAATAAATCTCTATTAATATCAATTTTATTATGAATGAATTCAAATCTCTTTCCCATAACCAAACTCCTTTTTGTATCACTCATAGTTTGGGCAAAAGAGATAGAGATATTCAATTTATAAGGAAAAGGGCCAATATAGACACAAACGTTACCTAATACGTTCATAGTTGGAGTAAAATGCGGATCCCCCTAATGGTGACTATCGGTAGCAGAGCATATGTATTCGCCGTATCTATACATGAACTTTATAGGGGGTTGAGTACTATAGATTATTTTTCGAATCCTTATGTAAACATTAAATTTGAACCACAAAATAAAAAGCGCGTGAACGAGTCACGCGCTTTTTAATCATTAAAGCTTATTTAGCTTCGTTGTAGTTCTTTTCTACTTCATCCCAATTAACAACATTCCAGAAAGCTGAAATATAATCAGGACGCTTATTTTGATATTTTAAATAGTAAGCATGCTCCCAAACATCAAGTCCCAAAATTGGTTTCTTTCCTTCCATTAATGGATTATCTTGATTTGGAGTACTCATAATTTCAATTTCTCCGTTATTTACTACCAACCATGCCCAACCTGAGCCAAAACGGCCAGCAGCTGCTGCAGCAAATTCTTCTTGGAATTTTTCAAAGCTGCCATATTTATCATTAATTTTATCTGCAACTTCTCCTGTTGGTTTGCCACCACCATTTGGAGACATTAGCTTCCAGAAGAGACTGTGGTTTGCATGACCGCCGCCATTATTACGAACTGCTGTGCGAATATTCTCAGGCACTGCATCTAAATTGCTGATAAGGTCATTAAGAGATTTGTTTTTAAGATCCTCGTGACCTTCCAAAGCACCATTTAACTTAGTCACATAAGTGTTGTGGTGCTTCGTATGGTGAATATTCATTGTTTCTTTATCAATAGTAGGTTCTAGCGCATCATACGCATATGGTAGTTCTGGTAATTCAAATTTTGCCATGTTTATCGTCCTCCTCTAAAATAATTTCTTATTAAAAGGATTGAAAATTCACCCTTTACATTTTTAGATTATCAGAGGTCCTACCCACTTGCAAATAATATGCATGGATAAATAAGGAACAAAACGCAAGCCATTTCAGCAGAGCGAAAGTAGTCACCACAGCTATACATGAAAGTTGAGTGGATGCTATATATTTTTTTCAAAACAGTTATTAACCGTACTTCTAGATAATTCCAAGGCTATCTATTTTTCCGAATCATTGAATAGTCCTAACTAACAGATTAGAACCTAAATTTCAGTATTTTTGATAACAAAAAAACAAGCAACCGCTTGTTAAAAAATGGTGGCTCGGGACGGAATCGAACCGCCGACACAGGGATTTTCAGTCCCTTGCTCTACCGACTGAGCTACCGAGCCAAATATTATGTTCAACTTTCTTCAAATAAATATGTATGGAGGAGGAAGAGGGATTCGAACCCCCGCGGGCTTTGACACCCCTGTCGGTTTTCAAGACCGATCCCTTCAGCCAGACTTGGGTATTCCTCCGAGTTTTTATGGTGGACCCTGCAGGACTCGAACCTGCGACCGATCGGTTATGAGCCGATAGCTCTAACCAACTGAGCTAAGGGTCCGTGTTTTAAATTTTACGGGGCGACCGGTGGGGATTGAACCCACGAATGCCGGAGCCACAATCCGGTGCGTTAACCACTTCGCCACGACCGCCATGATTATTCTTTTGGTAGCGGCGGAGGGGATCGAACCCCCGACCTCACGGGTATGAACCGTACGCTCTCGCCAGCTGAGCTACACCGCCATTGGTCCACAGGTAGGATTCGAACCTACGACCGATCGGTTAACAGCCGATAGCTCTACCACTGAGCTACTGTGGAATAATAAATATAATATTTCATGTAAGGCTTCTTACAGCATTTTGAATAACAGCAACGAAATATAATTTACCATGTTCGACAAAATATGTCAACAACTTTTTTTTATAAAAGTTAATTTCATTATCAATTATGTAGTACGTGTGTCTTGGAAACAACAATATATACTATAGCATGGACAATTATGAATTTCAATATAAAATTATAAAATTAATAAAATAAATTTTGGATAGCTAATGAGGATATCCATACATTATTTACTATATAAGCTAAATTAGTATACAATAAGCAATTATTTACTTACAAATTTAATGATTAATCTGTTGATAATTTATCAATAAATATATTTTTTCAGCACTTTAAAAGCAGAGGGTTGTCCTCCCTCTGCTTTTAGTTGCTTATCGAAGCAAGGCCACATCAACTTCTGTTAAAGAATACCTGTTTAGCCTTTCTGCTTCAAAATGAATTAGTTTATTTACTCACCTAGAACTTCTTCTGCAATATTTACTGCATGATCGCCAATACGCTCAAGATTACTAATAATGTCAACAAATACAATACCAGCAGATCCTGTGCATTGACCTTCATTCATTCGGATAATATGTTTTTTTCTGTAGTTTCTTTCCATCTTATCGATTTGATCTTCTTTTTGAATTACTGCCAAGGCTGCTTCTCGATCCATCTTATCTAGAGAATCTACTGCTTGCTTAACCGTAGAAATCGTTAAATCAAACATATCGTTAAGATCTTCTTGAGCTTTTTCTGTTAAATTTACTTTATTTGATATTTTATAATCAATTAATTCAATTATATTCTCAAAATGGTCGCCTATTCTTTCAATATCCCGTACAGAGTCCATTAGCGCAGTATGCTTAGCACTCTCAAACTCAGATAGTGAACCTGAAGAAATATCAATTAGATAATCTGTAATTTTTCGATCCAGATTGTTAATCGCGCCTTCTACTTGCATCGCAATTTCTGAATGCTTTTGTTGATGTGTATTCAAATACAAGTTTGTTTCTTCCAAACCTTTAGATGCATATTCACCCATACGAATAACTTCAGCTTTTGCTTGATCTAATGCTAAAGTGGAAGATTGCTGAATAAAGATTGGATTAAGATGCTTTGGTTTAAATTCGACAATAGTATCTTCGCCAGGAATGATTTTAGTTACAATCCATGCCAATGCCCCAATAAAAGGAAATTGAATTATTGTATTGGTAATATTAAAACTTCCGTGAGCGAATGCAATAGTCATTTCAGGGTTTAAGTTAAGCTGGGTTTGCAAATAAATAATAAGCTGGGTAAATAAGCCTAAAAAAACCATGAATATAGTAGCACCAACTAAATTGAAGATAACATGTGTGTATGCTGCTCTTTTTGCAGCAACTGAAGCACCAATCGATGCAATAATTGCAGTGATTGTGGTTCCGAGGTTGTCACCAAATAAGACAGGTAAGGCTGCTTTTAAATCAATTGCTCCTTCAGAAAATAAACCCTGCAATATTCCGATTGTGGCACTGGAACTTTGTACAATAAGTGTGAAAACAGTTCCAATCACTACCCCCAGAATTGGATTTGAGCTCATGTTTACGGTTAATTCATGGAAAGATTCTAAAGAACGAAGCGGAGACATACCACTGCTCATTAGTTCCAAACCAAAAAATAAGGCACCAAAGCCAAAGATTGTTTGTCCAATTGCATTGACTTTTTGATTGCTAAAGAAAAATAGCAAGAAACAGCCTACAGCAATAATAGGTAATGCATATTCTCCAATGTCGATACCAATAATGAATGCTGTAACTGTTGTACCTACGTTTGCTCCCATTATGACGCCAATTGCTTGTCTTAAGGTCATAAATCCAGCATTTACAAGTCCAACAGTTAATACAGTAGTACCTGAACTACTTTGGATAAGAACAGTTACTATAATTCCAGCAAGTACTCCCATAAACGGATTACTTGTAAATTTATCAAGTATATCTCTGAGTCTGTCTCCTGCTGATTTCTGTAAGCCCTCACCCATATACTTGATCCCGAGAAGGAAAATCCCCAGACCACCAATAAATTCAAACAGCAATGCTTGTATATCGATTTCCACGTACATACCTGCCCTTCATTTTACAAATGTAGAATATTGTCGTAATTCCTTATCCATTATTAATTATTTGTTTATAGTTTGTAAAGGCTCTTACCATATATTTAACATAAAATTTACAATCCATTTAAGTATCCCCTATTAGTTACTACCCTATATATTAATTTTCATTCCGGAAAGTTAGTTAGAAAAGAGATAATAATAAGATAATTGAAATGAAAAATACTATACTTTTCCATACGCAAAAAATCCCTGCTCAATATATGAGGCAAGGATTTCTCTTTTACTAATTAGTTACCTTTTCAACAAGTATTTTTGTTCCGTCCACTTGGCTTACAAGAACTTCAGTGTTTTTTGCTATCCATTGACCATTTGAAACTGCACTGTAATCTTTTTTATTTATTCTAATTGTACCAACTGGTCTCATATCATTTAAAGCTATACCTTTCTGTCCGACTAATCCTTCATACGTATTATTCATGGAATTATAACCGGCTTCTTTGGTTAACTGATCTTTTAGTGTAATCTTACTCCACATATCCCTTCGTTTAAATACCTTTAAAAAGAACAAGGAGAGACCTCCACCAATTAAAACACCTAGAACAGCATATAGGCCTGTTGTTAAATCAGGAGCAGCTAAAGCTACAGAAGTAAGCATGCTCCCGACGCCTAAAGTGGCCAATGTGCCATCATTCAAAAGCTTTCCATCTATGATGATAAGTAATAATCCTACAAAGTAGATAATAAGCATAATAAAAAAGGAGCCTGTATCAACATATGTTGCAAAATAGATGGTAATAAAACCAATTCCCAACAAAGCAAAAATTCCTCGCATATTTACAATAACTTCTCCAATTAAAAATAAAGTACCTAAACATGTAATAATAAATCCAATCCATGCTAACTCAAAGATCTCCATGTTATGACCTCCTTTCTTTAAATCATACGTTAATGAAATGAAAATAGTTTCAAAAAAGGAGAATGAACTAAGGACCATGAAGAAACTATTCCTATATCTTATTGTACTACTCTTTATTATGAGTGTGTACAAAGATTTAACTGTTGGCTTAAATCCCATTCAACCTAATAAAGATTCGCTATTGAGTTTTACTGCAGTTCAGATTTTGGTAGACGAAGATGATACTGTATTATCTGTTATCAGAAATATAAATGACGAAAAAAACTCAGCTACAATCAAAGAAAAAATGGCTATAAATGATTTTAAAATACTAAATCCACACGTAAACCCAAGAGAGTTGAAAAAAAATATGTATTACTATTTTCCTCTTTACACACAAAAATAAGGGCTGAATCCCAGCCCTTATTTCTTTATACAAATGGCAAAATAAATAAGGAGATTAAAATAGAAACTGCTCCAGCACCAATGGCAATATTTCCGAGTGTATCCGCATTACGTCCTCTCGAAATAAAACCAAAAATGATACCAGCAGCCCCCAAAATTACTGGCCACATGAAAAATGAAATAACTGATAACACAACTCCTATCCATCCGTACATGGTATTCGTTTCAGTACCTGTATCCTCATTCTGATCAGCGATTGTGTTATAGTCTTCAGCTGTTAATTCTGCAGCAAATTCTTCGTCTCTGGTACTGTCAGGTTGTAAATCTAAGGCATCATTTGTTGCTTGGTCTCCATGTTCTGGTGGTTTTTCTATTTGATTATTTTTATAATCCTGAAATTCATCCATTCCTATAACCTCCTTTTTTTGAGGTGCAACTATAGTTTATGGAAAGAAAAACGAATAATTTGTGTTAGTTTATGGAAATTTCTTAGAAAGACAAGTAAATTTTTAAATTATACTGAATAAGATAAATTAGCACGTGTTAAAACTAATTTACTTAAAGGAGTTATTTTACATGTCCACCTTTATTAAAGGACTCATCAAAAATAAACTTAAACAACTTACTGGAGATGAATTGATTAATTACGGAAAGGAATACGGTTTTGCAATAAATCAAACGGAGGCAAAACAGATTATAAATTATCTTCACAAAAAACCAATTGATCCTTTTACAAGTAATGGAAGAGAAATAATGTTTAGAGATTTAGCAAGGATTACCAATTTGGAAACCGCAAGGAAAGCTCAAAAAGTTTTTTATAAACTAATTAAATCATATGGTGTAGAACATTTATTTAAAGAATAATGACAACAACTGGATACTATGAAGCCAGACCCATGTCGTTATGTTTGTTGATTTCCATCTTAGCGCCCTTATGAGGCTTATGTGAGGCTTCCTCTTTAACAGGATATGAAAAGCCGCGGCTCATGCCACGAAGGAAACATGGGCATTTCAATCAAGGTATTTGCGTGTTTCTCCTCAACTAAGTTGTAACAAAAGAAATCCGAACCAGGATTCAGTAATCGCATGAATCGGTTCGGATTTTAATGTTTAAAAATCTTTTGTCCCAGTAACTTTTTCAAGCAAAGAAAAAGAATACTTAATCGCAACCTTTAATTATGTCAAGGAGCTTGAGAGGTTAATCCTATGCTTGCATAATTATATCTTTTAACTGCGGATTAAATTTTCCGGCTTTAAGCATTTCAATTTCAAACTTATAAGGCGGCTTTTTATTTTTCTTGTCTTCACCAACATAAGGTGTTTCCAGGATTTTTGGTAAATCTTTCAGCTGAGGGTGATGAACAATATAATGTAATGCTTCAAAACCAATATGACCAAAGCCAATATTCTCATGTCTGTCTTTATGAGCTCCCTGAACATTTTTACTATCATTCACATGAATCACTTTTAGTTTGTCTAATCCAATGATGTTATCAAACTCATTTAAAACCCCATCGAAATCTTCCACAATATCATAACCAGCATCATGAATGTGGCATGTATCCATACATACAGACAAATTTCCGTTGTGAGTCACACCATCCATGATTTTTGCGATTTCATCAAAAGTTCTACCTATTTCGGTTCCTTTTCCAGCCATTGTTTCTAAAGCAATTTGTACTTCACTATCTTTTTCAAGTACTTCATTTAACCCTTCGATAATCTTTTTTATTCCCTTATCCGCTCCTTCACCTACATGCGCACCTGGGTGAAGCACAATTTGTCTTGCACCAATTGCTTCGGTTCTTTCAATTTCATTTCTCAAAAATGTTACTCCAAGTTCATAGGTTGCTGGTTTTATTGTATTTCCAATATTTATAATATACGGTGCATGAACGATTATATCTTCTATCCCATTCTCTTCCATATGTTCTCTTCCAGCCGTAATATTTAACTCTTCAATCGGTTTCCTTCTCGTATTTTGAGGAGCTCCTGTATAAATCATAAAGGTGTTAGCACCATAGGAAGTAGCTTCCTCACTTGATCCTAACAACATTTTCTTTCCGCTCATGGATACATGTGACCCAATCTTCACCAAATTTCACACTCTCCTTCACAAGTTCATTACTTTTTGAACTTATTTTTTTTGCTTAATTGCTTTTTTATGGAAGCCTGTTGTTTTTTCATTTTCTTTTTATATCCTGGCTTCACCTTTTTTGCTTTGGTAACACGTTTCCAAGCTTCTTTGTCAATATCGGTTGCTGTAGTTTTGCGAAGTGCACGTTGGTTCCATGGTTTAGCATCCTTCCATTCCCCGTTGCGAACATCAACATATGTGAATTCCAAACCTTTTTGTTCTAATTTAGATATTAATTTAAGATCATTTTCTCTGTATAAACTAATTGCAGTACCTTCCATTCCTGCACGGGCTGTTCTCCCGACCCTATGGATATAGAACTCTTCTTCTTTAGGAATTTGAGCGTTTATGACATGGCTAACTCCCTTAATATCAATACCTCTAGCTGCTAAGTCAGTTGCAACGATATATTGATAACGTAATCCTTGAATTTCCTTTAAGACCCGTTTTCTTTCTCTTGGAGCAAGCCCGCCATGGATTAGCCCAACATCTATTCCCCTATCTTGCAAGGACGCTGCTAACTGATTTGCCAACTCTTTTCCATTAGTAAAGATAATAGCTAAGTATGGCTGGATCGTCTTTGAAATTTCATAAATAATTTCCGCCTCTTCGCGATGCTTCATATCAATTAGTAGATGTTCCATTGTCTCTGGAGAAAAGTGATCCTCCATTTTAATATGGACAGGGTGATCTAAATATTTTTTTAGAAAGTGTTGCAATTTTTGTGGAATAGTTGCAGAAAAAACTAACAATTGTATTTGTTGATCTGCTCGAACCAAAAGCTGATCTACTTCATTGATAAAACCTAAATCCAGCATTAGATCTGCTTCATCAATTACGAAGGATTTAGCAGTATATATAGAAAGAGCATCCTCTTTCACCATATCCAGAATGCGGCCTGGAGTACCCACTACAATGTGCGGGGGTTCTTTTAATTTTTCCATCATTTTCTGTTTATCAGTACCACCTACTAATAATTTTGCATTCCATTGTTGATCTCTGCCTGCATAATGGATAACTTTTTTCACTTCATCAAATAATTGCGTTGCTAATTCACGTGTAGGAGCAGTTATTACAAATTGTACTTCCCGCTTATTTGCATCTATTTTGTTAATTAATGGTAACAAAAATGCATGGGTTTTCCCCGAACCAGTACGCGATTGACCTATCACGCTTTGTCCTTCCAAAATGGGTGGTATTACTTTTTGTTGAATTGGAGTTGGTTCGTGAAAGTTTAATCTTTTAACTATATCATTCATAACTGGGTGAAATGAAAAATCTTGAAAACTAGTCGTTTCCATACGTTTAAAACTCCTTCTTTGTACTGGTTTGCTACCAGAACTCTTTATACAAACTGAAATGGATCCGTATTAACCTCTGAAACCATGACTGAAATGGAAGTATCACGAAGTTGTTGGTCCAAGTATTTTTTTGTAGCCTCTTTCATTATTTTTTCAATGTAATGTCCGGCATCTATTACAGCCAACCCCATTTCCCACGCATCTTGAGCGTTGTGAAAAGTGACATCACCAGTAATATATACATCTGCTGCACGTTGCTTTGCAACTGAAATATAATTTTCTCCACTACCACCTAAAACAGCTACTCTGTTTACAGTTTGGGACAATTCTCCCGTTACTCTCATTACAGGGAGACCGAAAGTGGTTTTTATTTTATCACAGAGATCACTAAGTAAAATTGGGGCAATTTCTCCTACTCTTCCAATTCCTATTGATTTTCCTTCATTGACTAGGGGGATGATATCATAGGCCGGCTCTTCATAGGGATGCGCTTTAAGTAAGCAATTTACAGCTTTGCTCAGTTTTGATTTTTGCACAATTGTTTCCATTTTAACTTCATTTACAAATTCTATTTCATTTTGATTTCCAATATAGGGATTGGACCCCTCTAATGGTTTAAATGTACCTTTACCCTCTGTTTGAAAAGTACAATGGCTGTAATCACCAATATGACCTGCCCCGGCCAAACTGAAAGCATTGTGAACTTCATCTTTATGGCTGAAAGGTACATATGAAATTAACTTAAATAATTCTTCGTTACTTTCTTTTATTAAAACTTCTCGATGCTTGAGTCCAAGTGCATCAGATAACATGTCATTTACGCCGCCCTCAGCTGCATCCAAGTTTGTGTGGGCTGCATAAACAGTTATATTATGCTGCATTAATTTCTTAATCACTCTTCCCTTTGGATCATCGAAATTTAATTGCTTTATTGGTTTAAATAATAGCGGATGATGGGCAATGATTAAATCTACACCTTCAGCGATAGCTTCATCTACAACAGATTCCAGAACATCAAGGGTCACCATAATTTTTTTTACCTTTGCATTAAATGAACCAACCTGTATCCCAACGCGATCCCAATCATATGCAAGGGATTTTGGAGCCCATTCTTCCATCATACGAAAAATATCACTATTATTAAGACTCGTCTTCATTTTGAAGAACCTCCTCCATCCATTGAAGTTCCCTTTCAAATCTATTTAATTTCTCCTTGTCTAAGAGCTTTGCTAATCTCATTTGGTCTATAACTCGTTTAAGCTTCTCATATTCCTCTGCCCATTTAGTATAAAACGCTTTAGTCTTATTTACCAACAATATAGGACCAAATAATAGCTGTTTTTCACTCAATTCTGGATAAACTGCTCCTGAATGTCGATCACCAACTACAATTTCGTATATATGGCCATTTTCTTCAATTATAGTTTCTTCAGATATCATAAAATTATTGTGCACGAACCACTCACGTACATCTCTTGCATCAACATTTGGCTGAGCAATTATTCGGTCTACACTTTCGATTTTATCTTTCCCTTTTTGTAAGATAGAACGAATTAAAGACCCACCCATTCCAGCAATAACAACTTGAGTTACTTCCCCTGCAGTGAGTACCTCTAGTCCATCACCTAAGCGCACATCAATAACTTCTTCTAGTCCATGGCCCCGAACAGTTTGTGTAGCACTTTGAAATGGCCCCTCGTTTATTTCACCTGCAATCGCTTTGGCTTGTTTATCTTCTAGACAAACATAGCAAGGCAAATAAGCATGGTCGGAGCCAATATCTGCGAATTTTGCGCCCTTTGGAAGAAAAGAGGCTGTTTGTTTTAGTCTTTTAGATAATTTAATGTTGTTTGTCATCTATATCTCCACTTTCAATTTCTTAGTAGGTGGTAAGAACTGCTTAAGCGCTTTGCATTTAAGCTAAATAAAACTACTCGCTGTTCATTTTTTATTTTTTAAAAAGAAAAGCTTTCTGTTCAATATGGCAGAAAGCTTCTCTTTTTATAAAATTTAATTTATTTTTTTTCTGCAAGCCAGTCAGCTAGAATTTTTGCTTCATCAGCTGTCGCCATTCCAGCAGGCATAGAACCTCTACCATTTATGATAACATCCTGAATCTCTTCTGCTGAAAGTCTGCTTCCAACTTGAGTCAAGTCGGGGCCTGCACCTCCAGATAAATCCGCACCATGACAGCTAGCGCAGTTACCTTCAAAAATTGCTTGTGGATCATCAGAAGCTCCTTCTTGTGCTTCTTCTGTTTTTTCTCCACCGCCTTCTTCTGCCTTTTGAATATCATCTCTCTGATTCAACCCTACAAATGAAATGACAATTACTGCTAGAATTCCTATTAGTGCAATGATAGCATATGGAACAACCGGGTTTCTTTTCATTATGTTTCCTCCTTATGTATCCCCTTAATCTATTACAATTGAAAAGACTATATATATTCTACTCGAAATTTCACAGAGTTTAAAGTGTTTACCTGTGAAAATTTACAAAACAATTGGTACAGCAATATAAATAATTAAAAATAGTATAGCCAATATACTAATGATTACTATAAAACTTTGATTATGCTTTTTGCCTAGTAAATACCAGCAAGTAAACTGAGTAAATAATATAAAATAAGAAAACCAAACAGATTCAACATATGCTTTGCTCACCGTAATAGACACCAACAGAATGAGTAGCATACTGTTAATCAATCCAATACTAGCAGTTATACCCCCTGAATTTCTAACATATAAATATATCCCACAAGAGTATGAAAGAAAAAGAATTAAAAAACCAAGTTGCAAAAAAAATGGAAATTGCGTAAAATATAATACAAGAAATGAAAACGGTATCAGAAGCACCATTACAATATTTTGGATTAAAAAAAATATTTTTGATTTTTCTTGTACTGGCGGTGACTTTTCCTCTTCTCCTTTTGTGTATAAAGCTAACAAAAAGTCGCAATATACCTCTGGGAGCAAATTGTTTTCTCTCCAGAAGTGAATTTCATTTATAATGGTCGGAATCCGGTCATCCTGCATTGGTTTCACCTCGATGCAGTAAATTTATTACCCGGCTAATAAAACATGCCTAGTCATTGCACACACATAACATGTGCCCAATGACTAACATATCAGTCCAGAAAGTCTTTAAGTCGTTTGCTACGGCTTGGATGTCTCAATTTACGGAGTGCTTTTGCCTCTATCTGCCGAATTCTTTCCCTGGTTACTCCAAACACTTTTCCAACTTCTTCCAGGGTTCTTGTTCTTCCGTCGTCTAATCCAAAGCGTAGTCTAAGCACATTCTCTTCACGATCTGTTAATGTGTCGAGTACATCTTCAAGTTGTTCTTTTAATAGTTCATATGCTGCATGGTCAGATGGGGACACAGCTTCCTGGTCCTCAATAAAATCACCTAGATGAGAATCGTCTTCTTCTCCAATTGGTGTTTCTAAGGATACGGGTTCTTGGGCAATTTTCAATATATCACGAACTTTATCAGGAGAAAGCTCCATTTCCTCACCTATCTCTTCAGGTGTGGGTTCTCTGCCTAAATCCTGAAGAAGCTGTCTTTGTACACGAATTAATTTATTAATTGTTTCCACCATATGAACCGGTATACGAATCGTACGCGCCTGATCTGCAATAGCTCTTGTAATTGCCTGCCGTATCCACCAAGTAGCATACGTACTGAATTTAAACCCTTTGCGATAATCAAATTTTTCTACAGCTTTAATAAGTCCCATGTTACCTTCTTGAATAAGATCAAGGAAAAGCATCCCACGACCAACATATCTTTTTGCAATACTAACTACTAGTCGTAAGTTTGCTTCAGCAAGTCGACGCTTTGCTTCCTCTTCCCCTTTTTCAATTCTAGTTGCCAGGTCAATTTCTTCAGCAGCTGAAAGCAAGTCCACTCGTCCAATTTCTTTTAAATACATCCGGACGGGGTCGTTAATTTTAATTCCTAATGGTACACTCAGATCATTTAGATTGAATTCTTCTTCTTTTGCTATTTGCTGCATATTTGGATCGTCTTCTGATTCACCAATTATCTCAACACCCTGTTCTCCAAGGTAATCATAGAATTCATCCATTTGATCAGATTCAATTACAAAATTGGATAGTCGGTCTGCTATTTCTTCATAAGCCAGAACACCACGCTTCTTACCCATTTCCAATAATTGATCCTTCGCTTGTTCAAGTGTTAATTCTGACTCATTTCCTTTTGATTGGGAAGGCTTATTTTCGGCCATGAGTCCCCCTCCTTCCAAAAACTACATTAAAATTTAAATTCTGCTAGTACGTATTCTTCATTTGTTTTTGCATTTCAATTATTTGACTCAATATCTGAGCAGCCCTGATTGGATCACTCTGTTTTTCTGCAATTATTTGCTGCTCTTTTAATGAAATAATATTAGCTTTGTCTTGAGATTCTGCCCTGATTATTCTAATATAATCATTAATCTCCTGGTCACTAATATCTCGTTGGATATCAGTTATGGCTATTTCACTTACCAACTTCCTTAAATTTGGGTCATCAAGTCGTTCAATAAACAAACTCACATCTGGCAATTGTTCTTCTTCGTAAAAAGCATACAAGAAAGTAACAATTATTTTATGTTCTTCCAAATTAAAGGAAGCGCCGATTTCTTCGCGAACTTTATCCGCAATTGTGCCATCTTGAAGCATATAAGAAATCAACTGTCTTTCAGCATTGTAATAAGCAGGCATTAATTTCTGACGTTTGTATTTAGCTCCATTTGTATTAGTATAGCTTTTCTTGTCTGTGTTATCCTTGAAAGCACCAGAATTCTCCCGCAGTGTATTTATTTCCTGTGCAAGTGTCTCTATGGATAAGTTAAATTCCACACTTAACTCTTTCAAGTAATATTCCCGTTCAATAGAACTCTCAATCAAAGCCAGCTGCTTAAGCACAGCTTCTACATAATCAATACGGTCTCCTTCCAGACTTAGGTTGAAATCCTTTTTTAGATACCGCATCATAAAAGCCATGAATGTGTCACTGCTACGTATCACTTCATTCTCAAATGCCTCTGCGCCATATTCTCTGATAAAATCGTCGGGATCCTTACCGTCCTTAAGTTGAGCTATCTTTACATCTGAGCCCACACTAAGTAATAGATTGGCGGCTTTATATGTTGCTTCCAAACCCGCCTTATCTGCATCATAACAAAGTATAGATGTATCAACATAGCGGTTAATTAACTTAGCTTGATATTCAGTAAGTGCTGTGCCTAATGTGGCTACACTATTTTTTATACCTGCTTGATAAGCTGAGATCACATCCATATATCCTTCAAATATAATTACGCGGCTTTCTTTCCTAATATGTTTTTTAGCTAAATCAAAATTATATAATAGCCTCCCCTTTTGAAAAAGTTCACTTTCGGGGCTATTTAAATATTTTGGTTCTCCACTTCCTAAAGAACGTCCGCCAAAGCCGACTGTCTGACCAAGATGATTCCTTATCGGAAATATAACTCTTCCTCTAAACCTGTCAGTTACACTATTATCATCTTGTAAGGAGACTAAACCTGCTTTCACTAATAATTGCTGATGGAATCCCTTTTTTTTCAGGAATTCCGCAGTGAAATCTTTTATATTTGGAGCAAAACCCAGCTGAAATTCATCAATCGCATGATCACTTACGTTTCTGCTTTGAAAGTAACTATAACCTTCTTTCCCATCTTTTGTATAACGTAATAAATGGTGATAAAGTTTAGTTAACCATTCATAAGCGGATAATATACTTTGATTTTCACTAGATATAGAAGCTGTTTTACCCGAGGTTGCTTCAGGCAAATCCTTGCCTACACGTTTAGCAAGATACTGTAATGCTTCATAAAAAGAATAGTTTTCAAGCTCCATAAGGAATGTCACAACATTCCCGCCTTTTCCACAACCAAAACAATGAAAAATCTGCTTTTCCTGTGTAACTGAAAAAGAAGGCGTGTTTTCACCATGAAAGGGGCAAAGACCAAAATAGTTTCTGCCCTGTTTTTTTAATTGGACATAATCTCCAATTACATCCACAATATCATTGGCATTTCGTATTTCCTCTATCATTTCTTCAGGAATTTGCTTAGCCATTTTACATCACCATACTATAATATTATTCGCTCTTAGAAAGAAAAACCCTTTATTTTCGACAAATTTTTTCACAGTGCCGAAAAAAACTCCTTCTTGTACTTTAAAGTAGAAGGATAGAGGTTTACAGAAAAGCCATCTTCAATCAAAGATTTTGCTTACTACAATTAATTCTAAGCACGTATAATAATTACTCTCTAAAGTTAATTCTACATATTAATCGTAAAATCCTGCTTCTAAATGAATGTTTTATTTTTCAGAATATACGACAAACGCAAAAAGAATAACTACCATTATTTATATATCTTTACACAAAAAAATATTATAATACATAATAAGCAAAATTACCATTAAATCATTCTAGGTTTATATATATTCACTAGAAGTAAAAACATTCTGCGTTGATTAGCAGAATGTTTTTACTTAAGAATTGGAAACAGTTTAAAATTGTCGCTTCCTCCAATAAACATTACTTCGCATATTCATATTTCGCTAAATAAATTGAGAGCTTGTATTTATTTATTTATTTATTAGCTGGAGTACGCTATTCGCTGTTTCTTCCACTGCCTTATTAGATACATCAATAACTTCACAACCAATTTTATCAACAATATTATCGAAGTATTCTAATTCCTGATGAATTCTGTTCATATTTGCATATGTAGCTTGATCTCCAAGCCCTAATGCCTTCAGTCTCTCTTTTCGAATATCATTTAATTTTTCTGCACTGATGCGCAGTCCGATACATTTAGAAGGATCCACTTCAAACAGTTCTTCTGGAGGGTCTACTTCAGGGACTATAGGTACATTAGCAACCTTCAGTCGTTTGTGAGCAAGAAACTGTGACAGAGGTGTTTTAGAAGTCCGGGAAACCCCAATTAATATGATGTCTGCTCTGGCAATTCCTCGAGCATCTCGTCCGTCATCATATTTGACCGCAAATTCAATTGCTTCTACTCGTTTAAAATAGTCCTCATCCAATTTATGAACTAATCCCGCTTCCAATTTAGGTGAGTTTTTAAATACCTTCTCCATCGAAGAAAGCATCGGCCCCATGATGTCAATCGCTTCTAAATTTAATAACTTAGCTTGTTTATTCACATAATTTCTTAACGTAGGGTCTACTAATGTAAAGCCAATCAGACCTTTTTTTTCCTTAGCTAATTGTAGTGCTTCATCGATCGTACCCGTATCTTCTACGTAAGGGATCCGCTGAATTTTATATTCACCGTTATTAAATTGACTTAAACCAGCTTTAATCACCAGCTCCGCTGTCTCCCCTACAGAATCAGACAACACATATACAATTGGTTTAGCTTTCATATGTATACCCCTCTCCTATTGTCATAGCTTTTCCTATACTTTGTCGTCAACAATTAATTCAACAAATGCTTTTGTAATAGTAGTTTTCGTTACTCTGCCTACTACTTCTAAACCGGCTTCTACATCTTTTACAACAGGTAATCCGTCAATTTGTTTATTAATTAGTTTTTTGGCGACATCAAGTAAGAGATCTTCTTTTCTGCAGACAGTTATATTAGGCATTCTAGTCATAATAATATGAACAGGCACAGCATTTAGATCCTGTTGACCTATGCTCGCTCTCAACAAATCTTTTCTGGAGAGTACTCCTGTTAAACAAGAGTCTCCATCAACCACAAATAATGTTCCTACATCTTCCAGAAACATGGTAGAAATAGCATCATAAACCGAAACATTTTCCTTGACCACAATAGGTATATGCTGAAACTGATGCACCTTAAATTTTTTAATTTGCTCTGTAAGTAATTCTGATCCGGTCTTACCTGTAAAAAAGTAACCAACGCGAGGACGTGCCTCTAAAAAGCCCGCCATCGTTAAGATCGCTAAATCTGGTCTTAGCGTCGCTCTGGTTAAATGCAGTCGTTCAGCTATATTTTCACCGGTAATTGGACCGTTTTCTTTAACAATTTCAATAATCTGTTCCTGACGTTTGGAAAGTTCCATCTTTTCACCACCTACCAAAAATATGACATACTACTTGTAATTAGTATATACCATTTAAGATGAAAAGAAAATCTAAGGCTTTTTAAAACTGTTGCTTCCATTCCACTTTTGTTAAATCAGCATACCTATAAATCAACTCAGCAATTTGATTAATTAATGCTAACCGGTTGTTTCGAATTTTAACATCATCATCCATAACCATGTTGTTATCAAAGAAATAGTGGATAGGGTCTGCTAAATTACTTAGTGTAAGTAAAGCTTTTTCTGCATTTCTTCTCTTTTCAAACTCTGTAAACTTTTCATTAACCTCTAAGAAAGCGTGGTACAACTGTTTTTCAGAATCGGTTTGAAATTGTTCTATATTAATTACTGTTTCTTCGGATTTTTTAGCTAGATTTAGTACTCTGACCAATGCTTCTTCCTTGGTTTTAAAGTCTTTTTCATTTCTTTTTGCAGCTAACACTGCTGCCCTATCAATCGTGTAATAGAAAATATTAATACCGTCACTTAACACTGCCTGAACAATATCCTGCTCTATTTCCAGTTCCCTCATTAAGTATGTCGCTCGCATACGGAAAAACTCATCCAAAGTCGTAGATATATCTGGCTTTGCCTCTTGCTCCACCTTAATATCTTTAAATAACTTCTTAGCAATATCCAGTAACTCCTCTACTGCAAGTTCCCATTTATTATGATTCAATATACGTAATACACCTGCTGCCTGTCTTCTTAATCCATACGGGTCTTGTGAACCAGTAGGCACCAACCCAACGGAGATACAACCTACAATAGTGTCTAATTTATCAGCAATACTCACAATAGCGCCACTTACCGTATTAGGCAACTGACCATGTGCCTCCTTAGGTAAATAATGCTCACCTATAGCTTTAGATACTATTTCATCTTCTCCAAAAATGGCAGCATACTTTTCACCAATCACTCCCTGGAGCTCTGTGAATTCATTTACCATATTTGTCATTAAATCAAACTTACATAGTTTAGCTGCTCGTATAGTAGCTCTGGCAGTAGTTGGGTCTAAATTTAATAATTCAACTAGTTCCTTCGTGATATGAACGACCCGCTCTATTTTATCACTGATAGTTCCTAATTTTTCTTGAAAGACTACTCTTTTCAACTTATCCAGATAGAATTCCAGCGTATGCTTCTGATCTTCCTCATAGAAAAATTGCGCATCCGATAATCTTGCCCGCAACACTTTTTCATTACCCCTGACAACCTTATCAAGCGAATGAGTATCCCCATTTCTAACTCCAATAAAATATGGCAGTAACTCACCATTTTGAGATTTAACAGGAAAATACCTCTGATGCTCCTTCATTGAAGAGATAAGTACCTCAGGTGGCAGCTGCAGGTATTCTTTATCGAATGAACCATAAATGCTGTTGGGTATTCGACAAGATTTCGTACCTCTGCTAATAATTCAGGGTCAATTGGTACAGTAATATTATTTTTGTTTTCTATTTCTTTTATTTGATTACATATTAGTTGTTCTCGTTCATTTAAAGAAACAATAACCCGGTTTTCATATAAAAGCTTTTGATAGTCCATTGGTTCTTCCAAATTAATTTTTTCACCTAGAAAACGATGGCCAAAAGTAAATTTGTCTGTCTTGACGTTAGCAATCTCAAAAGGAATTATTTCATTACCATACATTGCTACTAACCAACGAATTGGACGGGCATATCTTATTGTTTCAGTTGCCCAGCGCATGTTTTTTCCAAACTGAATGGATTCAATAATATTTTTAAAGTCTGGCAACAAATCGAAGGTAGACTTCCCTTCAATTTTTTTCTGGACAAATATATAAGTAGTTCCCTTTATTTCTTTTGTATAAATATCTTCCAGAGTTTTGCCCTGGCCTTTTGTAAATCCAATTGCTGCTTTTGTCCAATTACCACTATCATCCTTTGCTATTTTTATCGCAGGACCTTTTGCTTCTTCTTCAACAGTAGCTTGCTTTTCAGCTATGTCCGATATGATGACGGCCAATCTTCTTGGGGTTGAATAAGAGCTAATAGAGTCATAAGAGATTCGCATATCTTGAAGCCAAGCTGCTGTTTTATCTGCTAATTGTTTTTCTGCACTGTCAACAAATCGTGCAGGGAGTTCTTCTAGGCCGATTTCAAACAATACATTTTTACTCATTAACTTTTCCTCCTTCTTTCATCATAGGAAATCCTAGACGTTCTCTTTCAGCAACATAGGCTTTAGCTATATTTCTTGCCAAATTTCTTATTCTGGAAATATATCCAGTTCTTTCGGTGACAGAGATTACTCCTTTAGCATCCAATAAATTAAAGGTGTGAGAACATTTTAAAACATAGTCGTAGGAAGGAAACACAAGACCTTTTTCCATTGTTACCTTCGCTTCTTGCTCATACATGGAAAACAACTGAAATAACATATCTGTATTTGATTCCTCAAATGTGTACGTAGAGTGTTCAACTTCCGGTTGATAAAAAATATCTCTTACAGTTACACCATTGGTCCATTCCAAGTCAAATACATTTTCTTTATCCTGAATATAAGATGCTAAGCGTTCAATACCATATGTTAGTTCAACGGAAACCGGGTTTGCTTCTAACCCGCCAATTTGTTGGAAATAGGTGAATTGAGTAATCTCCATGCCATCTAACCAAACTTCCCATCCAAGACCTGCTGCACCGAGTGTAGGGTTTTCCCAATTATCCTCCACGAATCGTATATCATGTTCCAAAGGGTCAATACCAAGTTTTTTTAATGATTCCAAATACAAATCTTGTATATTTTCTGGCGAAGGCTTCATTATAACCTGGAATTGATGGTGTTGATATAAACGATTTGGGTTATTTCCATATCTTCCATCAGCGGGACGCCTTGACGGTTCTACGTAAGCGACATTCCATGGTTCTGGACCTAAACTTCTTAAAAGAGTCATGGGCGACATTGTACCTGCGCCTTTTTCTACATCATATGCCTGCATGATAATACAATTTTGTTCAGACCAATGCTTTTGTAACGTTAAAATCATTTCCTGTATGTTTAACATTGTTAACCCTCCATTTTTATATAAATCTAAAAACCCGTCCCTATGTCTGTATATATGCAGACATAGGGACGGGTTCTAACCGCGGTTCCACCCTATTTGCTCTTTAATAAAGAGCCACTTTAATATTATTGCTCCAGAGTGCCATTCCTCTTGATCCATTGTTCAGCTCCCACTCTCCTGAACTCGCTTTAAATAGTTGTCAAAAGTACTCTTCTCTATCAATGCAATATATTATGAACATATGTAAAAAACATATTACTCAAAACCCTCTGTTTTGTCAACAAAAGAAGCCTATTTTAAAAGATCTAACTGTCTTAAAAATCTTTTGGATTTCAAAAAATATCCACCGTATTGCTCATAATATGCATCAAGTATCTTTCTGATCAACTGCCTATTTTCTGATTTTACCGAAATAGTCCCAATACGTTTTAACTCAACGGCTGTAAACAGATGGAGTAATTTAGACACTGAATCCGGTAAAGGAATAGCTTTTTCATCCAAATATCGGCACCTTTTACATAAAAGCCCACCTTCAGCTATGGAAAATGCATATGGGAATTCCTTGTTATTACAATTTGCACAACCGTTTACCATTGGTCCAAAGCCACCTTTGGCAAACATCTTTAATTCATACATCATTATTGGTATTTCCACATCTTCATGTTCCTCAATCCATGACATGGTTTGATACAATTCCTCAAACAAAAATGGATCCGGAATCTGAGGATCAACTATTTTATCCGTTAGCTCTGTAATATATGCTGTATAAGCTGTTTTGAATATGTCTTCCCTTATTGCTCTAAAGGAATATTCAATTTCACCTTGCTGAATGGTACTAAGACCTTTGTTTAAATAAACGAAAAAGTTTCCATAAATGAACGGCTGCGTAACTGCAGCCATTCTACTTTTAGTTTTTTTGGCACCGCGAGCAAGAGTGGATATCTTCCCTAATTTCCTACTGTAAATGGTAATGATTTTGTGTGTTTCTCCATAGTCTTGCGTTTTTAGAATAACCCCATCCACTTTTTCAAGCATTCATGCTCACCTTTCTTTACACACAAGAGCTTCTCCGTCCATCCTCTTCCCCAGAGAAGTGAATTATATAATTTCTACAAGTTTAAATTAATCGAAGACATGTCTTCTTGTTGAGTTTTTTTACTTTCAACTGTATTTGGTTCATTTTCTAATTCCTTCATGAGTAAATAGGTTTCAATGTTTCCCGTTTGACTAAAAACTTTCCACGTTAAGTCGATCACAAGAAACCCCACCTTTCTTTATTAATTAAAAAATGTAACTTACTATATAGAATCACCATATAACGGAGAACAATTAGTATAAAAATTTACCAGAATTAATACTCATCACTGCGGAAACCATATTCATTTAATTGACTTTGCTTGTTCCGCCAGTCTTTTTTTACTTTTACCCACAATTCAAGATAAACTTTGGTACCTAGTAATGCTTCAATATCCAAGCGTGCATATTTACCAATACTTTTAAGCATGCTTCCTTGCTTGCCTATTAGGATACCTTTTTGTGTTTTTCTTTCTGTTACAATCGTAGCTTGGATAAAAATTGCATTTGAATCTCTTTTTTCAATATTCTCAATTACCACTGCTATAGAATGCGGGACTTCTTCTCTTGTAAGCTGCAACACTTTCTCTCTTATTAGCTCACTCATAATAAACCTTTCAGGGTGATCCGTAACCTGGTCCTCAGGATAGTACTGAGGTCCTTCAGGAAGATGCTGTTTTAAGATTTCCAGTAAATGATTTACATTGTTTCCCTGTAATGCGGAAATAGGAATAACTTCTTCAAACTCATATTTATCTTTATAAGTTTCGATTAACGGAAAAAGCTCGTCAGGATGAAGTAAGTCTATTTTATTTATTATTAGAAAGACTGGTCGTTTAACTTGTTGTAAGCGATCTAATATATATTGGTCTCCTCTGCCATATCCTTCACTTGCATTAATCATAAATAATACGGCATCAACCTCATTAAGTGTGTTTTCCGCAAGTTTTACCATAAAATCACCCAAGCGGTGTTTAGGCTTGTGAATTCCTGGTGTATCAATAAACACCATTTGAGCATCAGTTTGAGTTAACACTCCTTGGATTTTGTTTCGGGTTGTTTGGGGCTTATCACTCATTATTGCAATTTTTTGCCCAATAACTCTGTTCATAAATGTGGATTTACCTACATTCGGTCTACCAATAATTGCTATAAAACCTGATTTGAAATTTGTGTCCATGTTGTATCCTCCATGACGAATTCTCTCTTATTTGTATGATACTATAAAAAATGCATCTTTTCATATTTTCGACAAAAGCTTTAAAAAAATTATCTGCTTACGTAAATTATTACATATTTTCCTGTTTATCACCAAAATTAAACAAATATAAAAAGGTTCTACTGCAAAAGTTGGAGCACAAACGAATTTTGTTCATTCATATTTGGAGCATAATGCGAACTAGAGAAAACTTTTATAATTAATAAGCCACTGTAGAAAGCGGACAAGCCCATTGATTTCCATTACAGATGGACGCTTTCACACCTCCGGGTACAAGCGCGACATCTGTTCGTAACCTCACAGTGTCTCCTTTGCCGCTCGGCATGGCTTCAGCCGCTTCCTCCGCTACGCTCCGTCCAGGGTCTTCACTTCATGCTATCCGGCTGGAGTCGCCATCTTCCATTCCAATCAATTTGTATGAGTTTTAGTCTGCAGAATACAGCGTAGTGTTACCTAAGAACCAGATAGGCTTAGACTCAACAACTTGTACGCAAAATATAAAAGTGAGTACATTTCAGCTTCTAATAATAACCTAATACTTTTAAAGAAGTACTCTGAGCGGAGGAAAATACGGAGACTTCTGGGGGAGATGAGGCATAGGTGAGACCCCGGAATGCGTAGCATGAGGAGGCTCATCAGCCGCCCCCGAAAAGCGCAGTGTTTTCCGTAGCGGGGTGGAACCAGATTCAATAATTTGCGAGTTTTCCATCAACAAAGTCATTTTTCATACTCTAAACATACACAGTTACGTCGCAGTTTATCTATTTTCCGAATCATTAAATAACCCCAACATATATATTAGAACCTATAAAAAAGCCGAGACATAATGTAAGCACATTTGTCCCAGCCTAAGTACATAAACCTACATAAATAATGTATAAATTTTGGGCAGGAAAATAATTAATCCAATAAGTGCAGCAATAATTGCGGCAATCAATACGGCTCCCGCTGCCATATCTTTAATTATTTTCGCAGATGGATGTATAGCTGGATTCAAGTAGTCTATCATTTTTTCTATAGCACTATTTGTAACCTCTGTAACTAACACGAATCCAATTGCAAAAATTACTATACACCATTCTAACCAATTAAGCTCTACTAAGAAACCTATGGTAAGTACCAGCGCAGTTATAAATAAATGAATACGAAAATTTCTCTCTGTCCTGGTTACCTCCTTGAGCCCATTCCAAGCGAATGTAAAACCAACCGATCTCTTACCTTTCAATTCCAAACTCACCCAATATTGCTTCCTGTTTCTTAAACATCAATTTTTCTTCTTCATGTGACATATGATCGTACCCTAATAAATGTAAAAAACCATGTACCGCCAGAAAACCAAGTTCTCTTTCTAAAGAGTGATCATAATCCGCGGCCTGCTCCTTCGCTTTGTCAATGGAAATTACGATATCCCCAAGGATTAACGGAATGTCCTCTCCAACTATATCTATTTCTCCATCCACCTTCTCTTGCATAGCAAATGAAATAACATCAGTAGGTGTATCCTTTTGGCGATAGTTGCGATTAAGCTCTTGAATCTCTTTATTATTTACAAAGTTTATGGAAACTTCAGCCTCTCTGGAGATCCCCTCCTGTTTTGCTGCGAACTCCACCAATCGTTGTAAAAGATCTATATAATCACTTGGCACAGAATTTGTTTGGTCGTGAAAGTCAATGTGCATTATTTAGCCTCCTTCATGGGATATTGAATTCTTGAATGAAATATACCTTTTAATGTAGTACATATTGTTCGTTGGACTACTTTTAATTCCTTCAGAGTCAATGGACTATCATCCAATTGTCCATCTGTCATACGATCATTAATGATAGAGGTCACAATTTGCTCAATTTTATCTTCTGTTGGTTCTTTCAAGGATCGTACTGCTGCTTCTACAGAGTCACATATAGAAATAATGGCTATTTCTCTTGTCTGTGGTTTTGGACCAGGATAACGAAAATCAGCTTCCTTTGCTTTCTTATTTTTTTCTAACTCCTTATAGAAGAAATATTTAACAAGTGTTTCGCCATGATGTTGCTCAGCAATATCTATAATTTCCTTAGGCAAACGATGCCTTTTTAGCATTGCTGCACCATCATAAGGATGCTTAATAATTATGGCCGCACTCTCTTTCGCTGTTATAAGGTCATGGGGATTACTCATCGCTAATTGATTTTCAATAAAGTAATGTGGTTTTAAGGTTTTACCAAGATCGTGATAATATGCACCTACCCTCGCTAATAACCCATTCGCTCCTATGGCCTCACACGCTGTTTCGCTTAGGTTTGCTACCATTACAGAATGATGATACGTTCCCGGCGCCTCTGTCAGTAATTTTTTCATTAGTGGTTGGTTTGGACTTGCTAATTGCAATAGTTTTATGTCTGTAAGGATGCCGAGACCTGTTTCAAAAAAAGGCAATAATCCGATAGTCAACACTGCTGACAAGAATGCAGAAATAACACCAAACGACGTTTGAATAAATATATCACTAATTGCATATTTTTCAAAAGAAAGAAATAGAAATAGTAATATGGTTATTATATTTATAACTGTAATACCTACCCCTGCTTTTAAAATGGCTAAGCGATCTTTCACATTCATAAGGAAAACAATAGCTGCCAATTGAGAAAAGAAGAAGTAGATTCCTGCCTCAATATTTAAAGAACCAGGGATTTGGTTGTTAAATATGATGCTACCTAGAATAGCAAATAAGCAACTGAAGATAATTGCTGAACGTTCTTGGATCAATTGTTTTATTAATAGAGCGCCTGTTGCAATGGGTACTACATAAAAAAATGAATTGGCTTGTGTAGAATATAAGCTTACCACCTTCATAAAGAGAATAACTAGTACACTTATTAATAGTGTGGCAATAATCTTACTCTTATCAAAATGGGTATGCTTATTGATTCGCTGCAGTTCATATACTATCACAGAACAAATTAAAGTGATGAGTAAACCTAGTCCTATCATTGGGATAATATTTCTCTTACTGTCAAGTAAGCCGGCTAATTCTAATTTTTCATAGATTTCATTAGTAATAACTTGGCCTTCTCTGACTAAAACTTCGCCAGCCCTTATAGTGACAGGGTCCACATTACTAACCGCTTCTTTTCTTGCATTCATCGTTTTTTCTACATCAAAGAAAGAATTCTCCACAACGGCAAACTCTGCCAGTTTGTTAAGAGCTTCCTTTGATTCTGGTGTTAACGATGAATACTTTATCGATTGCTTTATTGTGGAAGTAGCTCCTTGGGTATTTTCCGCTCTTACACCTGCCTCAAAAACTTCTTGTAATGAGTTAATTAATAACTCATTCGCTTTGGATCGTTCTTCTTTTGGAAACTCTACAAGCTCAGCAAAAACCCAATCGTTAATATTTTGGTTTATTTCAGGTGATAGCAGTTGTTTCAACTGTTGCACTTTTTCTTGATTGGTTAGTGGAGGAGCGATATCTTTATTATTGGAATCCTCTTTGACTGATTCCATTTCTAACTTAGATATTGCCTCAAAAATTTCGTTAATATAAGCTATTCGCTCCTCTGTTATCTCAGTGGAAATCTCATAACGATCTTCAACGGCTTGCACAGTCTCTCTTCTTTTTCTGTCTGTTTCTTGTTCGTTTTCAATAGTAATTGGAGAGCGTATTGTCTCTTTTGTGGTTGTAAAACGTTCAATGTTATAAGTTTCAGTATGTACATTATTCAGGGTAATGAAAAAGAAAAATATACCTAGTAAAATAACGGATAGGATTATAAATATCCATTTATTTTTCATATAGTAGAATAACTTTGATTTCTTCTTTTTCTTCTCCATTTAGTCCACCTCATTTTTTTCAGAGACAATATAGAAAGAAGACCCTTTTTGGTCCTGCTCTCTAAAACTAAACATTTTTTTCATATGCATCGATTATACGTTGCACGAGTGGATGCCTAACTACGTCTGATTGCTCCAGATATATAAAAGATATTCCTTTTACCGGTTTAAGCAATTGACTAGCTACCCGCAAGCCAGATTGCACGCCCTTAGGTAAATCAATTTGAGTAATATCACCTGTGATCACCATCTTGGATCCAAAGCCTAAACGGGTTAGAAACATTTTCATCTGTTCAGGTGTAGTATTTTGTGCCTCATCCAGAATTACAAAGGCATCATCTAAAGTTCTTCCACGCATATAAGCAAGTGGTGCTATCTCAATCGTTTCTCTTTCAATCAGCCTAAGTGTATGCTCGTTCCCAAGCACATCGTGTAATGCGTCATATAACGGACGTAGATAAGGGTCTACCTTTTCTTTTAAGTCACCAGGTAAAAAACCCAAACTTTCTCCCGCCTCCACTGCTGGGCGTGTGAGTATAATTCTTTTAACCATACCATTTTTCAACGCATGTACTGCCATCACAACTGCAAGATAAGTTTTTCCTGTTCCAGCTGGTCCAATTCCGAAGACGAGGTCGTTATTTTTAATTGCACTAACATATTTTTTTTGCCCCAGTGTCTTAACTCGTATAGGTTTTCCTTTTACATTTTTAGTGATTTCATCTTCAAATAATGTTTCTAATTGATTTATTTTCCCTTCCTTAGCTAATTCAATTGCATAAACAACATCTCTTTCAGTAATTTGCAGGCCTTTTTGCACAAGAGATAATAAAGTCAAAAGGATATCTTGTACAAGAGAAATATCCTTTTCGGTGCCTGAAACACGCACCTGTTCTCCTCGAGTTACAATGGAAACATTTAATTGTTCTTCCAATTGATGCAGGTATTTATCATTTGTGCCAAATAAAGCCATCGCTTCATTAGGATTTGTGATTTGTAGATTTATTTCAGTAAGGTTTTCGGACATAATCAATCTCCTTGATCCAAAGGTTGTGCTGTCGCAATATCTTCCTCGACATTGAAATATAAGTTTAATTTAACTTTACCATTCTCCTTACTTTCATGCAAAACTTTTTCAGACAATATTTTAGCTTCTGGTCCCAATTTTATCTTTAATTCTTTTTTGGCCTGCATTATTCCTACTTGAACAGCTTCATCCTCTGTTCTTTTGTTTTTATTATGCGTTTTTTCACTTAGTACCATTTCAACTATCTTTACTGGCATTTTCCATTTTAAAAAGTAAAGCGGTGTCTCTTTTCTTTCTCGGTGGACAGACTGATAGTCCGGATCGCTAAATCCCCATATCGGCAACTTAAAATTACCCAATTTTGCATAATATCTTTTTTCCTGTTCACCAGTAAGTGACTCATGACTCGCTGTTAATGGAACATTAACTATCACTTCATACCAAGTGGTTGCAGTGATATCTCCCTCAGCAGCAACATATTTTTTCTTACTTTGTTCCTCTTTATTTTCTTCCTTTTCATCTTGTTCATTTTCATTGATAACACCTGAAACTAAGAGATCCCCAGGTTTCACGTAATCATTCACCTTTACCTTTGGCATACCATTAGAAACATATAATTTCTTAATAATTCCTTTTTTTGAAGCTATCAAATTACGCGGCCCTAAAGGCTCTTCCTCTTTCACAATTGTCTTTTCTACTCCTTCAAGGAAAAAGGTTGTCCCTTTTTGATGTACACCGACCCATAATAATTCAGGAATATCCTCCACAAGTTCACGTTGAATTTTATTTGGTGAATCTAATGTAAAAATCCATGTACCTGAATGGATTCCATAATCATTCAGTTTACGGCTTATTTTTTCTTCAATATCCTTTGGGACTCCTGTAATATTAATTTTCCAAATAATATTTGAAAGAAATACCACTAGCAATAAACTGCAAACTAAGGCAAACATTAGCTCTTTTTTCTTTGTAATCCTTCGCAAAAAAAATGGATAGCCTTTTTTTTCTGTAAATTTAATTTTATAGTTTTTTCTTCTATTTATTTTCCTTAATTGCTGAACATCACTGAGTTTTATTGTTCCTTCACAAATCTTGACTGATTTTTTCTTTACATTCCAAACCATGATTCCTTCATTGGCACATGTCTGGAAAAAACGTTCTGGCAAACTTCCTGTTACTGAAATAGTTACATAACCAGTTAGATGTGATTTATTGTTTATAATCTCTTTCCCCACCTTCCATACATAGCACTTAGTCAGTTACAAATGTAATATCTCTAATTTCACCTTCCAAAAGTATTTCCTCAGGCAACATCATTTTAAGTACAAATGAACTTCCGGTAATTTTCACATAACCCTTATTCATCTTTAACTTTAATTCTGATTCAGAATATGTAGCAAGTCCTTTGTGATTTTCAATGTATACGTGAATTTGTCCAACTACTGTAATTCTTGGGAGTTCCAGCATAATATCAGAAGGAAATGCAAGATATTTAGTTAACCATGGTCGTAAACCTTGTTGTAGCTTTTTCATAAATGCAGCCCCTCTCCATTTATATATTTATGTATCTTGCGGTAATTTAAGAACATATCAAACTAAAAAAGCCTTTAACCAAAAGTACTTTTACTTTGGCTAAAGGCTTTTCTATTATTATTTTCTACGTTGTTGTACTACTGACTTGTAAGGCTTTACTGCTCTTGGGGGGCCAAGGATTTCTGACATAATAATTCCATTTGCCAATCCTTTTTTCTCAAAGTTAGCAGTGACTTGTTTTTTAAACTTTCTTTGTTTATGGGATAGTGCAACTTCCGACGGTTGTTTGGAAGTATTACCCAAAATGGCATCATGCCTATTGATCTCATCCTTTGATCGAGCAGAATATACTTGCTCTCTCTCAGCTAGCTCTTCCATACGTTTTCTCTGTTGCTCTGCCAATGTGTTGCCTATTTCTTCAGCTTGGCTTTGAGTTTCCAGCTGTTCATTTTGAACTGTTGGCTGAGAATAAGGCTGCTTTTGAGGAGAAGTTTCCGGCCTATTAAACGGTTCCTGCTTCTTACCCTTTGAGGTATTATCCTTCATAAAACTAATAATACCTCCAATAATTAAAGCTATAATGAAAAAATTACTGGCAATAGCTTCAAAGAAGTCAGATATTACATCCATAAAATCCCTCCTTATGCTGCAATATCACCTAATTATTGATCATTATCATCATGGTTTTCTTGGGTTAATTTACCAATGGTGTCTCGCATATCTGTATCTGCATCGATATTTTTATAGTTCATATAATCCATCACACCTAAATTTCCAGAACGTAACGCTTCAGCTAACGCCAAAGGTACATCTGCCTCTGCTTCTACTACTTTCGCCCTCATTTCCTGAACACGCGCCACCATTTCTTGCTCTTGTGCAACTGCCATTGCACGGCGTTCTTCTGCTTTGGCCTGTGCGATGTTCTTATCCGCTTCAGCTTGGTCAGTTTGTAGAATCGCACCAATGTTTTTGCCGATGTCCACATCCGCAATATCAATGGAGAGAATTTCAAATGCTGTACCTGCATCCAAACCTCTATTTAAGACATTGTGGGAGATTGAGTCAGGATTTTCCAGAACTTTTGTATGAGCCTCCGAACTACCTATGGTACTTACAACACCTTCCCCAACACGGGCAATTACAGTATCTTCTCCTGCACCACCTACGAGACGGTCAATGTTTGCACGAACAGTTATCCGCGCTTTTGCTTTAACTTCAATTCCATCCATAGCAATACCCGCAATAAATGGTGTTTCAATAACTTTAGGGTTTACACTCATTTGAACTGCTTCCAAAACATCGCGTCCTGCCAAGTCTATTGCTGCTCCTCTTTCGAACGGCAATTCAATATTCGCACGGTGTGCAGCAATTAAGGCGTTTACTACCCTGTCAACATTACCACCAGCTAAATAGTGACTCTCTAATTGGTTCGTTTTAACATCTAGCCCAGCTTTATGAGCCTTAATTAATGGGTTAATTACCCTGTTAGGTACAACGCGTCTTAAACGCATACCTATTAGAGTAAATATCCCGACTTTTACACCTGCAGCCAATGCGCTGATCCAGAGCATTACTGGGATAAAAGTAAATAGAATTGCCAATACAATTAGAATTACCGCAATGATAATCAATGGCATAAGATCATATAATTCCATTCCATCTTCCTCCTGTTACATATTTATTTATTATAAATTAGATTTCTCTAACTACAATACGTACACCTTCTACTTTTATTACCTTAATATTTCTATTTGCATCTATATAACCACCTTCGGAAATAACATCTAGCCGTTCATTATCAAAAACAGCAGTCCCAGAGGGCCGTAAAGGCGTTACAGTTCTTCCCTCTAAGCCAATCAATTCTAGGCGATTTACAGAAGAAACATAGCCTAATTCAGTGGTAGTTTGTTCTTTTAAAATAATATGGCGGAAAACTCCTTTATCCATACCAATTCTTCTAAATAAAATGATGGACACAATAAGAGTTACTAGAAATGCAATGCTTATACTCATAGCCATATGACCCAAATCGTAACCTGACATAAGCAATGAGCCGATAATTGCACCTATCCCTAATAAACCAGCAATACCGCCAGGGAGAAAAAATTCAGCTATGATTAGCGCAATTCCTAAGATAAGTAATATAATTGCCTCCATCCCAGCTAATCCAGCTACAATATGTCCGTAAAAAAACAATACCAATGCTACTAAGCCCATCGTTCCAGGAACTCCAAAACCCGGAGAGTATAATTCCACAATTAAGCCAAGACTTGCCACAGACAATAATATAGGTATCACAACTGGATTTGTAAGAAATCTGGCAACTTCTTCTGAAAATGTAGGTTCTTTTTCAACTACAGCAGCATTCGACAGACCCAATTCATATAATAACTCTACACGATCGTCCACTACTGCTTTAGCATAATTAACTTTCACTGCTTCAGTAGGTCCAAGTGTTAAAAACTTTCCTTTCCCAGCATCATATTCTGGTAAATCGATGCTGCTATCTGCCATAGCCGCTGCATAAATGGGATCTCTTCCCTTTGACTCTGCGGCACTTTTCATCGCCGCTAACCAGGCTGACTGAGCTTTCTTATCGGCAGCAGTACCATCTGAATTAATAACACCACTAGCACCCATTGTCGCTTGTGGCTTCATATATATGTTATCCGTGTTTAGAGCAATATAGGAACCTGCTGACAAAGCTTGATTAACAATAAAAGAAGTTGTCGGTATATCCAGATCCTGAAGGAGCTTTGCGATTTGACCAGCTGAATCAACCCTACCGCCTGGAGTATCAATTTCAAAAACAATATGGTCGGCACCATTTTCTATAGCTTCATCGGTAGTACGAGATAGAAATGCCTCAAGCCCTCTCTCTACTTCCCTTTCAATTGGTATAAAATATACTGATTTTCCACTTCCGTCATCTGCTGCCTTTACAGGAATGCCATTTTCAGTGCAAAAAAGCAACAATACTATAAAAGTAAAAAGTATGTACCTTACCATCTTCTTTAGCGGCAAGTAAAATCACCTCCCTTATTATGTTACTTACGAATATATTATGTAATTGGTTTCAAATACATAAATTATTTTTAAATTAATTTTATTTCAATCGTATCATAAGCAGCGTTTCGAAGATAGTCTCTTCATTCATTTACTTAGAAATGGAACAAAGCACCAAGCACATACAAATTAAAAGCCATGATAAACTCGTGCCAGCCTCGAGTAAAAAAATTCAAGTCAAAATTTTTTCCTTAAATACGAAAAAGATCTTTGCTACTTTGGCAGCAAAGATCTTATCATTAAGCTTAATTTAACTGTTTTTGCACAATTTTGTTGATTTGAGAGCCATCTGCCTTTCCCTTGACTTTAGGCATAACCGCACTCATTACTTTACCCATATCTTTTTTAGATGTTGCATTTACTTCCTGAATCGTTGACTGAACAATGGCCTCCAGCTCTTCAGTTGTAAGCTGTTTTGGCATATATTCTTGTAAAATATTAATTTCTCTTTCAAGCTTTTCAACAAGATCATCGCGTCCAGCTGATTTGAATTCTTGGAGGGAATCTTTTCTTTGTTTGACTTCTCTGGACAAAATGGTTAATTCTTCGTCCTCTGTAAGAGAGTCTTTACCAAGTTTTATTGATTCATTCTGCAATGAAGCCTTCACCATACGTATAACACTTAACGTTTCTTTATCCTTGTTCTTCATTGCCTGCTTCATATCTTGATTCAGCTGTTCAAGTAATGTCATGCTTTTGCACCCTCTTTAGAATTTACGCTTTCTAGCAGCTTCAGATTTCTTTTTACGACGAACACTTGGTTTCTCATAGTGTTCACGCTTACGATATTCTTGCAGTGTACCACTTTTTGATACACTACGCTTGAAGCGACGAAGAGCATCCTCAAGAGACTCGTTTTTACGAACGCGAGTTGTATTTGACATGCTAATTTCCCTCCCTCCGAAGCACAAAACAGGATTGTACCAGCATATGAACTTCTGTCACATGCCTTTTTAAATTATAATATATTCATCCATACAGGTCAACAGATTATTTACATAAAGCTTCATTTTTATACATTTTTATATTAGTAGTCAGAAGTTCCACTACCGCCATGTATAATATCAACACCAGCACTTGCGCCAATTCTCGTGGCACCAGCATCAATCATTGCCTTAGTTGTTTCCAGATCTCTTACTCCACCGGAAGCTTTAACACCCAGGTCACTTCCGACAGTTTTTCTCATTAGTTTTATATCCTCCACAGTAGCTCCTCCTGTAGAAAAGCCAGTAGATGTCTTCACGAAATCAGCCCCAGCTTCTTTGGCTAATTTACAAGCACGAATTTTTTCGTCCTCTGTCAATAAGGATGTTTCAATAATCACTTTTGTTAAAGCTTTATTTTCCGCAGCTTTTACTACTGCAGCGATATCCTGTTTAACCGGATCATCCTCACCCGATTTCAAAAGGCCAATATTTATAACCATATCAACTTCTGTAGCTCCATCTTTTATAGCCTGCTCTGTCTCAAATACTTTTGATTGAGTTGAAGTAGCACCTAAAGGAAAACCGATCACTGTACATACCTTCACATTAGTATCCTTTAACTTTTCATAACAAAACGGCACCCATGATGGGTTCACACATACGGAGGCAAATTCATATTCCTTCGCCTCTGCAACTAGTTTTTCTATACTATCCTTTGTAGTGTCAGGCTTTAATTGGGTGTGATCAATATATTTTGCTAACTCATTATTCATCATTATTACTTCCTCTCCTATGTTGTACGTACCTCTAAATTCATCATAGCATGACAGAATAAAAACAACAAATTTTATTAATTGTTACCGGTATTTTTGAGCAAAAAATCCGAACTACTTCATTACAAAAATGAAGCATTCGGATTATCTTTAAAAAAATTAAGGTCAGATTCTAGTTTATTACAGACTTTGCCATCGAATGTGTAGCATTGTCCATAATTTTAACGAATTTACCTTCATTGATTGGATACCCGGCTTTAGTTAACTTAACTCTAACAATCTTTCCAATCATGTCTGGAGTACCTTCAAATTGGACTTTTAAATAATTATCCGTATAACCAATAAGTAATTCAGGCCGTAGAGGGTCTTCGGAATGTTCTTCTGGAATAACTTCCAAAACTTCATCTTCATAATTAGCAGCATATTGTTTAGCCAATTGATTTGATAACTCAATTAACTGGTGTACACGTTCATTTTTCAGTTCTTCATTCACTTGATTATTCATCCTAGCGGCAGGAGTCCCAGTTCTTCGCGAAAACGGAAAGACATGTAATTCAGAAAAGCCAATATCTTTAATAAAATCGTATGTCTCCATAAACTCTTCGTCTGTTTCACCAGGAAACCCAACAATAACATCTGAGGTTATCGCCAATCCAGGTAATGCTTTTTTTATTTTTTCTACTTTTTCTTTATAGAATTGACTGGAATATTTTCTCCTCATTCTTGCAAGTACACTATCAGAACCAGATTGCAGTGGAATATGAAGGTGACGGACAATTTTTTCCGATTGATCAAATGCCTCAATTACTTCATCCGTTATCTGACTTGCCTCGATGGAAGAGATACGAATTCGCTTTAATCCTTTTACTTTTGTTTCAAGATCATTCAGTAGCATAGCGAAATTATAATCATTCATGTCTTCTCCGTAGCCTGCTGTATGAATTCCTGTCAACACAATTTCCTTGTAACCAGCATCAACTAGCTTTTGGGCTTGGTCTACTACACTTTCTGGATCCCTTGAGCGGAGCAACCCTCTTGACCATGGTATAATACAAAAGGTACAGAAATTGTTGCAGCCTTCCTGTATTTTCAACGAAGCTCTAGTTCTGTCAGTAAATTCAGGGACATCCATCTCTTCGAAAACACGATTTTTCATTATATTTGTTACACCATTGATTGGTTCTCTGGTCTTTTTATGTTCTTCAATATATTGAAGCATATTTTTCCGGTCCTGTGTCCCCACAACAATATCCACTCCAGGGATCTCCATTATTTCACCTGGAGACGTCTGGGCATAACAACCGGTTACACACACAATTCCTTCAGGATTTTTACGTATAGCTCGTCGAATTACCTGTCTGCTTTTTTTATCTCCGGTATTTGTGACGGTACACGTATTAATTACATAAACATCGGCGTCATGATCAAAATCCACTCGCTCATATCCATGTTCCTTAAACATTCGCCAGATGCCTTCCGTTTCATAATGATTCACTTTACAACCCAATGTATGAAATGCCACTGTTGTCATGAATCACACCTCAATTCTTCAAAATGATAGGAAATGCTTGCTAAAGCATATAAAGCTGCAGTTTCAGTTCGCAAAATTCGAGGGCCTAAACGTATAGCCTGAAAGCCATTATCATTTAGTTTTTCAGCTTCTTTTGGAGAAAAACCACCCTCTGGACCAATACAGATAAGTATTTTATCCGTAATTGTAACGTTTTCTAATACTGTACCAAATGACTTATAATCCGACACCTTAGCTTGTTCTTCGTACGCATACAGTTTTACGTCATATTTGGAACTTTCTTCAATTAAACGCTCTACGGTTATGGTGCTATATATTGTTGGGATTTGATTACGATGCTTTGCTCACTTGCCTCTTTGACAATTTTATTAAAACGAATTAACTTTTTTTCTTGCTTTTTTTTATCCCAGTTAACAATAGAGCGTTCTGCTTGAAAAGGAATAAAAGCATATGCGCCTAATTCCGTTCCTTTCTGCAAAATCAACTCTAGTTTATCACCTTTTGGTAAGCCTTGAGCAACAGTTACTTGAATTGGCAACTCCACGTTTTCATTCAACCATTGTTTGATTTCTGCTTGTACACTATCTGCTGTAATAACTAAAAGCTCACAAATAGCTGCTCTGCCATCAGGGTGATTACAGATTATATTGGCACCTTCTTTATAGCGCATTACTCTATTAATATGATGAACATCTTCTCCAAGAATGGTTACCTCATTTGTACCCCACCCTGTTTCAGATACAAAGTAGCGTTGCAATTCAAGCCCTCTCTTCCGTCACAAGAATTATAAAACATTCTTTCGTGCTACAATTGAAATCCATTCTTCCATTTCATTTATCTGAATAATTTCAAAGCCTTTTACTTCTAAATCAGTTTTTACCATTTGCTTCTTATTTTGAATTATTCCTGAAGTTATGAAGTATCCACCTGGTTTTAATCTTTCCCAAGCTTCATCAATAAATTGAACGATAATTTCTGCTAAAATATTAGATACAATAATATCCGCTTCTGTATGCACAGATTCTAACAGGTTTTTTTGTTCTGCTTGAATCTTGTCACTAAGTTTATTTAGTTCTACATTAAATTTCGTACTTGTTACAGCTACATCATCGAGATCATATGCTTGCACACTTTCCGCACCTAGTAAAGCAGCAGCAATACTTAAAACACCAGAACCGGATCCAACATCAATAACAGTATCACCTTTACTTAAGAAATTCTCTAAAGCTTGAATACTTAATACCGTAGTCGGATGGGTTCCTGTACCAAATGCCATACCTGGATCCAGTTCAATGATCACCTCATCAGAGGAAACTGGCTCATAATCTTCCCACGTTGGAGTTATGGTAATCCTCTTAGATATTTTAACAGGTTTATAGTACTTTTTCCATGCTGTAGACCATTCCTCCTCGTCTACTTCATTTAAGGAAATCGTATTCTGCCCCAGTTCTATTCCATAAGTTGATAAATTATTAATTGCTTGTTTTATTTCCTCAATAGTTTCACTTAAAAAACTATTCACTGGCAGATAAGCTTTAATGCGTACTCCCTCTTCCGGGTATTCAGAAGGGTCCAATTCGAATAATTCACCGAAAAAGGCATCTCTTTCCTTAACAAGGTCAAGTGGGTCTTCAATTACCAACCCACTTGCACCTGTTTCATGAAGTATATTAGAGATAGGTTCAATTGCTTCATTTGTTGTATGGATACAGATCTCCGACCAATTCAAAAAAGATCACTCATTTCTAATTTAAAATTATATGTCATGCTATTCCATATAATAAGATTATTTATTCACTTTTAAAAGCTTTTTTGAACCTTTGGAAAAGTGAACTTTCCTGTTCTTCAGTAGCTTCATTTCCACCTATTTCATTAAACTCTCTTAATAGCTCTTTCTGACGGTCAGTAAGATTTGTCGGTGTCATCACCTTCACTTTAATATGCTGATCACCATGACCGTACCCACGAACATTTGGAGAACCTTTCCCTCTCATTCTGAATGTCTTACCTGTCTGAGTACCAGCGGGAACTTTCAACATTACTTTACCATGCACAGTTGGAACTTCCACTTCATCCCCCAAAGCTGCTTGTGCGTAAGTGAGTGGTAGCTCACAGAATATATGGTCTCCTTCTCTTTCAAAGAAGTCATGTGGTTTTACTTGAACAACTACATATAAGTCTCCTGGAGGTCCACCATTGATACCGGCTTCTCCTTTACCTGCCACTCTAATTTGTTGACCTTCATCAATGCCTGCCGGAATACTAATATGAATTGTTTTGTTCTTCTTCACTTTACCGGCGCCACCACATGTACCACATTTCTCAGGAATAATTTTCCCTGTACCATTACAGTAATGACATACTCTTTTATTTACTACTCTACCAAAAGGTGTATTTTGCTCTGTATTTAACTGTCCTGATCCATTACAATGTGAACATGTCTTTGTTTTCGTGCCTGGCTTCGCACCTGACCCATCACATGTTTCACACGTTTCTTCTTTCGGAATAATTATATCCTCTTCTTTTCCAAAAATAGCCTCTTCAAAGTCTAGTACCATTGTATATTGGAGGTCAGCGCCTTGTTGAGGAGCATTCGGATCTCTTCTGCGGCCACCGCCACCAAAGAACATATCGAAAATATCACCAAATCCACCAAAGTCTTGTGCTCCGCCTCCGAAACCTCCGAAGCCTTGACCTTGTGCACCTGCGTGGCCAAATTGATCATATTGCGCACGTTTTTGCTCATCACTTAGTACTTCATAAGCTTCCTTCGCTTCTTTAAACTTATCAGCTGCATCCTCTTCTTTATTTACATCCGGATGATATTTCCGTGCTAATTTTCTATACGCTTTTTTTACTTCATCTTTAGACGCGCCTTTTTCTACACCAAGCACATCATAATAATCACGCTTACTCACTTAAAAATCACTCTCCCGACACAACTTTTGCATAAAATTAATCTTATCATTAATTTACCATGCGTGGCAAATTAGCTCCATTTTCAAAGCAACAAAATCCTGCTCTTAAAAAAAGCCAAAGCCAAGAGAATCCTGACTTTGACTTTTATAATTAAGCTATTTTATTTATTATCTTTCTCGTCTTTTTCCTCATCTACTTCCTGGTAGTCTGCATCTACAACATCATCATCAGAACCTTGGTCTTCTTGACCTTGCTGAGCCTGAGCTTCTTGTTGCATTTGTTCATACATTTTAACAGAAAGTTGCTGGACTTGTTCTTCTAAAGCTTCTTTCTTCTCTTTAATTTGTTCTTGATCATCTGATTCTAAAGCAGATTTAAGTTCTTCTTTTGCCTTCTCCGCTTTTTCTTTTTCTTCATCAGATACTTTTTCCCCAAGATCTTTAATCGTTTTATCTGTAGTGAAGATTAGTTGATCAGCTTCATTACGAAGTTCAATTTCCTCACGGCGTTTTTTATCTTCTTCCGCATTTTCTTCTGCTTCTTTAACCATGCGATCAACTTCTTCATCAGAAAGACCAGAAGATGATTTAATTGTGATTGATTGTTCTTTATTCGTACCCATATCTTTTGCTCTAACATTTACGATTCCGTTTGCATCAATATCGAAAGATACTTCAATTTGTGGCACTCCACGTGGTGCTGGCGGAATATCAGTTAGTTGAAAACGACCTAATGTTTTATTATCTGCTGCCATCTCACGTTCCCCTTGAAGGACATGAATATCTACTGCTGTTTGATTATCTGCAGCGGTAGAGAATACTTGGGAATGGCTTGTAGGGATTGTTGTATTTCGTTCAATTAACTTCGTAAATACAGATCCCATTGTTTCAATACCTAATGATAATGGAGTAACATCAAGTAGTACTACGTCTTTTACGTCTCCTTGCAACACTCCACCTTGGATAGCAGCCCCTAATGCTACTACTTCATCAGGATTTACTCCTTTAGAAGGTTCTTGACCGATTTCACGCTTAATAGCCTCTTGAACTGCAGGGATTCGAGTAGATCCACCTACAAGAATTACTTTATGAATATCATTTGCAGATAGACTAGCATCAGATAGTGCTTTACGTGTTGGCACCATTGTGCGTTCTACTAGGTCAGAAGATAATTCTTCAAACTTAGCACGTGTTAAGTTCATTTCCAAATGCAATGGCCCAGCTTCCCCAGCTGTGATAAATGGTAATGAAATTTGAGTTTGTGATACACCGGAAAGATCTTTTTTTGCTTTTTCTGCTGCATCTTTCAAACGTTGTGTTGCCATTTTATCTTTTGATAAGTCTATACCATTTTCTTTTTTGAATTCTTGAACCATGTGGTTAATAATTACTTCATCAAAATCATCTCCACCCAGACGGTTATCCCCGGCAGTTGAGACTACTTCAAATGTGCCATCACCAATGTCTAAGATGGAAACGTCGAATGTACCGCCACCTAAGTCATAAACAAGAATTGTTTGATCTTGATCATCTTTATCAATACCGTATGCCAAAGCAGCTGCAGTAGGCTCGTTTATAATACGCTCTACTTCAAGTCCAGCTATTTTCCCAGCATCCTTTGTTGCTTGACGTTCAGCATCATTAAAATAAGCTGGTACAGTGATAACTGCCTTTTCTACTGTTTCGCCAATGTAATCTTCAGCGTATGATTTAATGTGCTGAAGGATAATTGCTGATACTTCCTGTGGAGTAAATTCTTTATCTTCAATTTTTACTTTATAGTCGGTACCCATATGTCTCTTAACGGATTGGATTGTATTTGGATTAGTTATTGCCTGACGTTTTGCAACTTCTCCTACCTGTCTTTCGCCATTTTTAAAAGCTACAACAGATGGTGTAGTACGGTTTCCTTCCGGGTTAGGGATAACAACAGCTTCCCCACCTTCCATAACAGATACACATGAATTTGTTGTTCCTAAGTCGATGCCAATAATTTTACTCATCTTCTATTTCCTCCTTAGCTACCATTTCCAGATTATTTATTTACTTTTACCATAGCTGGTCTAATAACACGATCTTTAAGCACATAACCCTTTTGCAGCTCTTCAACAATTATGTTGGGCTCTTTATCTTCCTCTTCCACTTGCATAACAGCGTGGTGAAGATTAGGGTCAAACTCTTTATCAACTGAATCTATTTCTTCTACACCTTGAGATTTTAAAGCTTCTTTAATTTGTCGGTATACCATAGTGATACCTTCTACAAATCCAGCATTATCTTCAGTTGTTTCCACTTGTAATGCTCTTTCAAAATTATCCACGGCAGGTAATAATTCATTTACTAAATCTTGTGACTTATACTTCCTATCAGCTTCTTTTTCCCGCTGAGAACGTTTCTTAAAATTATCAAACTCTGCCTGAACACGAAGCATACGTTGAAAGACTTCATCCTTCTCCTTTTTTAATGCTTCATTTTCTTCTTGTAATTTTAATTGCTCATCTGCAGTATCTTTTCCTTCTTGCTCTGCATCAAGGACTTCAACTTTTCCATCTTCATGATTTTTTTCATTTTCGTTAGTATTTCCCTGTTCTTCCATCCGTGCCACCTCCATTTTAAAATCGCCACGTTACACTATAACATGGACCAATAGAGAAGAAAAACTATCAGCTCTTTACTCTATCCGTTGTTTTTATACCACATATATAATGCCTCAGTCATTTCATTTGATAAGATATTTAACAATGTAATGACCTTACGATACTCCATCCTTGTTGGCCCTAATAATGCGATCGTTCCTAATTGTCCTTCACCCAAATGATAAGAAGCGGTAATTAAACTTAGATCCTTAATGGCGTCTACTTTGTTTTCTTGTCCAATGAATACCTCTATCCCATCATGATTCTGCTTTAATAAATTTGCAATTTCTTCTTCATTTTCCATCATGGAATAGAAAGACCTTATTTTATCTACATCATTGAACTCAGGCTGCATAAGTATGTTTGATTTTCCACCTATATATAACTTCACAGGGTAGTCAGCAAGAAAAGCAGCTTTCAAATAATTGTAGGATGTATCAAAATCCTCAATATACTTCCGCATAATAGAAGCTATTTCCGAATTAAACTTTTCAGGTAACTTTACGATAGGTACTCCATGCAACCGATCATTCATAATGTTAACCATCTTTTCAAATTCAGACGCTTTAATTTTTTTAGGTATTGAAAAAGACCGGTGTTCAACATGACCTGTATTTGTTACTAGAATAGCTACGGCTGTATTCGAGGACAATGTAATTATTTGTACCTGTTTTAATTTAGTTTCATATATCTCCGGCCCCAAAATAATGGAAGTATAATTGGTAAGCTCAGAGAGCATTTCTGCTGACATTTGAACAATCTGTTCAAATTCAAATACCCCATCCTGAAGAACGTGTTTAATTACGTTACCCTTTCTTTGCTGGTTTGAAAAAGGCGATATTAAGTGATCAACATAATATCTGTAGCCTTTTTCGGACGGAATTCGACCAGAAGATGTATGCGTCTTTTCCAAAAAGCCCATTTCTTCCAAATCAGCCATTTCATTGCGTATTGTTGCAGCACTAAATGGAATATTATCCTTCTTAGAAATAGCTCGAGAACCAACTGGATGTGCTGTCTCGATGAAATCATCAATAATGACCTGCAGAATCAACAATTGCCTTTCAGTTAACATGATGATCACCTCTGTTAGCACTCTTGAAGGTCGAGTGCTAATGCTATTATTAAATTATCAAATCATATTTTCTTTGTCAATAAACATGAATTCAAACAAGAAACTTTTAATAAAAATAATCAATTTTTATTCTTTGATGGTTCTTCGTCCAGTAAAAATCTTTCAAATACTTCATTAGCCAGAAGCATTCCTTCTTCCGTTAAATAAAGTTTTCTTTCCGCATTCACCAACCAGTTCTTTTTTGTTAATTCATTAATAGATTGCTCATAGAGTTTTTCTAGATCCATTCCAAACTTCTGCATAAAGGCCACTTTACTAACTCCGCTTGTTTTACGGAGGCCCAAGAATAGTTCTTCTTCAATTTGCTCTTTTAAACCTATCTCATCAACATGTAAAATGGGTTGACCGTTTTGCATTGATTGCTTTATATATTTAGGTAGTGGTCGAATGTTAATTGTTCTTTTTCCTGGAAGATACCCAGAAGCACCTGCGCCAAATCCATAATAGTATTTGTTGTTCCAATATGTTAAGTTGTGTTCACTTTCAAAACCTTCTTTAGCAAAGTTACTGATTTCATATTGTTTCAAGCCATTGGCTTTTGCTATTTGCTTCAACAACTCATACATTTCAACCTCTTCCTCTTGTGCTGGACGGTGCAACTTCCCCTTCTGATGCCGCTGATAAAAAACCGTTTTAGGTTCAATCTGTAAAGCATATGTTGACAAATGGGGCAAATTAAGAGCAACTGCTTCCTCAAGGGTTCTACGAAAATCAGCCACGGCTTGGTTGGGAAGTGCATAGATAAGGTCCACACTTATATTGGTAAAACTATTTCTTTTTAATAAATTTACCGTTCGGTAAACATCTTCCACAGTATGCAATCTCCCGAGTTCTTTCAGTTTTTTATCATCAAAAACCTGTACTCCTAAAGAAATACGATTTACTCCATACATTTTTAGTAAATTTATCTTATCTTCATCGAAATCCCCTGGGTTCGCTTCTATCGTATATTCTTCACAGCTATTGACATCAAATTTAGCATCCACAGCTTGGAGCAAAGTCTCTAGTTGCTCTAAGTTAAGTGCAGTTGGAGTTCCTCCGCCGATAAATATCGTTTTAACTTTATTTTTGTTCCCTTCCACGTACGTGTCCATTTCCTTTTTTAACGCTACAATGTACTCGGTTGCCAGCTTCTCATTGTAGAAAAACTTAGTAAAATCACAGTAGTGGCAGATCTGCTGGCAGAAAGGGATGTGTATATAAACAGATTGGATGAGATTCATAACATTTCTCCTTTGGACAAAATAAAAGAGAAAAACCTTCCAGCATAAAAAACTGTCAGGTTTTTCCTCCCTTCTTTGAGTAAGCTTATTCCTTAATCATCATTCATTTCTAATACAGCCATGAATGCTTCTTGCGGCACTTCTACAGAGCCTACCATCTTCATGCGCTTTTTACCCTCTTTTTGCTTTTCAAGCAATTTACGTTTACGGGAAATATCGCCACCATAACATTTCGCAAGTACATTTTTACGCATTGCCTTGATGGTGCTCCTGGCCACAATTTTGTTACCAATAGCTGCTTGAACAGGAACCTCAAATTGCTGTCTTGGGATAAGCTCTTTTAACTTATCGACAATTTGCTTCCCACGTTCATACGCAAAGTCGCGGTGTACGATGAAGGATAACGCATCAATAGTTTCTCCGTTTAAGAGAATATCCATTTTAACAAGGTTTGAAGCTCGATATCCAATCAATTCATAATCAAAGGAAGCATATCCTTTGGTTTGTGATTTTAATTGATCAAAGAAATCATAAACAATCTCAGATAAAGGGATATGGTAAATTACATTTACCCGAATATCATCCAAATACTCCATATCAATAAATTGCCCACGCTTCTTTTGAGATATTTCCATCACAGCACCAACAAAATCATTCGGAACCATGATAGTTGCCTTTACGAAAGGCTCTCTTATTTCATTAATTTGTTGAGGATCAGGCATTACAGAAGGGTTATCAATTTCAATAAGCTCTTCATTTGTTTGCTCCACCTCATATATTACACTTGGGGCTGTGGTAATTAAATCAATTTTAAATTCCCTCTCTATTCTCTCTTGAATTATTTCCATGTGCAATAATCCTAAGAAACCGCAACGGAATCCGAAACCAAGTGCTTGCGATGTTTCTGGTTCATATTGAAGGGATGAGTCATTAAGCTCCAAACGTTCGAGTGCTTCTCGCAAATCATTATAATCATTAGAGTCAACAGGATATAGACCGCAAAACACCATCGGATTAAGCTTTCTGTAACCTGGTAAAGGAGTGTCTGCCTGTTTCTTCGCGTGTGTTATAGTATCACCAACACGGGAATCGCCAACATTTTTGATGGAGGCAGTTAAATACCCTACATCACCTACAGTCAAACTGTCTTTTTTAATAGGCTTAGGACTGAAGACACCAATTTCGTTCACCTCAAATTCCTTGCCTGTAGCCATCATTCTGATTTTATCGCCTAATTTCAAAGAACCTTCTTTAATACAGATATAGGCTACTACACCACGATAAGGATCATAAAGCGAGTCGAAAATGAGGGCTTTTAGTGGAGCTTCCGGATCTCCAGCCGGGGCAGGCACCGACTCTGTAATTCGTTCTAATATTTCTTCAATCCCGATATTTGACTTTGCTGATGCCAGTAATACTTCATCTCCATCAATTCCAATGACATCCTCTAACTCTTTCTTTACTCTTTCAGGGTCTGCGCTTGGCAGATCAATTTTGTTAATAACAGGAATTATTTCTAAATCATTATCTAGGGCAAGATACACATTGGCCAAAGTCTGAGCTTCAATCCCCTGTGCTGCGTCTACAACAAGGATCGCACCCTCACAAGCAGCAAGACTACGGGAGACTTCATATGTAAAATCAACATGCCCTGGAGTATCAATTAAATGAAAAATAAATTCTTCGCCGCTCTTGCTTGTATATTGAAGTTGAACCGCATTTAATTTTATAGTTATTCCACGTTCTCTCTCAAGGTCCATCGCATCCAATAATTGTTCCTTCATTTCTCGTTGTGTTATTGCTTTTGTATTTTCCAATATCCGATCAGCCAATGTTGATTTACCATGGTCGATATGGGCAATAATCGAGAAGTTACGCACATTTCTTTGTCTTTTTGTCATTAGTGATGTTCACTCCTACATAAGCTTCAACTTTTAGTCGACAATAACTAGCCTTGATTATAGCAATTGAAGCAGTTATATTCAAGAACAAAACAGATGACAAACTAGTAAAAGGGGCTATTTTCATTAACTATTGATACTATTATTGCTAAAAGAATAGCTTTGAAACTTGATACAAAAGTTGAACCAATACTTCATAGAACCCTTTTACTACAGCTTCAAGAAAGGCTGCAGCTTTTTGAACAAAGCTAACTGGTTCCGCTACATCAACTTGCTCTGTACTAACTGCTTTTGGATTCTGGTATATTACTTCCTGTGTATTAGCTTCATGTTCCTTTTTCGTTTTCTTTGTCTCCACTGCATTAGTCTGTATCTCCCTCTCCCCTTCACCTTCCATAGGCTGAGCATGATCCATGCCGTAAAGTGTTCCTGTTAAAAAGAATATGGCAAACAAAAGTAAAACAATAATTGAGCGTACCATTTGTTTTCCCCCTTAAGAGTCAGAGTTTACTTTTTCTGCATCCCAATAAAATTCGCTAAACACCTCTGCAAGCGCATCTGCAGAGCGATATAGCTCTTCTAAATGGTTGTCAACACCGCCCATTTCAAGAACAAGTAAGTTTTCGGATAAATCCTGATTATAAATACCATTTACTCCAGGTCCTTTTTTTGGATAGACACCCCTACTCAAACCAGGATATTTGTCCTCAAGTTTGTAGTGCAATTTTGTAGCCAAAGCTAAATTTTTCTCGTAATCTTTATGCTCAGCTCCGATGACAATCATGATTCTGGCATAATTCTTTCCATCAATCTTTTTCGTAGTAGCTTCTCCTTGAATGGAATCCCTGTGTAAGTCAAACGCAAATTTTATATCTTTGTTCGTAGCAAAAGCTTCTTTGACAACATCCCTAGATGCTTTATACGATTGTCCATAACCCCAACCTTTATCGTTTAATATACTCATAATATCTGTATTATCAACCGTTGCCCCTATTCCTTCCGCTTCAAGTGAAGCTGCAAGACGATCACTTACCTTTGTTATATTTACTTCCTTATGATGTGCTAAATCAGGGTCAGTTACTCCGGGAAGATGGGGTAGAAAGGACTCTCTGTTATGGGAATTATAAATATAAACAACCTCTTTATCTCCAGTGGTTGGTTTGCCATCATTCTTCGTCTTATCATCTTTTTCTTTAGCTTCTTCTGACTCTTCATCCAAAACAGCTTCCCTTTCTTTTAACACTTCTTCTAAGGGGGGTGACGATTCTATTGGAAGGTTTGTATAATTCGTCCCTTCACCCGCGATCAGGACACGGCTGTCAAATAAGGAGAAGCCTGGTAATTCCTTTCCCAGTAAACTACGCGGGTCATCCGGCTTAATATTTGTTGCGATATGAAACAAAGCAGTTGTTGGTTTAGGGATGGTTTTATCCTCAGGGTATGCCTGTTGAAATGCTCTGTTTTCCAATCCTAATAAATAAAGAAATATAGAACTGTCCATATCGCTTGTCCATTCCGTTATCATCTGGGATGAAATTCTGTAAGCAGGCTTCGCAGTTGTTAAGATTCCAATTAAAACAAATAGACTAAGGATGCTAATAATATATATACCACTTCGTTTATAAACCTGATTTATTTGTTTCTTTCCTTTACTATTTGAAATCATGGTTCCACCCTTCCCCGCATCATACTCTATTGATATAATCTATGAGATGAATCAGGCAGATAGAACCAAAATGTTTTCAAGCTAGACTTAGTAGAGTCCTTACCATTTTAACGTGAGTATGATGTAAAATTACTAACATCTATTTTCTCATGCAAAGCAGCATTTACCCCGTTAGCAATTACTTCAGCCATATCAATCATAAATCCATCCACTTCCTTTGGGGTGACCATTAGATTGTGTCCCATTGGAGTGAGTACTTCCGTAATAAGACTTCTCTTTTCTTCATCGGAAAGACCTCCCACCATACCCATTAATGTTCTTCTCTTCTCTTCATCGGGTAAGTCCTCTTCTGTAAACTTTTTTCTTTCACCAAAAGAAAGACTTGCTGGAGCTAAGGATTTCGAGGGGCGATCTTTCTCTTTCCATTCTCTTCCAAAATGTTTTAATAAAAAGTCTATTGTGTCACTCGTAATTGTTACAGCATCCACGACGGTTGGTACACCTATAGCAATAACAGGAATTCCCAAAGTCTCTTTACTAAGTTCCTTTCTTTTATTCCCTACTCCTGAACCCGGATGGATACCGGCATCAGATAATTGAATTGTTTCATTTACTCGTTCAATAGATCTTGAAGCAAGGGCGTCTACTGCAATCACAAAATCAGGTTTGAATTTTTCTACGATACCAAAGATAATGTTACTTGTTTCTATCCCCGTCACACCCATAACTCCCGGTGTGACTGCAGCTACGGATCGATATCCTTCTGAAACCGTCTCATGCTCTAATTCAAATAAATGACTTGTGACAAGAATTTTCTCCATTGTCATAGGTCCAAGGGCATCAGGAGTTACATTCCAATTTCCTAATCCTACAATAAGACCTTTCCCTGTAACGTATATTATTTTTATTAATTAATTCCTCTAACTCTTTTGCAACAACCTTTGCAGCAGCTTCCTGACTAGCTGTATCCTGGCGTTTCACCCCATCAGCATAAATAGTAACGTACGTACCAGGTTTCTTGCCTATCATTTCTGCCCCAGTTTCATCAACCTCTACATAAGAAATATTAATATCCTCTTGTTTTCTTTCTTTAATGGTTACACCTTTAATTTCATTTTGTTTACTATTACTTTGCTTTTTTTCTTTTTCAACATACATATCTCTAGCTTCAACGGCCAAATCCGTTCTAACTTGTGGTATACTTTTATTATCCATAGCAAACTCATCCTTTCCTGCTTCTTTCATTCTTAGGGTCTGCAAAGGTAGTAAAAAAATACAAAAAACATATTACGCATCAAAGCTATTGAAAACATGCCTTTCGTTTGGTAAAATGTCTTTTGTCCACTAACAAAGTGAAATGGGCTAAAAGCCAATACTTAATTGAGGATAATGTCTTACTTTATACGCTTTATGAAATTTAGGAGGTGAAACAATGGCTAATATTAAATCTGCGATTAAACGTGTAGATGTCAACAATAAGAAGCATGCAAATAACCAAGCACAAAAATCTGCAATGCGTTCAGAAATTAAACGTGTGGAAAAATTAGTTGAAGCAAATGATGTGGAAAATGCAAAGTCTGCATTCAGATCTACTGCAAAGCATATTGACAAAGCTGTACAAAAAGGAATTATTCATAAGAACAACGGTGACCGTCAAAAGTCTCGTTTAGCAAAAAAAGTAAACAGCTTAGGTGCATAATTTCCAATAAAAAAACGATCCTCCAGGATCGTTTTTTTTATTTCTTAGGAAATTATAAAATTGTACCAAAATACAGTTTCCCTTGTTCGGAAAATAGATAAACTGCGACGTAACTTGGTTGTTTGTAAATGACCGTTTGGAAAATACACTTCGATGGTAAAGTGGTTAGATAATAACCCGTTATTTATGGTACAAAGCAGATACAAATTGATTGGAGCGGAAGGGGGCAATCTAAGAACGCCACGTCCTGTGGCAACGATTGCATAACCAACGTCCTGTTGGCCCGCGACTCCTACCGGAATAGCATGAGCTGAAGACCCTGGACGTAGCGTAGCGAAGGAAGCGGCTGAAGCCATGCCGGTGGAAAGCGTCCCCCTGCAGCGGAAATCAATGGGTCCATCCGCTTCCTTAAAATAAAATATACTTTAGTTCGCATTTTACTCCAACTATGAATGAACAAAATGCGGTTGTGCTCCAACATTTGTAATAGAACCATAATTTAAAGGAAAAAATTACTGGATTCACCACTTTCAGGTCCAGCGTCTCCGACTTTTGGTTTCATTATTCGTTAATAAGATCATATAATAACAACTGAAACACTAAATCCTTCTCCATTGCCCCCTGTTTCATTGAGGCATCAGCTTGAGCCAACTTATCCATTGCAGCCTCTAATTTTTCTACAGTGAATTTCTTTTCTCTTGCCAGAGCAATTTTTATTACGTACGGATGGACACCAAGTTGCTTCTGCATTTGTGATTGACTGTATCCTTTAAGCTTTAATAATTTGACACGCAAAATGGTACGAAATTGAAAGGCTAGTAAACCAATTAACGCTATTGGTTCCTCTTTCATTTTTTCTAAATCTTTATATATAGCAATTGCTTGTGCTAAGTCTCGATCAATCACAGTATCCACTAACCGTAATGAAGAGCTGCTCGCAGTATGTGAAATTAATTTCTCTGCCACTGCTCTAGTAATAGTTCCTTTTTCTCCAACAAAAAGAGCCATCTTCTTTAATTCATTTTCCATCATATTTAAGTTAGTGGATAGTTCAGCTTCGAATATGTCATAGGCATCTTGATCAATATATACTCTTAACTGTCCAGCCAAATTATCAATCCATTTTCTTACATCATAATCTTTAATTGGGTTACACACTGCAATATCTGCATTCTTTTTAAGTACTTTGGTTAGTTTTTTCCTTTCATCAATTTTCTCATAAGGTGCTATTAGAACAAGTACAGAATAGTCAACTGGCATGGAGAGGTAATTCTCTAATATTTCTACATTATGTTCCACTGCAGTTCTATCTGGTTTGGCCTTCAGAAAAGAAGGCTTAGTTGCAATGACTAACTTTCTCTCCCCAAAAAAAGGGTAGGTTTCCACATCACTAATTACTTCCTGAACCGGCGTTTCTTCTAAATCATAAAATGACAAATTATCCATTTCTTTACCAAGCACTTGTTTTTTTATTTCTTTTTGTAATTTCTGTATAAAGTAATTTTCTGATCCGTATAATAAATAAACTGGTGCAATTTGTTTATTTTTTACTTTCTTCATTATTTCCATATATGACATTTCTTTCACTCCACCATTTATGTATATAGATTATATGGTAAAGTGTGTCCCCTTTAATAGCAAGAGTAAAGTCGAGGAAAGTGTTTGGGCACTTTCCCCGATCATCTATATCAACGTTTAAGAACCAGCTCTAGAAACTGACTCCTAAACGGGATTGGTTCCTATACTTAGGTTATCCCGCAAGCAGAAAAGTATAGTTGTTAGTTCTTTCTATATTTGGAGATGCATATCGTTAGGAATAATTTTTATTCTAAAGTGGATTTTTTCCATAATTTAATTTATACTAATGGTGATATAGGAGGGGTAAATGTGAACGAATTTGAAAAAAATGTACAATCCAAAAATAATGATGTTGTCGATTCCATGAAAGGCTTTGCTTTCTCATTTATTTTCTTTATTTTAATTTTTGCTATCGGTGTAACAGTTAGCGTAATCGGCCAATAATTCGAAAACCATAATAAGGTCAGATGGCTTTAACGATCCATCATAAAGAGACTGATATTTACCAGTCTCTTTTTCATTTTTTATTTATATTTTTTTCTCTTCACCCCATTCTATGGGAATTGCCTATAAAATGTTCCTTCTTTATCTTTTTTAAAACGAAATTGTACAGCTCCATCTTGGTCCGTTCGCAATATGGTAGTATCATACTTCTCAAGCCTGTCGATCACCTCTTGAGTAGGATGACCATACCTATTGTTTTTGCCTGCAGATATAAGAGCGTATTCAGGTTGCAACTTACGAATAAATTCATCATCTGTTGAGGTATTACTACCATGATGAGCTACCTTTAATACATCTACTTCCAACCCCGGGAATTCCTGTAAAATATTTTTTTCTTCTTCTACACCAATATCCCCTGTAAAAAGCCAACCTTTCTCTCCAAGCCTTCCATAAATTACTAATGAGTTTGAATTTGATGAAGCACGATCTTTTTTGGGACCTAATATCGTAAACGACTCTCCACCGATCGTTACCGCCGTATTTTCATTTAATCGTAATAGCTCTACCCCTAATTTGTTCAATGAATCTATTTCCTGTTCCCCCAGTTCGTAAAATTGGCTTACAATTATGGCACCAACTTTAAACTCGTCAATAATAAACGATAAACTCCCATTATGGTCTGTATCTTCGTGGGATAAGAATATTGCATCTATCTTATTTATTCCACGCGACAATAAATATGGCTTAATAACTTGTGTATATACTTTTTCCGTTGGCTCTCCCGAATCGAAGGAAAAACTCGCACCAGCATCAATTAATACGACTCCTTTACGATGTGGTAACTCCACAACAAAGGCATCCCCCTGACCGATATCCAACATGGTTATATATCCAACATTCGATACGTATGGTTTTATTGCTCCACTTACCAAAACAACAACCAGTAAAATGCCATAACCAAATGCTTTAGTTAAATTTTTGTAGTGGAGATTTTTCATCAAAAGAAAAAAGATGACATAATAAATAACCGTAATACTAAGTGGTAAAGGGCCTAAAGATAAGGATGTTGAAAAAGAATTGTCAATATAAGTTATCATTGCAAGCATGTATTCCTGCAAAACATTAATTAATGAGCTTAATATAGCAGCAATTAACTTAAATGGAGACAAAATGAACAGGATGAAAAGTGAAGGAATTAAAAAGAAGGAAAAGTAAGGGACAATAATCATATTCAAAGGAATTGACAATGGTTGAAATGTGGAGAAATAAGTGAAATATAAAGGCAGGATTATAAGTTGTGAAATAAAACTAAGCTTAAGCATTTGAAAAAATGAAAAACCGTCCTGCAGGAGCCACTTTTGTGAAAGTAGTATACCGAAAGTTACGAGGAAAGAAAACTGAAATCCAACTTGATAAATAATATACTTATCAACTAAGACAAGTAGAATAAAAATGAAACTTAATACATCTGAAACACTCCATTTCATATGCAGTTTGTTTATGACGATAAAGACAAATCCCATGGCACTCGCCCGAATAACCGAGGGCTCTCCCCCAGCCAACACCGCATAAATTGGCAAAAACAAAAGGATCGTCCATTGAGCATTTTCTTTCGTTAAGCCAAGTAGTCGAATCAAAATAAAATACAACAAGGCCAATACAAGTCCAACATGTAAACCAGAGATTGCTAATAAATGCGATAGACTCCATCTTCGAAATAACTCAATTGTGTCCTTAGGCAGGAACGAATCATCTCCAAATACAATTGCACTCAACCATGCGGATGTGCTTTCAGAAGTGTTAGTTACAACATAGGTTGTTAACATATCCCGAAGCTTATAAAAACGGTGCATATATCCGGAACCAGAACATTTCAAACCAGAAAGTTGATTAACAACAATTTGATAATGAATTCCTTGACCAAACAAGTATTGTCGGTAATTAAACTGGCCTGGATTAGTCGGTTGGTCTGGTACTTCCATTATGCCTTTGATTTCGCATGTAGCGCCATATTTGAGCGAATGAATACGACCTGATGTGGAAGCTGTATCATGCTTGCCATTAAAATAAACTACTTGTACAGTATTATCATGTGAATTGTCCTTAAGCAAAAATTGAATGCTATGACTTTTTTCATCAATGGGACTAATAATTTTTCCAGTCATTTGATATTCTTTTTTATCAGGAAGATGGGGAGCAGTGTTTTCGAGTTGTGTTGGAGAAGGGATATACCAAGTGAAAAAAAGAGATGCGATTAGGGATATTAGGATAGGAAAAATCCCTAATCGTTGTTTATGGTAAAGATACAATATCCATATTAAAAAAAGTCCTAAAAGCCAGTAGTGCATTAGGTTTTTTGTCAAGAAGCCGAGAGTAACGGAAACAGGAATGAGATACCAGTAACCTTTCAATGATTGTTCTCCCTATTCAGTTGTATACTGAAATAGCTTTTCAGCTTCATTTTTAATTTGTGTTATTTCTTCCTTTTCCAGTGTGGATAATTCAAGCTTTTCAAGTAATCCATCAACAAACATCTGTTTTTCACGATATTGTGTATCGACAGCTAGATAATCAAGCTCTACTTTTACCGTTTTTACACCTGATTCACTAAATAATTGTTCAGCATATGGGTGATTACGATAATCTTCTGCATAATAGACTGTTTTTATTCCTGCCTGGATAAGTTGCTTACAGCACTGCAGACATGGGAAATGTGTTACATATACATCTGCATTTTCTGTTGGCACACCAAATTTGGCACACTGTAAAAGTGCATTAGCTTCAGCATGCACTGTTCTTACACAATGTCCATCAATAACATAACAGCCTTCATCCATGCAGTGCACACTGCCAGTTACACTTCCATTATACCCTCCTGCTATAATTCTTTTATCTCGAACAATGGTGGCCCCTACCATTAATCTTGTACAGGTACTTCTCAATGCCAGTAAATGGCTCTGTGCCATAAAATATTGGTCCCAAGAAATTCTTTCCATACTATTTTCTCTCCCTATAAAATACTATTTTCCTCTAAATTTTGATAATACTAAAACTAATTGAAACCAAAGCATTTTTCGTACTAAATTAATTTTTGCAGGTTTCCATCCAATTTTACCTTTATCGTATTATTTTCGTCAATCTGCTTAAGGTACTTGAATATCATCAATGAAATTATTAAGCGTCTTTTCGCCAATTCCAGGAACCTGAAGAAGATCCTCCGCTGTACTAAAGAATCCATGTTCTTCACGAAATTGAATAATTGCTTGTGCTTTTGCAGGACCTATTCCATTTAAGGTTTCAATTTCTTCCTGTGTGGCATAATTAATGCTCAATTTTTCCGTTTGGATACTACTAACTTCACCTTGTGTAAGGGGCTCTCCTCCTATAACAGGGATATTTATAATCATCTCATCCTGGACTTTCTGCGCTAAATTGACTTGTGACTGATCAGCATCAGCTGTAAACCCACCGGCTAGTTTAATTGCGTCATTTACCCTTGATTCAACAGGCATTTCAAAAACTCCCGGCTTCGCAACAGCCCCTTTGATATCAACCATAATTTTTGTATTTTCTTTGGATGGATTACTTTCCTCTTGTGTTTCCGTTGTAGAAATTTTTAGTGGGGAAATTTCTTGTTGAACTCGTGGCTCTTCTTCGCGGGTAATTATTAAAAAAACAACCACTACCGATGTAATAATAAGAATAAAGCCAGCACTTCTAATTGGCATTTTCAATGAAGGTCACTTCCTTGTGCTATAATAGGGGGATGAAGGCGGATCGAGCATACTTTGAGGTTCATTCAGATTGCGAAGGGTCAAACATAAATTTAAAGCAAGGATGAGTCCTCCCTAATTCATATTCGACAAAATCACTTAAAGTCCTTTAATAAAAAAAGAATAGGATATTTTTATCCTACTCTTTTCTGTGCTACAAAGAACATCCGCTCAGTCTCCTCGGTTATTTCTTTATCTATAGAAAAATCTCCATATATTTTTATATTTTGAAAACCGGCTGCTAACAATAGACGTTCATAAAAAGAAATTGGGTATGTTCGTTGAAAATGTTCTTCATCGAACCGAACGTACTTATTCCCTTCTCTATGAAAAAATGTTAAATCGTGATACATTTCTCCAGGATTTTCTCCTCCCGTACAGAACCAAATATAAGAAGTGTCTTCCGTTACTTCTGCAAATGTATGATCGATAAAATTATTTTCTACCTGTTGCATTGAATGAACATCAAATATAAATACGCCGCCGGGTTTTAATGAGTCTGCGATTCGTTTAACAACATTTTTCAAATCACTTTCGGAAGTAAGATAATTCATAACATCACAGTAGCATACAGCTGCATCCATTTCTTTTAAACCTTCCAGTTCTCTTAAGTCCTGTTGAATCAAATCAATGTTTGTATGCTCTTTCGTCGCCTTTCGTTCTGCATATGCGAGCATATCAGAAGAGTAATCCACACCAGTGACCTCGAAACCTGCTTTAGCAAGACGCACACTGATTTCTCCTGTACCACAGCCAAGATCAATCACCTGTTTAACTGGTTTATCACATTGTTTAAACAATCTTAAACTCATTTCAATCCATTGATCATAAGGTGCAACTGCCATTAACGTATCATAAACATCGGCCATTTTCCCATATGCCATACTATTTTTCCTGCCCAACATGCAATGTAACTTGTGTAGCATCTCCCCATAAGCGCTCTAAATTATAATAGCTTCTTTCTTCTTTATGGAAAATATGACAGACAATGCCGCCTAGATCAACGAGCACCCAACGAGCTTGTTCCATGCCCTCTAAACGTTTTATTGAAATCCCTTCTTCTTCCACTGCATCTTTTATTCCTCTAGCAATAGCCTGAACTTGTCGTTCGTTACTACCATGACAAATTAAAAAATAATCTGCTACCAAGGAAACTTCATTCATATCCAAAGCAATGATATCTTCTGCCCTTTTATCATCACAAGCTGTTGCTACTATCTGTAATAAATCTTTATCTTCCATTAACGATTACCTCCGTTTACATATCTTGTAAGATCATTATATGCATGAAATGTGTCTGGGTAGATGGTTGCTTTCTTTTTCATCAAAAATTCAATTGTGTTTCGAAGCGCCATCCAACAGGCTAAATTAAGGTCAGATAAAACTACTTCTCTGACCTCCTCAACCCCAGGAAAATTTCTTCCTGGCTCTATATAGTCAGCAATAAAAACAACCTTCTCTATATCCTTCATATTTGCTCTTCCAGTAGTATGGTAGCGAATTGCCCCTTTTATATCAGCATCATGAATGTCAAATTCCTTCTCTATTAACAATGCCGCTACAGGGCCATGCCATAATTCATGATGATAAGTCAATAAATTATCAGGCAACTCACTTTTTTTTATATAATCTTCCATTTCTTCAAGTGGGCGGTATTTTGCATAGTCATGAAAGATAGCAGCTAATTCCACTTTTTCCCTGGAAACTCCAAATCTTTCAGCTAAGTCCACCGCCGTTTCAGCTACTCGCAATGTATGTTCAAATCTTGCTTTTGTTAAGTGAGGTTTGACATACTCAACCGCTTGTTCCATTTGCATATAGTCGTTTCTCCTTAATATAATTCATTACGCCTTCAGGGGTGAAATACGAAAATGGCTGATTATTTTTTATTCGATTACGAATAATGGTAGAAGAAATATCAATTTGAGGTACTTCTACCTCTATCACTGGATATGTTGAAATTAAAGAAAAACCCGGCCGCTTCACCCCAACAAATTGCACAAGTTTAATTAGTTGATCAATTCTATTCCATTTAGGTAGATACTCAACCATATCAGCACCTATAATAAAATAAAATGTGCAGCGTGGATATTCTTTATTCAGTTCTTTTATTGTATCAAAGGTATATGATTTCCCGAAACGATCTATCTCAATCGTGTTGACTTTAAAGTAAGCGTTCCCCTGTACAGCCAGCTTCACCATATTTACCCTATCTTCAGCATTGGTTTTTGTCGTATTTTTATGTGGAGGGGTATGGGAAGGAATAAACCATACCTCATCCAAGTTTAATGACAATTGGACTTCCTGAGCAATAATCATATGCCCAAGATGAGGCGGGTCAAACGTTCCCCCTAGTATACCTACGTGTTTCATTAAAACAACACCCTCTTTATGGTAGTTGAATCGTTTTATTTTCTTTAGATTCCTTGTAAAGGATAATATTATTACCAATAACTTGCACAATTTCTGCCTGAGTGCCTTCAGCCAACTCTTCAGCAATTGTATCTTTATCTCCCATACAATTTTGCAAAATACTAATTTTGATTAATTCCCTTTTTTCTAAGGCTTCGTTAATTTGAATAATCATATTTTCATTAACACCTGTTTTTCCAACTTGAAAAATTGGCTTTAGATGGTGAGCTTCTGCCCTCAAAAAACGTTTTTGTTTACCTGTTAACATATTATCTTCCTTCCAAAAGTAATTTAAGTTCTTCCGCCATATTGTTTAAAGAGACCTTTTTATCAGTCCACTTTTCAAATGCATATTGAGCTTGATATAAAAGCATTGTATGTCCAAAATGAATTGGCGCACCGGCAGTCTCTGCCTGTGATAGAAATTCTGTTTTTAACGGCTGATAAATAATATCACTGAATATTCCTTTGTCTTTTACATTTGCCACTTGAATAATTGAATCTTTACTACTTGGTCTCATTCCGACCGAAGTTGTTTGGATTACAATATCATAATCTTTAAGCGCTTTTTCAGCCTCCTGAATAGATAAAACAGTACAATTTCCATGATCAGCCTGAAGCTCCAAAATGTCAGATGCACTTGTTTGTGTGCGATTTGCTATGTCAATTCTTGAGAACCCTCTGTCCCGCAGAGCACAATAGATACCTCTTGCCGCACCACCCGCTCCTATAAGAAGGATTCGACAATCTTGATTTAAGAGCGCCTCAGGATAGGCTGCTTCCAATGAACGTACATAACCAACGCCATCCGTATTGTACCCAACCCATTTACCTTGTTTATTTACAACCGTATTGACAGCACCCATTTTATCAGCAATAGGATCAACCTCATCAAGGTATGGGATAATCTCTTGTTTGTATGGAACGGTCACATTGAATCCATCGTATTTCTTCCTTTTCAATAATTTAATATTCTCTTCAAAAGAACTTGCCTGATCAAATTCATGAAGTTCGTAACTTCCTCTTAAACCTGCTTTATCTAAGAATTTGTTGTGGATCCAAGGTGATAATGAATGCTTAATTGGGTACCCAATCAAAGCTAGATGGTATTCCATATTCTACTCCCCCTAAAGTAGTGATTTCCTTATTGAAACAGCGACCTTTTCCGGACTATGTGCAGTAATTGTTATTTCATTACCTTCCACACTTACCCAACCTAAACCTGGAAAAACAATATCTGTTTTTTCTCCGTTTAGCTTAAAGCTATTTTTTTTAAGTTCTAGCGATTTTTTTACAGGCGTTTCACTTGGAGGAGACAATAGTTCACCAATATGATTGACATAAAGCTCGTCCGCATTTTCCAATTTCGTCCGATGTATCGGCAATTCATTCGAAAAATAGCAAACAAAGGATGTTTTTTCTCCTTTTATAAAATCCAATCTGGCCAGTCCTCCGAAATATAATGTCTGTTCGCTATTTAACTGATAAACTCTGGGCTTTATTTCCTTTTTAGGTGTGATAACCTTCAAATCTTTTTCAGAAATATAATGAGCTATTTGCTGCTTATTAACAATCCCTGGTGTATCAATTAATGAAGATTGCTCATCCAGAGGAATCTCAATAAATCCCAATGTGGTACCCGGGAAATAAGAAGTAGTGATCACATTGGAATAACCTGTAGTTTGCTTAATCAATTTGTTTATAAATGTTGATTTTCCTACGTTTGTAGTTCCTACAATATAAACATCTTTTTTCTTACGATACTTTTCTATTTCAGTAGCCAACTCTTCAAGTCCATACCCCTTCATTGAAGAGATAAGAAAGACATCCTCCACTTTAATCCCCGCTTCTTTAGCAGATGTTCTTAACCATTGAATTAACTTACGCTCATTAGTGGATTTTGGTAATAGATCGATTTTATTACCGACCAGAATAATCGGGTTATTACCAACAATTCGTGGAAGTCCCTGTAATAAACTTCCATTCACATCAAAAATATCAATAATATGCACGACTAGTCCTTCTGCATTCCTTATTGAACTAACCATTCTCAAGAAATCATCATCCGAGACGGATACATCTTGTATTTCATTATAGTGTTTTAAGCGAAAACACCTTTTACATAGAACGTTTTCGTTTTGAAGAGAAGCCTTTGGAGTATAACCTGGCTCCCCTGGGTCTGTTGACTGAATTTCAGCCCCACAACCTTGACAATAAAGTGTTTCCATTCCTATTCCTCCCAAGTAATTTGCCCTTTCTTTCGCATATAATTTAATATGCGTCTTTCTATCCTTCGATTTATCTTCGTTATTTTACCATCCGTCTGGACGATGGGCACGACCAAAATGGTATAAAATCCTGCCGAGTTCCCTCCGAGTACATCTGTTAGAAGTTGATCACCGATCACAGCAATTTCATTCTTTTTTAATCCCATTTGTTTGGCAACCGTTTTAAAAGCACGGCTCAACGGTTTACGAGCACTAAAAACAAAGGGTGTCCCTAAAGGTTCAGAAAAAAGCTCTACTCGTTCCTTTTTATTATTTGAAATAATTGTTACGTTAATTCCATTGTCCTTCATCAATTTAAACCACTGAATAACCTCTGGCGTGGCATCCCTGACATTCCATGCTACGAGAGTATTGTCTAAATCTGTAATAATACCTTTAATCCCTCGTTGCTTTAATTTTTCTGGTTGTATATCAAATATACTTTTCACATGTTCATTTGGTAAGAATCTTTTTAACAACGGTCACACCTCATAATTTCTAATTAGTAACATACTATACTTTATCTTCTTCCGTAAGATAATATTATAACTTAATCCTATAATAACTTACTATTCTTTTGAAGTGAAACCATAATTCTCTTTGAACACTCACTTAAAATTGCTACCAAAATATTCCCAGAATCGTTCGACAAATAACATCAAAATTTGCGTTGTGGATAACTTTATTAACAATTTTCGTATTGAATTAACAGCGTATTATTACCAAACAAGTTGATTTACGCACAAGTTATCTACAGGGTAATGTAGATAACCTGAGTCTTGTTATGGTATGTGGATCGTGGTAAGTTAGTAATAGTTTAAATTTAAGTAAAATTTTTAGGAGGGCTGTATTTATGGAGCAATTATCAGATGAATTATTGCTAGAATCTTACTATACAGCATACGAATTAGATCTAAGCCCTGATTTTCTTTCACTAATTGAAGAAGAAATTCAGAGAAGACATCTTTCTCATAAATTAAAAACAAAAGATTACCGATAAAAATTGCTGGCTATATAAATATGAAGAAACAGAAAACCCCTATTATTTTTACTGAATAATAGGGGTTATTTATTTTTCTTGTTATTATATTGTGTTAAACTATTGTTTGAATAAATTGCTTTAGAATCCATGTTTTAGCCATTCATTCTGTATCAATTACAAAAGCTTCATCACCACCATTCCATGTTTGGATACCCACATATTACAGTTTCCAGTGACTTTGTATAACAGCTGACTATTTAAGCAACATAATGTGCAATAATTAGACAGCCTTATTTTTTTGAAGGAGGATAAATTTTAATGATATTTGCAGTGTTAATACCACTCATTATTGCATGTTTTATTCCGTTATTAAGTAAATTAAAAGAAAAGATACATACTGGCATTTTTGTCTTGTTTGTGCCACTCTCCATATTTCTGTATTTCGTCCAATTTTTAGGGAGAGATTTCAATCCAATTCGACATACATATAATTGGATTCCTTCTTTGGGGATTAACTTTGATTTCTATTTGGATGGTTTAAGTTTACTATTTGCTTTATTAATCAGTGGGATTGGAGCACTTGTTGTTCTTTATTCTATCTTTTACCTTAGTAAACAGGAAAGACTCGGTAGCTTCTATGTCTACTTACTAATGTTTATGACAGCAATGCTTGGCGTAGTGCTATCAGACAATATTTTTGTTTTGTATACATTTTGGGAGTTAACTTCCATTTCTTCATTCCTGCTGATTGGGTACTGGCATTTCAAAGAACGATCAAGGTATGGAGCTCTTAAAAGTATGCTTATCACTATATTTGGTGGTTTAAGTATGTTTGGTGGATTTATATTACTCTGGGTTGTTACTGGAACTACAAGCATCCAAGAGATGATCAACCAAGTAGATGTCATTCTAGACAGTTCCTATTTACCATTAATTTTAGGTTTTATTCTATTAGGTGCATTTACAAAGTCTGCACAATTCCCGTTTCATATATGGCTTCCTGATGCCATGGAGGCACCAACTCCTGTCAGTGCGTATTTGCATTCAGCAACAATGGTAAAAGCCGGATTATTTCTCATTGCACGTTTTTCATCCATTTTTTCCGGGAGTGAGTGGTTCTTTATTGTTGTGAGCCTTGTAGGTATTATTACTCTATGTTGGGGCTCTTATATGGCCGTTAGACAAACAGATCTTAAAGCAATCCTTGCATTTTCCACCATTAGCCAGCTAGGAATGATTATGGCGATGCTTGGCTTTGGAACCACTGCTGCTGTGTTTGCAGCAATATTCCATATTCTGAATCATGCTACCTTCAAAGGGAGCTTATTCATGGTTGCTGGCATTATTGATCATGAAACAGGGACTCGTGATATTAGAAAACTTGGCGGTTTGATTACATTCCTTCCGATAACAGCTACACTTGCGTTATTTGGAACATTCTCTATGGCAGCCGTGCCATTGCCATTTCTAAACGGTTTTTACAGTAAAGAATTGTTTTTCGATGCAACACTTCATTTAGATAGCACAACATTTTTAGCTCAAGCAATCCCTTATTTAGCTGTATTTGGGAGTATCTTCACATTTGTATACTCCATGTACTTCTTCTTTGGTGTTTTCACCGGACCAAAGCAGCTGGATAAATTACCTAAAAAACCACACGAAGCTCCAATTGGAATGTTACTCTCTCCAATTGTACTTGTAGCGGGAGTCATTTTAATCGGGTTATTTCCAAATATAGTAAATGCTCCCTTCCTTTTGCATGCTGCACAGGCAGTTAACCCTGAGGTAGAATTCCATAAAGTAGCTTTTTGGCATGGGTTTAATACACCGCTTAAAATGTCTTTAATAGTTATCGCAATTGGAATTATCCTTTTTGTAACAAGGAAAAAATGGAGCAAGGTATATACTATCTTACCTGGTAAATTAAGTCTAAATAAGGTTTATGATCAGATTGTAGAGAAACTGGATGTTATCTCAGGGGCAATTACTCGCTCTTATATGACTGGGTCTTTAAAAAATTATATGTCAATTATTCTTGCAACAACTTTAATTGTTTCCTTTGTGTTTATGTTTATAACAAATGGGTTTACTTTGGAATATGACTACTTGGCAGATGTAACTATTTTAGAGGTATCTGTAGTTATTATCATGATTATTGCTGCTGTAGCTACTATTTTTACCAACCATAATATAGCTGCAATTCTTGTACTAGGCGTAGTAGGTTATGGTGTAGCAATTTTATTTGTTGTTTACAGAGCTCCTGACATTGCTTTAACTCAGTTTGTAATTGAAACAGTAACAGTAGCTTTATTTTTGTTATGTTTCTATCATTTGCCTAAACTGCGTAAATCTACTGATAGTGCAGGAACGAAGATGACTAACCTATTTATTTCTGTCGGTTTTGGAGCTCTTATGACGATGGTCGCTATTTCGGCTCATAGTAGTAACTGGTTTGAGTCCATCTCTGACTACTTTGTTGAAACGTCTTATAAACTTGGTGGCGGACATAATATTGTTAATGTCATTTTAGTTGATATGCGTGGCCTGGACACACTATTTGAAATAGCCGTTCTGGGAATTGCAGCATTAGCTATCATTGGCCTCATCAAACTAAAAAAAGATAAGGGGGCTCAGTAATGGAGATTATTACGTCCATTTTAGCAGGGATACTTTTTGCCACAGCCATATACAATCTGCTGCAAAAACAGCTTTTACGAATCGTAATTGGGACAGCTTTACTATCTCATGGCGCCCATATCTTTATTTTGACAATGGGGAAACTTAAAACAGGTCAACCACCTATTCTAACGGACGGTGTATCCGACTATACGGATCCCCTCCCCCAAGCATTAATTCTAACCTCCATCGTAATTAGTTTTGGAGTAACGAGTCTATTATTGGTGTTGGCTTACCGAACTACGAAAGAAAATAATACAGATAATATGGAACAATTAAGGGGTAAATCAAATGAGTAATTTAGCAGTTTTACCAATCATCCTTCCATTGGTATCAGCAATTACACTTATATTTTTCAATTCAAAGGTGAATATATCAAGAAAGTTAACCCAGATATTCTCTGTGATAAGTCTTTTGGTTTCTTGCTATATCGTTTGGAAGGTATTTACTGATGGAACAATTATCTTGGAAACAGGGGCATGGGTTGCTCCATATGGGATTATTCTCGTCATGGATTCCCTTGCATCCTTACTTATATTAACCACAAATCTTGTGGCAACCGTTTGTGCTTTTTATGCGCCACATGCGGGACTGGAAAAAAAGGAAAGCTATTATTTCTATCCTTTTTTCTTCTTCTTAATCACAGGCGTATCAGGGGCTTTTATAACCGGAGATTTATTTAACCTATTTGTATTTTTTGAAGTGCTTCTTATGGCTTCCTATGGCTTAATCGTTTTAGGTGGAGGAAAAGTTCAGTTAAGAGAGTCTCTGAAATACTTATTAATAAACCTTTTCTCTTCTATGCTATTTGTTACTGCTATAGCCTTTCTGTACGCTGTGGTTGGTACAGTAAATATGGCTCAAATTGGTGAGCGAGTACAAGAAGTAGAGCAACAAGGGATATTAACCACCATTGGAATATTACTCTTTTTCGTGTTTGCTACGAAAGCAGCTCTATTTCCATTGTATTACTGGCTTCCTAAATCTTATATTGTGCCTAATCCCGTCATATCAGCATTATTTGGTGCATTATTGACAAAGGTTGGAATTTATTCCATTCTTCGTGTGTTTTCCCTGATCTTTGTGTATAAGCTAGAATTAACCCATGAATTATTTATATGGGTTGCAGGATTGTCTATGGTGTTTGGAATTATTGGCGCATTATCTACCAATAACATAAAGTTAATTATTGCATATAACATCATTCCTGCTATTGGATTCATTCTATTGGGAATCGGTACATTCACTATAGATGGTATAAGCGGCTCCATCTATTATTTAATTCATGACATGATAATCAAGTCTGTACTCTTTTTATTAGTGGGGGTAATTGTTTACGTTGCAGGTACATCTGATTTAAGAAAAATGGGTGGTTTAATTCATTATTACCCGGTACTAGGTTGGTTATTATTTATTTCCGCATTTGTTCTGGCAGGCATTCCACCATTCAGCGGTTTTATCGGAAAACTACTATTGCTTAAAGGAGCATTTGCAAGTGGCCATATTGCCATAGTAATTATTGGTTTGCTTACCAGCCTATTGATCCTTTATTCCATTATGAAGATCTTCATTTATGGCTTCTGGGGCGATAAGCAAATGCTAGGAAACTTAGAAAAAAAATCAACAAAAGGGCTAATTGCTCCTGTTGCCTTTCTATTAACCTTTTCAGTCCTATTGGGTGTAGGTGCTGAATTTGTTTATCCACATATAGATTCGATTGCGGCCTATATATTAGACCCGCAAATATATATCGATTCTGTTTTAAAGGAGTAATGCGAAATGACATTTCAGATAGTTATTAATCTAATTATTGCTTTTATGTGGATGTTTCTAAGTGAAGCCTATTCTGTCACTAATTTCTTCGCAGGATACTTATTAGGTGTTTTACTCTTGTTGCTATTAAATAGGTTTGTGCCCGATACCTTTTATCTGCGACGATTTATAAAGATTATCAGTTTAATCTTCTTATTTATTAAGGAACTGATTTCATCAAATATTGATATTGTTAAAGTTGTCTATACCCCAAAGCCGAACGTTGAACCAGGTATTTTCGCATTACCAATAGATTTAAAGAGTAACTGGGAAATCACTTTACTTGCTAATTTAATTACACTAACACCAGGTACTCTTTCAGTTGCTATTTCCAATGATAATACTCAGTTATTTATACATGCAATGGATATAGATGATACGGAAGAGTCTATAAACTCAATTAAAGACACATTCGAGAAGGCAATTATGGAGGTGACAAGATGAATGATTTATTAGCATTAACAGAGCAAATACTTCAAGTCTCTTTGGTTATTTGCTTTATAGGAATAGCTGCATCACTTATCTTATTGCTTTATCAGGTAATGATAGGTCCCACTCAGCCCGATCGAGCAGTAGCATTAGATACAATGGGTATTAATATAATGGCTTTAGCAGGACTATTATCCATCTCTATCGTTACCTCCAAATTAAATGATGTGGTTCTATTGATTGGGATCCTATCTTTTTTGGGAACTTTAGCTATCGCCAAATATCTGGAAAAGGGTGTTATCATTGATAGAAATTTGGAGTAATATAATTATCAATATACTTGTTATCCTGTTTATCCTTGTGGGAACTTTCTTCATTTTGTCAGCTTCTATAGGGATAGTAAGATTTCCAGATGTATATACAAGGCTACATGCTGCTACAAAAGCATCAACATTAGGGATTGCATGTATTCTGATCGGAGCTTTTTTATTTTTATACGGGTCGCATGGAATTGTGAGCGGTAAATTATTATTGGCGGTTGTGTTTATTTTATTAACTGCCCCGGTATCCGCGCATATGATCGCACGTGCTGCTCACCAAAAAGGAATAAAACCTTACCTAAAAAGCCGTACAGATGCATATGAAGACGCAATACAAAATTATAATAAGAAAAAGCAACCCTCAAAGTGACTGTGAAAACAGTCACTTTTTTTGTCTGGAAAAATCTAAAATTTGGGTTCTAATATATTTAGAGGTTAGCGATTGATTCGTAATATAGATAAACTGCAAACTAATTTGGCAGGGCTGCAAACTCTCCTTTTTTAAAAAACAATATAGCTAATCCCTAAATATCTAAGACATATCTCTTTGCTCTCCAGTCGATAATTCTATCTCCGGAAGTTTATCTCGTTCTGCTGCTGATTAATTCAGTCTCCGGCGGATTAGGTCGCTCTGCTGCTGATTAATTCTTTCTCCAGCGGATTGCTTCTCTCTGCTGCTGATAGTCCCCGCTCTAGTTCGCAGTTTCCTCCTACACTGAATTAAAATTCAATATTTGCAGTTTTTCTAGATTAGCCACTTTCAAATTCCAGCACGTATTTATGGCTTTTTATATTTATATCCCAATTATAATATTACCGCAATGACATATAGAAAACCCGGTTAAATACCACCTACTCCTTAAATTAGAACTACTGTTACATTTCCAATGTTTAAAACTTTATTTTTATTGGACAGACACAAACCTTTCACAGTTCACATAGGAATGTTATATAGCAAAAGCCCACCTATTACTTTGTAATCATTAAAGACCGGCAAGTAACACGTTTCATTATTGTAAAAACTTAAAAGGGTTTTGCTCGTTTACGAGTATGTAAATAATTAAAGAAAACCGTTCCAGACGTAGAAAAAACAACATTCTATTAAACTAAGCAGACTTTGAACTTTTCTGAGTGGTGTGTTGATCTTTCAGTTGGAGGTGAGCTAAACGTTGTAGTTTCGTTACTTTAAGGAGGTGATTATAGTTTGTCCGGAATTCTGACTGTTCTCGGGCTTTTAATTAAAGAAGCTTTATTCTTTGTTTCATACGTAAAAAATCACGCTTTTCCGCAACCCTTGTCCAAAGAAGAAGAAGCGAAGTACATTAAGTTAATGGAGGAAGGAAACGAAGAAGCCAGAAATAAGCTTATTGAACATAATTTGCGTTTAGTTGCACACATTGTTAAAAAGTTTGAAAATACAGGAGAAGATGTTGAAGATCTAATTTCGATTGGTACTATTGGTCTTATTAAAGGTGTAGAGAGCTTTTCTACTGGTAAAGGAACAAAACTTGCAACTTATGCAGCAAGATGCATAGAAAACGAAATTTTAATGCATTTGCGTGCATTGAAAAAGGTTAAAAAAGATGTTTCTCTCCAAGATCCAATCGGCCAGGATAAGGAAGGTAATGAAATTAGTCTTATTGATATTTTAGAAGCAGAAAACGAAAATATTTTAGAATATATACAATTAAACATGGAAATTGAAAGAATGCAAGATTACTTCAGCATACTGGATAAACGTGAACGCGAAGTAATTGTATACCGATACGGATTGAACGATTATGAAGAAATGACACAACGTGAAATTGCCAAGAAGCTAAATATTTCTAGAAGTTATGTTTCACGTATTGAGAAAAGAGCTTTAATGAAAGTCTTTCACGAATATTATCGTAGAGAGAGAAAACACAAATAATGTAAGCCCTCTATCTTCCACCATTAAATACTCGTCAAATATCAAAACAAAAAAGAGCGCTATCTATAAAAAAGATTAGCGCTCTTGACTAATTTTATCTTGAATTCCTTTACCTTTTCCAATAAACCATATTCCAGCTGATACTGAAATCAAGGAAAGCAAAAATAATATTCCACCATGAGAGGTTGGTTGCAAATATGTTTTTATAATGCCACCCATATAAAGATAACTACTTAAGATTAACAATGCAGAAACAAAACGTTTATAATCAATTAATTGATTCTCTAAATCTCTCATCTTTTCTTCCATTTTAGCTCCCCCTTCCTTCCATAGAAATAGTAACATAATTTCAGTTGGAGTGAAGGAGGTAATTTATGGTGCTATTATAGAGATTTTAACATTGACAAAATTAAATTGGCTGCATTTTCTGCTGCCTTCTGTAAAAAAGCATCAAATGTAATAGATGATTCCTTACCTGCGATATCTGATAAAGCCCTTATAATAACAAAGGGTGTGTTATATTGGTGGCATACTTGAGCTATCGCAGCAGCTTCCATTTCAGCAGCAATCATGCTTGGGAATTTTTCTTTCACCCAAGCTACTCGTTCAGCATCATCCATGAACGAATCACCTGTAGCAATAATACCTTGCTCATATGAAATAGGTAAGGTTTGTACAGCAGCAATAGCTTTGGCCGCCAACTCCGTATCTACCGGGAACATCGCTGGCATACCGGGTACTTGCCCGTAGGCGTAATTAAATGCTGTTACATCTACATCATGATGAACTACTTCCGTAGAGATCACAATATCCCCTACTTCCAATCTATTGGAAAAGCCACCAGCAGATCCTGTATTAATGACGTGAGACGGATTAAATTTTTCATGTAGTATAGTTGTTGCCATTGCAGCATTTACTTTTCCGATACCGGATTTTAAAATAACTACTTCTTTTTCCTCTATTTTCCCTTTGATAAATACACAATTAGCAATCAATATTTCTTCCTTTTCCTTCGTCTTACTGACTAGCAAAGCTACTTCTTCGTCCATTGCTCCTATAATGCCTATCATCACATTTCCTCCATTTGAACAGGTTTAATATTTAACTGTTTTTAACTCTTCTAGTTTGGTTGGCTGCCAACCTTCACCTTCAACCCAAGATAAGTAAACACGATATATTTCACTGTTATCTTCGTTCGAGACAGTGGCTTCTACTTTTTGGTCTCCTCCGTTGCCTACCCAGTGCATAACCAAATTTTGTTCCGGAATATCCGTTACCATTAATACAGCCTCTTTAATTTCAATTCGGTCTTGAGAACCATCACTATAGTTGGTTGTATGAGGTTCCTCCTGTTCTGTACCTATTGGTTTCCAGTCCGCAGTATATGCTTTTAATACATTTTCATCTGAAGAATCAACTTCTTGCTTTTCTATCTCTTCCTGTTCCTCGTCTTCTTTATCAATATTTCCATCATTCTCTGAAGAGCTATTTTCCTCTTGGTCTGTTTCCGTATCTTCCTTAGATTCCTTTTCATAAAAACTTTCATTTTCTTCATCAGTTGAATTTTGCTCTTCCTGGGAAGATGGCTGTGTCTGATCTGCAGTATTTTCTTTATCTCCACCACCAAATATCCAAATACCAATTAGAAGGATAAGCAATACAGCACCTAAAATAAGTAATATGGATATCGACTTCGTGTTTTTACGGCGCTTCTCAAATTTATCTACTCTTGAGTCATTATTATTAGCCATTTACTCTTCCCCCTTTAATTATCATTGTAATCGTATCTAATTTAGAATAACAAGCTTTATGTACTTACTAAAAAGCAAAAAAGCGAGTTATCCCCGCTTTTTTGCTTTCCGTTATACTATTCAAGCGGGACTACTATTCAACGTTCACAATTTTAACTTGAATTTCTCCACCTGGCGTAACCACCGCTACTTCAGTTCCGACTTCTTGTCCTAATAAGCTTTTCGCCATCGGAGAATCGTTTGAAATCTTTCCCTCGAAAGGATCAGCTTCTGCACTTCCCACGATCATATATGTTTCTTCATCACCGTCAGGCAGCTCCTGAAAAGTTACAGATTTCCCCAAAGAAACTACATTCGGATTGTCATTATCATTTTCTATTATAACAGCATTACGAATCATCTTCTCTACTTGGGCAATACGTGATTCCACGAACGCTTGCTCATCTTTTGCTGCATCATATTCGGAGTTCTCAGAAAGATCACCAAAATCACGTGCAACTTTAATTCTTTCTACTACCTCTTGTCTTCTATCTGTCTTTAAGTAATGTAATTCTTCTTCTAATTTCTCTTTACCTTCCTGTGTCATATAAAAACTTTTTTCAATTGCCATCTAATACACTCCCTTTTCTATCTTCCCTAACATGTAAATAATATACTATATGAGCCATGTAAGCATTTTAGCCCAATTAATAAAAAGATGCTAAAACTTACTATGGCAGACTTTATTTAATTTTTCAATAGTTTGCCTCTGAAATTATTTTTCCTTATTTTTCGACAAAATGTTCTCTATTTTAGTCGCCATAATATCAATAGCTACTAAATTCTGTCCTCCTTCAGGGATAATTATATCTGCATAACGCTTTGTTGGTTCAATAAATTGTAAATGAGAAGGCCGAACATTATTAATATATTGGTCAATAACCGAATCTAAAGTTCTGCCTCTTTCTTTTATATCTCGCAGTAACCTTCTGATTATTCGTAAATCAGCGTCTGTATCAACAAATACTTTAATATCCATTAAGTCAACAAGCCGCGGATCTTCTAAAATCAATATACCTTCTAAAATAATAACTTCCTTTGGCTCTACTTTTATTGTTTTGTCTGAGCGAGTGTGAATTTTATAATCATATACTGGTTTATCAATTGCATTTTGATTCATTAATTCATGTAAATGCTCAATTAATAAATCATTATCAAAAGCCAAGGGATGATCATAATTGGTGTTCAGTCTTTCTTCAAAAGGAAGATGACTTTGATCTTTATAATAATAATCTTGTTCAATAACAAGAATTGTTTTGTCTGAAAATCGATTACAGATCGATCTGGTTACAGAAGTTTTACCACTTCCGCTTCCACCAGCAACACCGATCACTACTGGTTTTTTATTCATGAAGGTAATTCCCCTTTTTATTGTTTTTCAAACTGATGGCTACTCCGTCCCCAATAGGTACAATGGATGTTGAAAAATTGGTATGTTTGAAAAGCCACTCATTGTACACTCTTATTTTTTCAACCATTTTTTCATGCCGTCGATGTGCTTCTTCTGGTTTAGCTACATAACCTCTAAATAATACATTATCTGAAATAATTAATCCATCGTTGACTAAAAGTCCTTCAGAAAGGATAAAAAAGTCCCTATACTTCCCTTTTGCGGCATCAATAAAAATGAAGTCGAAAGAATTATCTTCTAATCCCTTTAGTTTCTCCAAAGCATCGCCTAACAAAACCCTTATACGATCTTCTTTATTATTGGCTTTTATATTATTAAGTGCTTGTTGATATCTTACTTCATCTTTTTCAATCGTAACAACTTTAGACTCCGGAGAAGCTTCTACCATTCTTAAAGCAGAATATCCGATCGCTGTGCCTATTTCTAAGATTCGTTTTGGTTTTTTTATTCTAATTAACTGCATTACAAAATTCATACTAACCCGATCCATGATAGGTACATGGTTCTCCTTAGCTTCACCTTCTAATTTTTTCGCCCAATCTGGTGAGGTTGGTAAAATTTCATTTAAATAACTTTTTACGTGCTCATTCACATTAATCCCTCAATTCCTTAAAACCCTGATTATATCCAGGCAACGCATGATTTGGCAAATAGAAATAAAATAGAAAATGTGAAAGTCGCTTCACACCTTCTATTTATCCTGTCTAATCAATATACTTTTTCCTATATTGCTTGTGCTCATCCAATGTTTTTGAATAGTATATATTCCCCTCGCCATCGTGAAGGAAGTATAAGTATTCCGATTCAATCGGGTTGATAACAGCCTTTAGTGAGCTTTCAGAAAAATTACCAATAGGACCAACTGGTAAACCGCTTATATGGTAAGTGTTATATGGAGATTCAACTTTCAGATCCTCAAAAAGCACTCTGTCTTTATGTTTTCCTAATGCATATAACACAGTGGGATCAGTTTGAAGCTTCATCCCTTCTTTTAGACGATTAACAAAAACACTTGCAATTTCTTTCCGTTGTTCTTTAGTACTTGCTTCTTTTTCAACTAACGAAGCAAAAGTTAGTGTTTCATGTACGGTATAATCTGACGCTGTAATTTCATCCAAATACTTACTTAAAATAGATTCTGTCTTTTTTAACATATTTTCGATCACCACTTCTACTTTTGGATCTTTTTCATAGAAGTCGTAAGTTGCCGCGAACAGATACCCCTCGAGCGGTGTACGAATTTCAGGATCTAGGATGTCTTTTTTTAGAACAGATGGATATTTGTTCATTAACTCTTCAATATAGTCAGTATTATTTACCTTCTCCATAAATTCTTTTTTAGTAAAAGGTAATTTTTCAGAGTAAATTACGGCCATTTCTTCAATAGTTTTGCCTTCTGGTATAGTAACTGTGTATAAAGGATCTGCCATAACTTTACCTTTTTTCAGAGATTTAATAATCTCATCTATCGACATAGCAGGTGAAAATGTATAATCTCCAGCCTGAAAATCAGCTTCATTTTTAAATTTTATGTAAAAGCGAAACACTCGACTATCCTTTATAATTCCCTTATCTTCAAGAATGGAAGCAATTGTGGAAGTAGAAGAGCCAATTGGGATTTCGACTTCAATATTTTTATCGCTCTCAGGATTCACCGGTTCTAAAGCAGATTTTATGAATAGATAACCTGATACTCCCCCAATTATAATAATAAGTAGAAGTGAAATAATTATAATTGCTACAATTTTTCTAACTGTTCTTGCCTCTTCACTTCTTACTGCGAGATTTTCTTTAAAATCACCTTGCTTTTCCTTATCGGACATAAAACGCCCCCCTCTCACCCGCTATATTATACTAAAAATCGATAATATATTCCATTAAAATCCTTATATTGTTTAGGAAATGAATCTAAATAAGATATTCTATACAAATACTGCCATACAAACGTTAGTTTAAAGTTAATCTACTTTGTGAGTCAATGGATAATCTCCCCATAAGTTATAGCGGTAATCCACATTAAAAACAATAGCTGATGTCGGTAATGACATCAGCTATTTATATATGCTTAGTTATTCTCTTCTTCTTCATCTGCCAATGTGTTTAGCATTTCTTCAACCATATTCCACTCTTCTTCAGAATCAATAGGGAATAGTGACAAGTCATTATCGTCATTATCTTGCTCTTCGTAGCGGAAAGCATATACTTCCACTTCTTCGTCCTCTGTTTGTTCTACAGGCACCACCGCAATGTAGGATTGGTTTGTTTCATCCACATCAAAAGTAAATAAAACTTCAAATAGATGTTCTTCCCCATTTTCATCTGGGATAATTATTCTTTCTTTCTCTTCTAATGCCATGTTGACACTCCTTTACTTTTGATCAAGGTAACCTTGTAAAATCATTACCGCTGCCATTTTATCAATTACTTTTTTTCGTTTTTTCCTACTCATGTCAGCTTCCAATAAAACACGTTCAGCTGCCATTGTAGTCAATCTCTCATCCCACAGTACAGTTGGAATACCATGTACCTCTTCCATATGTTTTGCAAAAACCTGGGATGCTTCTCCTCTTTCACCTATTGTACCATTCATGTTTTTAGGTAAGCCAATAATAGCTTTCCCTATTTCATGTTCGATTATAATGCTTTTTAGCTCTTCGTCTGCGGAGGTTATATTATTCTCATCCCATTTTATCGTTTTCACACCTTGGGCTGTCCACCCTAAAGCGTCACTTACAGCGACTCCAATTGTTTTGGAACCGACATCTAATCCGATCAATTTCATTTAACTTTCCCTTTGTTTTTCCAGATAGAATTTAACTAATTCCTCAATAACTTCATCCCGTTCAACCTTACGAATCAAATTACGAGCATCCTGATGTCTAGGAATGTAGGCAGGATCTCCTGATAATAAATAACCCACGATTTGATTAATTGGATTATAACCTTTTTCTTTTAATGCTTCATGTACAGTGAAGAGGATTTGTTTAATATCCTGATCAAAAGGTTCTTCTGAGAAATTAAATTTCATTGTTTTATCAAACGAACTCATCGCGCCACCTCATTTTTAGGAATTCTAGGCTATCATTCTGATGATGGAACCAGTGATCTACCATATTTACTAGTCTTTCATAGTTATACTTGTAATTCAAATTATTGCCTTGTTATTCTAATCTTCATTATATCGTTTTGTGCAAAAGTATACAAGCTCGACTACTTTACATTGTCGCTTATATATTGCTTAGCAGATGCTAGAGCATCCTGAATTTTAGCTGGTTCCTTCCCACCAGCTTGGGCCATATCAGGGCGTCCACCACCCCCGCCGCCACATACTTGGGCAGCCTGTTTAATTAATTGACCGGCATGCATGCTTTATCCATAAGATCTTTGGACACACCAGCAGCTAGTTGAACCTTTTTATCATTTTCTGCAGCAAGAAGAATTACTCCTGTTCCCATTTTTTGTTTTAACTCATCAACCATATTTCTTAGTTGGTTCATATCCTTCACGTTTACCTTTTGAGTTAGCAAAGGAATGTCCTTAATCGTTTCTACTTTATCAAGTAAGCTAGATGCTTCCACATTTGATAATTTTGCACTTAGAGAGTCATTCTCTTTTTGCAAGACCTTCATTTCTTGGAAGAATCCCTCTATTTTTTCAGGTAGCTGTTCTTCATTCGTTTTCATAAGTTGTGCTGAAGTCTTTAGAATATGGAGACGATGATTCAGATATTCATAAGCTTGTTTGCTTGTTACTGCTTCGATCCTTCTAACACCAGCTCCAATACCACTCTCCGACATTATTTTAAATAATCCAATATCAGAAGTGTTTTTCACATGACAGCCGCCACATAGTTCTATACTATAATCTCCTATTTGCACTACTCTGACGATATCGCCATATTTTTCACCAAATAAGGCCATTGCACCCATTTCTTTTGCTTCATCAATCTTTCTATAATTAATGTCGAGCGGATACGACGCCCATATTTTTTCATTGACAATTTGTTCTATCTGCTTAATTTCTTCCTCTGTAACAGAGTTGAAATGAGAAAAATCAAACCGCAAACGCTCAGGTGTTACAAGGGATCCAGCCTGATTCACATGAGTCCCTAATACATCCTTAAGAGCTTGATGGAGTAAATGGGTAGCTGTATGATTTTTCACTACACCCTCTCGGAATGTACCTTCAACCATAACCGTGACTTCATCACCAACATGAAATTCGCCATTTTTAACACGTATACGGTGAATATGCTGTCCTTTTGGTGATTTTTGAACATCCTCAACATATGCTGAAGCATTATCAGAGTAAATCCACCCCTTATCTGCTACTTGTCCCCCACTTTCCGCATAGAATGGTGTCTTATTTAAAAACACAAATACTTCTTCATCCTTTTCAGCGACCTGTACTGTTTTCTGCTCGTGAATCATAGTAGCAATTATCGCTTTTTCTTCGAGCTGATCATATCCAGTAAATTCACTCTCTACTTCAATTTCACTTAAAATACCATCTTGTACTTGCATAGAATCAACTTTTTGTCTTGCATTTCGAGCTCGTTCGCGTTGCTTATGCATTTCCTCATTGAAGCCTTCTTCATCAATAGTAAACCCTTGTTCGTCTACATATTCTTCAGTTAATTCTTTAGGGAACCCATATGTGTCATATAGGCGAAAAACTTCAGAACCAGGAAAAACAGTACTCCCTTTTTCTTTTTCCTTTTTCATAATAGAGGATAGAATATCAAGTCCATCCTGTAGTGTTTCGTGAAAACGTTCTTCCTCTACTTTAATTATGTTCTTGATAAAGTCTTTTTTCTTTAAAACCTCTGGATAGAAGTCTTCCATAATACTTCCTACAGTTTCTACTAACTCATACATGAATGGCTTCTCAATTCCAACTTCTTTAGCAAAGCGTACTGCTCTTCGAAGTAATCTGCGTAATACATAACCTCTTCCTTCATTTGAAGGCACTGCACCATCACCTATTGCAAAACTCACTGTACGAATATGATCAGCAATCACCTTAAAAGCAGTATCTGCAGCTTGGGTTTTACCATATGAAGTATTTGCAAATGTTTCGGCCTTTTTTATAATTGGCATAAATAAGTCGGTTTCAAAGTTAGTAGATGTATCCTGTATAACACAAACCATTCTTTCCAAACCCATACCTGTATCAATATTCTTTTTAGGTAACGGTGTATACGTATCATCAGGGTTGTGGTTAAATTGTGAAAAAACTAAATTCCATATTTCCAGATAACGTTCATTTTCTCCACCTGGGTACAGCTCCGGATCATTTGGATCATTGCCGTATTTCTCGCCACGGTCATAAAAGATCTCCGTATTTGGACCACTTGGACCTTCTCCAATATCCCAAAAATTTTCTTCCAAACGAATTATCCGCTCTTTCGGAAGTCCAATAACGTTCAACCATAGATCGAAGGCTTCGTCATCTTCAGGATGGACCGTTACTGACAATAGCTGAGGATCAAACCCAATCCATTTGTCGCTTGTCAAAAACTCCCAAGCCCATTCGATTGCTTCTTTCTTGAAATATTCACCGATTGAAAAATTACCAAGCATTTCGAAAAACGTATGGTGTCTAGCAGTAAAACCTACATTCTCAATATCGTTAGTTCGTATGGATTTCTGTGCATTTACAATACGCGGATTTTCTGGAATAACTCGACCATCAAAATACTTTTTTAATGTAGCAACTCCACTATTTATCCATAGAAGAGTGGGGTCATCCTTTGGTACTAGTGAAGCACTTGGTTCAACACGGTGATTCTTTTCTTTGAAAAAGTCCAAAAACATTTGTCTGACTTCTGCTGATGTTAAATGTTTCATTTCCATACCTCCATTAAATAATTTATGAAATAAAAAAATCCCCTCTCTGCATATGCAGGGACGAGATTCTATCGCGGTACCACCCTAATTACAAACAAAAATTTCTGTTTGTCACTTCATCATGGTAACGGTATGAAACCGGCGGGAATTGGCCGCACTCCAGTTTAGCTTTCCATGATTCTTGCTTAGGATTTTTTTCAGCCTATTGAAAATCCCTCTCTTTAAACCGATCATCATGTACTTATAACTTTCAACGTGTTTCATATACTAGTTTAGCGATATTATAATTAACTTTAGCTTTATTGTCAATTATAACTTTTAAATGCGCGTAAATGTGTGACAACTACTTTAATAATTGTCAAAGTTGGTACTGCAACAATCATCCCGACCACACCAAATAACTGGCCTCCTAATAGTAAAACAAAAATGATTACTACAGGATGAATCTGAATGCTTTTACCTACTATAAAAGGTGCCAAAAGATTGCTTTCAATTAGCTGAATGATAAACACCCCTATAATAACGTAAATAACAAGTTTCCCCGAAAGAGTGAAGCCGACCATTGCAGCAGGTACAGCACCTATGATGGGCCCAAAGTAAGGAATTAGATTAGTTATACCCATAATGATTGACAATAATAGAGCATATTTTAAATTTAGTAGTTGAAATAGAATAAATGAAGCTATACTTACAAATAAGCAGACAATTAACTGACCTCTTATATAATTCCCTAAATTTTCATCAATCGCATCAGCCATCTTACCTGTCTGATACCGATATTTTTCTGGCACTAATCGCTTACAATATGCCTTGATTTTGGTATAATCTTTTAAAAAATAAAATACTAAAACAGGAATTACCATTAAAAAAATAATTGTATCAATTATCTTGGTAAATCCACCAACTAACCTAGTTAATATCTTATCAATAGATTTTTCAGCTCGAAGAATTAGTTCATCGATTTTATCATGTACAGTTTCAGGTAGAAATGAGGTATATTCATATAACTTATAAATTAACTCCTCATATAATTTGATAAACTGTGGTAATTGCTCATTTAAATCCCGTAATTGCAAGATAATCAAAGGATAAACTCGATAAATTAAGTAGGTAATACCTCCAAAGAACAGGAAATAAATAAGTAAAATTGCTATGCCCCTATGTATGTTGTATTGTTGCAGTTTGTTAACAATAGGATAGAGCAAATAGGCTATTAAACATGCAACAATAAAAGGCGCTAATAGACGCCAAATAAAAGAAAGTACGGTTCCATACATCGGGAACAATTTAATAAATAGATAACAGAACAAAAATAAAAAGATGCCAATTAACAGCCAATATAAATATGCAAGCTCTCTTCTGTCTTTCCACAATGGTAATCTCCCCTTAGCCAAAATCAATTATATTTATAGATAAGAAGGCTACCATTGCAGTTTTCTTTCATCCTTTGAAAACAAATCATCAAGCGAACTTAATGATCCGTCTACTTCCACTTGGTGAATTGCCAGTTCATTATTAATTACTGATAGCTCAATGAAACACGTCCAACAGTAATATTGTTGCATACCAATCTTTCCTAGGTCTTTTCCGTTACAGTTTGGGCATCGCATACATATAAAGCTCCTTTAATTATACTTTATTATGTTATGCTAACCCGTTTTTTGTATATATATACCTCTTTTCTCACATAAAATCATACGGAGAAATGTCATCTTCTGCTACCGGTTCCTCTAACTGAGTTTTTTGAGTTTGTACTCTTTCCAATAATTGTTCTTTTAATGTTGTATACCGTTTATTCGTATCCATTGTTTGCACTCCTTTCAGGAATGCGTCTTGTTCACCACATATAATAAGTGATTGTTTACTTCTGGTAATTGCGGTGTAAAGTAAGTTCTTTCTTAACATACGGCGATATGCAGAAACTACGGGCATAATTACGATAGGGAATTCACTTCCTTGAGATTTATGAATCGATATACAATATGCATGCATAATATTAACATAATCTTTACGCTCATAAACTACTTCTTTTTCATCAAATAGAACTACTAGTTGCTCCACATTATCCGTATTTTCATCTTCTCTAAAAATAGCTACAACTTCCCCGATATCTCCGTTAAATACATTGTCTTCTGGTTGATTTACAAGCTGGATCACCTTATCTCCTTTTCGGAATATAGTATCAGCAATCTTTACTTCTCTTTTTCTCTTGTCTCTAGGATTAATTAATTGTTGGAGTTCTCTATTAATCGTGGTAATTCCAGCAAGAGAGCGATACATTGGCGCAAGGACTTGAATATCTTTAACATCAATCCCTTTGGAGACAGCCTTGGAAATAATCTTAGTAACGACTTCAATCATTTGATTTTCGTAACAAGGGATATAACTAAAGTCTTTATCATTTTCTAGTTGAATTAGCGCATTATTCTTAATCTGATGTGCAAGCTGAATAATCTTCGAACCTTCTTTTTGTCGATATACATCCGTCAATTTCACATATGGTAGCACGTCACTTGCTAACAAATCTGTTAACACTTGACCAGGACCTACAGAAGGCAATTGATCCTCATCACCAACTATTAATACTTGCATGTCTTCAGGAATTGCTTTAAATAAATGATTAGCGAGCCAGATATCTACCATAGAAAACTCATCAATGATTAAAAATCTGCCACTTAATTGCTCGTTCTCTGTCTTATTAAATCCACTTTTCCCATCCCATCCCAGTAATCTGTGTATTGTTACTGCAGGTAGGCCGGTTGATTCTGTAAGTCTTTTGGCAGCACGACCGGTAGGGGCTGTCAGTATAAATGGAAATTCAGACTTATCTTTATAATCCTGTGGATCAAGAGAAAGATTATGGATAGTGGAAAAAGCCTTAATTATCCCTTTAATAACCGTTGTTTTCCCCGTCCCTGGCCCACCTGTAAGTATTAACACTTTTGAATGAACAGCCTGGTTTATAGCTGAAAACTGTTCCTTCCCATAGCTTAAAATTTCTGTTTCCTCTATATCACCGATAATTTTCATCAATTCAGCAAGAGGTGTTTCATCTTCAATAGATTTACTTATAATTCGATTCAGCTGGGAAGCAAACCCATCTTCAGCGTAATATAGAGAAGGTAAGTAAACTCGGTCCTCTAGAATAATAACAGATTTAGTTGTATTTAATTCTTTTAACCTTTCTGTAATAATATCGCTAGAAAGGGAATGAGCAGATAACAGATCAAAAACTCTCTCAACACAGACAGATAAGGGTAAAAACACATGACCATCCTGCACACTTTTTTGTAATGTATATATACAACCAGCACCGATACGATTTGGATGAGTAGGTGAAAGTCCTCTTTGACCTGCTATTTGATCTGCAGTTTGAAATCCAAATCCCTCTATATCGAAAACATATTGGTAAGGATCTTCCTCAAGAATGGTTATCGCATCCTCTTTATATTCTTGATAGATTTTTTGTGCCATCTTTAATCCAATATTATATTTTGCCAAATATACAACAATATGCTCAAAGCCTTGATTTTCCTGAAGGCTCTGAGCAAGTGAATCTGCAGTGTCTTTATTTAATCCTGGCACACCAGTTAAAACATTACGGTCATTCAAGATCTTCGAAACTGCATTCTCTCCTAAATGCTGAACGATTTTACCAGCAGTTTTCTTTCCGATACCGTAAAATAGATCACTCGATAAATAAGCAATTAAACCTTCTGTTGTGTCCGGAATATACGTTTTATAAGACGTGACCCGGTACTGAAGCCCGAATTTAGGATGATTTTCAAAAAGACCATAGAAAAGATAAGCTGTTTGCTCCTGTAGATTTGAAAAATACCCTTTGGCTATTATTTCTTTTTCTTTTAAGTCTTCATTTGTTTCAATCACTTTAATTTTAGCAATTGAGAAATGCTCTGCTTCGTTATGAAAAATTGTATGCAAAAGTTCGCCTTTCACATAACCTTGCTCAGCTATCGATTGTTTTTCCATATCCATTTCCAACAACCCCAATTGCTTATTGTTCGCTTAGAAAACTCTCCACATTCTTTTTTCCGTTTGCAGCAAGCACATGCTCCGGTTGAATGGATAAAGCTTTTTCAAAATGTTTTAATGCTTCGTTAGCTTCTTCACGGTAGAGAGAAATGACCCCTAAATTGTAGTAGGCATCACTATGATCTTTGTTTATATTTAAAACGTTTTTAAATACTTTTTCTGCATCTTCAATATGATTGCTTTGGGCTAAAGTAAGCCCATATTGAAATAAAATTTCTTCATCTGTTGTGGCAAGCTCTGTAGCGCGAAGCAAAAAAGGGATGGCTAGCGTGTAATGCTCCTGATGTCGAAAACTCATTCCTAGCATATAGTAAACATCTGCTTCTTCCAAGCCAAGATCAATAGCTTTTTGAAAGTTTTCCTGTGCTTTTGAATAAATGGATTTCTCAAAATACGTATTTCCCAGTCCGTAATATGCGGTAGCTGCAGCTTCATCCAATGTGATAGCTTTTTCAAAAAAACGCTCGGCTCGTGTATAGTCTTGCATGTGTACCAACAGATTACCAAAATTGATATAACCTACTGGATCATCCTGGTTTTCTTCAATATAGGATGTAAGTAAAGCCGCAGCTTCCTCCAGTTTATTGTCTTTCATTAATTGAATAGCTTCTTTATTTTTATCCACAAGTAAAACTCCTTCTTAACCTACATAGTCAAGTGCTTCGCCATTTTTAATAATTTCATCTATTGTGCCACCACCCAGGCACACCTCTCCATTGTAAAAAACTACAGCTTGTCCTGGTGTAACAGCACGTTCTCGTTCTTCTGTAAAAACCACTTCTACTTTATTATCAGGCAGTATGTTCACTTTTACTTCACTATCTTTTTGGCGATAACGAAATTTTGCAGTACATGTAAAATTATCTTGCACCTTATCGGGTGTTATCCAATTTACATCTGTAGCAATTAAGGCATCAGAGTATAGTTTTTCATTGGAATATCCCTGTTCCACATATAGAATGTTGTCTTTAAGATTTTTGCCAACAACAAACCAAGGATCACCAGCTCCACCTATTCCAAGTCCTTGACGTTGTCCAATTGTATAATACATTAATCCATCATGTTGACCCTTTTCTTCTCCATCTAATGTTGTCATTTTGCCAGGCTGTGCAGGCAGATATTCACTTAAAAATTCCTTGAAATTACGTTCACCAATAAAACAAATGCCTGTACTATCTTTTTTTGTAGCTGTTGCTAAATCATTCTCTTTGGCAATTTCACGAACTTGAGATTTAGGCATACCACCTAATGGAAACATTACTTTTTCTAGTACATCCTCTGTCAATTGATTGAGAAAATAAGTCTGATCTTTATTATCATCTACTCCGCGTAACATTTCATAGCGTCCATTATTCTCTCTAACCTGCGCATAGTGACCTGTAGCTAAATAATCTGCCCCCAATGACATTGCATGATCTAAAAAAGCTTTAAATTTAATCTCCTTATTACACATTACATCAGGATTTGGCGTCCTTCCTGCTCGATACTCATCAAGAAAATAAGTGAAAACTTTATCCCAATACTGCTTTTCAAAATTAACAGCATAATAAGGAATGCCAATTTGATTACAAACTCGTACAACGTCCTCATAATCTTCTGTGGCAGTACAGACGCCAAATTCATCTGTATCGTCCCAATTTTTCATAAATATCCCCACAACATCATATCCTTGTTGCTTTAATAGAAGAGCAGCAACTGAAGAATCTACTCCTCCACTCATTCCTACAACTACGCGTATATCTTTATTATTTTTCATTTTATATCAAATCCTTTTAAGAAGTTAAGCGATGGACGATTTTCGTTACTCGTTCCGCAGCCTCTATCACATTTTCTTTTGTATTATGGGCCCCAAAACTAAATCGGATAGAATTTACCGTTCGGTCATTATTGACCCCATACATAGCAGATAATACATGAGATGGTTCCACCGAACCTGCTGTACAAGCACTTCCGCTTGAAGCAGCAATTCCACTTAAATCAAAATTAGTTAGCAATGCTTCTACATTAGTTCCCGGAAAGCTTATATTAACAATAGATGGAATTGTAGACTCATACTCCCCATTTATTCTAAAGTTAATATTATTGTTTCTTAATTTCTCTAAAAATAAATCTTTATAGGATTGATATAGGTTCTTTCTATCTTCACGATAGTCCATAGCCAATTCTACTGCTTTTTGGAAACCTACAACACTAACTACATTTTCTGTTCCCGGGCGGCGTTTCCGTTCTTGCTCTCCACCAAACTGAAGGGGATCAATTTTCACATTTTCTCCGATATATATAAAACCGATTCCTTTTGGGCCATTAATTTTGTGAGAAGAAACAGTCAACAAATCAATTCCCATTTCATGGACGTTCAATTCCATTAAACCAAATAACTGAACAGCATCTGTATGAAAATAGGCAGGATGATCTCTTAGTAAATCTCCAATTTCTTTCACTGGTTGAATAACCCCTGTTTCATTATTAGCAGCCATAATAGATACTAAAAATGTATCTGGACGAAGTGAATTTTCCAGATCTTCCATACTTATTTTCCCATTTTCGTACACAGGTAAATAAGTAACATCATACCCTTCCTTTTCTAGTTTTTGTGCAGTATGAAGAATAGCATGATGTTCTTGCACCGAAGTTATAATATGCTTTCCACTATTATTAGTGTATTTGGCCGTACCTATCATTGCCATATTATCAGCTTCTGTGCCCCCACTTGTAAAAACGATCTCCCTTTCATTAGCATGTATACTTTTGGCCATTATCCTTCTTGCCTGATCAACAAAAAATCTTGCTTTTCGTCCAAATGAATGAATACTTGATGGGTTACCAAACACTTCCTTGTACACAGGATACATAGTATCAATGACCTCTTGATCCAATGGGGTAGTAGCTGCATGATCTAAATATATGGGTTCCATAATTTATCTATCCTTCCATAGTTCTCGTCTTTTGTCTACTGAGTATATATTGCTAGTCTCGACAACACCAATTGGAAGAGAATGCATACTTTCATTTTTGACTTATTAAATGTAAAACATATAGGCTTCCTTTGGTCCTTCATCTTCATAGTTAATTAAATCTTCCAATGTTGTTGTATCTAGGACATCTTTTACCGCATCACGGATTCTAATCCATAGAGCTTGCTTTGCAGGTTCTTCGTTTTCAATTCCTTCTACCGGCGTAATAGGACCTTCCAGTACCCTAATAATATCCCCTGCCTTAATTTCTTTCGGGTCTTTTGCTAACACATATCCCCCGTAAGCGCCGCGAATGCTCTTTATTAAACCTGCATTCCGTAGTGGGGATGCAAGCTGTTCTAAATAATGCTCGGATAAGTCATTATCCTTTGCAATTGATTTTAAGGAGGTTGGTCCATTACCATGCTTTTTTGCAAGGTCTATCATAATTGTTAAACCGTATCTGCCTTTTGTTGAAATCTTCATTTAGTACACCTCTATCTAGTATTACGTTGCTATACGTACCTAATAATACATGATATTATAGCATGAATGGTGCTTTTCTTGCATTTGAACGATACTTAGAACGCTGAATTACCTATTAATATGAAGAAAAAGGAAGATAAATATGTCAAACAAACCACTAGCTTATCGTATGAGGCCTAATTCCATAAGTGAAATTATTGGGCAAGAACATTTGGTAGCCGAAGGAAAAATAATAAATCGAATGGTTAAAGCAGAACGTTTAGCATCTATGATTCTTTTCGGGCCCCCAGGCACAGGGAAAACGTCAATGGCAACTGCTATTGCTAAAAGCTTGGGGTTACGGCATAAATTACTCAATGCTGTCACTGATAAAAAGAAAGATATGGAAATTGTTGTGGAAGAAGCAAAGATGACAGGGAAAATGGTGCTAATACTTGATGAAGTACATCGCCTGGATAAAGGAAAGCAAGATTTCCTTTTACCCCATCTCGAGAGCAATCTTATTACGTTGATTGGTTGTACCACAAGTAACCCATACCACGCTATTAATCCTGCTATTAGAAGTCGTTGTCACCTTTTTGAATTGTATGCTCTTACCAAAGACCATATCAAACTGGCAATTCAAAGGGCAGCAAAGGACACTACAAATGGATTGGGTGAGCAAAATATCGTAATGAGTGAAGAAGCATTGGAACATTTCGCCTTTAGTGCAAATGGAGATATGCGTGCAGCACTAAATGGTCTTGAATTAGCCGTTTCTTCCACTCCTGTTGATGCCCTTAACCAAATAAACATTAATCTAGAAATTGCTGAAGAATGTATGCAAAAAAAGAGCTTCTCTCATGATAAGAATGGAGATGCCCATTATGATGTGTTATCCGCTTTTCAAAAATCCATTCGTGGTAGTGATGTAGATGCTGCCCTTCATTATCTGGGTAGATTAATTGAAGCTGGTGATTTAGACAGTATTGCCAGAAGAATGATTGTCACCGCCTACGAAGACATTGGGGTGGCTAATCCACAAGCTGGCCCCCGTGCAGTTGCTGCAGTCCAGGCAGCTGAAAGATTAGGTTTTCCAGAAGCAAGGATACCCCTATCAGTAGTTATTGTAGAATTGTGCCTATCGCCAAAATCCAATACGGCATACAAGGCACTGGATGCAGCTTTAACTGATATTCGCAATGGTAAATCAGGAGAAATTCCTCAGCATCTGAAGGATTCTCATTATTCAGGAGCTGCATCTCTTGGAAGAGGTAATGAATATAAATATCCGCATAATTCCGAGAATAATTGGGTTAACCAGCAATATCTACCAGATTCTATTAAAAACAAACACTATTACCAACCAAAAAATACAGGCAAATTTGAACAAGCTATGAAACAAGTTTATGAAAGAATTCAAGCTGATAAACAAAAATAAGGTATAAAACTCCATAATAAGGTAAGACTATGAGATAAAATATGAAATCTATTTAAAGTTGTTACTAAAAAGGAGTTGGAACACAATGGTCAAGGTTAGACAAGATGCTTGGTCCCACGAGGATGATCTATTATTAGCAGAAACGGTGCTACGCCATATTAGAGAAGGAAGCACGCAATTAAATGCCTTTGAAGAAGTTGGTGATAAGCTGAATAGAACTTCAGCTGCATGCGGCTTCCGTTGGAATGCAGAGGTGCGTTCAAAATATGAGAATGCTATTGATCTTGCAAAACGACAACGTAAAGAGAAAAAACGGGCAATTGCTGCAGCAGGACAAAAATTAAGTAAACCTGTTATTGAATTACCACAGACTGAAGAGGGCCAGTTGGAAAGTATAATTGAAGAAAGTGAAAAAACAAATGGTACTGGTACATTAACAATTGACACAGTTATACGATTTCTTAAAGAACTGAAAAGAGACTATTATGCTTCTAATCAATCAAAAAATACATTGGAGCAATATAAAAAAAATAACTTAAAATTACATGAACAAGTTAACCAGTTAGAGAAGCAATTGGCCCAAACAGAAGCCCAATTATCTACTATTCAAGAAGATTATCAAGTCTTTATTCAAATTATGGATCGGGCAAGAAAGATGACTGTTTTAGATGATCAGGGCAGCATGCCATCTCCTGCATTCCGAATGGACAAAAATGGTAATCTACAACAATTAGCGCAAGGAAATTAATTATAGTCTTTTCGTTTAACCACAATCTCCCAAATCAAATTATATAATACAAGAAAACACCTGTATAGACAGGTGTTTTTCTTGTTATGTACGTTATCAAGTCCCGATTGTGCCGTCTAATTGTAAGTTTTGATCCCGCTCATGGCAGGTGGGTGCTCTGTTCTATATTTATTATGCTTCCTCACGTCCAATGGACAAGGCATGCACGCAATATAGAAACCAATTCGAGCTCCCATTTTTAATGTTGTTCGGTCAAACACTTTTAATAGACGAACACATCAGGAATGATAACTTTATTAATTATGTTGTATTTATATACTACCATACGAAAAAATGCATTTCAATTATTTTTCTTAAAAATGTACATAATATTTGGTAAACTATCTAACAATCATTAGAGTTAGTCATTTTTCTTTTGTACTTGAATAGATAACTCTCCAAGTTGATCATTACTTACAGTACTAGGCGCATCTGTTAACAAATCTGTAGCTGAAGCGGTTTTTGGGAACAAAATTGTATCCCTTAGATTTGTTCTGCCTGCCAATAACATAATAATACGGTCTAATCCTAAAGCGACGCCACCGTGTGGAGGAGCTCCATATTCCAAGGCCTCAAGCAGGAAGCCAAACTGTGCTTGTGCTTCTTCTTCAGAAAATCCTAACACATTAAACATTTGATCCTGCAATTCCTTTTTATAGATTCTGATTGAACCTCCACCTAATTCATAACCATTTAAGACTAAATCGTATGCATTTGCTCTAACAGTTCCCGGCTCAATACTTAATTTTTCTATATCCTCTTCAACAGGAGAAGTAAATGGATGATGTGCTGCAAAATATCGTTGAGCATTCTCATCATATTCCAACAGCGGCCAATCTGTAACCCAAAGGAAATTAAATTTGTTTTGATCGATTAATTCAAGTTCTTTCCCTAATTTCAAACGAAGGGCTCCTAGGCTGTCATATACAATGGAAGTTTTATCAGAGCCAAATAATAGAAGATCTCCATCTTCGGCAGAAGCAGTATCTTTCAGCCCCTGGATTTCCTTCTCTGTTAAGAATTTAGCAATAGGCCCTTTTAATTCATCGCCTTCTACTTTAAGCCAAGCAAGCCCTTTTGCGCCATATACTTTAACATATTCTGTTAGTTTATCGATATCTTTTCTGGAGAAGTTAGTGGCCTCCCCCTTTACATTTAATAAACTAACGATACCTCCTGCCTCAATTGCTTGATGAAATACCTTAAAGCTGGAGTCTCTGAGCACTTCTGTAACATGAATAAGTTCCATCCCAAAACGAGTATCGGGTTTATCAGAGCCATATCTACTCATGGCTTCATCATAAGGCATTCTAGGTAAAGGTAGTGTAATGTCTATGTTTTTTACTTCCTTCATGATCTGTTCCATCATTTTTTCTGTCATATCCATAATATCATCACTGGACATAAATGAAGTCTCAATATCAATCTGCGTAAATTCTGGCTGTCGATCCGCTCTTAAATCTTCATCTCGGAAACAACGTGCAATTTGATAATATTTCTCAAAACCACCCATCATGATCAATTGCTTAAATAATTGTGGTGATTGTGGTAGCGCGTAGAACTCTCCAGGATGCACACGGCTTGGCACTAAATAATCACGCGCCCCTTCTGGTGTACTCTTAGTAAGCATTGGTGTTTCCATTTCCAGAAACCCATTCTCATTTAAAAAATTTCTCACTGTCTGTGTTGTTTGATGACGTAATTTAAATGTTTCCTGCAGACCATTTCTGCGCATATCCATATAGCGGTATTTTAAACGTATATCCTCCGCTACATCAATGTCATCTTGGATTGGGAATGGAGGAGTCTTGGATTTATTTAATATTTTAATTTCCTTTGCAATTACTTCTATCTCGCCCGTGTCCATCAGTTTGTTTACGGTAGATTCATCTCTTTTTACTACATTTCCAATTACTTCAACAACATATTCACTTCTAATAGCTTCAGCAATTTTAAGTGCTTCTTCAGAATGATCAGGATTAAAAACTACTTGCACTACTCCTGATCTGTCTCGAAGATCTATAAAAATTAATCCACCCAAATCCCGACGTTTTTGCACCCATCCTTTAAGTAAAACTGAGTAATCAACGTCTTTGTTTCCAAGCTGTCCTGCCATTTGCCTTCCACTCATGTTATTTCCTCCTACAATTTTTCTTTAATAGATTCTGCCAGGTGTGCTAGTGGTACCTCTATTTGTTCACCTGTTTCCATTGTTTTCACATTAATAACTTGTTTTTCCAGCTCTGACTCGCCAAGCACTAAAACAAATTTTGCTTTTAGTCTGTCTGCTGCTTTAAATTGGCCTTTTGGCTTACGTCCTTGATAATCCTTGTCTACCTGAATACCAGATTGGCGAAGGTTATGGGTAATTCGAACAGCTTCTTTTTCAACATTTTCACCAAAAGCTACAATATAACAGTCCAACTCATTATTGACAGGAATATCTATGTTTTCTGCTTCTAATGCCATTAAAAGTCTTTCCACACCCATCCCAAATCCGATTCCTGGTGTTGCTGGCCCCCCTAGTTCCTCTACAAGTCCGTTATATCTGCCACCACCAGCTAAGGTAGTAATTGCACCAAACCCTTCAGCTTCACTCATAATTTCAAATGCAGTATGGTTATAATAGTCCAAACCACGAACCAATTTCGGATCAATTGTGTATTCGATATTCATTGCTGTTAAATAGTCTTTCACCTGTTCAAAATAATCTTTTGATTCTTCATTTAAATAATCCAAAATAGATGGTGCTGTTTTCATAGCAGGATGATCACGGTCTGTTTTACAATCAAGTATTCTCAAAGGATTCTGTTGAAGACGGGATTGACAATCTTTACATAATTCGTCTTTATGAGGAGTAAAATGTTCTATTAAAGCTTGACGATGATTATTTCGGCTTTCGTGATCACCTAGTGAATTAATAACTAGTTTTAATGATTTTAGCCCTAACTCTTTATAAACAGTCATTGCCAGATCAATAACTTCTGCATCTACAGCTGAATTAGCACTGCCGAGAACCTCCACTCCAAACTGATTTAATTGCCGCATCCTGCCCTTTTGTGGACGTTCATAACGGAACATAGAAGCAAAATAGTACAGCTTAGTCGGCTGATTCGGGTCTCCAAATAACTTATTTTCAACAAAAGCCCTGACTACAGGAGCGGTTCCTTCCGGACGAAGAGTTAAACTTCTTCCGCCTCTGTCTTCAAACGTATACATTTCTTTTTGCACGATATCTGTCGTATCGCCTACCCCTCTTTGAAACACCTCTGTATGTTCAAAAAGTGGTGTACGAATCTCCTCAAAGTGAAATCGATGACAGATATTTTTAATTATTTCTTCCACAAATCGCCATTTCTTAGAGTCCTTTGGCAAAAGATCTACTGTACCCCTTGGTGCTTTAAAACTCATTTTAATACCTCCCGTTTTTTTCCATACAAAAACTCTCGTCCCTTATAATAAAAGGGACGAGAGTTAACCCGCGTTGCCACCCTAGTTGATGCATATTGCATCCGCTCTTCACAGTTAACGCCTGCAAAACGTTTATACCTACTCTGCTTTCGATATAAATCCTCCAGAATGTCTTTCATCAGTTCAATATGCAAGAATGCTTTCAGCCAATGGCATTCTCTCTCTTTTCATTTGAAATCTGACTACTTTTTCTATCGTCGGTTTAGTCTATAGTATAACATTGTACTATTGAATGACTATTATAATAATCTTTACAGAGACTAATGTCAAGAGCGAGTAATCTTTTTCTTCAGCGTCTTTACTTCACCTAGGGTAATCCCTAATTCTTGAGCGATTTCCATATGACTACTATCTGCCTCAATTTCTACGAATCGGTGAAGGTTTACTCCGAAGATTTCCTTGTTATTCCCAGCATTCCATTGTTTATCATTTGTACGCAACTTTATCCCTCCTCCACATCACCCACATCACAAGCGGATAACAAAGGTTATTTATCTAGTTTTGCCAAAGGAATTTTATTTTATTATACTTAAAGGAAAGTTTTATTTAACGGGGGTGTTTTATTGCAGTCATTAAGAAGTTTTCTTACTCTTATAGTTGTTTTGCTTATACTTTTATTTCCTTTTTCCATTGGTGCTGAGGATGCATTAATTAAGACAAATTATTTAAATGTAAGAAGTGGTCCCGAGGAAAGCCATTCTACAATAGATCAAGTACATAAAGGAGAAATTTATCCCATACTGGAAAAACAGAATAAATGGGTAAAAATCAAGTTAGAAAAAAAGAGTGGATGGGTCTCTCTGGATTACATCGATATGCAAAATCAGCCAGAAGCCGGAAAGCAGTTAAAAATTGTTTATGATCAAGTTCATTTGAGAGAAGGTCCATCCACAGACCATTCAATTACTTCTTTTGCTAAGAAGGGGGAAGTCTTTAAGATAATATCTTATAACAATGGATGGTATGAAGTGAAAAGCGGGCAAACTAGAGGTTATATACATGAACGTATTGCTCTTGAAGAGAAAAGATCTTCATGTACAGATGTAAAAAATAAAACTATCGTTATTGATGCTGGTCACGGAGGGCGAGATGTTGGAGCAATCGGTATAACAGGAGTACAAGAAAAGCACCTTACACACAAAACTGCCGAGCTTTTAAGAGATAAACTTATCTTGCTTGGAGCAAATGTCACTCTTACAAGGCCAAATGATGAATTTATTTCACTTGCAAGCAGAACAAGCGTAGCAAATATTGCTAATGCGGATGCATTTCTCAGCCTGCATTATAACAGTGTTTCAGATTTACCAGGAGTTTCAGGAATACAATCCTATTATTTTTTGAATAACAGCAAGGAAATGGCTCAAACACTTCAATCATCATTAATTAATATAAGTGAGGCAAATGACCGGGGAGTACACAAGGAAGACTTTTTTGTAATGAGACAAAATAGAAATGAGGCAGTTCTTTTAGAGTTAGGTTTTATATCTAATAAAGAGAGTGAACAACTTTTAGCCACACAAGCTTACCAAGAAAAACTAGTTGCTGGTATTATAAATGGATTGAACAACTACTTTTGTAATTAGAATTTTTATACTTGTTAAAGCCGGAAGTACTATCAAAAGAAACTTATATACATGCTGAGTTTTCTTCATTCATTAGTGCAAAAAAAACCGAAAACAATTTCGAATTATAGTTAAAATCTCCGAATAGTTTTCGGCATTGGTTTTATTTGAGGCTATTATTTCAAGTTTATCTATCTTTACTGTCAATAATTAGCGTAACAGGCCCATCATTTATTAATTGCACGTCCATCATTTCTCCAAAAATACCTGTTTCTAACGGAATATCTTGATCTTTTATCAGTTGATTAAATACTTCGTAAAGAGATTTTGCAACTTCTGGCTTTGCTGCCTGCATAAAATTAGGTCTTCTTCCCTTTTTTGTATCCCCATATAAAGTAAATTGGGATATAGAAAGAAGACTTCCTTCCACATCTTTCAACGATAAGTTCATTTTTCCATCTTGATCCTCAAAAACACGCAAATTAATTATTTTATTCACAAGATATATGGCATCCTCTTCGGTATCCTCATGAGTAACTCCCAATAATACTACATAACCATAATTAATACTTCCAACCACTTCATTATTAACCTGCACGTTAGCTTCTTTCGTGCGCTGAATTACTGCTTTCATTATATGGTACTCCTTTGTAAAAACGATGACTATTGTAACGTTCGGGTTACAGTATATACATCTTTAATCTGCTTAATACGTTCCACAACTTTACGTAAATGACTTGTGTTATGAATTAGAATTGTTAATTGCACGATAGCCATTTTATTTCGGTCTGATCTGCCAGTCACGTATGTTATGTTTGTTTTTGTTTCATTCACTGCCTGAAGAACTTCATTCACAAGGCCACGACGATCATATCCGGAAATATCTAAATCTACATGATATTGTTTTTCTGTTGTTTGGTTGCTTTCCCATTCTACATGCAGATAACGTTCTTTTGCCTCTTCTGTCTGGACATTAGGACAGTCTGCCCGATGGACAGAAACACCGCGGCCCTTCGTAATATAACCAAGAATTTGATCACCGGGCACAGGATTACAGCATTTAGCTAAGCGGACCAGTAAATTATCCACACCCTCCACTTGGACCCCGGAGTCTCTCTTATGAGCTTTTTTGCTTTTAATATCAGCGGTTTTTGCCTCTTCAATCGACTTCGCCAGGTCCTGTTCTTTTTGCTTGGTCTGGCGAATTTTATCTGTAAGTCTAGTAGTTACTAAAGCTGCGGTTATTCCTTGATAGCCTACTGCAGCGTACATATCTTCTTCACTTGAGAAGTTAAATTTCTCGAACACCCTCTGAAGATTATCTTGTGTTAATACTTCTTTAGGTTCAAGTTGTAACGCCCTTATTTCTTTATCAATCGCTTCTTTACCTTTAATAATATTTTCATCTCGTTGCTGTTTCTTAAAAAACTGCTTGATTTTACTTTTCGCCTGAGATGTTTGTGTTATTTTCAACCAGTCCTGAGAAGGGCCATAGGAATGTTTAGATGTCATTACTTCAATGATATCCCCATTTTTTAATTTATAATCCAATGGCTCCATCTTTCCGTTAACTTTGGCTCCTATAGTTTTATTTCCAATCTCTGTATGAATTTTATAGGCGAAATCTAAAGGGACTGATCCTGAAGGTAACTCGATTACGTCCCCTTTTGGAGTGAAAACATATACCATATCTGAAAACAAGTCCATTTTTAATGTTTCCATGAATTCTTCTGCATCATGTGTCTCATTTTGCCATTCTAATATTTCTCTAAACCAAGTCAATTTTTCTTCAAAGGATTTCTTATTCGTAGTAACTTGTTTTCCTTCTTTATATGCCCAGTGTGCAGCAATTCCAAATTCTGCAATTTCATGCATTTCCTTCGTACGAATTTGAACTTCTAATGGATCACCTTTAGGCCCAATTACAGTTGTGTGCAAAGACTGATATAAATTAGGCTTGGGCATTGCAATATAATCTTTGAACCTTCCTGGCATCGGTTTCCAGCATGTATGAATAATGCCTAAAACAGCATAACAATCCTTAATACTGTCAACTAAGATTCTTACCGCAAGCAAATCGTATATTTCATTAAATTGTTTGTTCTGTTTTACCATTTTCCGATAAATACTGTATAAATGCTTCGGTCTACCTGACATCTCGGCCTCTATATTAACTTCTTGAAGCTGTTTAGATACCTCTTCCATTACTTGTTCAATATATGATTCTCTTTGGTCCCTCTTCTGCTTCATCAGTTGGACTATGCGGTAATATTGCTGGGGGTTTAAGTAGCGTAAAGCTGTATCCTCAAGTTCCCATTTAATAGTAGATATACCTAAACGGTGTGCTAAAGGTGCAAAAATTTCAAGTGTTTCGTTTGAAATACGTCGTTGTTTTTCTGGTGGCAAATGTTTTAAAGTACGCATATTGTGTAAACGGTCTGCCAACTTTATTAAGATAACTCTTATATCTTTTGCCATAGCTACAAACATCTTACGGTGATTTTCGGCTTGAATTGCCTCTTTTGATTTATATTTAATTTTCCCTAGTTTGGTTACACCATCAACAAGCATAGCTACTTCATGATTAAAAGCTTGTTCAATCTCTTCAACCGTTATGGAGGTATCCTCTACAACATCATGCAAAAAACCTCCAGCAATTGTCTCCGGGTCCATTTCCAAATCTACAAGAATCCCTGCAACTTGAACGGGATGTATAATATAAGGCTCGCCGGATTTTCTGAACTGCTCAGCATGTGCTCTCTCTGCAAACTCATAGGCACGCTTAATAAACGTGATATCATCATCAGAAAGATAGCCTTTCGCCTTCTTTACTATATCTTCAATTGTTAAAATATCATCTTTAGCCATCGAATCACCTTGTCTGGAATTGTTCTTTTAATCCCCTGATTGTTTATTTATAATTTATATAAAAAGAAAATTATAATATTGATTATATTCTTTTTCCACCAATATGTACAATTAAAAAAGTATTTCCCTTTTAAAATGTGGAAAAGCTGCCTTGACCGTTATAATTTTATTCATCTAACCAAAGAGAATACATTTATCTGGCTTGTTACAGCTTCACTAAAAATATATAAGAATAGGTCTGAATGAAATTAACTTTTCATCACTCAGACCTCTCAGTTTTCATTCGGGAGATTTAATAGCTCATTAAAGTAAGTACATCGTAGCCTTCTAACTTATCCATTCCATCCAAATAGCTTAGCTCAATAATAAAAGCACAGCCAACTACAATGCCTCCAAGCTCCTCTACCAATTTAATTGTTGCTTCAATTGTGCCTCCAGTTGCAAGTAAATCATCTGTAATAAGCACACGTTGTCCAGGCTTTATGGCGTCTTTATGAATAGTCAATACATTTGAGCCATATTCCAAGCCATAGTCAACCTTAATTACTTCTCGAGGCAACTTGCCTTCTTTACGTACTGGAGCAAAACCAACCTCAAGCGCATAAGAAACCGGACAACCAATAATGAATCCTCGCGCCTCTGGCCCCACCACAATATCTATTTGCTTTTCTTTAGCAAATTCAACTATTTCATCAACTGCTGATTTAAAAGCCTTCCCGTTATCCATGAGTGGGGTAATATCTTTAAATTGGATTCCTTGTTTAGGCCAATCTTCAACTATTTTTACATATTGTTTATAATCCATGAGCTAGTTCCTCCTTGGGGCTATCTACATAATCCATACATTGTATGAACCAATTTCTCAATTCTTCATAATTGGAATAGTACAAAATTCTTTCCAATTCAGCTTTATATTTTCTCTTCTGATATATTTCAGATTCACTCAAATCTTTTTTGACTGGCTTATCTACAACGGTAATGATACCATTTTCTATTTTAACAAATTCCAATTCAAAAAACACTTTTGAAAGAAAGATCAATTTTTCCTTTGACCAGCCCTTCATTTGCACAAGTTTATTTAACTCTGTTTTCATGTCAATTTGCTTTCTTTTCAACAAAAGAGCATAAAGCCACTTAAAATCATCTCTAGATGGAAATGATGTTAAGTAAACACTATTTTCCACGTGATAACCAGCGTAGACGTTCTTCGGTTGAGTAATTTGAACCAATTCTTTTAGTTCATCAAGCAAATCAGGGAGATCTAAAATATACAGCGTATCCACCTGTGGTAAATCAGTTCCAATTTCCTGGTAGGTAATCTGTTTGATTCCAGGTAAGTATTCTTCGTTATTATTACTTACGATTAAATTATTGTTAGTTAATGAGATATATTGTGACACATCTGCGTCTTTTTTTCCGCGGCAGTCAAATAACTGCCATTCCTCTATTGCCAGATCCTGTAAAACAATCTGTGGTTTTCTAAATCCATTCCATTCATTAATACCTAGTTCTCCTACAATCGAGACAAGCGTCTTCGGCGTAAATAAAGGATATAGGTGGCCAAAGCCAAAGCCAATACCCTCCAAATTAACTTCTTCCTCTTTAAAATGAAGTTTTAAGTGAGTTTTTTTACTGCCAATTTGTCTTACATCTTTTGGAGCATGAGTTAGATGAAATACGGGTTTTGGATTTTTCATTCCAAAAGGTGCTAAACGTGCAATATCATTAATTAATTTCTCATTTATGTCTTTCACAGAAATACTTTGACTTATTTCTATCGCTTGTTTAAAGTCATCTTCGGTAAGTTGATTATCAATAATACGATTTAATTCCTCTTGTAATTTGCTGAGGTTATCCATCGGTAATGTCATGCCTGCTGCTTGTGCGTGTCCTCCAAAGTGTGTGAACAATTCTCTTACTGTCATACAATTTTTAAATAAATCAAATGCTGGAATACTTCTCGCTGAACCTTTTACTTCCGATGTTTCCGGCTTAACAGCCAAAACAATAGCTGGGCGGTCATATTTCCGAACAAGTTTAGAAGCTACAATTCCTAATACTCCCTCATTCCACCCTTCTTTTGCAGCGATAATAATGCCTTTTTTATTAGTCGAATTAACCATTAACTCTGCTTCTTTTACTATATCATTTACAATTCGTTGCCGCTCAAGGTTAATAGAATCAATTCTTTCAGCAATATAATCAGCTTCCTCCTGGTCCTCTGTCATGAGTAGTTGTACGGCCAAATCTGCATTCTGGAGTCTGCCAACTGCATTAATACGAGGACCAATCAAAAAACCTACGTCCTCCTCTGTGACATTTCCTTCTATATTACAGTGACCTTTCAATGCCTTTATACCTGGATTTGTTGTAGTAGTAAGTGATTTCAAACCATGAAATGTAAGAATACGATTTTCACTGACAAGTGGAACCAAATCAGCTATCGTACCAATTGCGACAAATTCTAATAGATGTCCAGGAAAGTAGCCTAGTAAATGTTCGGCAAATTTAAAAGCGACGCCAACACCTGCTAATTCCGGAAAACCATAATCTGGTGAGCATTTAGGGTGGATAACAGCATAAGCGTCTGGTATCTTCTCTTGTACCTCATGATGATCCGTAATTATTAAATCCATACCTAGTTCTTTCGCAAGTAATGCTTCTTGGACCGAGGCAATGCCACAGTCTACAGTGATGATCAGCTTAGCCCCGTTTTCATATGCTAATCTGAAAGCATCTTCATTAGGGCCGTACCCTTCTGTAAACCGGTTCGGAATATAATAATCACAATTGCTCCGAGCTCTTTTAAGGCTTTCAATAAAACAGTAGTAGAGCTTACGCCATCGGCATCATAGTCCCCATAAACGAGTATTTTCTCCTGGTTAGTTATAGCCTCTTTTACTCTTTTACCCGCTTTATCTATAGATAAAAGACCAATCGGTTTATGTAAATCATTTAAATCCGGGGAGAGAAATCGTAATGCTTGACTTCCTTCCTTAATACCTCTTTGCAATAGAAGCTCTTGGACAATAGGAGAGACATTAATGGAGCTATCTATCCAGTCAATGATTGTATCATTCATTTCATTATGCTTCCATGTTGCTTTACTCTCTAACATAAGTTCACCCCTGACTAATCTATTATACAAAAGAGCATCAGGGGTGGCAAATACTATTATTTGGTTGTCGAATCCTCGTGACCTTTAGAATGATTATTTTTCTTTTCCACAGACACGCCATTTTCTTGTAATTTTTTATTCATAAGGTTATTCTCATGCTTATATCTTTTAAGTTCTCTCTGTAAACGAAATACTTTTACAGCGCCAACAGCAGCGGTTATGATTCCACCCATTAAGACTGAAAAGAGAATCACTAAGATAAGAGGTGAATTTCCGGTCCAAAATATATAGTTTACATCCACTGCTTCTACATTACTAACCGCGAAAATAGCAACAACTATGATAAAAACAATAGCTAATATAACATATGACTGTCCTTTCATCCTATCCCTCCTTATACTTTATCTTTTACATTATTTACCCTTTATACGCAATTTTTAAGCTAGAATATATTACTTCCCTTGAAAGAGATATGCTATAAACGTTATTAAAAATATATTTACGACATAGTTAGGAGGAAATGCTAACTAGTGTAGGTACAATCTTACACAGCAGAGCAAAAGAAATCCGAACCATGATTCAAAAGTAGTATGAATCGGTTCGGATTTTCAATGTAAGATTTTTTGTCTGGCCCTCAATTTGCACCACTACGTTACTGTGCTGTACATTTTTATTATTATTCAATTTCAAACAACTGCTTAAGCAAGGTCGCGTGAGATTAAACTTGTGGTCCTTCAACTTTCTTCTTCTTCGTAAAATCTACTGGTTTATTCTTAAGCATCTTACCTCTCCAAATAAGCCACAGTTGAGAAGCAAGGAATAATGAACTGTACGTACCAGCTATCAAACCAACTGTCAAAGCAATAGCGAATCCGGTAATAGATTGAGCACCAAGGAACAAAAATGCCAGGACAGCAAGCAATGTGGTTACGGTTGTATTAATACTTCTGCTCAAAGTTTGAACTAAGCTTCTGTTCACAATAATTGCCAATTCTTTAAACGATTTGACTCGTTTATTTTGCAGATTTTCTCTTATCCGGTCAAAAGTAACTATCGTATCATTTACTGAGTAACCAACAATAGTTAACACGGCTGCAACGATCGTAATATCGAATTCTATCCTTGTAAAGCTGAATATCGCTATAACAAAGAAGGCATCGTGAAGTAAAGCAATAATCGCTGTGATCGCAAAGAACAATTCAAAGCGGAAAGTAACATAAATAATCATAAAGATGGAAGCTATTGATACTGCATAAATAGCGTTCTTAACCAATTCTTGACCAACAATTGGTGACACTACACTTACACTTGGGGCATTACCATATTTATCTTTGAAATAGGAAGTTACTTCAGCAATTTTTTCTTTTTCTATTACTTTATCAAACCTCGTTACAGCAATATCATTATTATCCCCGGAAAGCACTATGGACTCAGCTTCTAACCCTAATTCAGATAGCCCATCTTCAACTTCCTCCGTTGTAATCGTATCCTCTGCAAGGATTTCAATTCTTGAACCACTTGTAAAGTCAATTCCAGGATTTAATTTAAATAAAAGGAGTGAAGCTATTCCTAAGACAACCATAGAAATAGAAATCCAGAAAAATTTCTTTCGATGCTGAACGACATCGATCTGCTTGTTAAATATTTTTGGCTCTTCCTTATCCTTCAAAGCAATATCCTTTATGTCTTCTTTTTTAACACCAAACCAACCAGGTCGCTTTGAAAGAGTTTTGCTTTTAACCCATAAACCAAGCAGAAGCCTTGTTCCAAATACAGCTGTAATAAAGCTGACTAAAATACTGACTATTAGCATCGTTGCAAAGCCTTTTACTGAGCTAGTTCCGAAAATGAACAATACTACAGCAGCTATTAATGTTGTCAAGTTGGCATCGAAGATTGTTGATAATGAATTTTTTGACCCTGCCTTAAATGCCGCCATAACTGATTTCCCGGACTTTAGTTCCTCTTTAATACGTTCAAAGGTTATTACATTAGCATCTACAGCCATCCCTACACCTAATATCAGTGCAGCAATACCTGGTAAAGTCAGAACACCGTTCATTAATTCAAAAACTAGTAAGATTAAATAAATGTAAATACTTAAGTTAATTGTAGCAATCAGTCCAGGGAAACGATATACCGCAATTATAAACAGCATAACTAGTCCTACACCTATAAATCCTGCAAATACGGTTTTATCCAATGCCTGCTCTCCAAATTGAGCGCCAACAGCAGTAGAGTATATTTCATTCATATGAACAGGTAAAGAGCCGGAATTAATTATATCCGCAAGTCTCTTTGCTGATTCCACTGTGAAGTTTCCGCTAATCATCACATCAGTAGTATTTAGAGTTTCTGTAACACGCGGTGCAGAAATATATTTTGGATCTTCTTTCATGGATTCCTCTTCATAGGAATCCCCTTTTTGATAATCCATCCAAATAACTAACAAATTGTCCGGCGAACCCATATTTTTAATTTTTGTAGTTACATCAGCAAATTTGGAAGCATCCTTCAGTTGCAATGTAACAATTGGGGCATTCGTTTTTTGATCAAAATCCTGCTTTGCACTGCCTTCTTTAATGTCAGAGCCATCGAGAAGTTTATTGTCATTTACATCTCGGAAAGACAACCTGGCAGAAGTAGATAACATTTCTCTGGCTTCTGATTGATCCTCTACACCAGCAAGTTGTACCCGAATTCGATCTTCACCCTCAATGTCAATGTTAGCCTCGCTAATACCTAAACGGTTGACACGATCATTAAGAGTTTCTACAGTAGCTTCCATTAATTTCCTATCTACTTTTGCTCCATTATCTACAGGCTCTACTTCATAAAGCACCTCAAAGCCACCCTGTAAATCCAGACCAAGATTTATATCTTTTGTAATTCCTGTTACCGTTGTCCCAATCAATCCTCCAAATATCAAAACGATTAGAAAAAAGGCAACGATTCTGCCTCTGTTTTTCATTTAAAAACTTCCTCCTCATTATTCAGTTCTGTCGATGGCAATTTCCTATAAGTTTCATTATTCGCTGTTTGTCAAAGCTGCGATGGAAGCCATCAAATCATCGTCCTGATAAGCTTTTACTGTTAAATAACTCAGATAAATATTTGATCCCAGATGAAAAATATCCTGGACCACTTCATAGATTCTTTTCTCCGGATTACCCTTCCACACTTTCTCAAGCAAACAACGCCATATATCTTCACTCGTAGCCTGTGTGTAACCCATTAAACGAAATTCGCTACTTTTACTTTCAAGAGCTGGTAAGACCATTTCTCTCCAATCAGTAACACTATGTATGGTTTCCAATAAAATTCCTCCTGTCCCGGAGTATAATTATACCCTTCTTGTCATGCTTGACCCATTTCTTAGCATATACATAATTGTATACGAAAAATTATTATTTGAGAAGGCAGGTCGACCATAATGACCAAACAAACTTTTTTGCAGGGTACTCTCATTTTAATAGCAGCGGGTATGATCACCCGGTTTCTAGGCTTTATAAACAGAATTGTTGTTGCTCGGCTGATGGGGGAAGAAGGTGTGGGCCTTTATATGATGGCATTACCAACATTCTTCCTCGTGCTTACGCTCACTCAACTTGGGTTACCTGTAGCTATATCGAAACGCGTTGCTGAAGCGGAAGCTAAAAATAATCCCCAAAAAATAAAGCAGATACTTGTAGTATCATTAATTGTTACAGCCATATCAAGTATTCTGTTTACTATCGGGATGATACTTGGTGCACCTTTTATTGCAACAAAACTATTGACCGACAGTCGTACGCTATACCCTTTACTTGCAATTAGCCCTATCATTCCTATTATAGCCATTTCCTCTGTACTCAGGGGATATTTCCAAGGAAGGCAAAACATGAAGCCTCAAAGTTATTCTCAAGTAATTGAGCAAATTGTGCGCATTACTTGTGTAGCATTCTTTGTAAAGCTGTTACTCCCATTTGGTGTGGAATATGCTGCAGCTGGAGCTATGTTTAGTGTAATTCTTGGAGAATTTGTCAGTCTCCTTTACATGCTTCACATGTTTAAACAAAAGAAAATAGTGAAAATAAGATCACAATTCTTTTCCTATTTAAAGACCAGTTCCCAAACACTAAAAGAATTATTTTCTATTGCACTACCAAGTACAGGAAGCCGAATGATTGGGTCCTTAACCCATTTTCTGGAACCAATACTTGTGGCACAAAGTTTAGCAATTGCCGGAATATCAAGTTCATTAGCAACGAAGCAATATGGAGAATTAACGGGATATGTGTTACCCCTTTTATTCTTACCAACTTTTATTACTCAATCTCTTTCAGTAGCGCTAGTTCCATCGCTATCTGAGGCAGATGCTTCTTCTAACAACAAGTTGATTCACTATCGAATCCATCAATCTATTCGTATCTCATTTGCATCTGGCGCTTTGGCAACGATTGTTCTTACATTATTCGCGGATACCATTTTAACGTTTATGTATGGTACTGCTAATGCTAGCAAATTTATCCTTTTAATGGCACCTTTTTTTATATTACTATATATCCAAGCTCCTTTACAAGCTGCTTTACAAGCATTAGACTTTGCAAAACCAGCAATGTGGAATTCCTTGATAGGTGCAGTTTGCAAGTTAACAATTTTGTTTCTCCTGGCTTCTAACTCTGCTTTTGGAATTATGGGCGTAGCGATTTCTATGTCTGTGGGTGTAGTTCTAGTTACTTTATTACATTTGATTACACTGCAAAAAATGATAAACTATACACTTCCTCTAAAAGACATAGTAAAAATGGTAACCTTAATTGGCTTGACTTGGCTAGCAGGAAGTATAATAAAGCAAATATTCCCCTGGGGAACAGGAAATCCGATTCTATTTTTAATTACTTTAATAGCTTTAACAGGTATTTATATCTTTTTCCTTTTCTCTCTAAGGTTTATTACAAAGGAAGAATTAAATCAAATACCTTTTATAAAGAGATGGATTTGATTTCAAATAAAAAAATGAAGTAATGAGCAAGAAGTGAGTTTAACAACATACAAAATAGTTTAGTCTTGATTACTACTCCAGCTAAATGCATTATCTGTCTAACTGAAAAAACTTGAAATTCTCTAGACTATATACAATATGTTATGACCATGTATAATTCGCAAAATGGATAAATTACGAACTAACTTGTGTTCGATGGAGTAATTAGTTATACAGAGGAAGGACCCATTGATTTGCGTTTCAGGCGGACGCTTTCAAACCTCCGGGTACAAGCGCGACATCTGTTCGTAACCTCACAGTGTCTTCTTTGCCGCCCGGCACTCTAATCAATTTGTAAACAACACATTTCGGAAGTATGCGGACGCAATTTTTCTTCCTAGGTATAATAGAAAATAGAGCGAAGGAAAAATGCGGAGACTCCTGGGGGAGAAGAGGCCTCGGTGAGACCCCGGAATGCGTTATAGTGGCTGGAAGGCTAAAGTCGCGACGTCCTGGGGCTACGCATACTCGCCCCACCAAACCCCATTGTCGCAACGCCTTCATGACCAACATCATGTTGGCCCGAGGCTCATCAGCCGCCCCCGGAAAGCGCAGTATTTTTCCGTAGTGGTGTTATATAGCTATTCTATATTAACTAGGAAATAAGTATTCACTACGTCGCAGTTTACTCCAATTGTGTATTAAATGAAGCTGTATTGTTTTCAATTCTCTGGTCCTCTATCTAAAAAAAGAATCTCCTGCTAACCTCTAACAAGAGCAGGAGATTCTTTAATTTGCCATAACTTATTTATGAGTTGCTGGGATACATATAGAATATCTAAGTATGAAAGATCTATTACATAAATGGAAGTAAATACCGAAAGTATATATAAATGGTTGCAACTATTAATGAGACAAATACAAGCGGAAAGCCATATAGCATAAACCGGATGAAGGAAATTTTCTCATTTTCTGCTTCAGCCATACCAGCAACTACTACATTTGCTGATGCACCCAGCAGAGTAGCATTTCCTCCTAAACAAGCACCAAGAGACAGAGCCCACCACATGGGGTCCAAGTGCATGATACCATAGCTTTCAAATTCCTTTACCACAGGAATCATTGCAGCCACAAATGGAATGTTATCAACTACACCAGAGAACAACCCAGAAACCCATAAAATTAACATGGTAGTTTTTACGTATTCCCCTTCTGTTAATAAAACTATTGCTCTAGCCATTTCATCTATTACCCCTACCTCCTGTAAACCACCTACAAGGGAAAACAAACCAATAAAGAAAAATAAAGTGACCCACTCTACCTTTTGAAAAACATGTTCTGTAGGTAATTCTTTTTCAGTTAAGAATAATAATAAAACGGCACCAGACAGTGCGACGATAGTTAAATCCGTATGTAATACTGTATGTAACATAAATCCTGATATAGTTAATAACAAAACAGAAACTGATTTGTATAGCAATGGACTCTTCTTCAAATACATTTTAGCATCAATTTTGTGGAGTTCCTCATTATTAATTTTCGATTTTGCAAGTTGGCTTCGAAATATAAAGTACAACATGAATAGAAATAAAAGAAAAATAATTAAAGCTATGGGAGCTGCATGTAAGATAAAAGATAAAAATGTCAGATGATCTACAGCTTGTCCTATCATAATATTTGGCGGATCGCCAATTAACGTTGCAGTTCCTCCTATATTTGAACTAAAAATAATAGCAAGCAGATAAGGAAATGGAGGAAGCTTTAAAAGTTTTGTAATCTTTAATAATATGGGTACAAATATTAAAACAGTAGTGACATTGTCTAAAAGAGCTGATCCAAGGGCTGTTAATATACTCACTCCCATAAGTAATGGCATAGGCCTACCTTTTACTCTTTGAGCGAAGCGAATTGCAATATAACTAAATAATCCCGTTTTTTCTGTAATTGATATAAGAACCATCATTGAAAATAATAATGCAATTGTATTCCAATCTATATAGTCCATAAATGCTCTTTGGGGACTGTAAATACCTGTTGCTAATAGAAGCGTTCCTCCTGTAAGGGCGACTACCGCTCGATTAACTCTTTCCGTCATAATAAAAATATAGCTCACAATAAAAATAAGTGATGCTAGAATGATATCCATAATACACCTGCTTTCTATACAGCATGCTTCTATAACTATATGAATGTAAAACCTGAAATATTTTCTTCTATTTTATTTATTAATGAATAAGCTAATAATGGAAGGACAAACTTTTTGGGGGGAATGTTATGACAAAGCAGTTTACTGCAGTAGTTTATGGCTTGGTTATGGTTCTGGGTCTCATTCTAATAACAAGTATCATTTTAGCATTACTACTTCGGTTCACTTCATTTAATGATCCTTTGCTATCATGGATAACCTTAGGAATCGGCCTTATATCTCTATTTATTGGGGGACTGGTTGCTGGTGCAAAAGGAAAAGCAAAAGGATGGATTATTGGTGGTGTAACAGGTTTGGGTTTCACTTTATTTACATTCCTGGTTCAATATTTAGGATACCAGCAAGGTTTTTCATTAGAACAATCCATCCATCATCTAGCATATATCTCAGCAGCTGTGCTGGGGGGGATTGTAGGGGTAAACACGTTAGGTACAACTACAGAATAATTTATAGAACCAAATAAAAAGAAGTTAATGCCCTTAAAGCATTAACTTCTTTTTTAGTTTAAAAATACTATTTTTTAACTTCTCTAATAGCAGAACGGTCGTATGTAAGCTTAGTACCATCGCCCGCTTGAATCACAACTGTACTTTCATCGATGGCATGAACCACACCATGAAATCCGCCAATCGTTATTACTGAATCTCCTTTTTGCAAATCAGACTGCATCTGTTTCACTTGCTTCTGTCGCTTCTGCTGTGGACGAATCAATAAGAAGTAAAAAATCACAAACATTAAAATGATTGGTGATAAAGAAATCAGCATATCCATTTATTATCCCCTCCTTCTATTTATCATGCTATGCAATTAGAAGTTTTTGGCATTTGGTTTATTAAGACCATATTGCTCAAAGAAATCTTCTTTAAAATCTCCAAGACGATCATCGCTTATCGCTTTTCGTACTTGCCCCATTAATTTTACCAGAAAATATAAGTTATGGTAAGTAGTTAGTCTGAATCCGAATGTTTCATTACATTTTATCAAATGACGAATGTAAGCTCTAGAGTATTTCTTACAAACATGACAATCACAATTTTCGTCCAAGGGGCCAAAATCCCTTGCATATTTTGCATTTCTTACAACTAATCTACCCTTCGAAGTCATACAAGTTCCATTTCTGGCTATTCGTGTGGGTAATACACAGTCAAACATGTCAATACCACGAATCGCACCATCAATTAGTGAATCAGGAGATCCTACTCCCATCAAATAACGCGGTTTATCTGAAGGTAGTACTGGAGTGGTAAATTCCAGAACACGGTTCATTACATCCTTTGGTTCTCCCACTGATAATCCCCCAATAGCATAACCAGGGAAATCAAGAGAAACTAAATCTCGCGCACTCTGTTTTCGAAGATCCTCATACTCCCCTCCCTGAACAATACCGAACAATCCTTGATCTTGTGGTCGCCCATGTGCTTCCAGACAACGTTCTGCCCATCGGGAAGTTCTCTCAACAGATGATTTCATATACTCATATGTTGCCGGGTAAGGAGGACACTCGTCAAAAGCCATCATAATGTCGGAGCCTAGTGCATTTTGGATATGCATTGCTTTTTCAGGAGATAGAAATAATTTCTCGCCATTAAGGTGATTTCGGAAATGCACACCTTCTTCTTTAATTTCTCTCATATCACTTAGGCTGAACACCTGAAAACCTCCAGAATCAGTAAGGATTGCTCCATCCCAATTCATAAATTTATGCAAGCCGCCCGCTTCTCTAACAATGTCTTCGCCGGGTCTAAGCCATAAATGGTATGTGTTGGAAAGAATAATATTGGCGTTTATATTTTTCAATTCTTCCGGACTCATAGTCTTAACGGTAGCCAAGGTGCCAACAGGCATAAATGTGGGAGTATCAAATGAGCCATGTGGAGTATGAACTCGTCCAAGTCTCGCACCTGTTTGTTTACATGTTTTTATTAATTCATATGTTATTGGTGTCATGATTTATTCGTTCCTTTTTTATAAAATTAACATGGCATCCCCAAAACTGAAAAAACGGTATCGTTCTTGAACAGCTTCTTTGTATGCATGAAGTATAGTTTCTTTATCTACTAACGCACTTACTAACATGATTAAGGTTGATTTTGGAAGGTGAAAATTAGTAATTAATCCATCAATTGCTTTAAATTCATATGGTGGGTAAATAAAAATATCCGTCCATCCGCTTGTTTCCTTAAAAGCCCCTTGGTGATCTCTTGCAATAGTTTCCAAGGTTCTTGTAGAAGTAGTACCTACGGAGATAATCCTGCCATTTGATTTTTTTGTCTCGTTTAATATGTCTGCAGTCTCTTTAGACATATGATAGAATTCTGAATGCATTTCATGGTCATCTATATTCTCCACACTTACAGGCCGAAAAGTTCCCAGCCCTACATGTAAAGTAATAAACGCAATAGTTACACCCATATCTTCAATCTCTTCTAATAGTTCATTAGTGAAGTGTAAACCAGCAGTAGGAGCAGCAGCAGAACCTTCTTCCCTGGCAAAAACGGTTTGATATCGCTCCTTTTCCGGAAGCTGTTCTTTGATATATGGCGGGAGAGGCATTTCCCCTAATTCATCAAGTACTTCGTAAAAAATACCTGTATAATAAAATTCAAGGATACGACCTCCATGCTCTTCTGTGGCCAGACAAGTCGCTTTTAATTTCCCTTCCCCAAAAACAAGTGTCGTGCCTACCTTTATCTTTTTAGCGGGTTTTGCAAGAACTTCCCACGTATCAGCTTCACGTTGATTTAATAAAAGAATTTCTACTTTTGCCCCTGTATCTTCTTTGACACCATATAACCGGGCAGGTAATACTTTGGTGTCATTTAATACGAGGCAATCTCCTTTTTTAAAATAACTTTTTATATCTGAAAAATGTTTATGATTCACTTCTTTCGTTTGTCGATCGAGAACTAATAAGCGCGAAGCTGTTCGCTCTTGTAGTGGTGTTTGTGCAATTAACTCTTCTGGTAAATCAAAATCGAAATCCTCAATATTCATGCTGAATCTCCTAACATATACTATCTAAACTTTCCAATAAGGAATAAAATTGCAGTTATGATGATGCTTATAATAATCGAAGTCATTATTGGAAAATGAAACGTCATATTCCCTTTTCTAAAGCTGATGTCACCTGGTAATTTACCGATAAAAGTCCAAATGAAACCAATAATTAAAAAAACAACACCAAGCAGAAGAAAAATTTTACCGAAATTATTGATCATTCTCTTTCACCCCAAAATGCTGATAAGCTTTTGTGGTAACAACTCTTCCTCTAGGAGTCCGTTGAATGAAACCAATTTGAAGCAAATAAGGCTCATAAACGTCCTCTATAGTCTGGGACTCTTCTCCAATGGTAGCTGCAATGGTATCCAGACCAACTGGGCCACCTTGAAAACTTTCCATAATACCTCTAAGTAACTTATGATCAATATGATCCAAACCCTCATCGTCTACTTGAAGCATTTCCAAAGCAAGCTTTGTTGTTGGGAAACTGATTTCTTCTTCCCCTTTTACTTGTGAAATATCACGTATTCGTTTTAATAAACGGTTTGCTATTCTGGGAGTACCTCTGGATCTTCTAGCAACTTCCACAGCAGCCTCCTTGCTAAGACTAGTTTGAAAAATTTCAGCTGTTCTCTCAACAATTGAACACAAATCTTTTGTCTCATAAAACTCTAATCTGCTTAAAACCCCAAATCGATCTCTTAGCGGAGCAGAGAGTAAGCCTGCTCTAGTTGTGGCACCAACCAGAGTAAAAGGAGGTAAGTCAATTCGTACCGAACGAGCGCTTGGGCCTGTACCGATAACAATATCAAGAAAGAAATCCTCCATTGCCGGATATAGTACTTCTTCCACAGAACGTGGTAATCGATGAATTTCATCAATAAAAAGAACATCCCCCGGTTCCAACGAGGATAGTATTGCAGCAAGATCTCCTGCGCGTTCTATAGCCGGCCCTGAAGTCGAACGGAATTGTACTCCCATCTCATTTGCAATAATGCCGGCAAGTGTGGTCTTACCTAAACCAGGAGGTCCGTAAAGCAGCACATGGTCAAGCGGCTCTTCGCGCATCTTGGCAGCCTGGATGAAGATACTTAAATTTTCTTTAACCTTCTGTTGTCCTATATATTGCTTTAATATCGTTGGACGTAAACTTAATTCCACAGAAGCATCTTCATTCTGTAATTCACCCGTTACCACTCTGTCATCCATTTAGTATCCCCCCTTCTTTAATTTTTCATTAGTAATGCTAGTGCTTTACGTATTATTGTGTCAGTAGAATTATTTTCGTCATTAGGTAGTTTAGGCAGAACTGATTTAATTTCACGATCCGTGTATCCTAATGCTTTTAAAGCCTCTTTTGCTTCATCCAATTGTGCAAGGTTTTGATTTACTTCTTTGTGTTGTAATTCATGATCAGAATCTGTACTGGAAATAGAAATCATAGTAGTTAATTTGCCTTTTAAATCTAAAATTATCTGTCTCGCAGTCTTTTTTCCTACACCTGGAAAACTTGTTAAATATTTGTCATCTTCCCGTTCAATTGCACCTACAAAATCAGCAACATTAACTGTACCAAGAACTGCCAATGCACCCTTTGGTCCTATTCCCGAGACGGAAATTAACTTGGTAAATAAATACTTTTGATCTTCATCTTTAAAGCCATATAAAACTTGGATATCTTCCCGTACATAGTGATAGGTACTTATTAAAACTTCTTTGTTAAGCAAGTGTTGAAAAACAAAGGGATTGGCACAAATTATTTCATAGCCAATTCCTTGAACTTCTACTATCACTGATTCATCTTGAATGTATGTAAGATTACCTTTTATGTATGCGATCATTTTTATTTTCTCCTCCATTTACCTTACATCATTTTACCATATGCGCCCATATAGTAAAACAATTGAACTATTGGTGCTTCTTCTCAACCAGAAGTAGTTTGGAAAAAATTGATTTATTCTACATGATTAGTAAAAAGCTTCTATAGAATATGATATAACTTAGAGCTAGAATTAAGGGGCGCGACTATTTATAAAAAACGTAAAAGATCTAAATAATTTTGATTTCTTAATATCTAAAAACAAACTTCTATCCCCTGATATCAAGGGATAGAAGTTCATTCAGCAAAGTTTATTCTGTTTCATCTAAATTATGGTGAATATCTTGCACATCTTCGTTTTCTTCGAGAGTCTCAATTAAAGTGAACATTTTACCTGCATCTTCTTCGGATAGTTTATTATAATTTTGTGGAATTAAAGTTACTTCAGAATCTTCAATTGAATACCCTTTTTCATTTAAATAATCTACAACTTCCTGATAAGCCTCAGGGGTAGTATAAATTTCGTATCCATCCTCTTGGGTAACGATGTCATCAGCCCCAGCTTCTAAGGCCTCAAGCGTTAATTCGTCTTCATCAATTTTAGCTTCCTCATTTGAAATCACGATATAACCTTTTCGATCAAACATAAAAGAGACACTTCCATTTTCCCCAAGATTACCGTCATTCTTTTTAAAAGCATGTCTGACCTCAGCGGCTGTTCTGTTTTTGTTGTCAGTTAAAACATGAACGATAACAGCAACTCCCCCTGGGCCATATCCTTCATACGTAAGCTCCTCAAAACTCGCACCGTCTAGAGTGCCTGTTGCCTTTTTTATCGCTCTGTCAATATTATCATTAGGCATATTATCTGCCTTTGCCTTTTCCACCGCTAATCTCAATGAGGCATTTGTGGAAAGGTCCCCGCCCCCTTGTTTTGCAGCAGTATATATATCTTTTGCGTGGCGCATAAAGATTTTCCCTTTTTTAGCATCCTGTGCATTTTTTCTTCTCTGTATATTCTTCCATTTAGAATGACCAGCCATAGGACATTCTCCTCTCTAGAAATTTCCTTTATTACTATACCAAAAAAAGGGATAAAAGTAAAAAAACCTTTGTAATACAAAGGTTTAATTTTTAATATTTAAAAAATCCTCCACTATGTTTTCCAAGTCATCTCCTCGATTTTTTGCTTTTAATCGAGCATCTAAATTCTTCATACGATCCCAATGAATATCATCTGTATAAACAATAATTTCTTTTTCTGTATTAGGAAGGATTTCTCTTATGGTGGATTCAATCTTATTTACAGCAAAGTGATCTGTATGTTCCCTTTGCATCACTCCAACGATAATTCGCTTATCCGTCACTGCCACTTGTGCTTGGATAATATCCTTTTTATTCTGAAGTTCCTGAGAAAGCAAGATAGCTTCTTTATTGGTAAAGGCATCGGAATATCCGCCTTTATAATCTGCATCATTTACTTGTTCTTGCTCACTTTGTGGATAGCCGCCACGTTCTCCAATACTTGGTTCATCATAGTTTAATCTATCTTTTTGTTCCTGATCAGTTTCATAATGGATTGGTTGTGTGTTAGGATTTGTTTTATTCTCCCCTGATTCATCATTATTGTTTGAACAACCAATGGTAAATGCGAGTAGCACTATACATGGAATTAGACCGTATTTAAGCATAATATAACCTCCCTTCACCAATAGTTTGGATCCGAGAGGTTTTTTTACACTGTTAAATAAAGGAAATTACTTATTCCGTTTATATTGTGGTAATGGGTTTCGTTTATGCTCGGTTCTTCTGTGGAGGGACTCAATCACCTCTTTGTCTTTTTCAGGAATCTCTTCCCCATTTATATATGCATCAATTTTATCATAAGTAGTTCCCATTTCACTTTCATCTGTTTGCCCTTCCCAAAGGTCAGCACTTGGCTTTTTCTGTGCTACTTCTACCGGGACACCAAGATATGCAGCCATATCCCGCACTTCCTGTTTGGTGAAATCAACCAAAGGAAGAATATCTGCTCCTCCATCTCCATACTTGGTAAAATAACCCGTATACCATTCAGCAGCATTGTCTGTACCTACAACTAAATAATTATAATTTGTTGCTAACGCGTAAAGTGTACTCATTCTTAATCTTGCCCTTAAATTCGCATCTGCTAATTGGTCATTTTGTTCAATAAAGGTATCGTTCTTCATCAGTTGATTTTTGATTTGGTCATACATTGTTTGATGTGTATTTGATAAATCAATGGTGAGTGAACTAATATCACAGCCTTCGACTACTTTTTTTGCATGGTTTAAATCTGTTTCTTTTGTATGAATCGGCATTAACACACCTAAAGAATCATCTGGAAAAGCCCTTTTAATTAAATGAGCAACTACGGCTGAATCTAAACCACCACTTACACCAACTACTAATCCATTAACTCCTGCCTTATTGACTTGGTCTCTTAGCCACTGCACAATATTTTCCACATGCTTTTCCACTTTATCCGCTCCTTTATATTTGTTCCGTTGTTTATTGTATCACTTTGTTAGTGTAATTTGAAAAGAGTTTGCGTCTCTCCCATTGTTTTTCCATTTGTTTTAAGTGCCTTCCTACTTCTCCTGGCTTCTCTGATACGCTGTGCAATGTTTCTCTCATTAAATCACTTGGCACATTGATAGCGGCTAACCATAACTTGTGCTCTTTCTCTTCAACCATCTGATATGAAAATAATTCTTCAAGATTCCAATTTATATATGGTAAAAAGCGTTGACCTAGTTGAATATAATCATATATTTGTGAAGTACATTCTAGAAGGTCGAAATCAATCATAAAGACTTCGTCAGCATTGTTTTTTATAAAATTGTGTGAAGCGACGTCCCCGTGGATCCATCTTCCTTTTTTTCTTCCGGAATAATCGCACTGATCCCAAGAGTAGTCTGATAAGCGATAAAATTGTTTCACCGTTGTTTGTACTATATCCTTATGCAAATTTTTCAAACCATATTTAGCGAATATATTCTCTGTTTTTTTAAATTCCTCCAACCTTTTATACCATCTTATTATGACATTATTTTTAATTAAAGGTTGCTCAATATATATATTCTCAGCTTGAGCATGAAACTTTTTTAATGTAGCTACAGCACTTCCTCGATCATGCTTAAATCTGTAATTTAAATGTTCTCCTTTGATATAAGGAGCTATAGTCCAAATTTGGTTATTTTTTTTAATAATTTTTTGGCTGTTAGGAAATGCAATAAACGGAATCACCGGATTGTTAGAAAAATTATCAAAAAACTGCCACTGTTGATCGACTATTTTTTTTCGTAAATGACGTTTTATAATATATTTTTCACCATTAGTATCTGTTACTTTAAAAACATTCTTTTTGATATTAATAGCAGAGTATACTTCTAATTCTCCCTCCTCAAATAAAAAAGAAGAGAGACGATTAACAATCTCGTCTCTTTCCTTTTTATTATTCATTTTCTGATCCTTCCTCATTCTTTCGATTATAACCCTGATATGGATATCCTGGTGGCATAGGATAGTTGTCATTCATGTTGGTTGCTCCATATTGAGGTGGGAAAAGATTTGTCTGGGGCATTGTATTTCCTTGATAAGGTGGTTGGAAATTAGGTTGTGGAGGTGTCATATTCTGGTGTGTGTTCTGGAATTGGTGATGCTGGGTTTGATAACTAACATTAGAATAGTTGTTTTTATCATTACAACCACAATCACTATGTTGCGGCTGCATATGCATTGGCATTCCACCAGGCATTGGCATCATTGGAGCACTTGCAACATTAGCCATCATCGGAAACGGTGTTGGTGGATAGCACGGATGAACAAAATGACAACACATTGGTACAAAATGGGCTGGCGCTGGTTGGGGTACTGGTTGGGCTACCGGTATTTCTGCTGGTGATTCATCAGATACTGATTCATGATGTTCATGACTATAATAAGGCATTTCCGGAAAATTTATTGTAGTATAATTTTGAAATTCTTGTTCAAATGTTGGCTGTTGCACGATAGGCTGTGGAGGCATTGCAGGCATTTTCGGCATCTGAGGTAATGGCTTCACAGGCATTTCTGGTTTAATCATTTTCTTTTTCTCCTTATCATCTTCTTTTATTACTGGTAAAGGTTTAGGCGAAACATCCTTATAAGGCTGTTTTACCATTTCCTTAGGCATTTCTTTTTTTGGCATCTGTGTCTTCTTTACTGTCTTTGAAGAACTAGGTATCTTTATCTTCATACCAGGCATAATCATATCTGGACTTGATAGGTGGCTGTTCAACCCTTTAACCTCTTCGAAATCCACTCCATATTTTTGTGAAATATCCCACAAGGTATCTCCTTTTTGAACAATGTGTATCTTCAAGACGAATCAAACTCCTTTCATTAATAACTCTGGGCTAATTACTCTCTATCAACATATGCATGTAACGCATAAAAGTTGAAACATATTTATTAAAATATAAATGACCGCCCTCTATTCCTCATAGAGAGCGGTTGTTAATTCCGATATTAAACATTTAATTGATAAACAGGGTATGTACCAAGAATAGTTACCTTGCAGCCAAGTGCTTCTAGTTCAGCCTTTACTCCAGGAAATAATACATCATCATACTGCTGATTAACATCTACAATAAAAAAGTAATTACCTAAACCAGTTTTCATCGGCCGTGATTCAATCTTTGAAAGGTTCATCTTTCTCCAGGCAAAAGCGGCCAATACCTGATGAAGGGCCCCAGCGAAGTCACTGGGCAAAGTTATTAGCAGGCTTGTTTTCTCTGCAGTAGCTTCATGTTTAATATGTACTAGCTCTTTTTGTTTTGAAAGTACAATAAAACGCGTATGGTTGTTTGGATAATCATGAATATTTTCTTGAAAAATTCGTAAGCCATATTCTTTTGCTGCAAGCTTATTACCAATCGCTGCAATAGGTTTAAATTGTTCACTTACTATTTCGGCAGCCTTCCCAGTCGAAGATGTGTATTCTATCTTCCCATTTGGGATTTGCTGGTGTATATATTGGTGGCATTGTGCAATTGCATGACTGTGTGAATGTATTTCTGTTATATCATCTACAGAACCGGAAAATTCAGGATGTACTAACAAATGCTGTTCAATTGGAACTACGATTTCCGCCATAATTGGCAACCTCACTTGATGTACAAGATAATCTACTGTCAATTGCACTGTACCTTCAATTGCGTTCTCCAATGGAACAACACCGATATCTATCGTATCCTCCTCTACAGCATCAATGCATTCTGGAATAGTCGCAAAACCTTCTTTATACTCCCCATTAAAAGCAATGTCCACTGCCAATTTTGTAAATGTTCCTTTCGGTCCTAAATAACCTATCGAGATAGACAAAACCTCTCCCCCTATTCCTCTAAAACTTTAAATCGTAATTTTTATTCAATAAACTCAAATTCATAATCTAACAGTCGGATCGTATCCCCATCCTTTGCTCCACGTTTTCTTAAAGCTTCATCAACTCCCATACCTCTCAGTTGACGTGAGAATCGTTGAACTGCTTCGTCTCTGGCAAAATCAGTCATCTTGAAAAGCTTTTCGATTTTGTCTCCACTTAAAACATACGCACCATCATCATCTCTGCTAATTTGAAAAGGTGCATCTTCTTTTTGATAGCGATAGATTACTTTTTCATCGTTTTCTTCTAATTCCGGTGCACTCTTTGGAATACTTTCAAGCATATCCGCAATTGCAAACAAGATATCCCTAACTCCCTCTTTAGTAAGAGCAGAAATCTCATATACAGGAATTTCACTGTCTATTTTCGTTTTAAAAAGTTCTAAATTTTCAGAAGCGCCAGGCATGTCCATTTTATTAGCAGCTATTATCTGTGGCCTTCTCATTAAGTTCATATCATATTCAGTTAATTCCTTATTGATCTTAATATAATCATCATAAGGATCTCTACCTTCTGTACTCGCCATATCAATTACATGCACAATTACTCTGGTTCTCTCTACATGTCTTAAAAATTGATGACCTAAACCTATCCCTGCATGGGCTCCCTCTATCAAGCCCGGTAAATCTGCCATTACAAAGCTTCGTTGATCACTTGTATCTACCACACCGAGATTTGGCGCAAGTGTGGTGAAATGATAATCAGCAATTTTAGGTTTTGCAGCACTAACTACAGACAGAAATGTAGATTTCCCCACACTCGGAAAGCCGACAAGACCAACATCTGCAATCAGTTTTAGTTCAACCTTTATATTTCTTTCTTGTCCAGGCTCCCCATTTTCTGCCATATCTGGAGCCGGATTACGAGGGGTTGCAAAGCGGGTATTTCCGCGACCACCTCTACCTCCTTTTACGATTACTGCCTGTTGGCCATGGGTGGTTAAATCTGCGATAACCTCTTCTGTCTCTTCATCAACCACTGTTGTACCCGGGGGCACAGGTACAATGAGAGGTGCAGCATTTTTTCCATGTTGCGTCTTACTCATTCCGTTTTCTCCACGTTTACCTTTAAAATGGCGATTATAACGAAAATCCATTAACGTGTTTAATCCTTCATCAACTTTAAAAACGATATCAGCACCATTACCGCCATCTCCACCTGCTGGACCGCCCTTTGGAACATACTTTTCTCGCCTATATGCCACAAGGCCATTTCCACCATCTCCAGCTTTCACATAAACACTTACCTGATCTACAAACATACTTTCTCACCTCATACATTTATGGAATAAGAAACTGACAAACTATCCCTTCATTATTTTCGGAGATATTTTGTTCATATTCCCAATTCATCGATTTCAATTTTCGTTTAATTTCTTCTTTATGTGCTTTTGTCTTTATACGTAAAAATACGTTAGCATTATTGTTTTCTTCCGCCTCATTTAGCTGAAGCAATATCTCAATAAGCTCGGTTCCATCCGATTCCTCAACAATACAAGAAATGATGTTTTCGAGATGATTCTTCAATATTATATCTATTTGACTTAAATTTCTATTTTGAACATGAATGTTATATTCCAAACGCAAATACTCATATCTACTGTTAAACTCAATTAACCATATAGAAAGCGAAGGGGCGTTTAGACTCATTAATTTTCTCTCATTTTCATAATGATTGAAACAACTTTGAACTTTAGATTCTACTTTTTCTAGTTTTCCCATACTCAAATACCCTTGAATGAGTTGCAGATGATTCATTAAGTCATGCCTGTAATGTTGCAGTAATTTTACGACCTGTTCCTCGTTCATCTTTTTCCCTCCATATTAGTAAAAGTATAGCAGAAAAAAAAGGAAAGTTCATGTTTTGTTCAAAAACTAGCTAGATAGTAAACACAGAAGTAGTGAAAAATGAATCTTCCCCCCTTAGGTATACATCCCCAGCTAACATCTGTTATTTTAAATGAAGAATTACGTTTACTCTCCATAGATTTCGACGGTTCTCATTCTAATTAACATGTTAAATTATAAACATTCGCTCACAAACTTTCATTTACTTCGCAGTTGGAGAAAACTGCGACGTAGTGTAAGAACAATTAATAGCATAGCGGAGGTAATGCCGGAGAACAAATTAATCGGCAGGAGATCAAGATAATCCGCCGGAGAGCAAACTAATCGGCAGGAGATCAAGACTATCCGCCGGAGAGCAAATTAATCAGCGGTAGAGCGAAAATTTAAGCACTAGCTATATTGGAACTGTTCCGAAACGGGCGATTACAAACAAACAAGTTACGTCGCAATATATATAAATTATGAATTACTTTAATATCCCTAATCATATATTATGCTGTCCAATATAAAAACCCTAGCCGAAAAATCGGCTAGGGTTTTATACATTATGCCTCTTGTGCAACTGGATATACACTTACCTTTTTGCGATCTCTACCATAGCGTTCAAATTTCACAACACCATCTGTTTTAGCAAAAAGTGTGTCATCACCACCGCGTCCTACATTTTCACCTGGGTAAATCTTTGTACCGCGTTGACGGTAAAGAATAGAACCACCAGTAACAAATTGGCCATCAGCACGTTTGGCACCCAGGCGTTTGGATTCAGAATCACGGCCGTTCTTCGTACTACCGGCACCTTTTTTCTGTGCGAAAAATTGCAGATCTAAACGTAGCATTGTTTTGCACCTCCTTACTTATTATGAATTTTTATAAAGTTGCTATATTCTGCCTCAATTGATATTAAAGATACCAACATACCTTCAAATAATAGCTGAACTTGCTTCATTTTTTCATATGAGATGGAATCCGGAATGGTAACATAAAGATACCCACCTTCATCTCCCTGCTCTATCTCAAGCTCTACATCACATAAAGTCAATACAGCATTAACAGATCCAATAGTGACCGCTGAAACTCCGGCACATACTAAATCATATCCATATGGACCACTCTGGGCATGTCCAGTTAGCTTAAAGGCTGTAATATCACCATTCGAACGATAAACCGTCGTATGAATCATATTCAGATCCCTTATTATGCATTGATTTTGTCAATCACTAGTTTAGTGTAAGGCTGACGATGACCTTGCTTACGATGGTAGTTCTTCTTTGGCTTAAATTTAGTAACAGTAATTTTCTTTTGACGGCCATGCTTTTCAACTTTAGCTGTAACAGTTGCACCATCAACAAATGGAGCTCCTACTTTAACATCATCTCCACCAACGAAAAGTACTTTGTCAAATGTAATAGAATCATTTGCATCTGCTGCAACTTTTTCTACGTAAATTTCTTGTCCTTCAACAACCTTTACTTGTTTACCACCTGTTTCAATAATTGCGTACATATCTTGCACCTCCTTAAAAACTCAGACTCGCCATCAAGGTACTCGTAATGAGTTTAAAACCTTTTTTGAGCGGTTGTAGCACTGGTGCTACGATGAATAACGTACTAATATTATCATAATGTATGAGACTCTGTCAACAAGTGGAAGGATAATTCCTTATGTCATATAATCCGTAATCTCCCCTACTGTCTTAGAATAACTTTTGTCATGAAAGAAACTATGTAAACAGTCATTTTCATCAATTGACTTACGTCTGTTTCCAGGAAAGACAACATAGATGGCATGCTTGCGATCACGGAAAAATTTTGAAAAAACATCAAGAACCATTGTCTCGTGAGAAACTACGATTGAATTACTACCAATTTTGCTTGGTCCGTTATAGTACCTACTCATTAAGAAACGAATAAAAACATAATAGCGTTGTTTCCATTCATTTCTATTTTCCATAAATAAGAATAAAAGTAGTAAAAAGGCACTTAACGTAAATGGAAAGAAGACTAATTGGATTACTAAAAAAATTATACTTATTATCATAGAAACTAATAGAGTAGAATAATAAGCCTTTCTAAATGGGAAAACAAGTGATTGACATTGAAGTAACAGCTTCCCGCCGTCCAATGGCCAGATTGGCAGTAAATTAAATAATAAAATCACTGTATTATAATAATACGCCAAATCCAATACTGAATTGGGCAGCAATTGGAATTCGTTGCAAACAATTAACCCGAGGTAAATTATCACATGTTGAAAAGGTCCTGCGAGAGTTACAATCACTTCTTCCTTGACAGGTCTGGTTGAATGCTCTTCAACATCCATAACCCCACCAAAGACCCAGAGCATAATTTGTTTTATTCTCCAGTCGTGTATAACCGCAGCAATATAATGACCTAATTCGTGAAAAAATACAATAGCCAAAATAATTGATAATTCCATAAATGTACCTGTTAGCATAGAAAGTATAATAAATATCATCAATACAGGATGAATGTTTATTCTTGGAAAGTACCTAATCAAGTTGGTCCACCCTGATCACTTTAACAGGATCAATATACTCATTATCCTTCTCGATCGAGAAATATACAGTCTTATTTTCACTAGTGGGGGAAAACTTGCCAATAGAATCGTTACTATTAATAAATTGATAAAGGTGTACATCGATTGAGCTTAAATAACCGTATTTTGATTTACTGCCATCTGCATGTTGCACAATAACCGTGTTATCTGTTTCGTTGTCTTTCCCAGCAAATATTACTACTCCTTCACGCAGTGTTACAACATTATCTGCTTTTCCGGGTTGTATTTTTATCCCTTTTCCATTCACCTGAAAATTCTCTGCCACGTCACCATGGACTGGTAGAGAAAGTATTTGATTACTCTCATCCTGTTTATCTGTGTCTGGTGTCAGTGCCAAAGGAGTTCCAAAAGTATCTTGGTACCATAGCTGCACTTTTGCAAAGGGAAACTCTTCCTTTAAAACTGCACTTGTCCATTCTTTTGGTGTTTCAAAACCAGTTGCCTTTGTATTCCATACATACGCAACACCAAAAAACAATAAAATGGACAACATTCCTTTGAGAATAAATCCGGTCAATACTTTATTTTCACTTTTATGCGATATGTCAGCTTCAGCAATTACCGGAAAATAGCCGTGCTTTTCTTCATCTTGGGGAAATGATGGCTTAATTGATTTTTTAGTTGCTTGCTGCTGATAAGGCAAACCACGAAGTTTTTTTCTTTGCTCAATTGATTGACGAACTTTCTTGACTCCTCTACTCATTGGCCTCACATTCCTTCATATCTTTTGTACAAGTGTATGTACGAAAAGCTGCAGATATGAAAAAAAGGTGGAGGGTTGTCTTATTTCCCTTCACCTTTCTTCTAAATCGAAGCTATCTATATATTTTGTATCAAACTAAGCAATTTGTGGTAAGTTTTTAATTTTTACAGATAACTTAACGTGTTCAAAGGGTTAAGCCCTCATCCCAAAAAATTTTTTTACTTTATATAAAACACCTTTTTCATCCTCTAATGATTGAAGAGGGACGGTTTCACCAAGGATTCTTCTTGCAATATTTCTATATGCAATGGATGCCTTGGAATTTGGTTGAAGTGCCACAGGCTCTCCCTTATTAGATGCTTTTATAACTTCATCATCATCAATTACAATACCAATCAAATCAATGGAGAGTACTTGTATAATTTCATCAATCTCAAGCATATCTCCATTCTTCATCATATGATTACGGATACGATTAATAATTAATCTGGGCGACTCCATATCTTCTTTTTCCAATAATCCTATAATACGATCCGCGTCTCTTACACTGGATTTCTCAGGAGTAGTTACCACAATTGCTTTATCTGCTCCCGCTACAGCATTCTGAAATCCTTGTTCAATTCCAGCAGGACAATCGATTATAATATAATCATACTCCTGTTTTAACTCTGATATAATCTGTTTCATCCCATCGGTTGTTACTGCAGATTTATCACTTGTTTGAGCCGCCGGTAATAAAGATAGATAGTCAAATCGCTTATCTTTAATTAATGCTTGTTTTAATTTGCAGCGTTCTTGGATTACGTCAACAATGTCATAAATAATGCGATTTTCCAGTCCCATTATGACATCAAGATTTCGCAAGCCAATATCTGTATCTATTAAACAAACTTTTTTCTCCATAAGCGCTAACGCTGTTCCTATATTGGCAGATGTAGTCGTTTTACCAACGCCGCCTTTACCAGAAGTGATAACAATAGCTTCACCCATTTTGCATTCTCCTCTCAAACCCGCTTAATACTTGTCGTTTATGCGAAAGAACCTGCAGCCGATCAATAACTATTTTATCCTGCTCTTCGTCGACAAGACCACATTCCATATAAACACCATCTGCTTCGTAATCAGGTGCACGGCTTATATAATCAGCAATTCTTAGTTGGTTTGGTTTCATAAAGGATGCTGCAATAAAAGCCTGTCTATCCCCAATAGAACCTGCATGAGCAATGCCATGTAAATTACCCATTATGTAAATATTACCTGTAGCTACTACTTTGCCTCCAGGATTAACATCTCCAATTAATAGTAGATCACCAGTCACTTCAAGAACTTGCCCTGAGCGAATAACTCGGCTGACAGCTTGTATGTCACTATGCTCTTTCCATCGTAATGCTTCTTCCCTGCGAATAACGGATGATTCAATTGATTCAACGATAAACCGATGATCTTTTGTTATAATATCCGTTAGTTCCTTTTTCTGTTGCTCTGTTAAAAATCGGTTCCCTAATTGGACCTTTACAGATACAACAGGTTCATTTTCTTTCGGACTACTTTCCGCAATTGTTGCATGCAATTCATTGACTACAAGATCATATGAACAAACTTCGTCTATGAACAATGTCAACCCGTCTCTAGTCCCTTTGATCGTGATTAACTGCTTCTTATCAAGCATGATAAGCTCACCTCATTATATTTATAGCGAATTGTTACTGAATAGCTGGTCTCTTCCCCATCTCGTAAGGCGTTTAACAAATATAGGATATAGAAACAATAGAAACACCAAATTTAATAGTAACGTAGGTAGTAAACGGTATAATAAGTAATCTTTCCAGACCATGCTTGCTATACCAGCCACTGTATAAATAACATTTATAGCAATATCTGCTAAAGATAACCCAACTATTCCTAAAAGAATACTTACAAAGACATTCCCGTGTAACATTTTTTTTAACCCATGTATTACATATATAACAAGCGCATAGGAAAACATATATACCCCAAGTACTCCTGTATACACAATATCAATCAGTAACCCGAAAATAAATCCATAAAGTACTGAATAATATGTATCTTCCTTATCGTAAAAAATAGCGATGAGGACTAAAAACATGAAGACCCAATGTGGAACAATTAACAGATTTCCGGTAATCAGACTTGGTGGTAACAGTTCCAGCGCAACCCCCTCCGAGACCAGAAATAAAAAGAGGAAAAAAGGTAAAAATAAACGTTTCATTATTCCTCCTCCTTATCTTCTGTCTTCTCATCGGTTGCTATGGAACGGTCCACCACCATCACTTGATTAATTTCATACATATCAGCAGCTGGTTCAATTAAAGCCGTTTTTGTTAACCCATACTTATCTGGGGCTGTTTCCTTTACTGTACCAATCGGTAGTCCTGCTGGGAAAACGCCCCCCATACCTGAGGAAAACACTAACTCTCCCTCTTTCACATCCTTGTCAGATTTTTCGATAATACGAAATAACAGTGAATTGCTTTCTTCATCAAAGCCTTCAATCATTCCAACGATATTCTTACCTTCGCCCTTCTCTCTTGAAATCGTAGCAGAAATTCGATTGAATTGATCAAAGCCGGTTAACAATTTAACTGTTGAGGTAAATTGAGATGGTGTCTGGACCTTTCCTACCATGCCATCTGCCGTAATCACAGCCATATTAGCCTTGACCCCATCTTGTTTTCCTTTATTAATAGTTACCTGTTCGATCCACCTCTCCGGAGATCGTGACATAACGGTTGCCTGAATAGGCTCATAATCACGTAAGGACTCTGACTCTTTCAAATCAAGTAAATTTCTTAGTTCTTTATTCTCTTCCTTTATTTCCTGTACTTCATAAATAAGCCCTTTATACTGGGATAATTTCTCCTTAAGAATTTGATTTTCTTTATAAGTATCTCTAAAGTCGTCAATATTTGTAAATATATCTGAAACAAATTCAACCGGAGCATAAATGATATGCTGTGCCCATCCCACAGTATCATTCACGAATTGCTCTGCAGTAGTCAGGTTGCTTCTTTCTTTCAGAGAGAAACCTATTAATGCAACCAGGACAATCACCCCGATCAGGATGATGAATAATTTCTTGTTACGGAAAAATGCCATGTGAACACCAGCTTACTTTGTTATAGGATGAGCGGATACATTCGGATGGGAACGGAAATGTTGAATGTATTCCAAAGATTTACCAGTACCGAGGGCCACACTTTCAAGTGGATCTTCGGTTACAAAAACCGGCATTTTTGTCTCATCACTAATTACTTTATCGATGTTTTGTAACAAGGAACCACCACCGGATAATACGATACCCCGATCCATAATATCGGCGGCTAATTCAGGCGGCGTCTCCTCGAGTGTATTTTTAACCGCTTCAACGATCGCTTCTACAGTATCGTTTAATGAACTTGCTATTTCACTTGCGGTAATTGTTATGGTTTTAGGTAAACCGGTTAATAGATCACGTCCACGAATATCCATTTCGACATCTTCATTTACTTCTCCAGCTACACCTATATCAAGCTTCACCGATTCTGCAGATCTTTCTCCAATCATTAAATTGTAATTTTTACGTATATAATTCATAATTGCTTCGTCCATGTCATCACCAGCTGTACGAATAGATTTACTAGTTACAACACCCCCCAGTGAAATAACCGCAACCTCTGTCGTACCTCCGCCAATGTCTACAATCATACTTCCAGTAGGCTCCCATACTGGTAAACCCGCTCCAATAGCAGCTGCAAAGGGTTCAGAAATAGGAAACGCTTCTTTAGCACCAGCTTGTTTCGTTGCATCAATTACAGCTCGTTCTTCTACCATCGTAATTCCAGAAGGCACACATACCATTACATTTGGTTTTTTTGCAAACATAGAACGGTTTTTCATTGCTTTTTTAATATAATATTTCATCATCGCAGCAGTTGTATCATAATCAGCAATAACCCCGTCTCTCATTGGTCTTACGACTGTGATGTTACCGGGTGTTCTACCAATCATATTACGAGCAGAACTTCCAACTGCTTCGATATCACCCGTTTGATTATTTTTAGCTACCACGGAAGGCTCAGAAACTACCACACCTTTTCCTTTGACGAAAACCAGCGTGTTAGCAGTACCTAAATCAATTCCTAAATCCTGTGAAAAATTAAAAATTCCCAAAAATATCTTCCTCTCCAAAACAAACACTGTATATTATTTAGCTTAACTATATCGATTCATTTTATGTGTTGCAAACATGCACGTATATTATCACATAAAAAAGAAGAAAGTAAAATGTAACTATCCATAGGAATAAGCGCCAATTTCTTGTATATAATGAAAATGGCGCTTATGTGCGTGTTTCTATATAATTATACGAAAAAAATTATAAAATAGATAGTATTACAGGTATCATATTTTAGGTTGTTTCTACTTCTCACGCTTTAAAAATAAATATTTCATCAAATTTAACTAAATTTCCATCTTTATACCACACTTTATTTACATTCCTTTGTTAAACTAAATTACTACTAAATAAGTATATCATTGGGAGGTTCATTTTAATGGATATTTATAATGTGGCATTAAAAGATAAATTAAATCTCTTTGAAATTAGCATTCTCGTTCAGCTTGAAAAAAATAAAAATCACTTTATAAGAATTGAAGAAATAAGCGATGATATTTTGACACAAAGCTATATTAGAAAGTATATTTATGGTTTAGTGAAAAAAGGGTATGTAATGAAGCATTTTAGTAAATATCGCATTAACGATTTTACCCTGACATGTACAAATGGCCAAACATAGATTTTTATAAAGAATAAAACTAAAGGCTCTTAAGAATTCATTAAGAGCCTGGTATTTAGCCTACTGGTAAATCAGATATAATGCTTACACTAATTAAATTACAATTAGTGTAATTTCGGTTAATTTCCGACTTTTTCGCACCTTATAAAATGGCATATCTCCTCAATAATTATTTCTCAAGTTTGAGCATATCGAAAATCTATCTATTATAAATATCCCTTTTCTTTTAAGGAAACAAATTTTCTATCTCCAATGATAAGGTGATCTAATAATTCAATGCCAATCATTTTTCCTGACTCAGTCAATCTTCTAGTTACCTGAATGTCTTCCTGCGATGGAGTTGGGTCGTAGGGTAGGAGCCATACGCCTTGCTTTGTTTCCAAAGCAGGTTTTACAACTCCCCCCTCAGAACCGTACGTACACCTTTCAGCGTATACGGCTCGCCAGTTGACTAACCGGAATTTGCTTCTCATGGTGGTCATGATGGCACTTGTAACATAGGACAATGGTTTTCCTATTGCGTTCTATCATTTTCTTGTCCAAATATGTTAAGTGTTTTTTATTCTTCAAGTCCTTTAATTTACGGACATGATGAACTTCCATCTGACCTTCTGTTGTACCACAGGCTTCACATTTGTTTGCTAATAAACGCTGTTCAAACTCAGTCCTGCCTGAGTATTTAGCCGAGTTAACTAAAGTATCAGTTTCAGGCGTATCAGCTTTGATAGCACCTTTGGGTTTAGGCAAATCTTTAAGTTTCACAAACTGATGAAGTTTATCGTTTCCATGCTTATCTTTCCTAACTAGGCATAGGACTCCTTGCTTATGTTTTCTCATACTGGTTGCAACTTCATAGAAGTACTTCTTCGTTTATTTGCCATTGTTTTAATGAAACTACTTTCGGCTAAATAAAATAGCTTATCTAAATGATGATAATTATTAACTAACTTGTAATAATTTGCTATTCCTCGCAATTCAGCGTTATAGGTATGGAGTATTTCCGATTCTGAATTGTTTACCAGTTTTGCTCTGTGTATAATTTTAAAGTTATCTAAATTACCATATCCATTATTTATTGCAAAATCTTTGATTATCTTTTCAGGAATTTCTAACTTTATCGCACCTGATAAGGTTCTCTTTTTTAATGGATGTTTTTGATTTTTATATGTGACCCTTTTAACCTTAACCTCATTCCATCTGTGGAATTGATATCCAAGAAAGGGAATTGGATTTTCCAAATGAGTGATGAGCGTTTTTTCTTCACTAAGGTCAAGATGGAGTTCCTCTTTTAGAAAATTATTGATCGTTTCCTTTAAATTAATTGCACTCTGTTTTGAACCTGCAATTCCAATCACAAAATCATCGGCATAACGGACATATTTTATTCTTTGATAATTTTTATCCATTGGGTCGATAGAGGGAACTTTTACTTGTTTGGCTTTAAGCTCCTGAATATTGAAGACTAACTCCTCCCTACCTTGCCAATGACTATGCCCGTTTCTTTCATCGAGTCTTTTAATCTTTCGTGATAGTGTGCTGATTTTTGATCGAATCTTGATGTACTCCTCATTTCTATCCCTAATTTTACCTTTATCAAATGCCTTCATTTGTTTTTCCATAAAGAGGTCAAACTCATGAAGATAGATATTGGCTAGAATAGGAGAAATGATACCTCCTTGTGGTGTACCACTGAATGTTTTTTGGTATGTCCAATTTTCCATTACACCACTGGTAAGCACATTATGAACAAGAAGAAGGAAACGATGGTCATTTATTTTCTTTGAGATAAGTTTTAATAGTACAGTGTGGTCAATATGGTCGAAGAAACCTTTAATGTCTCCTTCAATACACCAAGTTAATCCTTTCCATGTGTTTTTGATTTGAGAAAGTGCTGTATGACAGCTTCTACCTTTCCTAAACCCATGAGAGTTGTCTGAGAATATTGGTTCATAAACATTTTCCAATATCATTCTCATAACTTCCTGTACTAGTTTATCTTTAAAATTTGGAACTCCTAGCGGTCTCTTTTTCCCATTTGACTTAGGAATATAAACCCTTCTTACAGGTGCGAAGCGGAATGTTTCAGCTTTTAATTGTTCTATGATGTTCTCAATTTTTGGTAGACTGAAGCCATCTATTGTTTCATTAGATGTTCCCTTAGTTAGGTTTCCTTGATTCGGATATAGTTTTGCATATGCTTTAATCCACAACTCTTTGTTATACATGAGACGGTAACAATCCGTGACGGTATTTCCCTTTTGAGAAGCATTCCTTATAACGTCTAACTGTCGAAATGGATTAGTGGCCATATTCATGACTCCTTTCTAGTTAACGTTAACATCAACCTGTCTTCCTTTCCCATGCTAAACCCATTACAGGCAAACGTTGAGTACTACGAAGACTCCGTTACCATATGCAATTTTCATAGACCTTTGCCTAATAGCCGTTTGGCACTTGCACGTAGGTAATCCCTCCATTATACATAATTTTAGATACGTGATGGTTAGGTATCCCTTTCGACGGTTTCCTCTAGTTGAGGATTGAAGGACAAACCTTACTATGGACAGGGCTCAGGCGATACCCAACAGACACAGTGGCGATATGTCTCCCATTTTGTCCTCATTGCCTGTTAGCTATCGTAGACAATGGCGCACCCATCGCTCATTCGTCTAGGATTCAAGCAGTATAGCTTTTACCATACATCACTTGGTCTGAAGAACTGACTCGACATTAGATAGCTTTATCGTCTTTTCTCCTTTTCACATCATGCTCTGTTCCCTATATTGGATTTCTCCTCAAGGTAAGATGCTGACCATAGAACGTTGTAAGGAGTTCTAACTTCTTAACGAAGCACTAAAATTACGCACCTTGCAGGCGCACGCCGGATGGATGGTTATGTGCTACAATAATTGAAGCAGCTGATCGTTTTACAGCTTCACGATATACTTCCCGTGGATGAACAATCGAGGCATTAAGACTACCAATGAAAATAGTTTGTCTGTGGATAATTTGATTTTTCGTGTTAAGGAACAAAACTACAAAATGCTCTTGATGAAGACTTCTCATTTCTTCCATTACGTAATCTGCTCCATCCTCCGGGGACCGAATTACATATCTTTCTACCGGCTTATAACGATTCATTCTTTTCCCGAGTTCTATAGCAGATAATATGAGGACTCCTTTTGCTTTACCGATTCCTTTAATTGCTGTTAATTCTTCAATTGTTGCATCATTTAATAATTTCAAACCCTCAAAGTGCATAAGGACTCGGTTAGCAAGCGCCATCACTGACTCTTCTTTCGTTCCACTTCCTAGTAAAATGGCTAGCAACTCCTGGTTAGATAAATGGCTCGCCCCATGGTTGATCAATCTTTCCCTTGGTCTGTCGTCTTTAGGGACATCTTTAATCATTAATGATTCCATTACCAATTTAAATACCTCCTTTCCATAGTTATATCATAGACATCAATTCACTATAGAACAAATCCGGAAAAAGAAAAATTACCAGGCAAAACATCAATGCATTTTATGTATTTCTAAAGCTATTTTAGAATTTCTCCATCCAGTAATTTATCAAAATTAAAAAACAGGCAAATTTAGCCTGTTTTTATTTTGATTCTAATTCTTTTATCGTATTTTCATACGTAAGCCACATAGATAATAACATTTCTTGCGCCTGATCGTTATTGCCTTCACTCAACTTATTTAAATTTTCCTCCAGATGTGAATTCAATTGTGACAATTTTTTTGTATCTTTTGGAAAACCATCAACTATTTGTTTCCAAGCTTTTGATTCAAGCTCTTCACCTGCGGATAATAATTTTAAAGATTTATTCCATTCGTTCTGAAAATTTTCCAACCATTGATGTTCAACACTGGATAAATTAGCTTCAACCCCTTCTGTCTGCCATTCTTTCACATATACTTCTAATTCATTTTTTTGAAATTGCTGACTTAAATGGTTAGCTTGCGATTCTGTTTCAGCTATCCCCGCAAATAAGTGAAACCGCTTATCTTTCTCCCACACTACTGTAGGTATCTTTTTATTCTCATACTTTTCTTTCCATTCTAAAGCATTTGCTTCTTCACTAAATACACCTGCTTGAAGAACATATGCCTGTACACCTTCTACGTGGACTATTGATGACTCGTTTTGCAACTTTTGCTCCTCTTTGTCTTTTTCTATTGCAGAAATAGGAATGTCATCATTTCCTGAAGTTGCATCACTATCCAATGTTACAAACATTTTTAGCATAATTAGTCCTAAAACAGAGCCTATTAAGAGGGCTGAAAAAATTGGAATAATAACAGGTTTTATATATTTGCGCTTTAGTTTGTTCGCCATATTTTTATTTGTATTTGTTGTTAATCTAGCGAATGTTGGTACAGGTTCGTTTTCTTCTTGAACAGCAGCTTGTTCTTTTCTAAATAACTGGTTGGAGTGCTTACAGCTTGTCTCTTTCACCTTTATTTTTACTGGTTTACCGTTCTCCCATACAGTTATCACTCTTTGCTTATCTATTTCGCTCACCTCCGCTAGAATTAATTATACTTACTCTAGCATAGGAAAATTAAAAAGTAAGACGTAAATTGTCACATTACTAAAAAATAATTTCGCATAAAACGTCAACTTTCTTTATTTCTAAAAAATTCTCTAACTCTTGATATAAAATGCAATGAACCAGTAATAAAATAGATATGCTCACTATGTTGTATTTTTTTTATTGCTTCCTGCCAATCCTCAGTCATAAATTTATGCTTATGATTTGTCATTTCATAAAGTTTATCTGCTTTAGCTGCCCGTGGATGCTCAAAAGAGGTAAGGATTATAGAAGAAAAAGTAGTTTTTAATCTTTCTAGCATTGCAGAAAAATTTTTATCCTTAAATGCAGCAAAAATTAGATGCTTCGTATTATTTGGATAATATGCTTCTACCGTATCCAGAAAAGTCTCTATTCCTGCAACATTATGTGCGCCATCTACTATCACAAGTGGATGACTATTGACCACTTCAAACCTTCCTGGCAGCTTGGATATATTAAAAGCTTCCACTGTTTTGTCCATATCTATAGTAAAGTTCATTTGTTTAAGTAAATATAAACTCATAAAAGCAAGGGATGCGTTTTTTACTTGGTGTTTTCCTCTCATTTGAATGGTTAGGTTATACTGTTTCCCCAACCGAATCCAAGAGAAATGTTGATAATTGTCATCTATTACAATGTTACTGTAACTAAAATCTTTTCCTAATTTATATACTGCTGTTTGTACAGTCTTCGCCTCTTGATTAAACACTAATTCAGCATCAATTGTGACTTCACCTATAATTGTTGGAGCATTCGTTTTTATAATTCCAGCCTTATGGTAGGCTATTTCTTCTATTGTATTACCCAAAAACTGCGTATGATCCTTTGCTATGTTTGTTATAATGGATAAGATTGGGTGAAAGCAGTTTGTTGTATCTTCTCTTCCCCCCATCCCTGTTTCAATAATAGCAATTTCTTTATTTTCTTGAAAATACATAAAAGCAATTACCGTCAATATTTCAAATTCGGTGGGCATCTCTTCTTCACTATCTAAAACTTTAATGGCAGGATATAACCTATTAAATAGAGAAAGAAAAACTTGTTCCTTAATCGGGGCATCTCCATCCAGTATGTGACCTGGCAATCCATACATACTTGGAGAGGTAAATATCCCTACATTGTATCCGTTGGCCACCAACGCTCGCTGAATAAACTGAATGGTAGAACCCTTTCCATTCGTACCTGCAACATGAATTGCTTTAATTTTATCTTGGGGGTCCCCTACTTCTTTGAGAAGCTTTTTCATTCGGAATAAACCAGGTTTAATTCCTAAGCTTGCTCTCGAAGAAAAAAAGGCCTCTACTTGTTCGATTTGTTGAAACATATGTACACCACATTTCTTAATTATTATACTGTAGGTAAGTATAACAGAAAGGATAAGGACTATGAATTTACATGGATGGATAATATATAATGGAAGTTTAACAGGAAATAAGTTTCTTGATTATGCTGAGTGGATCCAACAAGCCGCTTATGCAAGAGGAAGTGAAACAACTATTTACAAAAATAATGAACTTAATCCCTACCTTGTCTCCGGGGAGTCAGGTCTAATTAAAAAGAAAGATGAAAAAATAGCAGATTACGTTGTTTTTGCTGATAAGGACATCTACTTGGCAAAACAGCTCGAATTAATGGGATTACATGTTTTTAATTCTTCTCAAGCAATTGAAATTAGTGATGACAAAATTGCCACGTACCAGCACTTAGCAAAAACAGGATTACCAATTCCACGAACAATCGTATATCCGAAAGTTTTTATTACAACTCAACCTGATGAGGATGTAATTAACAATGCTATAAAATCTCTTGGCTTTCCTATGGTAGTAAAAGAGTCTTTTGGCTCTTTTGGTGAACAAGTTTATTTAATTCATACTAGAGAGGAACTATGGAACAAAGTGAATGAATTACTGGGAAAAGCATTTGTCTTTCAAGAATTTATTTCATCAAGTTATGGAAGAGATATGCGGCTTCAAGTAGTTGGTAATGAAGTAGTTGCAGCAATGAAGCGAGCGTCCAAAAATGATTTTAGAGCAAATGTTTCTGCTGGCGGTACAATGGAAGCGTACACCCCAACCAAAATAGAAAGGGAGATGGCTGTACAAGCAACAAAGTCAATTGGCGCGGATTTTGCAGGAGTTGATTTGTTATATGGAACAGATGGAACTCCCTTAATTTGTGAAATTAACTCTAATGCTCATATAAGGAACATGTACGACTGTACCAATATTAATGTAGCAGATTTTATTATGGATTATATATTAAATACATTAATTCAAGAATGAGGTTAAAACATGGTAACAGGATGGCTAATATACAGTAGGATAGATGCTAACGAAAACAGCTCTTACATTAACTGGTTTTTGGAGGAAGCAGCTAAACAAAATATCTCCCTTACCCTCATTATAAGGGAAGAAATGACTTTTGGAATTATTAATAACCAACGAACAATTTTAGTTGGAGGAAAATCGTTACATCTCCCTGACTTTGCAGTTGTTCGAACAATAGATACAATGATTCAGCTACAACTGGAAGCTTGTGGCGTTCTTTGCTGCAATTCTTCTGCGATTTCTCATATTTGTAATGACAAAGCTTTAACCCATCATCACATTAAAGATCTAGGGATACCTATGGTGGACACTATTTTTCAACATAACAAAAGCTTACCAAAAAAGTCTCCCTTGCCTCTTCCTTGTGTAGTGAAGGAAGTTTCTGGCAGGGGAGGAAAGCAAGTATATCTTATCCGAAAAGAACAAGAATGGGACAAGATTTCCAAATTAGCCACTAATAATCTTATCGTACAATCCTGTAATGTCCAACTAGGAAAAGATTTGCGTGTATTTGTAGTAGGAAAGAATATTATCGGCGCAGTTCTAAGACAAAGCAACAACGATTTCCGTGCAAACTATAAGCTTGGTGGTACAGCAACCCTTTTCAAATTAAGCAACGAACAAGCTTCTATGATTCAAGATATTATTGATTATTTCGATTTTGATATGGTAGGAATTGATTTTTTATTTGATAAGACAGGTGACCTTCTCTTTAATGAGATTGAGGATGTGGCAGGATCAAGGATTTTAAGTGCTGTCACAGACTCTAACATAGTTAAGACGTATATTTCTCATATCATAGAGAAATTGAAAAAACGGAATCCCATTTGACAGGATTCCGTTTTTATAATTACCCTTTTAATTCATTCAATCTTGCAGTAACCTTTGCCTGCTTCTCAAGGTAATCCTTCTCTTTTTGTCTCTCTTCTTCTACTACAGCTTCCGGTGCCTTACTAACAAATCCCTTATTAGAAAGCTTTTTCTGAACACGCTCTACCTCTTTTGTCCACTTAGTTAATTCTTTTTCTAATCGCTCTATTTCTTTATTAAAGTCAATTAAATCCTCTAATGGTAAAAACAATTCTGCACCTGTTATCACTGCTGACATTGCCTTTTCAGGTGCTTCCACATTTGTGGCAATTACTAACTCACTTGGATTACAAAAACGTTGCAAGTATTCCCGATTGCTTTCCAAAGCGTCCATAATTGATTGACTTTCTGCTTGTATAATTAATTTAATTTGTTTAGACATCGGTGTGTCTACTTCTGCTCGTATATTTCTCACTGACTTAATAATTGATACGAGCAGTTTCATTACCTTCGATGCTTCTTCATCGTGAAATTCTTCTCTCACCTTAGGCCATTTTGCTACAGTAATAGATTCACCTTTATGTGGGAGCTTCTGCCAAATTTCCTCTGTGATAAACGGCATGTATGGATGAAGCATTCGCATTGTTTGATCTAGCACATAAGCGAGTACAGATCTCGTTGTAGTCTTCTTAGCTTCATCATCGCCATATAATGGTAATTTCGCCATTTCAATATACCAGTCACATAGGTCATCCCAAATGAAATTATATAAATATCGACCAGCTTCCCCAAATTCATATTTATTTGTGTTCTTTGTAACATGCTCAATTGTCTCATTTAAACGAGTTAATATCCATTTATCAGCAATAGTTTTTTCACCAGACAAATCAATATCTTCATAATTGAATCCTTCCATGTTCATGAGAGAAAAGCGAGAAGCGTTCCAGATTTTATTTACAAAGTTCCATGTTGACTCTACTTTTTCCCAATGAAAACGAAGATCCTGTCCTGGGGTAGATCCAGTCAATAAGAAATACCGAAGTGAGTCTGCTCCATATTTATCAATGACCTCCATAGGGTCGACTCCATTTCCAAGTGACTTACTCATTTTTCTTCCATCTGCATCTCGAATCAATCCGTGAATTAAAACATCTTTAAATGGCTTTTGATCAGTAAATTCTTTGGATTGAAAAATCATACGGGCTACCCAGAAAAATATAATATCATAGCCTGTCACTAATACATCTGTTGGGAAAAAGCGTTTAAAATCCTCTGCCTCTAAATCTGGCCATCCCATCGTTGAGAACGGCCAAAGTGCAGAGGAGAACCATGTATCCAAAACATCTTCATCCTGTTCCCATTTATCAATATCGTCGGGAGCTTCTTTACCTACATATATTTCTCCTGTTTCCTTATGGTACCAAGCAGGAATACGGTGGCCCCACCATAGTTGGCGCGAAATACACCAATCTCGTATATTGTCCATCCAGTTCAAATATGTTTTTTCAAACCGATCAGGCACGAAGTTCACTTTATCCTCAGTATTCTGCAGATCAATAGCCGAGTCAGCTAATGGTTGCATCTTTACAAACCATTGGGTGGATAAGTACGGTTCTACAACAGCGCCACTTCGTTCTGAATGACCAACTTGGTGAGTATGATCTTCTATATCAAATAGAACTCCTAGGGCTTGTAGATCTTGGACAATCTTTTTACGACAATCAAATCGATCAAGACCTTCATAACTTCCGGCATTTTCATTCATTGTGCCGTCCTCATTCATTACCAAGACACGTTCCAGATTATGTCTATTTCCGATTTCAAAATCATTTGGATCATGAGCAGGGGTTATCTTAACAGCTCCAGATCCGAAATCTCTATCTACATAATCATCAGCCACTATTTCAATTTCCCGACCGATTATCGGCAAAACAACCTTTTTGCCAATTAAATGCTGATATCGTTCATCTTTTGGATGTACAGCCACTGCTGTGTCTCCCAGCATTGTCTCTGGACGAGTAGTGGCTATCTCAATCGTTTCATCGCTATCTTTAATTGGGTATCTTAAATGATAAAACTTGCCTTGAACTTCCTCATAAATAACCTCAATATCAGATAAAGCGGTCTTTGTTTTGGGGTCCCAGTTAATTATATATTCCCCACGGTAGATTAAACCCTTTTCATACAACTTTACAAATACTTCTTTTACTGCTTCTGACAGTCCTTCATCCAAGGTAAATCGTTCTCTGGAATAGTCCAATCCCAGCCCCATTTTTTCCCACTGTGAACGAATAAAATCAGCATATTCTTCCTTCCATTCCCATGCGGTTTCAAGAAATTTCTCTCTCCCTAAATCATAGCGAGTTGTGCCTTGCTCTTTCAGCTTTGCTTCCACTTTTGCTTGCGTAGCAATACCTGCGTGGTCCATTCCTGGTAACCATAACACATCAAATCCTTGCATTCGTTTCATCCTTGAAATGGTATCCTGCATGGTTGTATCCCAAGCATGCCCTAAATGTAATCTTCCTGTTACATTCGGAGGGGGAATAACAATTGTAAATGGCTCTTTATCTTTATCGCCACTAGCCTCAAAAAACTTTCCTTTTAACCAAAATTTATAACGATCTTGTTCAACTTCCTGAGGATTATACTTTGTAGATAGTGAATTTTGTTGTTTATCATTCATTATGGAAAACCTCCTTATTCATTTAAAGACTTTGTCAAACAGGCTAAACACATGTATGAACAAAAGGGCCAGCATCTTGATCATCACCGCTATGCCTAAGCAAGAAATTGTAATGATGTTGTTTGCAATGTAGAGTTATTGCTTAAGTTTTCGGGAATGGGAAGCACTGAAGCTGGTCATGGTGTGATACTTGTATAAAACTTAATAAAAAACAAAAAAACCCTTTCATCCTAAGAAAGGACGAAAAGGTATATTTCCGTGGTACCACCTTTGTTTACAAGTAAAATACACTTGTACACTCATGTTCAGTAACGGTTTCTCACCGGCATTCTTCTACATGTATAATCAGTTAATTACACGTTCAAAGAAGCAGCTCAAGGGCGACCTTCCAATATAATTCATCCTAGGAAGTTTTCAGCTTAATACTTCCCTCTCTTATAGGTAATCATAATGTACTCTTCCCATTCATTGCATTTACATCCATTATTCAACTAGTTTCATCTTCTTATATTTTATAGATAACCAGTTCAATCGTCAACTATTAATATAGTTGCACAGAACAGCTATCTTTATACATATCATATTACATAATGAAAGAAAAGTGAATAAAGAGGTGATAAAATGGCTCGCTATTATCGTTATAAACTCCCGCCATGGTGTAGAAAATGTATAATTGTTATAGAAAGAGTAACTCTGCCAATATTACTTTTCCAATTGATCCGAACACTTTTACTGCCTACAACGTTTGATGTAATACTGCTTGGTCTGCTAGTGGGATTATTTGTTGCTTTTTATTTAGAGTGGTTTTAACTTTCAAGGTCATCTAAGGATATAGTTTCATATTCTCGCTCCACATATGCTGTCCACTTTAAAGCAAATATGATCCTTCGATATGTAAATTGCAAATTTCTTACTTGGTTGAACATCGTATCATTTAATGGATCCATCATGTATTTATCTATGAATTCCAAATAAGGAGATGGGTTTAGCAAGTATATAGACAGAATAAGTAGTTCTATTTTTGAAAGCTCGTTTTCTTGATAATAAGTGGAAAAAGACTCAATTAATTCATCAACAGGTGTATTAAATCTCCACGTTTCATTTTCAAAGAAAGATACCAAATCCATTATTGGATTATCCATTTGTGCTCTTTCCCAATTGAGCAGATAGGTTTGATCACTGCGTATACTATGTTCAAATGCCAAATTGCCATGACATAAACACCTATCCCATGATAGTTCTTTTTCTTCAATTTCATTCAGCGCCATAATCCGCTCATCAATTTTTTGAAATGCTTGGTCTATGTCTCGAAAGTGGGTACAGACCTGAAGCTCAAGTGGAGACATGAATTGAATTTGTTCATAAGCATCTACAGCTGAGTACAATTTTTTTCTCATCTGGGAGCAAAATGTTCTGTATTCTATAAAGGGATCTTTTACTTTATGCATAGGAATAGTCTTCAATACTTTAGTTTTTGCATGAATTCGGCCAATTGCCTGATATAATGGATTAATTTCTTCATTTCTTTCCGCACCATCTTTACGTTCCAACCATGGCTGCAAATAATAAGTTTGTCCATCAACCATTGAATATAAAGCCCCGGCGTCAGAAAGGTAAATAGGTAGGATTTCTGAGAGTTGTTTACTATACGCTTGCTGGTACACACTCTCCCACATCGAAAAAGTTGTCTTGGAGAAATTTGCTTGCTTAATTGCATAGTCCTTATTACCATCAGAAACCTTATATAAGCGATCAGTTATTTTAGTAATATGCATTGGATATATTTTATAGTTACGTAAGACATTATATATATGCTCCAATTTATTACCCCCTATGTAGCAGACCCCTTGATTTTTCAACCAAGGGGCCCATTTTTATTTCTTAGTATGAGGGATATAAAGTAATTGCCCTTCAGATACATCATATTCTTCATCTAATCTATTCTGCTTTATCAATTGTAAAGTTGTTATCTGATAACGTTCAGCTATGGTTTCAATCGTGTCATTTGGCTGCACAAAACAGAGTCTCATCTTAGAATATTGCTCCTCATCAGAATGACGGAACATGTCAGACAAATAACTCACATCCTCAACTTCACGACTATTACTACTTTCCATTATTTCATGTGAGATTGATGGTGAATCAGAGGATGGAGAAGAATAATCATCTGCAATACTAGAAGAGGAGATTTCTGGATCCTCGACACTTAGTTCTTCTTTAGATGATAAATCTTCAAAAAACTGCGTTAACGTTTTTGTTTCCTTATACTTCCATCGGTTTCCTTTTTCGTCTTCCTCTATGTTATTCTCTTCCTCCTTATCTTCCCCTTCTTCTTCAAGAGAATCATCCCTTAGAGAGCTTGGAAGAAAACGCGGAATTTCTTGTTCTTCCTGTGTAGAATCCAATTCATTTATTGACTCATTCTCTGGCTTAATCTCAAATTCAAATGTTTCTTGCTCTACTCCTTCAGATGACTCTTCTTCCTGTTCTACATCCACGCGGTTTTCAGCACTTTCTACCAGTTGATTTACCCCATGGATTTGTACGGTAGAATAGAGTTTCAAATGATCTTTTTCGGGTAACTCATAATCGAAAGACTCAATATATACGCTTACCTCTTCCAAGTTTTCTACACGGTATGTTGGTACCGAAATCTCTACTGGAAATCGATGTGTAAATTCCAAGGTGCCATCATCATTATCCATAACCCTTTCTACAAAACGTTTTGACTGAAAAGCATCATAGTCGAATCGATTTTCCTTATCTTCTATTTGGACTTCTTTTACATATTCTCCTTGCAATTCAATAACACCACGAATGGAAATGTATTCATTGAATGGTTGTATAGAGATTTCTGGATCAAGTGAAATGCCTCTCATTTCCAAAACTTCCTGTCCCTTTTCAAAATAAAGGGACTCGTTCAACTCAAAACTGAAAACTGAACTTTCGTTTTCCAACAGACTTCCTCCCTTCAACATATATTTCCTTAAACTCATATGTCTTAATTATCTATATGTTCTTTTCAAATAAGATATGCTTTAAAAACAATAGAAAAATAGAAAAAGCTATTCCTTAATTAAGGAATAGCTTTTAGTGTATTATTAAGATTAAAATTCATTTTATTTTTCAATTTTAGAAAAGGCATTTCTTATCGCTTTAACTGTTTTCTCAATATCCGCATCAGTATGAGCAGTAGAAAGAAATAATCCTTCAAACTGAGAAGGCGGAAGGAATACGCCTTCTTCAATCATATTTCTATAATATTGTGCAAAATAATCGAGATTGGAGGTCTGTGCTGTTTCATAATTAATTACTTCTTCATTAGTGAAGAACACCCCAACCATAGAACCAGCACGGTTAATTTGTAAAGGAATATGGAACTCTTCTGAAGCTTGTTTAAACCCATTAATTAACTTATCCACTTTTTTATTTATTTCTTTGTAAGATTCTTCATTTAGAGCTCGTAGCGTTTCATAACCAGCCGTCATGGCCAATGGATTTCCTGACAAGGTACCCGCCTGATAAATGGATCCTGTAGGCGCTACTTTTTCCATAATCTCGCGTTTTCCACCATATGCCCCTACAGGTAGACCTCCACCAATCACTTTACCAAGACAAGTCAGGTCAGGTGTTACACCGAAATGCCCTTGTGCGCAATTATATCCGACACGGAAACCAGTCATCACTTCATCAAAGATTAAAACTGTTCCGTTTGCTTCAGTAATTTCTCTTAACTCTTTTAAGAAATCATCTTTTTGTGGAACTACTCCCATATTACCAGACACAGGCTCTACAATTACAGCAGCTAAATCCTCACCATAGTTCTCAAATGCATAACGTACACTTTCCATATCATTGTAGGGTACAGTAATCGTATTTTTAGCAATTGACTCTGGAACACCTGGACTATCAGGTAATCCCAGTGTTGCAACACCAGAGCCTGCCTTAATTAATAAGGAATCGCCATGTCCATGATAATTTCCTTCGAACTTTAATATTTTATCTCTTCCTGTATAACCTCTGGCCAATCGTAATGCACTCATCGTTGCTTCTGTGCCTGAATTAACCATACGAACCATCTCAATAGATGGCACACGATCGATCACAAGCTTTGCCAATTCATTTTCCAACTTAGTTGGTGCACCGAAACTAGTGCCCTTCTCAGCTACACTTTTCAACTTCTCTACCACCCTATCATCGGCATGTCCAAGAATAAGTGGCCCCCAGCTTAATACATAATCTATATATTCATTTCCATCAATATCCACAATTTTAGAACCCTTTCCGGACTCCATAAAAATTGGCGACATGCCAACAGATTTAAATGCACGAACAGGTGAATTTACACCACCAGGCATTAAATCAACAGCCTCTTTGTATGCATCTACTGAATTTTCAAAGCTCTTCATAGTTTCTCACTCCAATTTAAGTTAATCTGAATCTTACTCACTTAACCACTTAGCAACATCTTTAGCAAAATAGGTAATGATTAAATCTGCTCCAGCTCTTTTCATGGAAGTAAGCTTTTCAAGTACTAATTCTTTTTCGTTTATCCATCCATTTAATGCTGCTGCTTTAACCATTGAATATTCACCACTGACATTGTAAGCTACTACAGGTGCATTAAATTTATTTTTCACATCACGAACGATATCCAGATAAGATAAAGCTGGTTTTACAATCAAGAAGTCAGCACCTTCTTGCATATCAGATTCTGCCTCACGCATGGCTTCTAGTCTATTTGCAGGATCCATTTGGTAACTTTTTCGGTCTCCAAATTGAGGAGTACTATCTGCAGCATCACGAAACGGTCCATAAAAAGAAGAGGCATATTTTACCGCGTAAGACATGATCGGAATATTTGTAAACCCTGCTTCATCCAAAGCTTTACGAATAACTGTTACAAACCCATCCATCATATTGGATGGAGCAATAATGTCCGCACCGGCTTCAGCCTGGGAGACAGCCGTTTTGGCCAATAGTGCAAGTGATTCATCATTATCTACATCTTGATTATGAATTACTCCACAATGGCCATGAGATGTATACTCGCAAAGGCAAGTATCTGCGATTACTAGCATATCAGGGACTTCCTTTTTAATCACACGTGTTGCTTCTTGGATAATCCCGTCTTTTATGTATGCACCTGTTCCATGTTCATCTTTTTCATTAGGTACTCCAAAAAGTATCATGGATTTTATTCCAAGGGAATGAATTTCTTTTACTTCTTCTTTTAAAATATCCATTGTAATTTGGTAAACACCTGGCATCGAAGGTACTTCATTTTTCGTGTTCTCACCTTCCAAAATGAATAAAGGATAAATTAAATCATCTGTGCTTATATGTGTTTCCCTCACCATGGAACGCATAGCTGCTGAAGATCTTAATCTGCGATGTCGCTTAAATTCCGGCATGTTCTTCATATCTATCTATCCTTTCATAGAAATATATTTACTTATACTTCTTACCATTTCTTCTATAGTAAATTCGCTTGGAGAGATAATAGGTGATAACCCTACTTCCCTCGCCTTATTCTCAGTGGTCGTTCCAATACATACATACACAAATCCTGTTTTTTTAGCAGCCATTGCGCAAAATGACTCTACCGTTGAAGGGCTTGTAAAGGTAATAAAATCAATTTGGCTTTTTTCCAGATGTTTGTTCAATTGCTCTTTGACTAGAAAATTATAAGATGTTTCATATACTTCTATAGAATCAAAGTTTAAACCATTATCAATAAAAGTAGTTGGAAGTACATCCCTGGAAAGGTTCCCTCTTACAAGTAGAATAGACCCAGGGTTGGGGAATTCTGTTAAAAATTCCATCCCCATTACTTCTGCGTTATAAACGGATGGTCTGAACTTTGCACTATAACCAAACCTTTTTAACGCGTTTTCTGTCTTATGACCAACTACGGCAATATTAGTTGGAAGTGCATTTTCAGGGGTGAGATACTTCTCTACCGTTTCAAAAAAGCACTTCACCCCGTTAGCACTTGTGAAGAAAATCCAATCATAATTTGAAATGGATTGCAAAACCTCTTGATTCTCTTTACGATCCTTGCATGAAACAGTTAATAGAGGAACTTCAATGGGTATTCCTTGATGCTCCAGAATTAAGTCAGCAAATTCTTTTGCTTGTTTTTTTTCTCTAGTTACAAGTATTTGTTTTCCTTGTAAGGATACATTCATTATTGATCCAATTCCTCTTTTACTTTTTCCACTATTTCTTTTGCACCCTGCTTAATTAATCGATTTGCTGCAATTTCTCCAACTGATTCCGGATCTTTTCCTCGCACTTCTTCCTTTAATATTGTTTTCCCATCCGGGGTACCAACCAATGCAGTAAGAATTATTTCATCACCTTCCAGGTAAGCATATCCTCCAATCGGAACCTGGCAACCACCTTCCAATAAGCGCAAGAAGGTTCTTTCCGCTTCCACAGTTCTTGTAGTATACGAATTATTGATCTTTTCTAACAAGTTGCGCATTTCCGTGTCATCTTCTCTACATTGAATAGCTAACGCACCCTGTCCTACAGCAGGGACACAAATTTCAGGTTCAAGATATTCGGTTATCAACTCTTCACTTAATCCAACGCGTTTAAGTCCCGAAACTGCCAGTATAATGGCATCATAGTCCTCTTCCTCTAGCTTACGTAATCTAGTTTCAATATTACCTCTTATCCATTTAATAGTTACATCTGGTCTCTCTGCGAGTATCTGAGCAGATCGTCTTAAGCTACTTGTACCTACAATCGCTCCAGCTGGAAGATCACGAAAAGGTGTGTTTCCCTTAGCAATATAAGCATCACGATGATCTTCCCGATCAGGAATTGATGCAATTACGAGCCCTTCTGGCATAACTGAAGGCATATCTTTCATACTATGAACAGCAAAGTCTATCTCCTCATCATACATAGCCTGTTCAATTTCTTTCACAAACAGACCTTTCCCACCTACTTTTGACAATGTTACATCAAGAATTTTATCCCCTTTTGTCACAATTTTTTTCACTTCAAAATCATTTGTAACTCCAGCTTTTTTCAACTGGTCAATCACCCAATTTGTTTGTGTTAATGCAAGGTTACTCTTTCTTGAACCAACAACTATTTTACGCAACTAAATTCCTCCTAAAATGAAAAATGAAAATTTGATAGCAAGCTAAATAAAAAGAAGTTAATTAAGAGAACTAGAAACGCAGCGGTATTATAAATTGCTATCGTCTTCCCTTTGTAGCCACCTACCAATCGCAAGATTAAATATAAAATATACACAGCTAACACAAGTATAGACCCTATTGTTTTGAGATCAAACCAATAAAACTCCGCACGGGAAGAATATGCCCATACGACACCCAGAATAATCCCTATTAAAAGTAAAGGTACTCCTATTGTTATTGCCCAAAAAGAAAAGGTATCCAATCTATTCAAATCACCAAATCTCCACATCCACTTAAATCCTTTTTTCTTCTTGAGCAACTTATATTGAACTAAGTACATAACAGAAATTAAGAAGGATACAGTGAAAAAGCCATAAGACACGATTGCTAATGTAATATGGCTCACTAAGATTTCATGCACCAATTGGACGCCATTAGCTTTCATGTCATTTTGTGCAACTGTAGAGATATGAAATAACAAAATAAAAAAGCCAAATAAATTAGTAAAAAAAGCGATGAAATGAATCGTAAAAAGCTTGTTAATGATTAAGGATATTGTAACAAGTACCCAGGCATAAAAAAACAGGCCGTCATTTAATGTGATTACAGGAAAATTCCTTTCTATCACTACTTCAAGCAATAAAAAAAGGGTTTGAATAACCCAAACCATACTAAGTAACCAGAAAGCAATCCGATTTGCTCTCCGGTTATCTTGGATAAAATCAAGGAAGTAACTAACCAAACTTAAGCCATAAATAATTAAAATAAATTCATAAACCCATTTTAATTCAAACATAGTTAGAATCCTTTCACCTTAAAAAGTAGTTAATGGACTAATATTCGGAAAGGATACTTCTTTCTCGTTGTTTTTTTCATTATTATTCTTTTTTTAACTACTTGTTTTGCTAACTCTTCTTTCACTTCTTCTTCAATACCAAAAATATTGACAAACAGTGCTAATGCTTCATCGGCATCTTTACTATCCGCTAGTTCCTTTGCTTGAGTAACCGGCTCTTTAAGAAGCTGATTTATAATACTTTTCGTATGTTTATTCAATACCTTTTTCTCTCTTACTGTTAGATCAGGGATCTTTCTTTCAATGCTTTTCATCGTTTCAGCTTGAATAGAAAGAGCCTTTTGGCGCAGAGCGGAAATAACCGGAACAACTCCTAAGGTTTTTAGCCACTCTTTAAATAAAACAATTTCTTCTTCAACTTGAATTTCAATTTGCTCAGCAGCCGCTTTTCTTGCTTGAAGATTTTCATCCACAATATGTTGTAAATCATCAATATCATACAAGAATACGTTCTCAAGCTCTCCAATTCGTGGATCTAAATCTCTAGGCACAGCAATATCTACAAGAAATAAAGGATTACCCTTTCTTTTCTTTTGAATAGCTGCCAAGGACTGTTTTGTAAGGACAAGCTCTTCTGACCCCGTCGAACTAATAAGAATGTCCGCTTTCTGCAAAACAGGAAGTAAATTATCGAATTGATCTGCTTTCGCTGCGAACTTATCAGCTAATGCCTCAGCCTTTTCTAATGTACGATTAACCACCGTGATTTCAGTTGCTCCAGAACCTTGAAGATTTTTAGCAGCCAACTCCCCCATCTTGCCAGCACCAAGAATAACAACATGCTTATTCGAAAGGTCCCCAAAAATCTTTTTTGCAAGTTCTACAGCAGCATAACTCACGGATACTGCATTTTCACCAATTGTTGTTTCTTTTTGCATTCGTTTTCCAAAGGTGATGGCTTGCTTAAATAATTGGTTAAAGATAGTCCCTGTTGTTTTTGTATCTTGCGCAGTAAAAAAGGCTTGTCTTACTTGTCCGAGTATCTGGGTTTCCCCTATAATCATGGAATCAAGTCCTGATGTAACACGAAATAAATGCTCTAATGCTCCGTCATTTTCAGCAATACGAAGATATGAGGTAAATGCTTCTTTTTCTAATTGAAACCAGTCAGCTAAAAATTGTTTAATATAATAACGACCAGTATGAAGTTGATCTACAACGGCATAAATCTCTGTTCGATTACATGTTGAGACGATTACATTTTCCAAAATACTCTTCTGCTGCTTTAAATTATTTAAGGCATCAGGAAGTGTATGCTCGGCAAATGTTAGTTTTTCCCTGACTTCCACAGGAGCTGATTTATAATTGAATCCTACTTTTATGATATGCACATGATCTACCCCCAACTAAACGCTAGTCTACATAGACAAACGCACAGCGAAAATGATTAATGTTTACACTATTATTATATCCCACTAATATAAAATAAATCTCAGTCGATACTTATTATAACATGGATGAATCATCAGTTTCAGCTAAAATGTGAACACATTCTGAAACTATATGTTAAGATGGTACGTAACTATATTGTAAATTGTGTAACCCGAATGTACTTTATCACATTGAAATACATATGGCAAGAAAACAAGATGGTTAAATGGGGTGAATATATGAGGAAGAATAGCTTAGCGGCTTATATCATCATTGGCATTGGTATTTACTTTTTGCTAAAAGAATTGCGATTACCTATTATCACCAATTTTTATTCATGGCAGACACTACTTATTATTATTGGATTAGCTTTTCTTATACATAGTTACACAACAAAGCAACATCAAAATTTATTTGTTGGAACAATTTTGCTTGGTTTTGGTATTCATTTTCACGGAGTACAAAATTATTCTTTTTGGATCGATCATTGGGGTGTTTATTTATTAATAATAGGAATCGCCTTTCTTATTAAATTCACGCAAACAAAAGAAGGGTTATTTCCTGGATTATTACTCATTAGTATAGCTCTAGTATTCATATTTTCTGTTCAATTACCGGAATGGCTGACATGGGTCTATGTATTAATTGATTATGGGGAAAGATTTTGGCCGATTATCCTTATTATTCTCGGAATCTATTTATTAAAGAGAAAGAAGTAGATTCTTTTAACATAATAAGGCAAAAATCCTATCTAAAAAAGAACCCCTTCAGGACGAGGTTCTTTTTTAGAATAGTTGAATGCTATAGTACGGAGCTTATAAAGGATCGAGTTCGCTCTTCTCTTGGTTGATCAAATATTTCGTTCGGGTGACCATATTCAATGATCCTTCCATCATGCATATATACAACCCAATCACCTACTTCTCGTGCAAACCCCATTTCGTGTGTGACTACTACCATTGTCATTCCTTCTTCAGCAAGTTCCTTCATTGTAGAAAGAACTTCACCGACCAACTCTGGATCCAAAGCAGATGTCGGCTCATCAAACAACATAACTTCCGGTTTCATTGCAAGGGCACGAGCAATAGCTACTCGTTGTTTTTGTCCGCCAGATAAAGTAGAAGGATAAACATCATATTTATCTTCCAAACCTACTTTATCCAATAGTTTTTTCCCTTCCTTTATAGCATTTGCTTTATTCTCTCCTTTCACATGAATAGGAGCTTCAATTACGTTACCGAGAACAGTTTTATGTGGAAAAAGATTGAAGTGCTGAAACACCATGCCCACCCGTTGTCTAATATCATTTAAATCATGGGTACTTTTGTTGATTTTCTCTCCATCCAGAAAAATTTCTCCACCATTTTTCATTTCCAAAAAATTCAAGCAACGGAGTAATGTACTTTTCCCTGAACCACTAGCCCCAATTAATACGACAACCTCACTTTCCATAACTGTCAAATCAATATCCTTTAATACGTGCAAATCACCAAATGACTTATTTAATTGATCTACACGAATAATTTCCTTTTTATTATCCATTGTGCTCTTCCCCCCTTTTAATCACTTACTGCCAATCTTTTTTCAATTCTGTTAACCAATACGGTTAATACTAATACAATGAATAAATAATATACTGCAACTGTAAAGAAGTATGATAAGTAATCAAAACTATTTGACCCCATCGTACTTGCTACTCCAAATAAATCCTGCATCCCGATAAAGGAAACTAAGGAAGAATCCTTTATGCCTATAATAAACTGATTACCTAGAGATGGGACTGCTCTTCTAAATGCTTGCGGAAGGATGATTCTTCGCATAGTTAAACTTGTACTCATTCCAAGCGATCTCCCTGCTTCCCTCTGTCCTTTTTCAATTGACTGAATTGCACCTCGAATTATTTCAGCTATATATGCCCCACTATGAAAAGCAAGTCCAGCTACTCCTGCCCAAAACATTGGTATTAATAATATGTCTGTTAAACCATAAAACAGGATAAAAATTTGAACGATTAAGGGTGTGCCTCTAACAATCCAAATGTAAGCATCAGCAATCCATTCAAGAATCCTAATATTCGATATTTTTAATACTGCAAAAAACAAACCTATAAAAAAAGCTATGACCAAAGAGGCTAGTGATAATTTGAAGGTTATCCATAATCCATCAAGGAAAACATCATAACTATTTATAAACACATCAAAAAAATGCATAATTGCTGCCAAACTTATCCACTCCCTTATATCCATATAAACACAAACGTGCGCATATACTGCGCACGTTACAGACAAGTAGATTATTCTTCTATCTCCTCTGGTTTCTCAGTAATATCTACGCCCACCCATTTTCCGCTAATGCTGCCAAGTCGCCACTTTCTTTCAATTCTTTAAGTGCATTATTTATATCCTCAAGTAGTTTTTGGTCATCTTTAGCTACAGCTACAGCTTGTTCACTAACACCTAACTGACCGCGATTTTCAATATCTAAACCATTCTCAATTGCTGTTTTTCCAGTAATATCATCTGTTATTACTGCATCATGATGTCCTTTTGCCAATGATTGCAGTGCAACTACATCACTGTCTACCTGTGGTATATTATCTGTATATTCTTGAGCCATTTCCACATATGTAGAACCCCGTGACACGGAGATTTCTTTTCCTTTTAGATCATTAGCTTTTTCAATATCACTATCAGTCCTTGTATAAATAACCGGCCCTGAATAATAATAAGGGTCCGAAAAGTTCACTTGCTCTAATCTTTCGTCGGTAATTGTATGACTTGCGACCGCGATATCATAACGACCTTGGTTAACACCTGTAACAATCCCTGAAAATTTAGCTTTTTGTTGCACAGCTTCCAATCCAAGTTTTTCAGCGATAGCTTCAGCCACTGCAATGTCGTAACCTACCATTTTGCTTCCTTCCATATAACTAAAAGGTTTGAATTCTCCGGAAGCAGCAAAAGTCAATTTTCCTTTCTCCACGAGATTGTAGTTATCTTCTTTTCCGTTCTGAGCTGAGGAAGTATCTGTTTCTGTTTCATTTTCAGCACCACAGGCTGCCAACATTAGAGTAATTATAACTAATATTAACGCAATATTCAGTCTTTTCATTCGCCAAAATTCCTTTCACTAGGTATTTTTTCTCTTTCGCTAAACTGTACTATTAAGTATACAAGCAGTGGGAAAAAGAACCAAGTGCCTGAAAATTTGATATAAGCCCATATACTCCCATATATACTAGCATAGCGATAATAACTCCATCCACCTTACATATACCCCAAAATGCTAAAATATAATACTGAACAATTAAACTTTTTTGAATTTTACCCAAAATTGACTGTCTGTAGTTTAAAAATTTTGCTATATTGCAACTGATAGGCGGACAAGGTTATCTCTGTTATTTATAGTTGGAGTAAACTGCTCATTAGAGAAAAACTTATTTCTCAGTTAATATAAAATAGCTAAATAACACCGCTACGGAAAAACACTGCGCTTTTCGGGGGCGGCTGATGCCATGCCGGGCGGCAAAGAAGACACTGCGAGATAAAGAGGAGCACGATGTTGCACTTGTACCCGGGGATGTGAAAGCGTCCGCCTGAAACGCAAATCAATGGGGGCTTCCTCTGTAAAATGAATTACTCCATTCTCCACAAATTACGTAATAGTTTATCTGTTTTGCGAATCATGGGATAATGACTACCTACATATTAAAACCATCCATTTAAATAATTATAAATAAAAAAGCTATCGAAGTTTTTGTTTATTCTTCGATAGCAATAATATTAAATAAATTTCTTTAGAAGATTCCATGCTTCTTCTTTTCCGTATCCTTTTTCTGCCGAGAATGGCAATAGATAATCATCTGCTTCCATTTCTAATGTTTCTTTTGTTCTCTTTAAATGGGCATCTATTTTATTCTTTGGAACCTTATCCAATTTTGTTGCAACCACAATGACTGGAAGCTGATAATACTTTAGAAAATCATACATTTGGATATCATCTGAAGTTGGCTCATGTCTTACATCAGTAATGAGGATCACAGCATTTAAAGTATCCCTTGTCTGAAAATACTCTTCCATCATCTTGCCCCATTTTTCTCTCTCTTTCTTTGAAACCTTTGCGTAACCATATCCGGGAACATCAACAAAGTAAAATGCATTATTTAATTTATAAAAATTAAGAGTTTGTGTTTTCCCAGGTTTTGAAGAAGTTCTCGCTAAATTTTTCCGGTTTATTATGGTATTAATAAAGGATGATTTACCCACATTAGAACGACCTGCCAAAGCAATTTCCGGTAACTGATCATTTGGATATTGTTTTTGACTAACCGCACTAATTACAATTTCAGCATTAGTTATTTTCATTGTTCTCCCCCACTAAAGCGTGTTCCAATACTTGATCCAAGTGACTAACAGGTATAAAAGTTAGATCTTTACGGACACTTTCAGGTATGTCCTCGATATCTTTTTCGTTTTCTTGCGGAATAATAATTGTTCTAATTCCAGCTCTATGAGCACTTAACGATTTCTCTTTTAACCCGCCTATTGGCAATACCCTGCCCCTTAGTGTAATTTCTCCTGTCATGCCTACTTCTTTCTTTACAGCTCTTCCTGTAAGAGAAGAAACCAGCGCAGTTGCCATCGTTATCCCAGCTGATGGACCGTCTTTTGGCGTAGCCCCTTCAGGAACATGGATATGAATATCAAATTTCTGATGGAAATCACGGTCAATATTTAATTCTTCTGCTCTTGATCTAATATAACTAAACGCCGCTTGAGCAGATTCTTGCATCACTTCACCTAATTTTCCTGTTAAGGTTAATTTACCTTTTCCTGGGTAATGTGATACTTCGATAGAAAGCGTATCTCCCCCAGCAGAAGTATAAGCAAGTCCAGTAGCAGTACCTACCTGATCTTCTTTTTCCATTAATCCATATCTGTAAACTGGTTTTCCGAGCAACTCTTCCAAGCTGTTTTCCGTAATAATAACTCTTTTCTTTTCATTCGAAATAATAATTTTAGCAGCTTTTCTACACAACGCTGCTAGTTGTCTTTCTAAATTACGAACTCCTGCTTCTCTAGTGTACTTACGGATCAGTTTCAATAATGCTTCGTCTCTTACTTGTAGATTGGCTTTCTTTAACCCATTTTCTTTCAGTTGCTTAGGTAGTAAATGCTCCTTCGCAATGTGCAGTTTTTCCACCTCTGTATAACCAGCGATAGAAATAAGTTCCATACGATCAAGAAGTGGACCGGGTATATTATTTACATAGTTAGCCGTTGCAATAAAAAGAACATTTGATAAATCATATGTTTCTTCGATGAAGTGATCACTAAAGCTATTATTTTGTTCAGGGTCTAAAACTTCCAGCATAGCTGATGAAGGGTCTCCTCTAAAGTCATTTGACATTTTATCAAGCTCGTCCAATAGAAAGACTGGATTGATTGTTTTAGCTTTTTTCATACCCTGGATAATCCGCCCAGGCATTGCTCCAATATAAGTTCTTCTATGTCCCCTGATTTCAGCTTCATCTCGTACTCCACCTAAGGAAATACGTACAAAATTCCGGTTAATAGATCTTGCAATTGACTTGGCTAACGAAGTTTTACCAACCCCAGGAGGTCCCACTAGGCAAAGAATAGGTCCCTTTATTGAATTTGTCAATTTTTGTACAGCAAGGTATTCTAGAATACGTTCTTTTACTTTTTCTAAGCCATAATGATCGTGATTCAAAATACCCTCTGCACGTTGAATATCAATAGTATCTTCCGTAGCGTTTGTCCATGGTAATTGTAATAGCCAATCTAAATAATTTCTAATTACAGAACTTTCGGCAGAACTTTGAGGTACTTTTTCAAAACGACCTAGTTCCTTGGTGGCTACATGCCTAATATGTTCAGGCATATCAGACTGCTCTATCTTTTCCCTAAGTTCATTTACCTCACCGCTTTTACCATCTTTCTCCCCAAGTTCTTGTTGAATAGCTTTCAACTGTTCCCGTAGATAATACTCTTTTTGAGTCTTCTCCATTGAAGTTTTTACGCGTGCCCCTATCTTTTTCTCTAAATCGATTACTTTTTTCTCATTAGAGATTAATTTCACAAGTCTTTGTAGTCTTTTACGAACATTAGTCATTTCCAATAGTTCTTGTTTCTCGTTAATTCGTAAAGTCAAATGGGAGGTTATAATATCAGCAAGTCTTCCAGGTTCTTCAATATCTGCTACAGTAGAATAAATGTCTTTCGTTACCTTACGAGATATTTTTGTGTATTGCTCAAATTGCTCTAGTAAAGATCGCATTAATGCTTCTTCTTCATTTTCATTTTCATGCACTTCTTCAAGTTTCACAAATTCAACCATGAATTCATCATTATCTTCAATAAACCGCTCGATTTCCGCTCGATATAACCCTTCCACTAAAACCCTGATTGTGCCATTGGGGAGCTTAAGCATTTGATTAACTTTTGCTACAGTACCCACTTGAAAGATTTCATCTGGATCAGGCTCATCTATACTAACTTTCTTTTGAGCAGCCAGAAAAATGGTTTGGTCACCCATCATCGCTTTTTCCAAAGCAGCAATTGATTTATCTCGTCCTACATCCAGGTGCAACACCATGGATGGAAAGACAAGCAAACCTCGTAATGGAAGGAGGGGTAGTTGAATAGTCTCTTTTGTCATTTTTATTCCTCCAATTTTTATGTAATCTATACAGATTTTAATCGATTTTTTTTGTTCATATGTTCTTAAAGTCTAAATAATACTCTTAATGTTGTAAAGCTCAACTTCTTAAAGCAATCAATTAGCTACTTTTAGTATTCACCTTCAAAATTATACTAAACATGTAATTTAGAAACAAATCAGAACACCGATTGTAGAATTTCGGATAAAATATTCCGTTCTAAACAAAATATTTTATTACCTTTAGCATATGTATTATTTTATTATTAAACTTCCACCAAATAGAATGAGAATTTAGATCTTTCAATCCATACCTAATCATTGGACCAACTTTTATAAAAATTAATTCTGCAATGAAAAAGACTGACTACAGCCATTTCTAATTGAAACGACTAGCCAGTCTCCTTCTTTAGATTTTATAAATTAAGCACTCTCTTTTGGTAGCTTCTTATTTCCTTCTTTAACTGTACCGTCTCTAAATACCAGTTTCGGACTACCGTCTTCATCCAATACTGTATTTTTTGTAATAATACATCTCTCAATGTCTTCTCTTGAAGGCAACTCAAACATTACATCAAGCATAATGCCTTCTATAATAGAGCGAAGACCACGAGCACCGGTTTTTCTTTCTATTGCTTTTTTAGCAATCTCACGTAACGATTCTTCTTCAAATTCCAATTCAACATTATCGATTTGGAATAATTTTTCATATTGCTTGACCAAAGCATTCTTCGGCTTAGTTAGAATTTCAACCAATGCATCCTCATCTAACGGCGTCAGACTACCGATAACTGGAATTCTTCCTATAAATTCCGGTATTAAACCATAACGAAGGAGATCTTCAGGTAATACCTTCGAAAGTAATTCGCCCATTTCTAAATCTTGTTGTTTTTCGTTTGCACCAAAGCCAATAACTTTCTTTCCAAGACGGCGTTTAATTACTTGGTCAATCCCGTCGAAAGCACCGCCAACTATGAATAGAATGTTGGTTGTATCAATTTGAATGAACTCTTGATGAGGATGTTTACGACCACCTTGTGGAGGAACACTTGCAACTGTTCCCTCAAGAATTTTCAATAGCGCCTGCTGTACACCTTCGCCAGAAACATCTCGGGTAATCGATGGATTTTCTGACTTGCGTGCAACTTTATCGATCTCATCAATATAAATGATTCCTTTTTCTGCCTTTTCAACATCATAATCTGCTGCTTGAATTAATTTAAGAAGAATATTCTCTACATCTTCACCTACATAGCCTGCCTCTGTCAATGATGTTGCATCCGCCATCGCAAAAGGTACATTAATAATTCTGGCTAGGGTTTGAGCAAGTAGAGTTTTACCACTACCTGTAGGTCCAAGCATCGCAATATTACTCTTTGAAAGTTCTACATCGTCAGTTGAAGTCTTAGGGGAATTTATCCGTTTATAATGGTTATAAACCGCTACAGATAAATTCTTCTTTGCTTTATCCTGACCAATTACATAATCGTCCAGCGTTTCGCATATTTCTTTTGGTTTGGGAATTTCCTTGAGCTCGGTTTCCTCCTCAGTTCCCAATTCCTCTTCCACTATTTCAGTGCAAAGTTCAATACATTCATCGCATATATAAACGCCTGGACCGGCAACTAACTTACGAACCTGATCTTGACTTTTACCACAAAACGAGCACTTTAATTGTCCTTTTTCTTCATTAAATTTAAACAATACACTTCACCCCTAAAAGTTTAAATCTACTCCTAAACACTTATTCAGGATTCAACTTTTATAGTCATCATATCAGATCAAAAATAAAAAACAAAACAATATACTTTAAAATTGTTAATAAAACATATATTTTCCATTTCTGGTTCATCAGCTTAACTTGTATATTTCAATTTAGGCTTCTTATACTATATGACAAAAATGAATATATATACGCTTCAACTTCAATCTGACTTAATATGAAAACAAGGTGCGTTTATAGCACCTTGTTTTCATATTAACCTTATTCAACTGCAATTAAACCTTTTAGTAGAGTTATTATACAGTTTTACTGTTCTCAACTAAGAAATCAATTGCTTTTCTCATTTTAAGTTCACCTTTAAGTGCATCTGTATTTCCGCCAAGCATTTGTTTCAATTGCTCAATATCTGTTCCGTACATAGAAGCCATGTTTTCCAATTCAGCGTTCAAGTCATCTTCAGATACTTCAAGATCCTCGTTTTCCACGATTGCTTCTAAAGTAAGATTTGTTTTAACTCGTTTCTCTGCATCTTCTTTCATTTGCTCTTTTAATGCATCTACGTCTTGACCAGAGAACTGGGAGTACATTTCAAGAGTCATTCCTTGCATTTGCAGACGTTGTTCAAATTCTTTAACCATTTGATCTAACTCTGTATCTACCATTGCTTCCGGAATAACTACTTCTGCATTTTCAGATGCTTTTTCAAGAAGTGTTTCACGCTTCTGATTTTCTGCTTCTTGTTTCTTTTGTTCTTCTAGTTCTTCTTTTTTCTTCTTTTTTAGCTCATCAAGTGTTTCTACTTCTTCGTCAATATCTTTTGCGAACTCATCATCTAATTCAGGTAGTTCTTTAGATTTCACTTCATGAATTTTAACTTTAAAAGTTGCCTCTTTACCCGCAAGCTCTTCTGCATGATAGTCTTCAGGGAAAGTTAAGGTGATTTCTGTATCTTCCTCTGCTTTCTTCCCTACCAATTGTTCCTCAAATCCTGGAATGAACTGGCCGGATCCAATTTCCAAGGAATGATTTTCACCTTTTCCACCTTCGAAAGGTTCGTCACCAAGAAAACCTTCAAAGTCAATTACTACTGTGTCACCCTCTTCAACAGTACCTTCTTCTTTCACAACTAGCTCAGCATGATGCTCACGTTGATGCTCTATTTCCTTTTCTACATCTTCATCTGTTACTTCAACAGACTGTTCCTCTACTTCAAGGCCTTTGTATTCACCAAGCTTAACTTCTGGTTTAACAGTTACTTTAGCAGTGAAAACTAAAGGCTTTCCTTGTTCAATTGTTTCAATATCCACTTCTGGTTGTGCTACAGGCTCTATATTTGTCTCTTCGATAGCTTTCATGTAAGCATCTGGCAGTACAATATCTACAGCATCCTGATATAAAGATTCTACACCAAAACGGTTTTCAAAAATCTTACGAGGAATTTTCCCTTTACGGAAGCCGGGAATTTGCACATCTTTGGATACCTTTTTGAATGCTTGATCCAAAGCTTTATCAAATTCCTCCGGTGATACTTCAATTGTTAAGACTCCTTCATTTCCTTCTTGCTTTTCCCATTTTGCTGACATAAGTTTCCCTCCAAAATCTATTGTTTCATACATTTTTAACGTCCGTTACTATAAACAAAACATAGTTTAAATTTACAACCATCTTATTATAACATAATTAATATGCCTTTCAAGCATTTCTATTTAATCCACTCATTCTTCAATAACACTTAGATAGAGTGCTTCAAAAAATTTAATTTCTTCTATATATTTATTTACTCTATCATTTTTATCTGTTTCTAACAAATTATGTATACTAACATACTCCTTGCCAATCATTATTATGGCATTAGCTATATGCTCTATATCTTCGGGAGGAGGTGATAGCGGATAACGAACATAAGCATATCGATACAGTAGCTTATTTATCAACTGAAACATAGATGGATTTTGTTGTTCCAGATCACGTAATAGAAGAACAATTTCTTTAATAAAAACTTGCTCCATCATTTGCTCTGTATCCATAGGAACAACATTCACCGTATGTCCCAATTTGTTTATAGTAACAGCCGTTTCAAGCTCACTTTGCTGAAGCCAACAAAACAAGGCTGTTTTATTTACCGGATGTATTTCTTCATCGGCCAGATAAATAATCACTTTTTCGGATGGTTGCATATCTATATTACGTAATTTATCTATTATTCTCCACTGTTCTGCATGATTTTTATGAACTACTGCTTGTTCAAGTTCATTCATATATGTAGTTGATCTATCAATTGTTACATCTAGCTGCATCTTTTTACTCATATTGTAAAGCTGGTCAAATTGCTCTTTCATTTCGATCGGAGTTTTCCCAGAGGCATATTCATCCTCCACTTGCTCCATAAGTAATTGATATTGATTCGTTTGAAATAACAGTGTTAAATATACATGAAGATAGTGATAGTAATGCTGGTCTCTATTTTGTAATAAACCTTCACATATTTCTTGTGCCTCATTCTCTCTACCTAATTCCATAAGACAAATCAACTTTCCTACCATAACCTCATGACTATCTACCTGGTAGCTTATTAATTCATCAAGCTTGGTTAATGCTTCTTTATACCTTTTTTCCTTTAGTGCCTGAAGACTTTCTTCCTCTAAAACACTTTTCCACTTAGGAAAAAGAATTACGTTACTTGAATGGTGCTGCATTATTTCCCTCCTTTCTTTTCCATGATGTAGTAATAGTATTTATGTATTTCTATTTCATATACATTCCCCTTCACCATTGGATCTAAACAAACTAGGAAGGAGAGTTATAGTGAAAAAAGGAGAAACCAACAAGTAGGTTTCTCCTTGGTGACGTCTCAAGGCGGACATATATAAAAGGTAGAAGCTCGTCTAAACGATTGGATCGTCATCAGCTTTTGTAAAATATATGTAAAAAGATTATAACATAGCTCTCAAAAATTTCATTAGAGATATACTCTTTTATGTTAACATTAAATGGGAACTTTTCAAGGAATAATTACATCTTGTTTTTTAGGAGCAGTTCGTTAGTCTTATTTGGTCTTATTAAGACAAAAAAATATAGAGGATCTGTTGGTAGTTTTATATCATCTTTCCTTAACTCTTATTTTAATTTATCTTCCCTTGCATAAATTTTAAGCTAAGTCATATCATAAAATAGAGGTGAAAGACAAATAGAAAATTTTCAATATATTTGCCAACAATATGCACAAATCGTTAACGGCAAGCCCAAAATAAAAGATGGTTCTATTGAAAATCCCATCACATTTGCTCAAAAATTTGCAAATGCGTTTAGTGTACTGAAAGAAAAATAGCCTCTATTTAAAGAGGTGCCCTCTCTATTTTATTATTCCACTTCAAATACTTTTCAATCTTATTAATCGTAACCGTTACTGGTTTTTAACTGTCCGTCAATTATCTTCAATAAAATGATGGTGTAATTTCTTGTGTAAAATTTGTGTAAAAACTTTACACAAACGACCTTATTTAAAATTAATCCTACAAATAAAAGATCACTTACAAACACTGATATTTCAATGTTCATAAGTGATCCTCTGTGTCTTTATCTTACTCTGAATTGTTTTAATGACGTCCCAGGCAGGATTCGAACCTGCGACCCACAGCTTAGAAGGCTGTTGCTCTATCCAGCTGAGCTACTGGGACAAAAAGTTATGTATGGAGCGGGTGAAGGGAATCGAACCTCATCATCAGCTTGGAAGGCTGAGGTTTTACCACTAAACTACACCCGCAAATAGAAAAAATTAAAATGAACTTTTTTAACGGACAAGAATCATTATATGTTTTATTTAAAGATTTGTCAACACATTAAATAACTTTTTTTAAAAACTTATCAATCCCTCCCATAAGAGACTGATAAGCTTTTTTATTTTAAAAAGATGCATTATAAAATAATTCGGTTATAGGTTCTCCGCTCTCTTCATAAAAAGAGACGGTAATATTAGAAGATGTTTCCCACTCCATTATTGCATAAGTAGCTTCTTTACGTCCTCTCGGTAAGCGGATGCTTCCCGGATTAATGAACAGCTGACTCCCCACTTGTTCAGCACCTGCAATATGAGTATGACCAAAGCAAATAACCTGGGCACCTAGTTCTTTAGCTCGATAACCAAGAGTTAATAAATTTGATTTGACTTGGTGCAGGTGACCATGCACAACACAAAAGGTTACTCCGTTTATTGTTAACGTTTGTTCCGTTGGATATCGATTATCAAAGTCGCAATTCCCTCCAACAACATAAAACTGATCTAATTCATCAGCATCAGCGTCTAATTCCGAATCTCCACAATGGATCATATAATCTGCGTTTTCCCTGTCTCTGACCGATAAAATTTCACTAGTAAGTCCATGGCTGTCACTAATGATTAACACGCGTGTCATATATATACCTACCTTTTTAGATGTTCTTATATATTTTTTATCCAGTCTTCCAATTGATTAATCGCATTCCTACGATGGCTAATTTCATTTTTTTGTTGTGCAGAAAGTTCAGCCATCGTTTTATTATAGCCTTGAGGAATAAATATCGGATCATATCCGAAACCGTGTGCTCCTCGAGGAGAAAAGGCTATTTCTCCTTCACAATATCCTTCGCGAAACACTGTTGCCTCTCCCGGAATTGCTATAGCCAGAACACACACAAATCTAGCCTTTCTTTTGTTTTTTGGCACATCTTGTAATTCTTTCAATACTTTATTCATATTAGCCTGGTCGTTTTTAGGTTCACCCGCATACCTAGCCGAGTAGATACCAGGCTCTCCATTTAGCGCATCAATGACCAAACCAGAGTCGTCGGCCAAAACAGGAATGGAAAGCATTGTAGAAATCTCTTCTGCCTTCAGTGCGGCATTTTCCTTGAAGGTAATGCCTGTTTCTTCCACATCTGGCATCACTTCTTGAAAATCTAACAGCGATTTTATGCTTATACCATACTTCCCAAAAAAACTTTTAAACTCCTCTGCTTTCCCTTTATTCTTTGTCGCAATAATTATTTCCTTCATGTTTTCACCCTTATTTCGTTTCTCCAATTCTATCGGACAAGTCACCAAGCGTATTGCGTTGAATTTGAAAAATTTCTTGCAGTCCATCATTTGCTAGCTTCAACATTCTCATTAACTGAGCATTGGTGAATGTTGATTCTTCTCCAGTACCTTGTATTTCCACAAACTCTCCTGTTCCAGTCATGACAACATTCATATCAACTTGTGCTTCAGAGTCTTCTAAATAGTTGAGATCCAGTATTTCCGTTCCATTAGATAAGACACCAACCGATGTTGCACCAAGAAAGTCTTTCACAGGCATTTTACTAATGGTACCTTTATTAAGCAATTCACCAAATGCCAGCACCACTGCAACAAATGCACCGGTAATGGACGCAGTACGTGTACCACCATCAGCTTGAATTACGTCACAATCCACCCAAACAGTACGTTCCCCAATTTTCTCCAGGTCAACAACAGAGCGTAAAGCTCTTCCTATTAATCGTTGTATTTCCATGGTTCGGCCGCTTACTTTTCCTTTTGAGGACTCCCTAATATTCCTTTGTTCTGTGGCTCGGGGAAGCATTGCATATTCCGCAGTGATCCACCCTTTCCCCTGCCCACGCATAAATGGAGGAACTCTATCTTCAATACTTGCATTACATATGACTTTTGTATTTCCTACCTCAATTAGTACAGAGCCTTCAGGATGGTTTATATACTCTGTTGTTATCTTAATAGCACGTAAATTATCTGAATTTCTTTGATCGTTTCTCATTTAAATTCCTCCTTGTTTCATCAATTAGCTTAACATATTTTTCCGTAAATCAACATGTTAATACATAATCGGGAACACAATTAGTTAGTGTAGGCCTCAGAAATTGAAAGTCTGTATAGGGTCGATTAACTGAACCCATTTATAAATCAAAAGTAACAGCCACATGAAAGCACACAGGATAATATAGGCTATTTTTAAGAAAGAAGAAAAAGAAGAGGCTTATAAAAGCCCCTCCTTCCTAAAGTTTTTCATTAGGCATAAAAGTTTGTTTTGTTACAGGTTTGCTATAGGCTTCTCCGTTCTCGTTAACTATTTTTTCAATTCCCTCTACACTTACTTTCACGGCATCGATTGATTGCTGTTCCGTAAGAGTACGAACTAAAGTTTCCATAACCTCATCTGAGATCATTGACTTCTCTTGATCTTTTAGTATATCTTTACTAAACTCTATTTCTAACACGCCATCCTCTAATTTAGGTGCTTTTGTAATTAATGTCTTCGCATTAAATACGTGCTTTACGTTTGTATTAAATCCAGGTCCTTCAAGTAGTGCCTGGACAATAGATTGGTACGTATTTTCACTATCTGTTTCAATATATTGAGTTACTGGTACATAGTAGCGGTTTTCATTATGCTGGGTTGGATAATACATTGTTACTGGTTTACTTCCAATCAAGTCAAGTGTGTCTGTATCTGTTATGTTAATCCCATTAGCCTTGGAATAACCCTCATTGATCGGAGTCCCGTTTACAGGCATTTCACTTAATGGGTAACCATTTACCCTAAGTTGTATCTTATCCACGTTATCAAACTGAGTTAGCGTATGTGTCATCGATTCAAGTATTTTTAATTCCTCTTCTGCTTTATAGTTCTCAAATTCTTTCGAAACATCTACAACCATGGTGCCGTCTTCCTGTAAATCCAATCCTAATATTTCTGTACCTTCTGGCAGGACTGCCTGAAACCCATTTGGCAAAACAGACGTAACAGGTCCACCTTTCACTAAGTACTCTAACACCTGACTAGCTACTTCATTTGTTTCTGGTTTAGGTAATTCTACTGTTTGAGCTGCAACCATTCCGTTCGCATCAATTAAATATAATTGGCGAGCAACCATTTCGGCTGGAGCTTCCTCTCCACTTGCTTCCTTATTTTCCTTAGCTTCACTTTCTTGTTCAGGGTTTTCCAGTTTATCAACTTCCTCAGCATTTTTTGGTGGATCCATTTCCTCTAAAGACTGTTCTCCCTGAAAACATCCTGTCAATATAATCGAAAGCGTTACAGCACCTGTTACAATTAAACCGCGCTTCAGCATGTCTCTACCCCCTATGATGGTTTGTACTACTATATATACGAGCTATGCATTAAAATAGACCATTCAACTTAAAATTTATTTAAAAAAACATAAGAAAAATAAGTAGGCTCCCTTTGCCTTAACATATGAATGGAGATGGACTGAAATATTCGCTATTTAAATTAAGGTGGCTTTCAATGGGTGCTCTTCCATATTTAAGAAGATAAAGACAAAGGAAGTTTATAGAACATGTATTTAAAAATACTTTGTGTTGAAATGGCTGGATTAACACATGGTTCAATTGGTTAGCCGGAACTGTATATTACTAGTTTTCTAAAGGTAGTTGCATTTCTACGCAGTTGGAGTAAACTGCGACGTAGTGAAAACTTATTTCCCAATTAATATAAAATAGCTAAATAACACCGCTACGGAAAAATACTACGCATTCCGGGGTCTCACCTATGCCTCATCTCCCGCAGGAGTCTCCGTATTTTTCCTTCGCTACTATTTACTATTATACCTAGGAAGAAAAATTGCGTCTGCATACCCCTTAATATGCTGTGTACGAATTGATTGGAGTGGAGGGCGGCGACTCCTGCCGGAATAGCATGAGGCGAAGACCCTGGACGGAGCGTAGCGGAGGAAGCGGCTGAGGCCATGCCGGCGGAAAGCGTCCGCCTGAAACGCAAATCAATGGGTGCTTCCTTTGCAAATTGAATTACTCCATTTGCCACAAGATACGACGTAGTATATCTATTTTGCGAATTTGTTAAAAAAACACCATTTACTTAATATCATTGAATTAAAATTTCATAGTTCTTAAACAACAAAAAGTCAGAACCCATTTGTAGTTATGGATTCTGACTTTTATTAAATCATCGCCTTCTCAATACGTACACGTTTGAAATTTGACTTTTTAAAAATGGTTTCTGATATTTTGCTAAATATCTTCAACTCTCCAGTAGTATAAAATTCATGAGTAGGTTTTTTGTTGCCATTGGCTAATAAATGATGCATTGAGAGCAAAGCACTAGTTTCTCTTGCTGTTTCCTCACTGGAGGAAATAATTGTTATATTTGCTCCCATTTCCTTCTGAATAGTATTTTTAATTAATGGATAATGTGTACAACCAAGGATTAAAGTATCCATTATTTTATTATTTTTCAACGGTTTTAATGTTTCCTTTACAACGCTTTCTGCTTTTTCACCAAACATTATCCCTTGTTCAACCATAGGTACAAACATAGGACATGCTAAAGAATCAACAGTTATTTCAGGGTTTATATTTTCCAAGGCATCCTTGTAAGCATTACTGCGTATTGTACCTTCTGTACCAATTACCCCTACATGATTATTTTTTGTCCACTTTATGGCAGCGCGAGCCCCTGGCTGAATAACACCTAATACAGGTATATCCAGTTTATCTTGCAACTCTTTTAGTGTAAAAGCAGTTGCCGTATTACAAGCAATTACTAACAACTTAATATTTTTTTCAAGCAAGAAAGAGACCATTTCCCATGTGAATGCTCTTACTTCTTGCTCTGATCTTGGGCCATAAGGGCATCTCTTTGTATCTCCTATATAGATTAACTTCTCTTTAGGTAGTTGACGCATTAACTCGTATGCTACTGTTAAACCGCCGACACCGGAATCGATAACACCAATCGCTCTTTGCATATATTCCCCTTCTTTATGCTATTATTTATTATTTACTTTCCTCATTTGCTCATGTAAAAAATCCAATAATTCGTTTAGAGATTCTGTTTGCTCTTCAGTAAAATCTTCTAAAACTTCCCCTAAATAAACTTGTCTCTTCTCAATTACCTCTTGTATAATCTGCCTTCCTTTATCCAAAACGCGAATGCGCACAACTCGTTTATCTTTTGAATCTTTAACTCTTTCTACAAGTTCGTTTTTCTCCATACGGTCTACTAAGTCAGTTGTTGTGCTAAAAGCAAGGCTGATTTTATTGGATAACTCACCAATTGTTAGTTCCTCATTTTCCACTAACCATTGTAAGGCAACAAATTGTGGTGAAGTGATGGGATAATTAGTCAAAATCTTTCTGCCATTTTGCTTAATAATCCCAGATATATAGCGCATTGTTCGTTCTATATTATTTATTGTGTATGTTGAAGAATTTTTTTCCAAAAGAGCTACCTCCTGCTTGCATATATGTAAATAAAATAAGTCTTTTCGACATAAGATTATTATAACAAAGATTTCTTTATTCCATATTCAAAATGTTGTTTGTATATTGGGCATTCCATAAACTAAATATACGCACTGTTTTATAACTTCCTTCATACGCTATATTGACTAAATAATTTCCCTTCATTTGCAGCTCTATGACAGCAAGGAGGGGTTAACACTTGAAGGACAACGAGTATAAACCGAAGCAATTACTGACAAAGCGAGAAAAAGAAGTGTTTGAATTGTTAGTACAAGACAAAACAACAAGAGAAATTGCCCAAGAATTATTTATATCAGAAAAAACTGTCCGTAATCACATTTCTAATGCTATGCAAAAGCTTGGAGTCAAGGGGCGTTCACAAGCAGTAGTTGAGCTCCTGCGCATGGGGGAGTTAAAGCTTTAGAAGAACCGACTTTCCTTCGGGAAGTCGGTTTTCCATCTTTCACACCTAAGCGTTCGCCAGCTTTTCTTTAATGGATTGTTCGAGTGATATCGGCTTTCCTGATTCAGCTTGAACAAATACCAATCGTCCTCTACCTGTTAATGCGATTTCTTCCTTTTCATCAATAGCCATATAATGTAAATCAACAGATGAGTTACCGATATAATGTACTTTTACATATAATTGTATTTTTTGATCAAAAATATCTGTTTTAAATAATTGCATTGTAAGTCACCGACAACCGGAATTGCCTTATCTGTTGATGAGCTAGTAAATAATTCCAGTGACTTTAAGAACTCAATTCTGGCTTCTTCAAAATAAATAAACGGAGAAACATTATTTACGTGGCCAAACATGTCCGTTTCTGAGAAACGAATGGAAATAGGGATTGAAAATGAAAATTCTGAACGCCATTGTTCCATATCCTCAATATAAGTTATCTTTGACAATATATATCCTCCTAAATAACTAAAAATTTCTCTCTTTAAATTATTGTTTTTGCTACTAACCTCGATTATTTGCATGAAAACAGAGTAATCCAGAAATTATTTGATATTGTTCTTTAAACAACTGTCGCTTATAACTTTGATTTAAAAAAATGACCCCGACCATTTTATTGGACAGGGGCCATAGTATACAAATATAAATTTTTACTTAATGCGCGTTGTCACTTCCAAAGAAGTTTTTAAAGGCTTGAATATTTGTAGCCCTGTTCATCGCTGCAATAGAAGTAGTTAAAGGAATTCCCTTAGGACAGACTTGAACACAATTTTGTGCATTTCCGCACCCGTCAATTCCACCGTCGTCCATTAGACCATCTAATCTTTCACTCGCATTCATTTCACCAGTTGGATGTGCATTGAATAAACGAGCCTGCGAAAGCGCTGCAGGTCCAATGAAGTTTGATTTATCGTTAACGTTAGGACATGCTTCTAAGCAAACTCCACACGTCATGCATTTTGAAAGCTCATAAGCCCACTGTCTCTTTTTCTCAGGCATACGTGGGCCCGGCCCTAAATCATGTGTTCCATCAATAGGGATCCAAGCTTTTACTTGTTTAAGTGCATCAAACATACGTTCACGATCAACAATTAAATCGCGAACTACAGGAAACGTTGACATTGGTTCTAAACGGATTGGTTGTTCCAATTGATCCACAAGTGCAGCACAAGACTGTCTTGCTGTTCCATTAATTACCATTGAACAAGCTCCGCAAACTTCCTCGAGACAGTTCATATCCCAATAAACCGGAGTTGTTTTCTCCCCACTAGCGTTAACCGGATTTTGGCGAATTTCCATTAACCCAGATATCACATTCATATTTTTACGATAAGGAACATGAAATGTTTCCTCATAAGGAGCAGATTCTGGGCTGTCTTGTCTAGTAATAATAAAAGTAACAGTTTGTTGTTCAGCCATGATTACTTACTCCCTTCGCTTTTTTTCGTATAGTCACGTTTACGTGGTGGAATCAGCGACGTATCAACCTCTTCGTATGAAAATACCGGTGAATTATTATCCTTATCAAAAGAAGCAATTGTCGTCTTCAACCACTCTTCATCATTTCTTTCTGGGAAATCAGGCTTGTAATGAGCTCCTCGGCTTTCGTCACGATTATAAGCTCCCATTGTAATCACCCGTGCTAGATGTAACATGTTCTTTAACTGCCTTGTAAACATTACTCCCTGGTTGCTCCAGCGGGATGTATCATTAATATTGATATTCTCCCAACGTTCAAGTAATTCTTTAATCTTCTCATCTGTTTTTAGAAGCTTATCATTATCTCTAACTACTGTAACGTTATCTGTCATCCATTCTCCAAGTTCTTTATGAAGTTGATAAGCGTTTTCTTCACCCTTCATATTCATCAAGGCTTCGAAGTTTTCTTGTTCTTCCTTCGTATTTTCATCAAATAAATCAGTAGGTAAATCCTCTACATGCTTTTCTAAACCATCAATATATTTAATAGCGTTCGGTCCAGCTACTGAACCACCATAAATTGCTGATAGAAGTGAATTTGCTCCTAAACGATTACCGCCATGTTGAGAATAATCACATTCACCTGCTGCAAAGATACCAGGAATGCTGGTCATTTGTTCATAATCTACCCAAAGTCCACCCATAGAGTAATGGACAGCAGGGAATATCTTCATTGGTACTTTTCGTGGATCTTCTCCAACAAATTTTTCATAGATTTCTATAATACCACCAAGTTTAATATCCAATTCTTTTGGATCTTTATGAGAAAGGTCCAAATAAACCATATTTTCACCATTAATACCTAATTTCTGATTAACACACACATCGAAAATTTCACGTGTAGCTATATCACGTGGCACAAGATTTCCATATGCCGGATATTTTTCTTCTAAGAAATACCAAGGTTCACCATCTTTGTATGTCCAAATTCGGCCACCCTCCCCACGAGCAGACTCACTCATTAAACGGAGCTTGTCATCGCCAGGAATAGCGGTAGGATGAATTTGAATAAACTCACCATTGGCATATTTTGCACCTTGCTGATAAAGTTTACTTGCAGCTGATCCTGTGTTTATCATTGAATTTGTTGATTTACCAAATATAATGCCAGGACCACCAGTTGCAAATATAGTAGCATCAGAAGGAAATGCTTTTATTTCATGTGATTTAATATCCTGGGCTACAATTCCTTTCCCAACACCTTCATCATCAATTATTGCACGAACAAATTCCCAATTTTCATATTTCGTTACTAAGCCTTCTACTTCATAGCGGCGAACTTGTTCATCCAAGGCATATAACAACTGCTGCCCAGTAGTCGCCCCTGCATATGCAGTTCGATGATGCTGTGTACCACCAAAACGTCTAAAATCTAGTAAACCCTCTGGAGTACGGTTAAACATAACACCCATGCGGTCCAACATATTTATGATACTCGGCGCAGCATCACACATTGCTTTTACCGGGGGCTGATTTGCTAAGAAATCCCCACCATAAACAGTATCATCAAAGTGAATTGCCGGAGAATCACCTTCTCCTTTTGTGTTTACCGCGCCATTAATACCACCTTGGGCACACACAGAGTGAGAGCGCTTCACAGGTACAATAGAGAAAAGGTCTACATTCACACCTGCTTCAGCAGCTTTTATTGTTGCCATTAAGCCGGCAAGACCTCCGCCGATAACAGCTATTTTTCGGTTACTCATAATACTTGCTCACTCCTTATATTTCTATTTACGCTCCGTACGCAAATTGGATAAGTGTTCTAACACCTATATAACTAACAACAAAAAATATGATCACCGTTACATATGTAGCGATTTTTTGGGATTTTGGTGATTGGGTAAGTCCCCAAGTCACTGCAAAGCTCCATAAACCATTTGCGAAATGGAATACTGCAGAAACAACCCCAATAATATAAAACCAGAACATAATAGGACTTGATAGAATCCCTTCCATTAAACTGTAATTTACTTCAGCATTGCCCAATGCAACCTGCACTCTTGTTTCCCAAACATGCCATGCAATGAATACAAGTGTAATTATTCCAGTTACTCGTTGCAAAAAGAACATCCAGTTTCGGAAAAATCCGTATCTTTTTGTATTGTTTCTTGCTTCAAATACAATATAAACTCCTAAAATTGCATGAAACAAAATCGGTAAATAAATTACAAATGTCTCCAGTACAAGTACAAATGGTAAATTCGCCATAAAACCTGCAGCTTTGTTGAAACTTTCTTCACCATACACAGCAAAATGATTCACCACTAAGTGTTGAACCAAAAATATTCCGATTGGAATTACTCCTAACAGTGAGTGCAGTCGTCTGCTTAAAAACTCACGGTGTTCTGCCATGTGTTACCCCCCTTTAGTTTGTCAAATGCTCTTCATAGTAAATACAATTTATGCTCGATAACCTATACTTATCTGTCAATATCGTATCGCTAAATAAATTGTACTGTTTGTGACATATTTATTGTACTTCTATCTACAAAAAGCGTCAAGAAAACGAGATACATATTTCGTTAAAATTATATAGTTACTTTAAAGGTTTTACTTAAATGTACTTGCGAAATAAATAAAATATATACATAATAAACTAATAAACTAAAATTCTATTTGAGTCGAAAAGCAAGGAAAGGATGACCTCCATGTCGAATAATAATACTGTTTTTCCAATTTCCCAACTAACTGATTTACAGTCTTCAGGAGCTGGTTATGATATATTACGTTACTTGGGATTACCGGAAATTTTAGGTACAGAGTCAAATACATTACTTTATTTTTTAGGAAGAAACCTTGCAAGAAAATTTGAATTTAACTCAATGGAGGACATTGCTCACCTATTCGAACAGCTTGGATGGGGTTACTTAGAAATCGTTAAGGAAAAAAAAGAAACAATTATTTTTCAACTAATGTCAGATGCAATCGTACAACGTTTGAAAGCACCGATTGATACAGAATTCAGATTAGAAGCTGGCTTCCTAGCTGAAGCATATCAGAGAATTGACAATTCTGATTGTGAATGCACAGAAGAAATCAATAGCAAACTTTTTCTGGTACAATTTACCCTCCACCGTGTTTGAGAAGCTGAGTTCAAAAAAACATAACTGCCATTTAAAAAAATATTTAAAGAAAACCTGTAATCTAAATTACAGGTTTTCTTTTTGATCATTATTTAAATAGCTTATAATATCTTCAGCAATATTTGATGGTATCCCTAACTTAGTAATATCTTTGATGTTGGCTTTCTTAATTTCCGTAATAGATTTAAAATGAGTCAATAACAATCTTCTACGTTTTTCTCCAATACCGGGAATTTTATCTAGTTCAGACTGCACAAGGTTTTTCCCGCGTAACTGGCGATGAAATGATATAGCAAAACGGTGTACCTCGTCTTGTATTCGTTGTACAAGGTAGAATTCCTGTGATTGTCTTGACAGTTCTACAACTTGAGGTGGTATCCCATAAAGTAACTCACTGGTTTTGTGTTTATCATCTTTAACCAGGCCGCACAATGGTATATCAAGCCCAAGCTCATTTTCTAATACATCTAATGCAGCACTCATTTGCCCCTTTCCACCATCTACAATAATTAGATCAGGCAAAGGAAGTCCTTCCTTGAGAACTCTAGCGTAGCGCCTCCGGATAACTTCTCTCATTGTTTCATAATCATCCGGGCCTTCTACATCCCGGATTTTATATTTACGATATTCTTTTTTATTAGGCTTTCCATCAATAAATACAACCATTGCCGAGACAGGGTCGGTGCCTTGTATATTAGAATTGTCAAATGCTTCAATTCGATGGGGAACTTCTATATTTAAAATTTCTCCCAACTTTTCAATTGCTACTATAGTACGCTCCTCATTTCTCTCAATTAAGGAGAATTTTTCTTCCAAAGCAATTTTTGCATTCTTTTCTGCAAGCTCGACTAACTCTTTTTTTCTGCCCCGATATGGTGTGTGCACATCAACTTCTAAAAGCTCTTTCAGCAGATTAACATCTGTTCCGAGAGGCACCAATACCTGCTTCGGTTTCAGGTGATGCTGGTGAAGATAAAACCTTCCAATATAACTCAAAAAAGTTTCCTCAGCATCGTCAAAAAATGGAAATACCGCTACATCTCTTTCCATTAATTTCCCTTGCCTGATAAAAAAGACTTGAACGCACATCCACCCTTTATCATAACTATAACCAAATATATCTCTATTTATTTGATCATTTAACGTCATTTTTTGTTGTTCCATTACTACTTCAATATGTTGAATTTGATCCCTTAATTCCTGGGCTCTCTCAAAATTTAATTGTTCACTGGCTTCATACATTTTACGCGACAGGTCATTTTTAATACCTTTGTATCCTCCATTTAGAAACGAACTGATACTTTGAATAATTGAACCATACTCTTTCCTTGTCGGGGGTGTCTCGCTGCATGCCAAGCACTGATTCATATGATAATACAGACACACCCTCCAGGGGGATTATTACATTTTCTTAATGGATAAAGACGATCAAGCAGCTTTTTTGTTTCTCTTGCTGCTATAACATTAGGATAAGGTCCAAAATATTTACCTTTATCTTTTTTAATTTTTCTAGTAATAAGTAAGCGAGGATGCCTCTCAGATGTAATTTTTAAGTATGGATAAGATTTATCATCTTTTAACATGACATTATATTTAGGGTCATACTTTTTAATTAGATTCATTTCAAGAATTAATGCTTCAATCTCTGAATTGGTAACTATATACTCGAAATCTTGAATTTCCTGTACTAATCGTTGTGTCTTTCTATCATTTGCTCCCGTAAAATAGGAACGAACTCTATTTTTCAATAATTTTGATTTCCCTACATAAATAACAGTGCTTTGCTTATCTTTCATTAGATAGCAGCCTGGTTGTGCCGGAAGCACTGCTAATTTCTCCCTAATTGTTTCATTCATGTTATCATTCCTCATATATTTAGAAAATCCCTTGTTACAAAAAAGCAACAAGGGATTTGAAATTTAATTTATAGTCTTATTATACATAAATTAAGCGTGTTTGTTAATAAGGTCAACTAAAGCTTCTTTTGGTTGAAAACCAATTACCTGATCAACTACGTTACCGTCTTTGAATAGTAGTAGCGTTGGAATACTCATTACGCCGTATTTACCAGCTGTTTCCTGATTTTCGTCTACATCCAATTTGACAATCTGTACTTTTTCTTCCATTTCGTCATCAATTTCTTCTAATACAGGCGCGATCATTTTACAAGGTCCACACCATGGAGCCCAGAAATCAGCTAATACTAAGCCCTTTGAAGTTTCTTCCGCAAAATTTTGATCTGTTACATTAACTATTGCCATTTATATTCCTCCTTATTGCTCATTCTTGCTTGATTCATAATGAAAGTATAACATCGATATTATTTACTAGCTAATACTTTGCTTATACTTAATTTTAGGTTGAATTGAATTTCTTTTCCGTATAGATACTTTTAATAAATGAAATATGCTTCTTCCTAACAAGGAGAAGCATATTTACTGCTATATTTATTTTATTTTCTTTATTTCTTCAATAAGTACAGGGATAACTTCAAATAAGTCACCAACAATTCCGTAATCCGCTACGTTAAAAATATTTGCTTCTGGATCTTTATTGATAGCCACTATTACTTTAGAGTTTGACATACCGGCTAGATGCTGGATAGCCCCTGAAATACCTACAGCAATATATAAATCAGGAGTAACAACTTTACCTGTTTGTCCAATTTGGAGGGAATAATCACAATACTCCGCATCACATGCCCCACGGGAAGCGCCTACCGCCCCTCCAAGAACATCTGCGAGTTCTTGTAACGGCTTAAATCCTTCCTCACTCTTAACGCCACGACCACCTGCAACTATAACGTTTGCTTCGGATAAGTCTACACCTTCAGAAGCTTTACGTATTACCTCTTTTACGATCGTACGAATATCTGTAATATCAATTTCCTTAGTAGTAACATCGCCTGAACGTGCTTCATCTCGTTCAAGTGAAGGTATGTTATTCGGTCGGATAGTAACAAAAGTTATACCACTTGTTGTGATTTTTCTTTCAAATGCCTTTCCTGAATAAATAGGTCTAATAAATTCAACTTTCCCATTTCCTGTTTCAATATCAACTGCGTCGGATATTAAACCAGTTCCAAGTTTACTAGCAAGCTTTGGAGTAAGGTCTTTACCAATGGACGTATGACCCATTACAATACCAGCAGGGTTTTCCTCATTAATTATAGTCATTATCGCCTGTCCAAATCCCTCTGATGTATACGTTTTCAAATTATCGTGCTTTATAGTTATAACTTTATCAGCACCATAATAGATCATTTCTTTTGCTTGCTCGGATAAATCCTCATCTCCACAAACCACACCAACGATTTCCGCATCTGAATTTATTTTTCTTGCAGCCGCAATAGCTTCGAATGTAACGTTACGTAATGACCCATCTCTTGTTTCACCAATAACTAAGTATTTTTCACTCACGTCGCTTTTCTCCTCTCTATCTATTAATTATTAAAGGACTTTCGCTTCATTTTTTAATAAAGATACTAATTCCTGAACTTGTTCTTCTATTTCACCTTCCAACACTCTACCCGCTTCTTTTTCAGGTGGTAAAAAGATATCTGTTGTTTTAGTTTTTGGTTCCAGCTCATCTTCATCTAAATCTAAATCGTCAATTTCCAATTCTTCAAGTGGTTTTTTCTTCGCCTTCATAATACCCGGCAAAGAAGGATAGCGCGGATCATTAAGCCCCTGTTGACAGGTAACAAGAACTGGAAGACTTGTTTCAATAACTTCAACGTCTCCTTCGACGTCCTTTTCAATATTTACTTTTTCACCATCAATTTTCAAACTGGTAATCGTAGTAACATACGGAATACCTAACAGCTCTGCAAGCCTGGGACCAACTTGGCCACTTGCTTCATCAATTGCTACATTACCCGCAAGAATTAGGTCTGGTTCTTTATCTTCAAAGAATGCTTCGAGAATTTTAGCAGTTGTAAACTGATCCCCTTCATCTAAGTCGTCTTCCGTGTTAATCAAGACAGCTTTGTCAGCTCCCATAGCTAATGCAGTACGTAGCTGTTTTTCTGAATCTTCATCACCAATAGTTACAACCGTGACTTCTCCCCCGTGTGCGTCTCTTTGAACAATTGCTTCCTCAACAGCATATTCGTCATAAGGGTTAATAATGAATTCGGCACCATCATCTTCAATTTGTCCATTGGACACAGAAATTTTCTCCTCTGTATCAAAGGTCTTTTTTAATAATACAAAAATGTTCATCTGTACTCCTCCTTTGTTTATTTATCCTGGAAGTTTGGCTTACGTTTTTCAATAAATGCCTGAATGCCTTCTTTGGCATCGTCAGAGCCAAATATCTGACCAAATTCCTTCGCCTCTTCTTCAACACCTAAACGAAACTGACCGGTTTTTGCAAATGGGATTAGCTTCATTACACTATTAATTGTCAACTTGCTTTTATTCGCAATTTTTTCTGCTAGTTTAGTAGCTTCCGAGAATAATTCCTCCTCAGACACTGCCTTATTAGCCAATCCCAAATGATACGCTTCCTCTCCACTAATCGGCTCCCCTGTAAGTACCATTTCATAAGCTTTTGAGGTTCCAACATAAAGAGGTAATCGTTGAGTCCCCGCAAAACCTGGTATGATTCCTAACGTTAGTTCAGGTAATCCTAGTTTAGCAGAACCACTAACCAGTCTTATGTGACAAGCCATAGCCAATTCAAGCCCCCCGCCAAGCGCTGCTCCGTGAATAGCGGCAATTACCGGAACGTGAAAATGCTCAATACGCTCAAACAATTTCTGTCCCTTTTCAGCTAGAGTTTGGTAATCTGAAGCATGCTGTAGGGAAGTGAACTCCTTAATATCAGCTCCTGCAGAAAAAAACTTCCCTTCCCCTTTTAATACCACAGCTTTAATTGCATCATTTTGTGCAATTTCATCCAACTTTTCAGAAAGGTCATTTAATAATCTGGTAGATAATGCATTTGCTGGGGGACTTTGGATTGTTAGATATGCAACTTGATTGCTCGTCTCAAATGTTAATGTTCCCATAACAAAACCTCCCTTTCAGTATAATTCAAATATAAGAAAATTGGAAACTCAATATCTATGATACAGAAAGTCCATTTATTAATAAAGCATGAACATCTTCTGCTTGAGCTACTAAATCATATTTCCTTTCCTTCATCACCCAGTTGGTAACTGTTTCATCCAATGTTCCAAATATCATTTGTCTAACGAGTTGGGTGTTCAAATTATCCCGGAAGCTGCTTCCTTCTATACCTTCCTTTATAATGGAATCAATAACTAATAAGTATGGTTTCAATACTTTATTAATTTTCAGCCGTAGTTGAGGATCAGATTGCCTTAACTCCAACTGGGTTACAGTTGCTAAATGATGATTATCAGCAAGCTGGCGAAAATGTAACATAATAAGTGTCAAAAGTTTATCGTTTGCTGTTTGTTTATCGCTAATACCTTTTTCTATTTCCTCTATAAACTGACCCATTTTCTCCTCAAAAACAGAAACAAGAATGTCCTCTTTATTTTTGAAATATAGATAAATTGTCCCATCTGCTACCCCGGCTTTCTTAGCAATTTTAGATACCTGAGAAGCATGATAACCATTTTCAGCAATAACAACTACAGCTGCATCAATTATTTGTTTGTATTTTGGTTTGTTTTTTTTCATTGTTTACTCCTTAGAATAGATACATAATGAATGAATCATCATTCATATTTATTCTAACGGCACAAACAGAAGATGTCAATAATTAGCTTGTCTTTATTTTTTGAAAAAACGAACGGTTTACACCGTTTTCTTACCTTTACTCTCCTGAGGTTTTTTTTCTGTTTCTTCATCAATTAATTTTCTTCTTAGAATCTTACCAACTGCAGTTTTAGGCAGTTCATCTCTGAATTCATATATTCTAGGTACCTTATATGCAGCCAAATGTTTTCTACAATAGTTGTCTAAAGTTTCTTCCGTAGTGTCAAAGCCCTTCTTTAATACCACATAAGCTTTGACAGTTTCCCCTCTGTATGGGTCAGGTATCCCAGCTACCACAGCTTCTTGTACACCTTCATATTCATACAATACCTCTTCTACCTCTCTAGGATAAATATTATACCCTCCTGCAATAATCATATCTTTTTTCCGATCTACCACATAAAAATAACCTTCTTCATCCATATAGCCTAAGTCACCAGTAAATAGCCATCCGTCTTTTAAAACATGCTCAGTCTCTTCCTGCTTATTCCAATACCCTTTCATTATTTGCGGGCCTTTTACAGCAATCTCTCCAACTTCCCCAATATCAGCTTCTTCTCCCGTTTCCATTTTAAATATTTTTGAATCGGTATCCGGCCATGGTACCCCAATACTCCCGTTAATACGCTTATCCCATACAAAGTTTGCGTGGGTGACAGGAGATGTTTCTGTCAGACCGTAACCTTCCACTAATTTTCCGTTTGTTACTCTTTCAAATTTGTCTTGCACTTCTACTGGTAAAGGGGCAGACCCACTTATACATGCTTTAATGGAAGAAAGATCGTATTTCCTTAAATTTTCGTGATTGAGTAACCCAACATAAATAGTAGGGGCTCCTGGAAATAGTGTTGGCTTTTGTTTATCGATTGTCTTTAGAACATCCTCTACTTTAAATTGTGGTAATAATACCATTTTGGCAGCAGTCATAATCGAATTATTCATGACAGTTGTCATTCCGTACACATGGAAGAATGGCAAAACTCCAAGGATTATTTCTTCGCCATGCTTTGTGTTATATAACCAAGCATCACACATTTGTACATTGGCAACTAAGTTATAATGTGTTAGCATCACACCTTTTGGGTAACCTGTAGTTCCACCAGTATATTGAAGTAAAGCCAAGTCTTCTAATGGATCAACTTCGACCGGGGTAAAATCTTCGCTTGAATGACTCAACATGTAGTTCCAAAGATGTGTATCCTCACTTTGTTCAGCTTTTACAACCATGTTGTATTGTTTACGTTGGATAAATGGATAAATGATATTTTTAGGGAAAGGCAGATAATCTTTTATCCCTGTAACAATGGTATGTCTTAATTCTGTATTTTTCCTTACTTTTGTTACAAGTGGCAATAAAATGTCCAAGCAAATAATAAAAGTAGCTCCAGAATCCTTCAACTGATATTCAAGTTCCCTATCTTTATATAAAGGATTCGTCTGGACAACTATGCCACCGGCCATCAATGTGGCATAATAACTTACTACAGCTTGAGGACAATTGGGTAACATAATTGCCGCTTTATCACCTTTTTGAAAACCGAGCGATTGCATATAGCTCGCCATCTTCTTTGCCTGTTTTTCAAGTTCTGCAAAACTCATCTCTTTCCCCATAAAATGAAGCGCTTTCTTATCCGGGTAACGAGTAGCATTCTCAAGTAAGAATGCAAATAAAGGTTTTTCATCATACTTTATACTTGTAGGGATCTCAGGTGGATAATGCTTTTGCCATCTTTTCAACTGACTCATCTTTTTTCCTCCCTTACACTACTTTATACTCATTATACCGATTCTTTTCTATTTTTTGAACTTTTAAGCGAATTTTTAAAAATTTTTATTATTTTATTAAGTATATGATACCCACAATCACAAATATAACTGCTACAACACCTAAAATTTTTGCTAATCTGTCTAATACCATTGTTTTCTCTCCTTATCCAATACTCGCGCCAATGACAAATGCCAAGCCAACAGAAATAGTCATTGAAATAAAACCTACTGCGATATTTCCTTTACCTATTTCTTCATCTATTTTAATAGTAGGGGTTAAAAATTCGAACATAATATAACCGAATAATAGAAGAAGAAATCCGATAACTCCCCACCCGATACTCTGTAACAAGGTATCGTTATGTTCTATGGAATACCGAAAAATAGTTGCGATGCCGAAAATTTTCCCCCCGGTAGCCATCGCAACTGCAAAATTACCACTCTTGATTTCCACCCAATTCTTATATGAAGTAACCAGTTCAAATATAGAGAGAAAAACAACTGTACACAACACAACTACACTGTATCTTGCAGCTGTTTCCACAATAATATTCTCCCAAAAACCATCGCCCATAAACGGACACCCTTTCCCTGTTATACCTCTTTATTAATTTAATTCTATTACCGTAACCCCACTACCGCCTTCTCCCGCGGCGCCAGATCTAGAAGACTTGATGCGTGGATGTTTTTTCACAAAGTCTTGCACACCTTTACGCAATGCGCCCGTACCCTTACCGTGTATAATGGATACCTTTGAATATCCAGCCAGAAATACATCATCCATATATTTTTCGAGTTGAAGTAAAGCATCTTCAAACCTCTCTCCACGAAGATCAAGCTCAGGTTTCACATGATAATTAGAGCCTTTAATTGTTGTTAGGGGTTTCTCATACGTTTGCTTCTGTTTACCTATTAGTTGAAGATCTTTTCTATTAGCTTTTACTTTCATTATTCCTACTTGTACTAGGTACTCCTTATCATTTATCTTTTCAACAACAGTACCCTTTTGGTTAATTGTGAGCAGTTTTATTTCATCCCCATTACGTAGCTCTTTATCCGTAGAAGCTTTTGGCAGCTTAATTTCCTGCTCCTTAGAAGAGAGTTCAGGCTTTGCTTCCTCAAGCATTTTTTTTGCTTCAATCCATTCATGTTCTTTTAGCTCAGCACCTGTTTTCATCTTTCTAATTTCCTGGACAATCTCTTCCGCTTCTTCTCTAGCTCTAGTTAAGGCTTTCTCCGCCTTTTCTTCAGCCTTTTTATATAGGCCTTCTCTTTTCTGCTCAAATTGTCTCCATTGTTTTTTTATTTCATCATGAATCTTTTCACTTTCCATTAAAATATGATGAGCTTTTTCATAATCATTTTCTGCCTCTATTTGTGATTTTTCCAACGAAGCAATCATATTTTCCACACTTTTAGAATCTGTGCCGATATGTGATTTTGCATTTTCAATAATAGTATCCCGCAGACCCAAACGCCTAGAAATTTCAAATGCATTACTTCTACCAGGCACTCCCAATAATAATCGGTATGTTGGTCGTAACGTGTTCACATCAAATTCAACTGAAGCATTTACTACCTGTTCACGATTGTATCCAAAGGCTTTTAATTCTGGATAGTGTGTTGTAGCAATTACCCGAGCATTCGTGGAAATGACCTCATCCAATATCGACATTGCCAGAGCTGCTCCTTCTTGTGGATCAGTACCAGCCCCAAGTTCATCAAATAAGACAAGCGATCTGTCATCAACTTCTTCCATGATGTTTACAATATTTGTCATATGAGAAGAAAATGTACTTAAATTTTGTTCAATGGATTGCTCATCACCAATATCTGCAAAGACCTGGTTAAAAACTGATAATTCACATCCGTCCAAGGCAGGCACTTGCAGGCCGGACTGTGCCATTAATGTACATAATCCTACCATTTTTAATGTTACCGTCTTTCCCCCGGTGTTCGGGCCAGTAATTACAATTGTGGTATAATTATCACCTATTTCTACATCGTTTGCCACCACTTCGTCGGCAGCGATTAATGGATGACGTGCTTGTTTCATTTTAATGATTCCACGTTCATTCATCTTTGGCTTGGATGCTTTCATACTATTTCCCAATTTTGCTCTAGCGAACATAAAATCAATTTGTCCAAGCACAGCTATGTTCTCAGTTAAAAATCCTTCTTGATTTGCTATTTGTTCACTTAACTCACGAAGGATCCGCTCTACCTCTTGTTTTTCTTGAATAGACGCTTCCTGAAGTTGATTATTTAAATCCACGACAGCTCGAGGCTCCATAAACAACGTTTGGCCAGAAGCTGACTGATCATGAACTATTCCACCTATCGATCCACGATATTCTTGTTTGACCGGGAGAACATACCGATCATTTCGAATGGTTATTATCGAATCTGATAACATATTGCTTTTTGTTTTGGTAAAGCTGTCCAGCTTATCTCTAACTCTGCTTTCAAGTGTTCTTATCGTAGTTCGTATACTGCGTAACCGTTGAGAAGCACTATCCATCATGTGACCATGGTCATCGATGCTACTTTTTATACTCTTTTCCAGCTCTCTTAAAGGAGTAATCCGCAAAACAAGGTCTTGAAGTATTGGAATATCTTCCTCTAATTTTTCAATAAAATCTTTTACCTGCCTGCCTCCATAAATTGTATTCGCTACATCCAAACATTCAACCGTAGATAAGATCCCGCCAATTACAGTTCGTTTCAAGGACTCATTAATATCACGAATTCCACCTAATGGGACATTCAAGTTTAAACGTATAATTTTCATGGCCTCATCTGTTTCGTCCTGCAAATGTAGAACTTCATTAAATTCTGTTGAGGGGTTCAATTTACCGGCCATTTTCTTACCCAAAGTTGTTTCTGTTTTATTAATTAATTCATCTCTAATTTTTTTATACTCAAGTACCCGTAGCACACGATCATTCATACATTCTTACTCCTTTTAAAAAATACTCTCGATTACTAATAACTAATCACATCTATTTATTACGATTAAAGTAGGCAATTAGTTCCTCTTTGGACCATGTATTTAACACATTTTTTTTAATGGTCCAACCCTTTCTGGCTGTTCCGACCCCATATTTCATATGATCAAGCATTTGATAATTATGGGCATCCGTATTCACAGCAAGCTTAACCCCCATATCATTTGCCTTTCGAGCCCAATCAGCCGAAAGATCCAACCGATTTGGATTAGCATTTATTTCCAATGCAGTATCTGTTTCCTTTGCTCGCATAATTAATTTATCCACATCTACGTCATAACCATTTCTTCTGCCAATTAATCTCCCAGTCGGGTGTGCAATTAGTGACACGTAAGGATTTTCCAAAGCAGCATATAAACGATCCATTATTTTTTCCTTCGATTGATTGAAGTTTGAATGAATAGCTCCAATTACAAAGTCCATTTCATTTAGGAAATCAGTGGAGAAGTCCAGCTTACCATCTGGTAAAATATCCATTTCTACACCTGCAAAAATATGAAAATCTTTATATTTCTGATTTAATTCATTTATCTTCTCCCTTTGCTCTCTTAACCTTTTCTCATCCAATCCATTTGCAACTCGAAGATACTTCGAATGATCTGTAATCGCAATGTAGGAATATCCTTTATCTCTTGCCATATTGGCCATTTCTTCAAGGGACTGAGCACCATCACTCCATGTTGTATGCATGTGAAGATCCCCCTGGATATCTTCCAATTCAAGAAGGTCTACATGCTCTTCATATGCCTCAAGCTCTCCGGTATTCTCTCTGACTTCAGGAGGAATGAAAGTAAGACCAAAGTGGTTAAAAAAAGCTGCTTCACTTTGAAAAGTAAGGAGCTCTTCAGTTTCTTCTACTTCCACACCATATTCACTAATTTTTTCTCCTCGTTCTTTAGCAAGTTGCCTCATTGCAACATTGTGCTCCTTCGAGCCAGTAAAATGGTGTAATGTGGAAGCAAATTCACTCTTAGTTACAAGGCGAAAGTCTACATTTACATCGTAGACGTCATCAATCGTAATTGAAACCTTAGTTTCTCCCTTAGCAATAACGTCCTTAATACCTTCCATTTTAAGGAGAGTGTCACGCACAATTTCGGGCTCCTCAGTTGCAATTATAAAATCAATATCTTTAACAGTCTCACGCATCCTTCGTAAACTGCCCGCCCGGGAAAAGTCCTTTACCTCTTCAATTTGCTTCACATATTGTTCTACTTTTTCAGCAATCGGAAGCATGATAGCTATTGGCAGGCGTTCCGGTCTTTTACCGCTTTCTTCAATAGCCTCCAAAATTTTTTCTGCTGTCTTCTTCCCGAAACCAGATAATCCTTCTACTTGACCATTCTCACAAGCTTCTTTCAATGCTTGTTTATTCGTGACCCCCAACTCCTGATAAAGTTTGGCTAGTTTTTTACCTCCTAGACCGGGTAACTGTAGAAGTGGAACTAATCCCTCAGGTACTTCTTCTTCTAATTGTGCAAGCGTTTCAGATTCACCTTGTTCAATGAGTTCTTCAATAACATTACTTGTTCCTTTACCAATCCCATTTATCTTCGTAAAATCATCTATATCCCCTAATGATCTGTCATCTCGCTCTAGTGCTTGAGCGGCTTTTCTGTAGGCAGAAATTTTAAATGGGTTTTCACCTTTTAATTCTAAGTAAATAGCGATTTTTTCCAATAATTTTATAACATCTTTTTTATTGACCGTCATTCGTTCACACCTGCTTTTATAATGATTTTAGTTATGGAGAGAAATATATAGGATACAAAAAATTGTTTTTTATAATGTAATTAAACCTAGCAATTTTTCATTTAGCCGATTCTCTTGGAAAACTACTCAAACGGATAAAAGCTTTAGCAAAAAAGACTGGTTCAATCTAGTTAACACTTATTGTACATGACATATAAGTGTTCCTCTAATACTTTGAACCAGTCTCATATTAATAATAATAGCTTCTGTAATAAATACGCCATTCAGTTCCCCTCACCATGCAGCTATCCATTTAAAGCATCTGCGATATGGGTGAACCATAATTCCTTAATTTGTTCAGATAGGTATGGAGTGTGTTCAAGAATTAAGAGTGCCATATTTGATCCATTTATCCATGATTGTATGCCCTCCATTGGAGTTAAAGCCAAGATATATAATACAATAAAGAGCAGCAAATAAATTTCCACAAATCCAAGTACTGCCCCCAATAGCTTGTTTAAGGAATTTAAGACTGGAAGGGACGCAATAAAGTCAAGCATAGAGCCAATAATTTGTAAAATAATCTTTACAGCGAAAAATATGATAGCAAATGCTATTGCATTGTAAAAGCCGTTTTCCAAAGGTAGTGCCTGAAGAAATTCTGCCCATTTACTTTCGTCTGATAATTCAGGATAAGGAATCCATAATGCAAGCTTTGGCCCTAACTGATCATAATATAGAGCTGCAATTATAAAGGCAACCACAAAGCTAATAAGATGAAATAATTGCAGGATAAAACCTCTCTTTAATCCAATTAAAAAACCAAAAATCAAAATCATAATGATAATAATATCAACCATTTTATTTATCCTCTTTCTTATTCAATGAGCCTAATAATGTAGCATAATCTTCTTTAAGTTTTAAATAGTCACTCATCGTATTAACAGCAGTCAAAACTGCCAATTTAGCTGTGTCTAGATGACGATTCGAATCTTGTATCTCATTCATTTTCTGATCAACAAGGCTGGCAACCAACCTTACATGACTTGGAGATTCTGAGCCAATGATAGTATATGTTTTATTATGTATTTCAACAGTTAGTCTAGATTTTTCATGTTCGGACATCTCATATCCTCCTACCGGGAAAATTGTACATCTTATATTAACATGAACTAAACTATTTAGGAAACTGTGATCTATTCATATTGCTTATGAAAGTCGTTTCTTTCTCTCTTTAAATTTGCTATAGTCTATATTATCGAATGAATTGGAGTGATCTCAATGTCTCAAGTAGTTTCAGCGATATCAAAGGACAAAATTATAGAAATGAAAAGCTTTTATTCCACATATTTAACAAACACTCCACAGGGAGCTATATTTCGAGCGAAAACACCAAACGCTGTTATAACCGCCTATCATTCTGGAAAGGTTCTCTTTCAAGGGAGCAATCCAGAAGCAGAAGCTGGAAAATGGCCAGAAAGTAGTAATAAAAAGAGCACCCATAAAAAAACTCAGAAGTTGAACAATAGTTATGCTCCACCGGAATCATTGTTCGGTAGCAATCATATTGGTACGGATGAAGCGGGAACAGGTGATTACTTTGGACCCATTACAGTAGCCGGTGTTTTTATAAAAAAAGAACAAATCCATTCATTAAAGACAATGGGCGTAAAAGATTCAAAAAATCTGACTGACTCGGTAATTAGAAAACTTGCACCTGAAATAGTAAAACTCAACCTCCCTTACTCCTCTCTTGTGTTGCCTAATGAAAAATACAACCGGCTACAAGAGAAAGGTTGGACACAAGGTAAGATGAAGGCAATGCTTCACCACCATGTTATAAAGAATATTTTTGGTAATATTGATACAACTCAATTAGACGGCATCCTCATTGATCAATTTTGCGAACCACATGTCTTCCAAAGGCATATATCATCTGAAAAAGAATCTATTCTTGAAAAAACATATTTTATGACAAAAGCTGAAAGTTATTCCATTGCAGTAGCCGCAGCGTCTATTATAGCAAGAAGTCGTTTCTTAAGTGAAATGGACCTTTTATCTGACAAATTGGGTATTGTTCTCCCTAAAGGCGCTTCAAAAAAAGTCGATCAGACAATAGCTAAAGTAATATTGGAAAAAGGAGAGTCTACCTTGGATGGTTGTGCAAAAACGCATTTTGCCAATACCAGAAAGGCACAGGCTTATATTAAATAAGAGAAAAAGGGTATAAAAACAAAGTCCTGAAATTTACCAGCACTAAAGCATCCTTGTACGTTTCAGATGAGAATGGCCGTTTATGAATAAGAAATTGATAAAACATAATTTCTTATTCATCCTTATCTTTTAAAAAGCAGTTTTATTGCAAAAGTTAAGGAACTAACGTATTTTGTTCATTCATATTTGGAGGAAACTGCGACGTAACTTTATTGATGAAAAGCTCAGTAAAATATTTGAGGAGAAGTGACCCATTGATTTCCGTTTCAGGCGGACGCTTTCACACCTCCGGGGTACAAGCGCGACATCTGCTCGTGCCCTCACAGTGTCTTCTTTGCCGCCGGCATGGCCTCAGCCGCCCGCGGAAAGCGGAATATTTCCCCGTAGCGGTGATCTACGCAGCCTCTATATCCTTAGTTACTTCGCATTCTATCTTTTTTGTAAATCAGTGGATAACCTTAACATATATTAGAATCTAAAAAGCCGAACGAATTTGAAATTAACTCAAAAATTTCAAATACTGTTCGGCTTTTTCTACTGTTACAAACTTTTAACTACGAATAATGGTATTATACTTGTTATTTACTGTTTCTACAATTTGGTTGAAGGATTTTTCAATTTCCTCATCTGTCAACGTTTTTTCAGGATCTTGATAGAGCAAGCTATATGCAACTGACTTTTTACCTTCTTCAACATTCTCGCCGTGGTATACATCAAATATGTTAACACTTTTCACTAAAGGAGCACCTATTGCTTCAATTGTTTCTTTCACTTTACCTGCATGGATATCCGCGTCCATAATGAAAGCAACATCTCTTGCAATCGAAGGATACTTTGGTATTTCATTGTACGATGGAATAGATTGGAATTCAGAAAATACAGTTTCCATATTCACATCAAATACATACGTATCTTTCACTTCTAATTTCTTCTGTAGTACTGGATGGAGTTGTCCTATAAAACCGATCACTTGATTATTCAATTTCATGATTGCACTTCTGCCTGGATGCAAATCATCCAGCCTTGCAGGTTCAAAGACAACAGGAAGTTTTAGGTAATTAAAGAGCGCCTCCATAATACCTTTGACCACATAGAAATCAACTTCCTTCTTTTCTTGCTGCCATGGATGTTCCACCCATTGTCCACTAAGTGCTCCAGATAGTCTTAATCTTTCGTCAGGTTGACTTGTAAGCACTTCTTCATCAGATATAAATATTTTACCTAGCTCATAGTATCCCAAATCATTTTGATTTCTAGCCTGATTATATGCAAGTATATCCACTAATTCAGGTAATAGACTAAGTCGTAGATACTTATGATCCTCACTCATCGGCATTGCGAGCTGTACAGCATGCACATTCTCTTCTTTTATTTCTGGACTGATTAATTTACTTATAAAATTTTCATTTGTTAGAGAATACGTGATCGTTTCCAACAAGCCTGCACCCTGCAAGAAATTATTAATATTTCTTTTTAACTGTTGGTTATTAGTTAAACCACCTGCCTGGGAAGCGCCTGAAGGTAAAGTATACGGGAGTTGGTCATACCCATAGATCCTTGCCACTTCTTCTAGCATATCTTCAAATATGGTAATATCCTGCCTACGAGTCGGTGCATACACTGTAAATGCTTCACCTTCATTATCAAAACGAAAACGAAGACTATTTAAAATCTTTATAATTTCATCTGTGGTAATTTTGGTGCCTAATCGTTTGTTAATTTCTGTAGTGTTCATCGTTATTACTTTTTCTGAACGCTCTAATTCATCAAACTCTACTATATTTCGAAGGATCTTACCATTTGCATACTTCTGTAATAACTGACAAGCTCTCTTCCCAGCTGCCTTCACTCGATTTGGATCTATTCCTTTTTCAAATCTGGTGCTTGATTCACTACGCAGGCCAGTATGTTTAACTGTTGCTCTCACAGCAGATGGTGCAAAGTAAGCAGCCTCTAGTAAAACGGTAGTAGTTTGCTCGGTTACCTCGGTATTATGTCCGCCCATTACACCAGCCAATGCTACAGGTTCTTTGCCATTCGTTATTACCAAATGCTCTTCTGTTAAAGTTCTTTCCTGCTCATCTAATGTTACAATTGTTTCCCCATTGTATGCTCTGCGGACAACAATTTCTTTTGTTTGTAATCGATCATAGTCAAATGCATGCAACGGCTGTCCATACTCCAACAAAACATAATTGGTAATATCCACAACGTTATTAATTGGACGGATTCCTGCTGCAATTAAATAGTTACTCATCCATAACGGAGATGGTTTTATTTCTAAATCTTTTATAATAAATGCTCCGTAATATGGATTTATATCTTTTGCATCTACAGATACCGAAATGTGGTCTGAAGCATCCTCTTCTGATGTATCATATTCTTCGTTTGGCAATTGAATATCCTGGTCCAAAATTGCGGCCACTTCATAAGCTACTCCCAGCATGGACAAACAATCTGCTCGATTTGGAGTTAAATCAAATTCGAGAACAGCATCATTTAAATTTAATAAAGGTTCTACACTTTCCCCCACATTTACATCCTCTGGGAATACGAAAATTCCATCGGCTGCGTCCTTAGGAACGTACTTCTCTTCTATTCCCAATTCTTGAAGTGAGCAAATCATTCCATTTGATTCAATCCCACGAAGCTTAACTTTTTTTATTTTAAAATCACCCGGTAAAAGAGCACCTGGTTTAGCAACAGCTACTTTTTGCCCTTGCGCTACGTTCGGAGCTCCACATATAATTTGTAAGGTTTCTTCTCCAACATTGACCTGGCATAAATTTAATTTATCAGCATTTGGATGCTGTTCACATGACTCAACATAACCTACAACTACATTTTCACTCTTTTCTGCTATATACTCAATACTGTCTACTTCAATACCTGATTTAGTTATTTTTTCAGCTAATACTTCTGGTTGAATTGACTCAATATCAACATAGTTTTTTAGCCAATTTAATGATACTAACATTTTTAAGCCCCTCTCTAAGCATTATGATACTGTTTTAAAAAACGAATGTCGTTTGTGTAGAACTGTCTGATATCATTTACTCCATATTTAAGCATAGCAATTCTCTCCGGCCCCATACCGAAAGCGAATCCTGTGTACACTTCCGGATCATAGCCAGCCATTGATAAAACATTTGGATGTACCATACCGGCACCTAATATCTCAATCCAACCAGTCCCTTTACAAACCGAACAACCTTCCCCACCACAAACCTTACAGGAGATATCCATTTCTACGGAAGGTTCTGTAAATGGAAAGAAGCTCGGACGAAGACGAATTTCCCGATCTGCCCCAAACATTTTTTTAGCAAACACATCTAATATTCCTTTTAAGTCACTCATCGTTACATTTTTATCTACATATAATCCTTCAATTTGAGTGAATTGATGAGAATGCGTTGCATCATCAGTATCCCGACGATATACTTTACCAGGGCAAATCATCTTCACAGGCTTTTGACCATCAAACTCTCGCATGGTTCTAGCCTGTACAGGAGAGGTATGTGTTCTCATCAGTAGTTCATTAGTTAAGTAAAAAGTATCCTGCATATCACGGGCGGGGTGACCCTTCGGAAGATTTAGTGCTTCAAAGTTATAATAGTCTGTTTCCACTTCTGGACCTTCTCTTACTTCAAAACCCATTCCGATAAAAAGATCTTCGATTTCTTCAACGATTTTTGTTAATAAATGAGGTCCGCCAACCTTTATCGGACGTCCTGGCAGTGTTACATCAATAGCTTCCTTTTCCAGTTGTTTCTCTAAGGCAACTAGTTCCAGTTTTTCACTTTTTTCGTTTAGGGTTGCGGTAATTGCTTCTCTTACTTTGTTAGCCATTTCACCAAAAACAGGTCTTTCTTCTTTTGAAAGTTTCCCCATACCTCTTAATACATTGGTTAGCGATCCCTTTTTCCCCAAATAAGCTACTTTAATTTCTTGAAGTTCTTTCGTGTCAGCTGCTTGACCTATTTTTTCAAGAGCCTCTGTTTGAATTGTTTCCAACTGTTCTCTCATAGCAAAATACCTCCTTAATTATAGGTTTAAATGTGTCTAATGCCAGATCGGACCATATAAAAAAGCCTCTATCCCAAAAAAGGGACGAGACTTTGCTTCGCGGTACCACCCTATTTGGCCCATGATTTCCCATGTGCCCATCTCTTGACATGATAACGGATGTTAAGTCCGAAACACCTTTACTTGCAAAACAAGGTCCAAGTGCTAGCTCCAGAGTGAAATGACAACAGTCATACGGTAGAAATGCTTACAGTCCAAGGCATTTCTTCCCTTGTCCGTAATCAGCCTGTAATCAGTCTCCTTCAATGCTTCATATTATTTAAAGATCTTTTTATTATAATTTTA
>NZ_BAZS01000001.1 GCF_001310895.1 Virgibacillus halodenitrificans JCM 12304 | reverse complement strand
AACACCCGAAGTCGATCTCTGGGGGTGTTTTAATGTAGGCGGGTTAGAGGCGGCCCCACCCTTCACATCAATCCTCCATCCTCATCGCTCTTCCTCTGATCCCACTTCCGACAACTGAGTTCACAATTCGCTCCAATAGTTCCTGCTTTGTGTATCGCTGATTGACATAGACGCCTAAGTGTTTAGCAAAAACAACGATGTCTTTTTTTAGCCGAAGGGCATCCTGGCTCAGCAAGAAATCCTTGGCTTCCTCCACCGTATTACAGCAGCTCAGCGCATCTTCCATTGGTTTCCACTGATCCGCTTCTACTGTCTTTTTACACTCATGTCCTGCCGAATCAGCAATACCAAAGTGATCTGCAACTTTTTGATAGATCACTTTTTTGGTATCTCTTGTTTTTGTAGGCAAGTTAAGCTCCTCGCAAAAAAGCAGCAACTTCTTTTTCGTATATCCTTCTAAAATCTTTTCCACATCCGTCGTATGCCTTGCTTCCTGCTCAATTCTTTGTAATTCTTTCTGGTATCTTTTTTTCTTTGCCTTATAGTGAATTTCGGCATTTCCTTTTATTAATTCCTGGAATTGCTCCACTGTTAACCCCTCTAAAAAGTTCAGCGCGATTCGAAGTACCTTTTCTGTATCTCGTTTACTCATGCTTCTGTCCGCCGTAATTCACATGAAAAGTAGTTAGTTCATTTACAATTTGCTTAATTTCATTACGTATATTTTCCTGTAATGTGCTCTGCCCTTTTGTCAGTATTACAGGTATACCAGTTTCAGGTGCTGGTGCAAAAAAGGTTGTATTTTCACGCATATAACTCTGGAAACAAGCATGATCCCTTTCCACTTGTTTCATATATTCGCGCTGTGCAGCAATTGGTTCCCCACTATAGAAGGAGATCATCGTGAATACGACACCGAGCTCTTGTGGGTCAATCTTCTCGATCGAATGGTCTGCTTCCTCACAAAAACGGTTATATTTCTTTTTCAATGTATGAACATGACGTATTAGTGTATCAATTCCCAATGTTGATAAGTAATCTGCCTTTGCCGGCACCACATATCCATCACTGGCGACAAGGGCATTTTGTGTGACCAAATTGAAATTCGGCGGACAATCGATCAGGACCATATCGTACCCATCTTTTATTTCATCCAGTTTCATACGTAATCTTGATAACACCCTCAAATAATTGCTACGAATTGTGCGATCTGTGTTCCCTCCCAGTCTGCTTGAAAGCTCCATGTCAACATGAATCAATTCCAATTGGGAACATATCAAATCAATTCTGCCTCGATTATTTTCCAATCGCTGGTTAACAAGATACGGTGTAACAATTAAATCTCCAAGAGAAAGCTCCCCATCACTATCCAAAAAGTCGTCATACCAATGCTTAATTGTCCGCTCCTGCCGATCTAGTGCCAACCATTCCTCAAACTGCATAAACGATAAAGTCAAATTTGTCTGTGGGTCCAGATCGATGAGCAACACATGCTTCCCTCTATTTGCCAATTCTGCCGCAATATTAGCAGAGAGCGTTGTTTTACCAACACCACCCTTATAATTCATGACCGAAATTACCCCAATAATCCTCTCCCCCTTCATGTGCACCGGTTAAATATATATGCGAAGTGGCATGACAACTTTCATTATTGGAAGGAGAAATTCGGATTTTGGCTGAGGTTGGTTGGTGGGATTGGGGGTTAAGGGGAAGTTGTGTGATATATCATTGGGGGAGGGTATGCATATGCACACTACTTAATACAAGACTAGTAGTAGTTCCTCTATCCCTCGTCAACAAATGATTTTTTGCTTAACCTAAATCTTTCAGGCGGCAAACCAGATATCAATATAGTCAATAAAAATCCGATAGTTATATTTACCAGATACCATACAATCCAGTAGTTCATCATAAATAATAAAATAGTTAAAATGAAGAAGATAAACATAATCCCTGTAAGCCAAACTTCTATCTTTAAACTTTTCTTTCCGCGTTTTATGTATTCCATCAATTCAGGCCCCGTCAAATAAACTTCCTTTAGATCTCGATAGTAGGTCTTGTAGACAACGATCCCCAGAGTGATAGATATAATCAGGCCAACCATTATACAAAAAACTACGGCAATTGGATGATAAACTGGTAAATGAATTGATCTGACAGCTCTAAATATCGCTAACACAAGAACGAAAGCGACCCAATATAAAATATTATTTTCATCCCTGTTGTTTACCTTGTAGATGCGGTTCTCCTGCTTATCTAAGAACAAGGTATACTGATCCATGTTTTTTCCTTGTAGTCGATAAAAAGGGATTAATTTCATTCCGTTTGCTCCTTTTAAATTTCACTTTTACTTCTATAAAGATATTAATTAAAAAGTCTACAGTTATATCTCTTCATTAATAAATTGTTTAATAGTTTTTTGTCTGGTAAAAGGTTTCTTAGCAATATATACTGTTGTAATTCCGCCTGCCATACCGGCAATAATTAATGGCTCCAATTGATGTACACTAAAAAATAATACAGAACAAAAAATGGCTAAAGCAGACATAAAAAAATCCCATATACTTCTTTTTTGAATTGTCTTTGAAAGCTGACCCTAGGACCAAGAAGTCCAGAAACGGCATCCCCGACTTTTGCCAACTCTAACTAATCAACTTTCAAGCTTCATTCAACTGCATACCATCCTATACTTTCAAATAATACACACACTCTCTACTTTTACCAAAAAAACTAATTTAACATAAAAAAAGCAAGCGTAAAACCTTCCCTCCATATAATACCAGGAGATATATTACGCTTGCTCTTTCATTTATATCATTGAGTAAGTTTCAAGCACTTCTCTTTCTACACACAATCCTTACAATTGCCATCCAAGAATTCACCACAGATTTCCGATAAATCGCACCTTATCCCAAATGTCAGTTATCTATGAAAATTTCCGCATTCTTGCTAAGCTGGTTAAATGCTTCATCAGACAGCAGCTTACTATCCTTCCAATTAAAAAGTTATCTTTGAACTCTTCCATATGTTTAACATCTTTCTTAGCAACTTTTTTTTCTTCAGAATGATGGCGTTTGACAATACTTTGATGCAAAAGCTTCACCCTAATCAAAGCCTTTAACAGATTTTACTTAATCAGCATTATAAGTGTCTTTGACAGGTGCAAGTTGAATTTCAATTGGCATGGCGTCTTTATTATCAAATTCTAATACCGTCTTGCCATCATCATTGGAAATGATACGATATTTATCCCCCTTTTCCTTTAATCTCCATTCACCTTTTAGTGTCAGACGGAGTTGATGCACCTTACTTTCATTTTCTTTCCAAGGACGCGAATAAGGACCTTCTCCTCCAATAAAATTGCCATTGTCGTCATATTGATCCTCATCCTTCCCTTCATACAAATGCCAGTCTGGGTCCACCTCTGAAAGGATTAGATCATTCCCCTGTTCTTTAATCATAATCATTGATGGCGTATCGACCGAAATAATATGGCCCTTATCAAGGGAATCATTTGGTTCCATAATGGCATAACCGGTTGTTTTTGATTTACTATCTTTGACAATATGCGCATCATAATCCTTTTGTAGCACTGTATATGGTGCATGATTGGATTTATCCATTTTACGGGTAAATGCATTAATTTGGCCGGGGTTGGAATCGACAAGAATGGCATACTCATATGACCCGTTATCAGGCGCTTTACCATGCTTAAGCCACGCTGTCGCAAAATCCCCTTGGGTATCCCTGTCGTCTTTTTGATCTCTGGAATGTTGAGTTTCTTTATGAATGCCTATCTCCTGACCGGCAGGAATGTAGTAACCATTATCTTTGTTATCAAGCATCCACACAGATTTATTTCCATTTAACGTATTTTCATATGGGAAGTCTGTTACCTTTTTACCGTTAACTCGAACAGGATCCTTTTTATTAACCATATGATTTTGAAACAACGTTGTTTCCGTTTCATGCTGTTGATCTGTGTTTTCAATATTGGAACCAAGTGCAATAATCCTGTTATCAAACATAAAAACGGATTTTCTTGCTCTAAATGATTCATCATATTTTGGATGTTCGTGAAGCTTCATAGCAAACATCCCATTTTCTCCTTCGATGTTTAGCCCACCCGCATAGGACTCATCTGTTAGCAGCATTTCAGTAGTTGATTTTGCCCTTAGCTTATCAATAGGAAGATGTTTCGTTGTAGTACCAGGCCAACGGTTCCAATCCCAGCCTTCCTGAGTATAACCACTGTCTAAATAGTTGACAGGATTACCCTTACCTAAAATTTGAATTTGGCCATAAGTAGTATATCTACCAAACAAATTTGCGTTAGAGTAAATTTCATTCGACCAATGATAGCGATGATGTCCTTTTACACCAACAAGCCAATTATCTCTCCGATGCAGTGCAAGTACTCCATAATTCATCGTCCAATTTCCGTTAGGTGCAGCTTCTGCTTTATATCCCATAGATTTGAGACGCATGGTTGTTTCATCTACATTCTCTGGTTCAACAAGGCGAAGGTAAGCTGCAGCTAATTCAGGATCAATATCTTCCTTTCCATCTGGCGTACCAGCAAGAGCCATATATTTAAATGCGAAACTTTCCAGATGAAGACGGTTTGTTGGATGACGACCAGCTACTCCTATTAGCCACTCATATTTATTAGAATATAAACGGCTTGCTAACACAGCCTTTTTCAACATTCCATGTGCCTCTTCACTTATATGAAATGTTGTATTACTTAACATAAAAACGACAGGAGTCATTCCCTCAAACGCATCTCTTGCATATGCTGGATAGAATCCCATGTGATGAAAGGCAGAGCCATCTGGCTTAAATGCTGGCATTAATCCCGGAGCCGGAAGCAAGCTTGATTCAACCAATCTCTAAGTCGCTCTAACAAAGCGATTTGCTTCTCTTTATCCTCCTCAACTAAAATAGTCGCCACCATGCCCTTTAGTGTCGTATTAAGAATATCAATATTGGCGTAATTTTTATTTAGATCTTCATAAATCCTTCCTATACCTGTATACCAGCTCATCATTTTTTGAGTACGATTCAACAATCCAGCCTCTTTTAGCTCGTCCTTCATAAGCACCACAGCTGGATAGTATCCACGCATGTTATAGCCCAAATGATGCATGGATCCAAGACTACTCCCCCATGCCCATCCTTGATCATGCATGTGTTCTAAAAGATCAAGAAAAATAGATTTCAGTTCACTTTTATATGTCTCATTATCAGTGGTTTGATAAGCCACTGCTACTTCTTTCATAAAATCAGTATAATCTCTCACATCAATCCCATTAACCAGTTTTTCTATTTCATCATAGGCTTCTTTTGGATAAATATCCTTGATATTTTTCAAATTAACTGGTCTCCCAGTTATCGCATTATTACCTCTTGTAATCTTGTAAGATGCAAATTGTTCTTGTATATTTTTCATGTACTGATTAGTAACTTCCTCAGCTTCTCGCAGCTCAAATTCTTTGTATCTATCCTCTATCGTTTGCAACGAACTGCGATCTTCCTCCGTTGTGTTAGCTTCATAACTCTTCGGGAGCAAAGAATCGAATTTATACAAGGATAGCCAATGTGCATTTGGGCTTTGGTCAGCTTCTTTATTTACAAACGGTACCTGAACATCTCTTGTAGGATAACGCGGGTCCACCGGATTACTTAATACCATTTGATCCATATACAGCTTTCCTTCTGTTACACTTTTTGGAGCAGTAATAGAGACTGTATTCATATTAAAGTTCGGATTTCCTTCCATATCATGAAAAGGCACCCATGCCGTTCGCCAACCTGTAAAATTTAAGTTAAAAGTAAATGATGCGTCGGTTTTACCATTGCTGCCAAAATCAAAGATCAACTCATCATTAATCGGGGTTTCATTATATATCCATATTCCAAAGGTATCTTTATTCATGTTTTTTAAATCAATTGGGTTATTAATCGTCAATTGTGAATCCGCTTTGAAGGTCCATTCAAGTGAATTTTTTCCATCCTTGTAACGAGCCTCTGTTGTTTTTATTGTTGATCCACTATCTGTTGAGAAGGCATCAGGCACCCCAGATTCAAACGAAAATGAAGACTCTTTATCCTTATCACTTGAGTCCCATTCTTCAAGCGTAATATCATCAAACCAAACGGTACCTGTACCTTTTTCCAAGAAATTTTGAATACGGACAGTGTTATAGCCTTCAGGGACTTTAACAATCTTTTCAATATGCTTCCAGCCTGAGGTACCGGTTACTTCATTTGAATACTCATAAACCTTTTTATCACCTAAAAAAGTTAAACGCAACCTGGCACCATGGTTACTGGTAACTTTATCTGTTTTAACCCAAGCAGAAAGTTTATATTCTTTTCCGGAAATGACCATCACATCCTGCTCTACTGATACACGGCTGTCACTAGAAGCTTGAATTTTAATAGATTTCTTTCCTGAATGACTAATTTGATTATCTACTACTAATTCGGGGTCGCCACTTGCTTTCCATTGACTCCAGTCCGCTGGTCCCTGAGAATTCAACCACTCTTTATTTTCTATTGTTTCTTCAAACCCTCCATTTTTCAAAAGGTTACTAGTTTCCTTATTAGCAGCATAAGCAATGTCTATTTGCGAACTTATCAGTGGGTAAAACAAAGCGGTGAAAATAACGAAAAAAATTACTTTTAATTTTTTCAAAAAATCACTCCTGAATTGTATTAATTGAATTGGAAGAGGTCGCAGTTTAAGAGTTAAAGCTTTTAATTAAACACTTATACCATTTATTTTTTGGCACTATCTTAACTAGATGAATCTGATAAGAACCTCCCCTTTTTTCAGCTATATTAGCTTCCTTAATCGTTAGTAACACCCAAAGAATGTAACCGCTGTCATTTATGTTTTTTAAAGGAAGCTTGCTTAGTAACAGAATCTTTGACTAGCATTTTTATCATATAATTTAGTCTCCGGCTAAATCTTATTATTATCGGAGATTTTTTCTTGAATTCGGAAGTCAGTATTCTGTATAGAATAAATTTTCAAAATTATATAAAAGTAATTAGTTCATAAGCACTATTTTCAAATTTAAGAAATAGTAGACGTTAAAAATTCAAACTCGATAAGTAATTAAATAAATAAACTGCCATTAAAACATTCTAATGGCAGTTCATTATTTGTTGTATATCGACAATATCCATGGAGTACTGGCACCATAACTTAAGCAATGTAAAACTGCCTATTCGTATGTTTAAGTTTCCTTTTCTAAAACAAATCTATAATTTAACAGATGCTCTAGATAAAGAACTAGTGGATATAGTAGTGGAAAAGAGGGTCTAATGAATGATAAGTAGAAAAATTCGGGGAGTTACAAATACCCATAACCTGAAAAAGTATGTTGTAGTGTGTATTTTACTGATTGAGGAGTTTACGAAGTTTCTTCTCGTGCTGCACAGTTTTGCTTGAGAGAAAGTCAACCGTTTCTTGTATTTCTGTTAATTCGACACGTGAACCATTAAGCTTTGCTTCCATGCGATCAAAACGTTCATCCATGCGATTCTCCAGCTCAGTCTTCATATTATCCATACGGCTCTCAAGTGCACCCTTCATGTCACTCATACTTGTCTCAAGTTCGGTTATTTTCCCAGTAATTTCCCCAGAATATTGCTTGAGAGCATTAAGAACCTCATTTAGTTCATGCTTTTCCATATTGTATCACCCCCTATTAAAGACATTATATGCGATAATACTTCATATTTAAAGGCTTAGTATGGTTTTGTTTGACGTATATGCGACAAAAGTAGGTTATAGCCATATACTCTCTATGAGAGGGGAGGAACTCAGAAATTAGGATACATAATTAGGTTGATTACTTTAACCTTTCTAATATTATTAAAAATATCGGGTTACTTTTCTCTGTTAGGTTCGATTGGGATATGCCCCCAGCAATTCTACTCACTATACAGCCCAAACTCGATAAGTAATTAAACCGCCATTAAAACGTTCTAATGACGGTTCATTATTTTAGTGTATATCTAAAACTATTCGAGAAGTAACTGACACCCTACTTCCTACAACGCCTCCCCTCTCTCCTCTATCCCTACCGAACGATTTTGTCTGCTATTTTTAATCCAAACAAACAGGATGGCCAAAATCAGCACAAACCCTAAGTAACCCGTTATTGGATAAACAGAACCTACCAATTGAATGAATCCGATAAAACTTACACCAAAGGACAACAGACAGATGATGACCATACTGATCTTGAACTTTGGGGTTTCCGGTTGGACAAATCTCGCCGTAAATGCATAAAGCATGCCGACCGCCGTGTTGTATATCATACCAAGTAAAGCCACCGTCATAAGAATTCCTATCACTGGTGACAAGTCTGTTGCCAACAGTAGTGTAGGCATAGCTGAACCTTGAATTTTATCGGCATTCATGAATAGTGCCCCATTAATCAGAAATAGCAACAGACCTAACCCTAGACCACCAAGCATACCGCCAAAACCAGCCACTTTTCTGTCCTTTACTGTACCACCGATAATTGCCAGCATCGAAATTCCTGCTGCAATGTTATAGGATACATACAGGAAACCACCCAACAGCCAATTTGGTGCCGCAGAAGGCTGATCAGTTGCAGCAGCGCCAAGTTTACTCATATCCGTGTCATTTGCGATAACTGCATACAAAGTAATGGCAAAGATCAATACGAGCAACAATGGTGTAACCATGCTGATAATGGAGATGACTTTCTTGACATTCATCAGGAGAGTCAGAATTACCAGTACTGTAAGAATAAAGGCTCCAACTATAGGCGATATGCCAAACTGCTGCTGAAAAATGGAGCCACTCCCTGCAAGCATTACTGTAGCAACACCAAAGAGGAAGAAAGTAACTAAAATATCAATTCCTATACCAACGTACTTTCCGCATATGTGATAAATGACATCCTTATGTGACACTGTCTGCAGATCGGAGCCGATTTGCATGATTTGCATGCCCAGAAAAGCAAACAGAAGTGTGGCAATACCGCTTCCAATCAATCCTTTCCAACCAAAACTGGTGAAAAACTGCATCACTTCCTGACCTGATGCAAATCCTGCCCCAACTAGCAGTCCAATGTAAGCACCGGCAATCTTCAAACTCATTTTCATCATATAGCCTCCACATTACTGAATTTTTAGTTAATTATACATGAAAGAAAATCGCCATCTGAATTGGCGAGATTCTTTCATATATAGTCCAAGTTTTACCACTTAAAAATCAAAAACATATTCTTCTACTCTAAATTGGTTCAAGATAGAATCATCTATCTCGTAACCAATACCTAGCTTTTCAGGAACATAAATTAAACCATTCTCCACCGTGACCTCTGGTTTGATAATATCTTTTTCCCAATACCTGGACGATCCAGCTGTATCCCCCGGCAGATTAAAACCTCCCAATGTAGTGAGCGCGATATTATGTGCACGGCCTACTCCTGCTTCCAGCATGCCGCCACACCAAACATCAATACCGTGATCACGGCAGTAGTCATGAATACGCTTGGCTTCTGACAAACCACCCACACGTCCTATTTTGATATTGATAATTTCACAGCTGCCAAGCTCGACGGCTTTTCTTGTGTCTTCCAATGAATGAATGCTTTCATCCAGACAAATTGGTGTTTTCATCTCCTTTTGCAGTGTAGCATGGTCGATAATATCGTCATGAGCCAACGGTTGTTCAATCATCATTAAATCAAGCTCATCGAGTTTTTTTAAATTCTCAAGATCTGCCAGCGTATAGGCTGAATTGGCGTCTGCCATTATTGGAGTGTCGGGGAATTTTTCACGAACCCGGCGAAGTACATCTACATCCCAACCGGGCTTGATTTTAATTTTAATACGCTTGTACCCTTCAGCAACAAAGTCACCGACTGTATCAATTAACTTCTCTACAGATGGTTGAATTCCAATGCTGATACCAACATCAATTTCCTTTTTCTCTCCCCCAAGTGCTGTAGCAAGTGTCATATTGTTCTGTTTGGCATATAAATCCCAGACTGCTCCTTCTAAAGCCGACTTCGCCATATTATTCCGCTTGATTGGCTGGAAAAGTGCTGACACGTCATCAGGGTGGACGATTGGTTCTTCTTGCAAAATTGGAATAAGAAAGTCGCGCATCATATGTAAGTTCGTTTCTACTGTCTCCTCGCTGTACCATGGATTGGTAAAAGCAACCGATTCGCCAAATCCCCGATTTCCCCTGTCATCAACTGCTTCTGTAATGAAAAATTCTTTGTCTTGCATTGTGCCAAAGCTCGTTGTAAACGGATGCTTCATCCTCATTTTTAATTTATGCAATTTAATTTGTTTGATTGGAATCAAAATACATCGTCCCTTCACTATTTAGTAAATACGTAGTAACTGTATGCTTCTTCTTTCGTACGAAGTAGATCTCTTGCTTGAAAACCGTGATCGAAGAGCTTCTTAAATACCTTTCCTGTTTCCTGGCGCCAGCTTTTTGCAAGGGTAAAATCTGCTTGCTTCATCGTCTGAAAATCGGCTGGGATTGCCACAAAATAAGTAGAACTATCGATAACGTCCCCTGTTTCCAAATGCTTTTTAATAATTGGTTCACCATGCCTGCCACCGTCGAGCAACACAAGCTCTATATCCCAGGTCGCGGGCTGTACGCTCTTCTTTTCATCCAGTTCCCACTGAATCTGAAACCTATCTGTCGGTAGGCCACGGTTCAATTCATCATCCATATCACCATAATGATTCGGGTGATAAATCGCACCTACTGCACCTAGCTTATGCAGGTTCACATAGGCATTTCTACTCTCCAACGGATCGTATGTCCATGTGATCATATCATAACCAAGCGTGCGCGCAATTTTCGCCTGCTTAAATTTCAATGCCTCTCCAAGTCCGTTCATGCGATAACCGGGCAGCATCCCCATCATATGGGAGCATAGATAGGACGCTTTTCCATCAAAACCAGCAAAGCTATACAAAAATCCTACCATCTGACCCTCCTCGAAGGCACCCAGGACAACACCTCCATGATGCAATGCGGTAAACGTCTGGTGAACAGGAATGGGATCCATCTGCCATACAGCAGCTTCCACCTTTTGCATCTCGTACAGTTCTGACATCGTCGTTAGTTGCCGAATCTCTAACGCTGTCATTCAACCCCCTCCTGACTGTACTTTTCAGCTGTTTTGACCATCGCTTTCGTCATGATGGATACAGCCTCTGGGATCGCTTCATGATTAAAGGTCATTTGCGGGTGATGAAGTCCCGGTTTTAAGCCACATCCAATCGCAAGCATCGTCGCCTTTAGCTGTGGTCGCTCGATCGTATAAAAATGAAAATCATCCCCACCTGTTGTGGTGATTGCCGGCTTCGTATTTTCCCTGCCAACATGTTCCGTAATTGCTTCCTGTAAAATTTCTGTAGCTCTTTCATCTGGTACAGCTGCCGCCACATGTGCTTTTGTTTCTAACTTAACAGGAACACGATGATATTCCTCAAGCATCCTGGCAATTTTTTCGATTTTATCTGTCAGTAAAGTCATTACCTCATTCGTTTGTGCACGAACATCGATGGAAAACGTCGCCTTCCCCGGAATGATATTGGCATTCTTACCACCTGCCTGAAAAGCAGTCATCTTCACGGAGTAAGGAACCCTTGGGTCTGCATGGATATTATTCAAATGCTGAAAAAATTCCATGCCAATCTGAATTGCGTTTTCGTTTAAATGCGGCCGAGCTCCATGTGCATCTTCCCCAGAAACCGTAGCTTCAATAAACTTTGCCGCCCCATGGCGGATTGCCGGTGCGAATTGGCCTGCTTCCAATTCTTCCGTTGGTCTCAAATGCATACCATACAAAAAGTCGACATCATCAACCACACCATGCTCCACCATTTTTAATGCTCCCGTGCCTTTTTCCTCTGCTGGTTGGAAGATAAAACGATATGTCTCGCGCTCAGTGAGCCCCTTTTCCATAAGAGTAAGGAACACCCCAAGTACAATGGTCATATGTGCATCATGCCCGCAAGAGTGATTAGCCTGCATATTGCCATCTACTTCCTGCCAAAGCGCATCCATATCTGCACGGATTGCCACCACCGGCTTTCCACTACCGATTTCCACCACTACTGCCGCACAGTCATCAAATGTTTGTATCTTACAATCATATGGAGAGACTACGGACTGAATGTAATCCCTTGTCTCATGCTCCTCCCAGCTGATTTCCGGATGCTCATGTAAATGTTTAAATATATTTTTCAATCGTTCTTCCATTGATTTTGTATTGAAATTCAAAATGTACATCTCCTTGCTTACAATTATTCATCCTAAGGCTTGCGTTCGCTAACCCTTTTATCTGCCAAAGAAATCATTACTTGCCATTTCATCAAAACGGGCAACCCGTTGCTGAAATTCTTCTATATTTTTTTGCGAAATTGCGGAAACAATGTTCTTTGCTAATGACATTGCCACAGGAGCGACATCAAGGGTAGATACGGAATTCAGATGAATCGGCAGTACCAGATCAGCATATCCCGAAACGGGAGCAGCCGGTGAATCTGTAATTGCAATAATAAAAGCGCCCTGCTTCTCAGCAAGCTTAGCAAGATTTACCGTATCTGCGGCATACCGATGGAATGAAAAAACCACTACAACACTCTTCTCTGTCAATTCACCCACTCTCAGCAGAACATCATCTACCGTTGGCTGATATAACCTTGTTCTTCCCATTACTAAATCAAGGGCAAATGCAAACCAACTCGCCAACGCATGAGATGTCCGCAAACCTGCAACTAGTGTGCGATCACATGCCGACAAACGAGAAACTGCCGTTGCCAGACTTTCCTCCGAAAGGCGTGTCATTGCTTGCCTGATTGTTTGCGCATCCTCTTCCATCAAATCCTTAATAGATTCTGTCTCTGTTTCTTGTTTTCCAAAATCAGACAATGAACTTTTTTCAAGCATGGATTGGCGCACTTCTTCCTGCAACTGTCGATACCCAGAATATCCAAGCTTTTGGCAGAAGCGAATCACCGTCGTTTCACTAACATCCATTATCTTGCCTGCTTCTGAAGCAGACATCATCGCGAACATTTTCGGATTTTCATAAATATATGATGTAATCTTCAGTAAATTCTTTGAGAAAGTCTGTTGTTTTTCTGCAATTCTTTGATAAATGGCCTCCACTTTAAAATACCTCCATACGTCTAAAACGGTTAAATGAAGTTTATCCTTCAACATTTTATTTTTTATGAAGCAAATACTTTATATTTTCAAACAATTTTAACACACAGTTATAAAATTTGGCAATAGTTTGTTTTTTTCTTTATGGAGTGCCTGCCATTTCTCGACTTGTGGCGTAAGATATGGGGGTTCTGTGGCAAAATAAAATAACTTGGCGATATGTCCAAAGGAATTCTTGTGAGCATGAGAAACAGCAAGCAGAAATAAACAAACACAAAAAAGCTCCCACCGATAAACAGCGGGAACTGGAAGTGTTGCTGGCAAAATAAGCTGGGAGTGGAAGGATCTGAATCTGAACAGTCCCTAGCCTGCCCTTTATTCAGGTAACACTTCACTAATATCCATCGAAGAAGTGACTGCGCCAATAATTTCTCCTTTCTTATTTACTAGTGGTTCACCATAAACGTAATAGCTACGATCACCGTCAGATAAAGGAAAGGTTATTTTCTTTTTACATTTCACACCTTCTTCGATTACTTTCCTTTTCAGGTCCATTAAATCAAGAGTCCCTTGGTTCATTGCGAGTTCATCATCGCGTTTCCCAAGACTGCTACTGGTGTCGAAATCCGGATGAGGGTTAAATAGCCAAGTATATCTTAGATCCAGATCACAGTGAGCAATTACCATAGGTGAATTTTTCAAAGCTAAATAAAAGGGCTCTTCAAAATCCTCAGTAAAAAAAGCGGTGGAACTAAAACCCAATACATCAGCAATATTTCTTGCAACATCAAAGCTTGGTTTCCGCTTTCCATTTTCTATCTGGGAGTAAAAAGCTCGATTTATAAAAGCTTTTGATGCCACATCCTCCTGTGTTAATCCCTTTGCAATCCTCATCTTCTTTAACCAGTCCCTCATCCACATCATCCTTCTTATGTAGCAAACAGCCACATTATTTTTACTGCTTTTAATATAAGATATATATAGTATAGCAAATTATACGAGGTCTTGAGGAAAGGATGTTTTCATGGAATTTTTATCTGACAAACAGTTAGCAGATGCTTATCAGAAAGCATTTGAGTTGAATTTAGATAAAGATTTTCTTCATTTACTACAAGGAGAAATAAATAAACGAAAATTTGATTCAATAAAGAAGAGAACTATTTGTCCTGAGGCTACTAACAAATAACAGGAACTGTGGTTGGCTAAATGTTAACTGAAGTTTTTTTCGGCTATAGTAACTTGAATCAAATTAGACCCACTTACAACTTATTATTAAATAAGGCTTTATGACGATAAAAAATGAGTAGCATTCTATCAATCTACCCATCGTATCCAGCAAAACTTACGGGTATAACACCGGGGCTCGCATTTTAAACACATCCGTAGCGAAGCCCCTTCAAAACCTACATCCCCACATACACAACCTGTTCATACAGCTCCGCCATCTCTTTTGCCAATGACTTTGCTTTTAACTCCTGAGTAACCCGATCGTCTGACGCAAATTCCTCAAGCCGAACTTTCAAATCTTCCCGCCACTTCACTAATTCTGGTGCATCCATTCCGTCTAACCGTTCCTTCAAATCAGCAATAAAAATCTCATGGACGGAAAACTTATTGACCAGACGAATCACTTCCAGCCCAAGAATATTAGCGGTACCTTCCCAAACGGTCAGCACCTGAGCATCGCGAAGCAGTCTTGGTGTGACAAAATCCTCGATATAGCCATTCCCGCCATGCATTTCGATTGCTTCATGGGCAAAAGCAATTGCCTGTTCTGCAGATTCTTTCTTTAAAATAGCAATGAGCAAACGATTAAGTGCTTCTTCCTCCTTCGTCGCTTCTCCGTTGGTTATCTTCTCATATAACTGGATCAACTCAAATATGGCCGCCGTTTCTGCCTCGAGCTTTTGTTTCAACTCTGTCAGTGTCTTCTGCACCATCGGAAACTCGCATAGCCGTTTACCAAAAGCATCACGGCGTTCGGCATATGCCTTTGCTTCCGAATAGCTTCTGCGCATGATGCCGATGGATGCCACCATATTGCAAATTCTTGATAGATTAAGAGCCTCCATCATATAGTAGAATCCACGATTTGGATCGCCAATCACATAAGCCTTTGCTCCATCAAATTCCACCTCTGCGGAAGGAACCGCCCGAACACCCAGCTTATCCTTCAATCGGCGGATGCGTAAGTTATTTATACTGCCATCTTCGTTCTTCCATGGAACAGCAAACAAGGTAAGTCCGCGTGATCCCACAGGTGCGCCTTCTTTTCTTGCAAGCACCATGCTACACCACACATACCGGCATTGGAGCAAAATATTTCTCGCCATATAAACGAAAATGACCCCCTGCTTCCTTTGCCTGCACAACATTGGCACCGACATCTGACCCGCCCTGTCTCTCGGTAAGAAACGTTGCACCTTCATACAGTTCCACATCCCCTGTTGCACATACATGTGGCAAAAATCGCTGCTTAATAGCTTCATCTGCATAGTGATCAAGCAAATAAGCTGTCGCCAGTGTCAGTGTAACTGGACAATAAAATCCCGGTTCAGCCTGTGATAATAGGTAACCTTGGGCAAAACTGTAAGTATAACTCCCTTTCCGTCCAAGTCCGGGTATTTCCTTATGAACATAACCGACAATCCCAGTCTTGTACGTTTCTGCAACCGTCTGCTTATACCCCTCGTTTACCCATACCTCCGAAACCTCTTCTCCATATTTATTATAACGAAGTAACCTTGGCTGTCCCTCCCGGTCTGTATGGGCTGCACGTTCATCAATGTGATTTGCGCAGGAGTCGCCGAATTTTTTCAACTCTTCGTAGGCATATGCATAAAGATCCTCGTCCAGATGCTTTTCCAACAGCTTTTGAAAAAAATCATCTTCCGTAAAGAAGTTGCGTCGATGTTGTGTCGGTGCTTTCTGTAGTACGTGCATCATTTCGTAACCCCTTCCCGCAATACCTGTTTTAAAATCTTACCGGATGCGTTTCTTGGCAAAGCTTCCACCTGCTCGTAAATCCGTGGGATCTTATATGATGCAAGACTTCCTTTCAAAAATTCCTTCACATCATCTGGATTCACTTTTGTTGTTGCTGAAAATATAGCTTTAATGTCTCTCCCCATTCCGGATGGGGTACGCCGATAACAGCAACCTCTGTAACACCTTCATATAACACAAAAATATCTTCAATCTCTTTCGGATAAACGTTCACACCCCCGGTAATAATCATGTCTTTCTTTCGATCAATAATCCAAAAATAACCATCCTCATCCTGTATTGCCATATCACCCGTCCGCAGCCAATCATCTTGTAAAACCGCAGCAGTCGCTTCCGGATTATTATAATAGCCAACCATATTGCTTTCCCCACGCAAGGCAATTTCCCCCACTTCTCCAGCCGGCAGCTCTTTACCTTCATCATCGATAATTCGGATTTCCATACCAAGTGCCGCACGTTTTCCAATGCTCCCGGCTTTTTCCTCATGTTCATGGTCAAAGAGCAATGTCCCACTCGGTCCTGCTTCCGTTAGTCCATAAACACAAACAAGGTTCCCGTCTGGAAAAGCCTCTTTTAATTGCTGCACCTGCTTTGTTGACAAACCTGCACCACCATATATCCACCACTTCATGGAAGAAAGGTCGGCTTCGTTTATACGCTCATGCCGGGCTGTTGTTAAATAGGCAACTGGTGCGCCAAAGAAATGGGTTGTCCGTTCCTGCTCAACAGTATCTAATAATAAATCGGGAGTGAATGTTGGTGTCAAAACCAATGTAGCACCGACAATCATTCCAGCCATAAAAAATAGATGCAATGGGGCCGAATGACTTAGTGGCATCATTAACAGAATTCTGCTTTCCGGCTTCACTTCCATCTCTACACAAATCATGTTCGCGACGGTTAAAATATTGCGGTAACTGAAAAGCACCCCTTTTGGATCCCCAGTTGTGCCAGAAGTATACAAAATTGTCGAAAGATCATCCTCCGTTAAATCGCATGAAATGGCTTTCGAGTTTCCACTGTCTATCAATGATTCAAAACTCATCCAATTGCCGTAGCTACCCCCGTTTTAATTAATATCGATGGTTCTGTAAAATGCTGCACACCTGGAAACAGGAGCTCATGCACAATTAGCGAATTCGCCTCGGAATTTTTCACAATGTAATTCACTTCCGGCCCCGTGAGTTTTGCATTGATCGGCACAACAATAGCCCCAATCCGCTGCACAGCAAAATATGCAATCGCAAACGTATTCACATTCGGCATCAGCAGTGCAACCTTATCCCCTTTGCTAATCCCCAAGTTATTGATAGCGCTTCCAAATTGATTCACATGAAGGTCAAGCTCCTGATAAGTCAACCGCTGCCCCTGACATACCACCGCTTCTTGCGACGGGTACTTCCTTGCATTACGTGCCAGCAACTCCGAACTGTTCATCCATCTTCCCCCTCATCCTTTAGTTTTTGTTTAAACTGTTCCAAAAGAACTTCCATCTCCGCTTTTAGTGCCTGAAATTCCGCAATCACTTCTTCAATCTCTGCAACTTTTTCTTCACCATACTCAATGGTTCGTTTTAATTGCTTCTTACCAGAACGATCTTCATCAAATAACAATATCATTTCCTTAATCTCTTCCAGCGAAAAGCCATAACGTTTCCCTCGAAAAATCAGCTTAAGCCTGGCCACATCAGATTTAGAAAATACTCTTCGATTCCCCGTCGTACGCCCAGGTACCAAAAGACCAATTTCCTCATAATACCGAATCGTCCTTGTTGTCACATCAAACTCCGCCGCAACCTCCGCAATCGTCTTCACAGCCCTCCCCTCACTTTTATTTTCATTTTACCATTGACGTTAACGTTTAAATACAAGGGTTATTTTTGGGTGGATAAGAGTTGCTTATAAGTGGAGGTGTTAGGAGTAGTGGGGCTAAAAATAGCATGTGGGACTTAGCTGCTCCTGTCCAAGCTAAGGTCCATAATATAAATTTGTGTTAACCATATGTATGCTCACCAATAAGGGAAGCTATTACATGTTTCAGGAAATGACTATGCACTTAAAAAGCGTGTATACAAGGAATTATGATATAATAAAGACAAACTATCCATACACTTAGAAAAAAGAGGATATGTAAATAAAAAATCTTAGAGGGTGATGAGAATATGACTACTCTAACTCTAAATGATATTGAAAGCAGAGTTGCTAAAAATTCAATTCAATATAGAGATACTAACAAACAAATTATTTCTCAGATTAAGAGTAAAAAATTAAATCAAGACCGTGTTAGACCTAAGAATCCAACTGAAGAAAAAATTTTAGCTACATTCTCTCGGAGTTAAGTTCATTTTGGATTATTTATCTTGCCAGAATGGAAAGAACAGTGACTTAGAGATTTGGAGATAACTGTCAATACTAATAATATTCAAGCCCAGCTCTCAAAGAGACTGGGCTATTATTTATGCGTAAATGTTTCTTGATATTAAAAATGTTTAAAATAACAGGTGAATTATCGCTGGATTATAAAAAGCTTACATTCAAAAAAATGATTAAACAAAAGGAAAGGAATAACAAGTATCTTCTTGTTGTAATTCCTTTCCTTAATGGTAAAAATGTTTTTCTAAAGCTTCAACATCATTTTGATCAGTTAGTATGCTTATTGTCCAATTATATGGAGATTCGTGAAATCCCAGTTTATCTTTAACTAAAGACTCTTCTACCTCTGATTCTTGAATCATTTTCATTGCTTCCTCTTTACTTTTACCAAACTCACTCATTAGTTCTTTTGATATATACTGAACCATTAAGTCAATCTCATTACGAAGTTCAATTGATTTGTTTGTATTTAGCACTTTATCACCTCCAAAAGTTGTGTGTATTGAGCGGCTTCATTTATTAATACTGCTAACTAATTTTTATTATTATATGCTTTTATCTCTTCATGATTCTTCGATACTAAACCACCATCAGCAACAGGTCCATAAATCCAATCTTTCTGTTGTACAGGGGATTGATTAGTTTGGCGCATATTCTATAAACAAACTGTTTCCATTCATAACCTTCATTCGAGGAGTGGCAGGCACCCATTCATATCGTTTGTCCATTTTTTCTATTTTTTTCTTTTAACACGTCCGTTATTATCAGTATATATTTCGGTTAAACCCAATTTATGAGCCTGTTTTATGAGTTCGTCTGTGCGAGATCGGGAGGATTTAAGAATGTCGTTTTGTTTTTTTTCTAAATTCAGGCCATGATTATGTTTAGGTGTTTTCAAAGCATCCATACATTATACCCCCTCTTTATTTTTAATCTTATCATAAAAATGCGCTAACGCACACATATCCGCATAAAATATTACCGTTCTTTTATCATCCTCCTGAAATTCATTTTTACCCTCACTCTGAACGCAAAGTACACCTAAAACCTCTCTGCCAATCTTAATGGGAACTCCCAGTATCGATCCGTATTCATGTTTAGGAGCATATTCTCCTCTAAAGTGCTGGCTAATTGTAACATCTGATACGAGTTCCGTGTTACCTGTTTTCCATATATGCCCTGCGAATCCTTCTCCTTTTTTAAACCTTCTGTTTCTAGATGAAGAAAACTCGATTCTACTGTATGCAAACATTTCTAGCTCGTTATTATTATTAATAAAATAGATAGTAGATGATTTATCGGCTCTGTCTTCTAATAATATAGTTACACATTCATCTAAAACATTATTACAAAATTCAAGCTTCCAAAAGGGTTTACGCTCTACTAATAGCTGAATCAATGATCGAACCAGTCTACTCGCATTTTTGTGGTGTCTGATGAAAATATCACTTATGTAGGCTATTTGTTCTAATTCAAGATCTTTTGTTCAAGCTCATCCAGTAAGTTGTCCGTATACATTTCCTGTTCTTCCAGTTTCCCTTTTAGCATATGTTGTTCCTTTAATATTTTTGAACGGTTCTTGCTTTCTTTTTTAAAGTCTGGATGATACATAAAATTAGGTATATTTGTTGCACCTACAGAAACAACGTCCGGGTTAGCCCTGATTTCCCTTGCCAATATACTCGTTGAAAAAATTATTGTTAACAGAACGCAAATTAATTCAAACACTTCTTTAGAAGAAACTTTTCCGGTTGGAACCATCCAATTATGAATCGTTGTATACGTTTCACTAATACCTAAAAAGATGGCTAAAGTAAGTAGCAATCCAACAATATAACTTACAATTAGCTTTGCTGATTTTGGCATTTTATTCTCCACCTTTTATACATTTTATACATTTTGAGTTAAATAATGATCCAACTTCACACTCCTATACTTCTTTCCCCAAAAAATAGGTTAGTATTGCTTAACTTATCTCACAATCCCCTCAAAGGTCGGCTTTTTTTTCATCTACATTGCTCACACCTCAGTTCTAAAATATATATGTATTAAATAAATTATAGATCATATGTTCGTAAAAGGCTAGCTATATACAAAACATTTAATCGACAAAATACTACATAATTCGAGAAATGACAGTCACTACCGACTTATTCAATCTCTCAACCCGTAAAAGCAACCAGATAATTTTCAACAGGATACGGGGAGCGACAGTGGCATTCAAAACTTAATTCCTTTATGTCTTCTACACGCATGCCAAAATCGGGAGCTTCAGCAACTTCATTAGTATAAGGGAGACAGGGAATAATTGGTGACATGATCGTATAACAAGATGAGCAGAGCAAGATTGAGTGAAACACCTAACCATTCACCGTATAAATGAATGTACTGCTGGAAATAATAGTTTTATAGATTAAAAGGAAGGGGAACTTTGTATGCCACGAATATCAGTAGTTCCATTTAGTAGGATTGTGGAAATTTATGGAAACACACATCACAGAAATGATCTGGAAGCAATGAAACATTTAGAGAATGCTTATGAGCAGGGAATGACAGAGATTATTAGGGAAATGGCTTATTTGGAGATGCTTCATTATGAGAAAGAGTATGTACCTGAAAATAACCATGGCGAAACACGTAATGAAGAAACACCATTTCAGCGTGCTATACGTCTGTGTCATACCAAAGACCAAAGAGATGCATTGTTTGATGTAGAAGCTGAACTCAATTCCTTCGCTGTGTTCGAATCGGAGAGATATTTTATTGATGGGTTTATACGCGGGTACAAATTTCTGAAAAGAAACAACTGCTCATAAACGTTAATTATTCCTTTCTTCTCATCAGAGATTAATGGGCCGACCACATGCCAGATTCTACACCTCAGAAGCAATCTATATATCCGTACTACAATTGCATTTACTGGCCCATTCTTGGCTCTTTGATATTATCCCTCTGTATATTCTTACTCTTCCCCTAATAACAATCTTGACTATCATCCTGCAAAGTACGGCGGCGATTCTGACCCAACTTTTTAAACACCACAAAATGAATAACCAACGTGGGACAGAGGGTCAGGTTCACTGTCTCAATCTTTTTATAGTAAGGAATGTTGTACTATATAAGCAAAAGTGGTTTCATTAAGCAAAAAAACTTGAGAGTTAGCAATATAAATAAAAGACCTCTTGTATAATAAAAATTCCATGCAATAAAGCATGGGACTGTTATACAGAAGGTCTTTAATGTTTAATTGCCGTAAAATGCATTCAAGTAAAAGCTCCGTCGGATGTTGTATGGGTTTAATCAAGTGCTGAGTTTTCGTGTTTAATAATTAATATTTACTTTAACGACCTAAGCAGTGAGGCTGGTACCTAGCATTTCCGAAAATATAGGTTCTTACAAAGTATCCATTCGACACAATATAACATTATTCGAGGAGTGACAGGCATGCCAAAGAAGAACGATTTTTGTAGTGTGTAATATTACTGATTGAGGAATTTACGAAGTTTCTTTTCGTGCTGCATAGTTTTGCTGGAAAGAAAGTCAACGGTTTCTTGTGTTTCTGTTAATTCAACACGTACTCCATTAATTTTTGTTTCAAGACGATCAAAACGTTCATCCATACGGTTTTCAAGTTCTGTCTTCATATTATGCATGCCGTTCTCAAGCTCAGTTATCCTTCCAGTGATCTCACCAGAGTATTGTTTGAGTGCCTTAAGAATTTCCTTCAGTTCATGTTGTTCCATGTTGTATCACCTCCCTATTAAAATCATTATATGCTATACTACTTCTTTTTTAAAGGCCTATTATCTTGGGATTTTAATTGGATTGCGCAATACCAAGTATTAAACCAAGTTACTAGATTTCCGGTTTATCGTCATCTCTGTTAAAGATGATTAAATGATAATGTTCATTCCTATCTAGTTTAAAAGGAGAACCGCTTTATGCTTACATCACTATAAAGAAGTCGGAAGCTGACCCCAGAACTCACTTGAAAGTGACTGGCAGCTGAACGCTAAAAATATGAAGAGTTCTTCCCCATGCTGAGAGAAGGGATCTGAATATGAAAGAATATGCACCACTTCATGACAATCAAAATTATCTTTACACAAACTGGCTTTTGCTCCCTGGAGAATCACAAACTAACCAGAACAGCGCCACGTGTCCAGGAATGCAAAAAACCATAAGGGCAATTGGTCTATATAACCGATTGGTCTTATGGTCTCTATTGAGTGATGCTACCTCCCTAGCATTTGACTTCTCTAAAATTGACTTTCTATATCTTTAATACGCTCATATAGCTCTTTATTTACCAGAGCAGAGATATTATGTTTTCTTGCCAATTTTCGAGGGGTGACAGGCACTCAAAACTACTATATCCCAAAAAAGTCACGCATCTAAATAATCCATAATAGAGATCGACATTTCCAAGGCTTTTTCTTTTTGACCGGTTTTTATATAATGCGAAAATAATTCTTTTTCATAACGCTGGGAAATAACAACATAGCCGTTTGTCTTAAAGTAGGGTAAGGCTTTATGTGCCAGAAAATCGTAGTAGAGTGTCTTCTGCTTCAAAATCTCATGTTTGTGTAGAATCATTATGTGTGAATACAATGTATCCTTAATCTCTTTCGCTATTTCCAAACCCTCCTCTATATATTTCAACAATACATCTTTTGGTACTATGTGCCCTTCTATTCCACATCTTATGACCCCTTCTAAAGAAAGTAGATAAACACTTGAATATGGCTCCTTTAAAGCCATTGATTGTTCATATAACTTTTTGGCTTCTGCATAATTTTGCTTTCTGAAATTTTCATAGGCATAGTTATGTGTGATTTTCGCTTTTTTGTCATAAGCATGCACGAGATCGCAGAGCTCAAGCAGGTTTCCATACCTTTCAATGGTTTCATTAAATTCTTTCTGATTGTCTGACTCAAGTTGAATAATCATAAGATTTTCAGCATCAATGATGCCAAGGAAATTGTTGCGTTGTTTAAATAAATTTAATGCTTTTTCAGCATAATAGTAAGCGAAAACGGGAGATTTATTATGATGATACGCTGAGGCCAGATCATAATAAACAAGAGGATTTGTGTAAATATCAAAGTCAATCGTTTTTAACAGCTTCAGAGCTTTAGGATGGTTTTCTGTCATCATATAATAACTACCTAGTACATGCTTGTATAAATTCTGTTCGAATTTCGGACGTTCTTCAATTTCTTTAGGAAGAAGCTTGAAGTGTTTTTTAACGATGTCCTTATTTCCAATTTTAATATGGTGCAGCATCTTTGTTAGACAGTAAAGCGTTTTGTATTCAGAAACAGAAATGAACTGATTGTTATCTAAATCAGCCTCAACCTCATTCGCAGAGGAGTTTTGTGTAATAATCATATCTTGCCAGAGATCGAGTTTCTCTTTAATAGTGGTTATGTTTACTAACTCTTTTTCCATATCTATCCCTAGTCTGTTAACCAGGAGATTGATAATTTCCCCAGAATACTCAGTTAATCCGCGTTCTATCTTACTGACATGTGTAGACGAGCAAACTCCTCTTCCAAGTTGCTCCTGTGTCAAATTGGCCCTCTCACGATAAAACTTTATCACCTTTCCCTCATACATAATACATACCCCCAAGTAATTTGATGCCACTCTTAGAAAAAATCACCGTCGTTTGTATAATGCATTTATCATATAGCAAAATTGGGGTTTTTTGCGATAGGTCTTTTAAACTAGTTTTGCCAAATTCGATAGAAAAAGACAACTTTCGCAAACAACTATAGTGCAATGATACTATACAGAATAATTTGAAATATCAAAATAACCCCCATTTACAAAAAGTAGATTGCTGATAGCATTAATAACAAGAACTTGATCCTATTAAACAAGTGAGGTGAGTTGACGGATTTCGGTAGTTTACTAAAATGGTCAAATTGAGAGGAGAAACTGATGCTAAAAAAACAAATTTTAAAGCGAATCATTGTGATTGTATCTGTCTTATTGCTATTAGGTTCATTATTCGTTCCTACATTCCAGCCGGTACAGGCAAAGGTAACCACAACGGATGCGAAGGACATTTTACGTGGACTAACAGATGAACAACGCAATGCCATTAAAACATTAGAAACCCAAAAAAGCTTTGTGGTCCATCCTGATATTAATCTCAATAACGATGCTCCAGTCGATGTCATTATTGAATTTAAACAGGATCCTGCAAAAGTTGAGATCGCTAAAACAAAGATGAGTGGCAAAAAACAAACGCTTTCCGTAGAAAATGCAGAAGAAAAGGTTGAAGCATCACATGATGCGTTTAAAAAAGCGATTCTAGATATTAAAAAAGACGCTACCACAGAAACGCACTCTGACAAAAAGAGGAAACAGCCCCAATCTGATATTACGATAAAACAAGAATATCGCGATGCATTCAATGGGGTCGCTATGACTTTACCAGCAACTTCTATTAAGTCCCTTCTTGAATATGGGCTTATCGAGCATGTATGGAAAAACGAAACGATAACGTTGGATTTGCCAGCGTCAAACAGTAAAACTATTGAGCCAAAAATGAAAGACAGCATCCCACAAATTGGGGTGGATAAACTTCATGAAGAAAATATTACAGGAGAAGGTGTCAAAGTAGGCGTCATTGATACAGGCATTGACTATCATCACCCTGATTTGACAAATGTTTATAACGGTTATACGGCCAAGCAAGGGGAAGATCCTGCAACCATTGATCCTGACAGCGTTAAGGGCTGGGACTTTGTTGAAAATGATGCAGATCCAATGGAAACAACATATAAAGATTGGAAAGAATCAGGGCAACCAGAGCTAAATGGAAATGGCAGTTCTTATTACACATCTCACGGCACTCACGTATCCGGTACTGTAGCAGGCCAAAAAGAAAACGACGTGGACTATGCAGTAAAGGGTGTTGCACCAGGAATTAATTTGTATAACTATCGCGTACTTGGACCTTATGGCAGTGGCGATATGAGTTGGGTTATCGGGGGCATCGATAAGGCTGTTCGTGACGGAATGGATGTTATTAATCTGTCCCTGGGCGCAAGTATTAATGATCCTTTATCTCCTGCAGCAGTTGCTGTTAACAATGCAATGCTCTCAGATGTTGTTACTGTCGTAGCAGCAGGAAATGCAGGACCACGTGCGAACACAATCGGTACCCCTGGAGCAGCAGCATTGCCTATTACAGTTGGAGCAAGTGATGTGTCACAGACGATACCAACATATGAAGTGTCAGCAGGAACTGTGACATTAACCGATTTACAATTACTTGCAAAAGACTTTACAGATGACATCGGTGACCTTCAAGGGCAAACCTATCCTGTTGAATTTGTTGGTTTGGGATCGGCAAATGATTTTGCAGGGAAAGACTTATCAGGCAAAATTGCTCTAATCGAACGTGGAGAAGTGGCATTCGCAGATAAAATTAATAACGCAGCAGAAGCAAATGCAGAAGCAGTTATCGTTTATAACAATGAGGATGGGCAAATTCCATTTTACCTTGGTGAAACGACCAACATTATTCCATCTTTCCGCTTATCAAAAGAAGATGGGGAAAACTTGAAATCCATCCTAAATGAAGAGGATAACCTGACATTTGGTGATCTCTCCAATACGAAAACAATTGGCGATCATTTAGCTGATTTCAGTTCAAGGGGACCAGTGACAAAAAATTACGACATAAAACCTGATGTTACTGCACCGGGTGTGTCCATCTATTCTACGTTCCCGTCATATATCAATGATCCTGAAAATAACAGCTATGAATCAGCTTATGCAAGAAGTAATGGGACATCAATGGCTTCTCCGCATGTTGCTGGCGCAGCGGCATTAATTATGCAAGAAAACCCTGATTATAACGCTTTTGAAGTAAAAAAAGCCTTAATGAATACATCCGTAGACCTCCGGGAGGATTACTCTGTTTATGAAGTGGGAGCAGGTCGGATAAACGTCTATAATGCAGTCCATGCAAATACAAGATTAACCGTCATTGATGAAGTTGACATGATTGAAAACGAAGCTTCTGTCACAATCGACGGAGAAACAGGCTCTATTCGCTTCGGTAGTCACTATCTGACAGGTGGGAAAAATTTAGAAGAAAGTAAAAGAGCTATCATTGAAAATACATCTAGTGAGCAAAAAACATATACCATAGAATCTGATTTTTTACCACCCCAAAATAACAGGCAGGACGCAGAGGGTAACGGTGTTGAAATAAGTATTCCTGACTCTCTTACATTAGCAGGAAATGCAAGTGAAGCACTAAACCCGACAATTCATGTTCCTTCTGGAGCAGCATTTGGAACATATGAAGGCTATATCCGTGTGACAAACGATCAAGATGCTGCAGAAAAATATCAAGTACCATTTGCCATCAGGGTTTCTGATAAAGGTATTGATTATGCAGAATTAGACAGACCGGCTGTAACAAACGACTGGGAATTCCACCCGTTTTTAAACCCGATTATCTCCATGTTTCTAAAGCTAAAAAGTCCGATGGAAACAGTCAATATTATTGTCAGTGACCCTGAAAGCGGTGAAGCGCTTGGTGTCGTTGGATCAATAAAGGATTTGGACGCCGATGTTGAATATTTTCTAATGGAAGCTTTTATGGGATACGTATTTCCATTTGAAGATGATCCGTCCAACCCGATTTCGTTCGATCCAATTCCACTGCCGGAAGGGGATTATAATTACGAGCTTATTGGAATAGATGCTGACGGTAAAACATACACCTTAGACCAACCCGTCGTGGTTGATAATACACCACCTGAAATGACGTTTAACGATTATGAACCAGGGGTTATCGAACTGGATGATTCTATGTTTACAGATCAATATGGTCATTATGCATTCTGGATGCACATGAATGTCTACGATTCAACGATAGACGTATTGAATTCAAAAGGATTGGACTATGATCAATCTGAGAATGTTGTAGGGTATTATGGTAATTCCGCCTTTCCAGGAGTACTTGGTGTAGAACCTGATGGGTTGTTTAAAATCGGTGTTCTCCCAGAAGACATAGAAAATGGTCCGTTAAATCTGGATTTAATTCCTGTTGACTTAGCAAGTAATGCAGATACAAAAAACTCACCAAGATATACCTTTGTTAAAAAAGGCACAACATATGCCTTGCCGACTTTTGACAAAGAAAAGATATCAGCTGGCGATGAACTTAACATGACCCTTAATTTAAATCACGTTAAACAACTCGTAGGCGGAGAATTTGATGTCGAATATGATGAAGAGATTTTCTCATTCGAAGGCTTTAAATTAAATGAAGAATTTAAAGCATTTACTGAAGAAAATGATATCCAAGTTGATCTTCTTGAACCAACATTTGATGATAGTTTTTGGGGTAAAAAAGTGACTGTTGGTGCTCATTTTGCAGATCAATCCGTTGAAGGTTTTTCAGGAAGCACAGACTTCATTGATTTGAAATTTAAGGTAATTGATGATGAGGCTTATAAAGATGTGTCTGTGTTAAATGTAGCAAATCTGAGTTATAAGCAACAAGGAAATAGCGAATCAACTTCGGTCCCTGCATTTTACCATGATAACTTCAAGCTGATTCCAACCAAATCAAGCGTAAACGGTTTTATTCAGCCGGAATCCTTTAAGCACGAAGAAGGATTTTTGGAAACTAGAAATTATGAAGAAATGGGCGTACATGTTTATGCCAAATTAAATAATAAAGGAAAAAAATATAAAGGTTCCATCGAAAATAATGGAGAGTTTACCATAAATGGGCTTCCCATTTCAGATGATGACTATACGTTTTATTTCGAGGTACCTGGTCACTTGACTTCTACTTTAACACTGAATCCAGCACAGGAAGTAAAAGGGGAACTTATCGGACAGCGTTTAAGAATTAATCCGAAACTTAACAAAGCTGGAGATGTGAATGGTGATGGTGTCATTGACATCCATGACGCCATGAGAATAGTTGCTCAATATGGTAAACAAAATCCTAAAGCAGACATCAATAAAGATGACATAGTTAATGAGACGGACATCCGTTATGTAGAAGAAAACTTCTTAAGTATTGGCGACTTGGCTGGAAATAAGCAGCCGCGTGAGAAGCTTGGTCCTAAAGGAATTAATGAGCTTCTTAAAGCACTCGGTTTGGAACCATCTGGACAGTAATCTGGATAAAAGAATAGGAGGGGAACTGGTGGGTGAAAAACAGAGGCGTTTTATAACAAAGGTAATCTCAGCATGTATTAAATGGCTTTCTGTCGCTATGTTTATTCTTGTGTTAATTATTTTTATACAAATGGCCAGGCATCCAGACCAGCCCCCTCAAATTCTGGGCTTACAAGGACTGACCGTTTTATCAAATAGTATGAATCCAACCTTTCAAACAGGCGACCTCGTTATTGTAAAGGCTATGGATGCATTAGACGTGAATAAGAATGACATCATTACATTTAAGGAAAATGATGGCCCATATATTACTCACCGGGTTATTGATATCGTTGATGAAAAAGGCGCAATAGGATTTATCACAAAAGGGGATAACAATAACGTCGCTGATCAAGAAATTGTTCATGCTCACCATTTACTCGGGCAAGTAGCATTTCATATTCCATATCTCGGGTATATTGCAAATTTTATAGGAAGTAAAGCTGGTTTTATCCTATTAATTTTACTTCCACTCGTTGGCTACATCGCTTTGGAATTGAACGACAAAATAGGAAAAAACAATAACAAAAAGGGAGTTGTAAATGAATATGAGCAGTGAAAATAAACGGATAAGAAAGAGTGGATTGAAGAAAGCACTTTTGGCAACATCTCTTTCTGGGGCTTTAATTGTCTCGGCTGGCATGGGCACCTATTCCTGGTTCACGTCAGAAACGAACGCCCATGGTGAGTTGAAAGGCGGGATGCTAGAGTTAAATAACGGCACGGACATCGAACAGCCGCTGTTCGATGAAAAACAATTTTCCCCTTCACAACTTCAATATGGCAGTTGGGTTTCACTATCCAATACAGGTGATTTAGATGCACATTTAAAGGCAATCTACAATCATTCCATTGATAAAGCCAGCCTTGATGCCTACGAAGTGGGATATATGGCTATGAAATATACAGTAAAACCGGATCAAGATGCCTATAAAGATTCAAAAATTGCTTTAGACAACCTATTTAACGGTGTAACGAATGAACGATCCGTAATGAAGAGCTTACCTAATGATATTGAAGTAAGTGGAAAGATTGTCACTCAAAAAGATGCTGACTCTGGAGAGATCGTTCTTGGCGAGGGCAGCGAGGATTCCTTTTGGGAAGTGGAAGAAGGCCAATATATTGATCTAATGATTGCGGTTAAATTAGATGAAAGCGCCGGGAACGATTATCAGGGTGCACGCTACAACGCCTCTCTTAACGTTATCGCAAAACAAACAGATGATGGAGCCAAGTACGAATAATAAATGAAAATAGCAAAAGGTGAAAATGAATGCAGTCAAATATATATATTGACCCAAAAATAGACATTGCTAGTGACGAATACATTGGCATAATAATTGAGTTTAAAATAAAACCTGCCAAAACTGCCGTGGCCACATGTATATCAAATTTGACAATGGAACAAGCCAAACAGCAGGTTGAAACAAGCCACCAGATATTTCAAAGGGAACTCAAACAGTTAGAGGAATCCAATATTGAATATTTCATCATTAATACCTATAAAGATTCCTTTAATGGTGTGTCGATGCGTCTAAAAGGAAATACAGTTCAACGCTTGCTTCGATCCACTGTTATAAAAGCGATTTATAAGACCGAGGAAATGAATGTACCTAAAAAGCCAGTAGATACAAGGTATCAAATATAACAATCCCCCTGATAGTAAGTGTAATTAACTTAGTATTGGGGGGATTTGTTACATTGAATATGCTATTCCTTCATGCCTTGGACCTTGGAAATTTTCCATTGGAGAGGTTGGCAAGTGTTTTTTATTTATGCAGCAACTTCAAAGACCAATATATAAGTTAATTGCCAAAGACTACATTTTTAGTTTGTAATAACCACTATACTGGCAAATAAAATCCGCATCTTTTACATCAACTGACACAACCTCTTATTTAGCCAATGTGTGTTTTAAATTTGGAAGATGCCAGCCACCTAGAACTATAAAATTCTTCAATCAAGCTGCAGAAGGAGGCCTCCCCACCATCCCCCAATACTCAACCTCATTAAATAACCGTTGTTCACGAGGTTCTTTCTGTGATAATAGTAAATATATTTGTTCTTCATACACGCTCTTTTTCTTGTGAAAGGGCATCGTAACTGACCTTGCATATTTCTCAATAAAATAAAGTTGAAAAGAAGTTAAGCTTCCATCAATCCGCATAAATTCAAGATGCTTTCGAATATGAGGAGCTTTTTTGCACAAAATGGAGGAACTCCAAATTTTATTCATCATGGTAAGATCACGTGCTTTCTCTGCATAAAGCTTTCCTCTTTTAGTCATTTCTTCGTGAAAAGAAAATTGCAGGATTTGCTTCATAGTAAAACCTGTTCTGTCCTCAATACTTTGTAGATCAGCATTTTCAAGTTGATTGACCAAGTCAAAACGAAACTGGTTTAATTTCTGGATACCAACTTTATTTGTAATTGAATTCCGTAACGTTAAGTACACTATATCGTCTCGTGAATCAGGACTTATAATTTGGGCATTCACTACTGCATTACTATTATATTTTTTCTGTAAAGCTATTTCATGAAAATCAGTTACATAGAACAGTTCTCCATTCCATTTATATAAGTATATTAATATTGAAGGTATTGGAGTTAGCGTCTTTAATTCCCTTAATGCATTTTTTGAAGGTAAGTGGACTTCACTCTTTGTAATCATTTGGATATTACTAATTGGTATTAATGTTAATTCTCCGTTGCTCATACGACCATCCTCCTTGCTTCACTATATGAAGCAGGACGATTGTCCTATTAACATAACTAACAAACGCTTGAAAACTTTTGTTCAATAAAGTTTTTCTAATTATTAAGGACAAGTAGAGCCACTGTTTGCTGGTGGGAAAGCCAGCAATAAAAATAACCTCTTGTAAATAATTGCTTACAAAAAAGCATGATCCAAATATACAGGAGGTTTTTAGTGATTAATTGTCGTGGTCCTCCAACTGCACTCAAGAAAACCTCAAAAAGATATCGTATGATTTTAAACAAGTGCCGCGGTTATAGACTATATATGTCCATATCCTCTACCTTACGACTTTAAAACAGTCCAGACTGACCCCAGCACTTCCCAAAAGATAGCTATATACAAAACATTCATTCGACAAAACACTACATAACTCAAGCAGCTCCAAGCACCCAACACAACGTCCTCTCCCCCACCCAATTACAACCTATTCAAAAATTCCCATAAAAAATAGGTTGTAATTGGTTGTCAGATAGTTTAGTATGTTAACATATTCTGAAAATTAGGAGGGGTTAAAATTGAATGAAAACGATGCTCTAATTGAAGTTCATAGAGGTAATCATATAGAGAGCGCGCATCATGTACATATTGCTGTCGTTGATTCTGCAGGAACGTTGCTGCATTATGCTGGAAATAGTAACAAAAATATTTATGCCCGTTCTTCGATGAAACCTATTCAAGCTATACCAATCGTGGAGACTGGTGCAGCGGATTATTATGAATTTAGTGATGCTGACTTATCCCTTTGTACCGCGTCCCATAGTGGTGAAGCGATGCATACAGATCGAGTGACATCCATTCTAAAACGTGTCGGGATTGATGATACGAAGCTGCAATGTGGCACCCATATACCAAGATGGCAGGAAACGTATAAAAATCTGATTAAAAACGATAAGGAAGTTACTCCTTTATTTAATAACTGTTCAGGTAAACATACAGGGATGCTGGCAACAGCAATGTTTATGGGAGAACCTATTAACACCTATTATGAGCTGGATCACCCTGTCCAACAACGCATTATGCAAACCGTTAGTGAAATATGTGACTACCCGCAAGAGGATATTGAAGTCGGTATTGATGGCTGCGGGGTTCCAGTACATGGTTTACCTTTGGAACGACTTGCTTATGGCTTCGCAAGAATGGCAAATCCCGAATCACTTGGTAAAGAAAGAGCCGAGCATGTGCGTCGGGTTACAAAAGCAATGACTGCAGCACCTGAAATGGTCGGAGGTACAGATCGGTTTTGTACAGATTTTATGATCGCCGGAAAAGCCAGATTCTTTGGCAAGGCAGGAGCTGAAGGAGTCTACTGTATTGGAGATACGCAAACCGGATTAGGTATTGCCATAAAAGTTGCCGATGGTAATGGAAGAGCGGTATATCCTGCTGCAATGGAAACACTTGTGCAGCTTGGATTACTGGAAAACAATCAGATCGAACAATTGAAAGAATATCACCATCCCAAATTAAAAAATGCCCGAAATGAAATCATTGGTGAATTGATCCCTCATTTTCAATTAAAGCATATTGCATTGGCTTAGGAGTTGTAAGTAATGACAATTAGAAATGTTAGCATCATTGCAATTCAAGAAAAATTTTCAAATACAATCACCAAGCAGCTTAAAGAAATAATTGGAGACAAGGTGAACATTCATTCCGTAACTGTAAAAGATATACAGCGTCAAACAATCGCAAAAGGGGATGTTGTTGTTCTTTCAAACAACCTGATTAAAGGACTTGTGAATGAATTAATACCTGAGGAATGTCCAATCGTTGTTGCAAAGCGTGACATCAATTATGTGAATACGAAAGAATTATTGAACCTGCCCCCAGGCCAAGAGATTTTGGTTGTAAATGATAATAAGACAAACGCAGATGAAACGGTTCAGTCACTAAGCGAGACCGTATTTGAACACAATTATCAAGCTTATTCACCAACCGAAGCCATGCCAAAAACAATCGACTATATCGTGACCCCTGGAGAAGGACATCTTCTGCCAAAAGAATTATCAAATGTCATTGATATAGGTTCCAGATTATTGGATTTTAACACTGTGGAAGAGATAATCCATCTGCTGGAGATTGATACGGCGAAGTCACAAATAGTAAGGCGCTATTTTAAAGCATGTGTTTCTTTATCGAGTAAAAATAATGATGTAACAGCAACAGATAGAACGAAAAACAATAGAAATGTCGCCAATTATTCTTTCCAAGATATCATTAATACGAGCGACAGTATGAGAGAAACTGTTGAACTGGCAAAGGATTATGCTAAAAACAGTCATATAAAATACATTCATATTGAAGGTGCGCCTGGTACAGGAAAAAACATGCTTGCCCAGGCAATCCATAATCTTTCTGATCGATCAGAGCTTCCTTTCGTTTCTATTCATTGCAATTCAAAAAATTTAAGCGAAATGGAAGAAGCTCTTTTCGGATCAAAAAATAGTAGCGACTCCCTTGGAGCTTTTGAGTCTGATGAAAATGGAACGATCTGTATAGAAGATATTGAAGAACTGCCTTTAGCAATGCAAAAAAGACTGTTTCAAGAACTTAATGACAGGCAATTTAAAGCTAGAGTGATAACAACAAGCTCCAAAGATTGCAAAGAATTGGTTAAAAAGCACTTATTTTATGATGAACTTTTCCATTTGTTGAATGAAAACTATTTAAAAGTTCCCAATTTATCTGAGAGAAAAGAAGACCTTTTGCCTTTAATTAATAACATTAAGCAACGAATACAGAAAGATGAAATTACCTTTAAAGATGAAGTATTGGAATTTTTCATGAAATATCCTTGGGACAATAATGTGAAGGAACTATATGATGTAATCACCTATTTATCTTTATTGGAAGAGAGCCCTATAGGAATGAAATTTCTACCTTTTTACCTGCGTTCAAAGGTAGATGAACAGAAATTCATAGATATCGATAAAAATAAGATGATTATTTCTAAAATAGAAGAACATGGATTCCTTGGTGAGAGTATCGAAATTTTAAAGGCCTTCTATGAAGGAAAAAAAGAGTATGTTTCTTTTGGCAGATATGCTTTAAAAAAACATCTGGAGAAAAAAGGACATACCCTTTCCGAGCAACAATTACGGGCAAGATTAGAAGTGCTTCAAAATTTGGGTTTAACGATTGTACGTCAAGGAAGAGCCGGTACAACCATTTCCCGGTCAGGTGAAGAATTTATCGAAGACTATTTAAAATCGCATGAAAGTACGAAAGGTGGAAAATAAATGATGAAGTTTTTAAGGTCTAACTTATTAATTACAATTGGTCTTTTGCTATTTGCGTTTCTCTCCGCTTGCTCAAGTGGAAATAGCGAAAGCGCAGCAAACGAAGATAGTACAGACAAGAATGGTGACCCGAAGCAAGAATTAAGTTTGCTTAGCAAGGATACAATTCCTACGATGGATCCTCATATGGGAACAGACGTAATTTCATTTCAATTCATCGGAGAAAGCAGAGAAGGCTTGTACCGACTTGGCGACAACCTTGATTTAAAACCCGGAATAGCAAAAGATCATCAAGTCAGTGAAGACGGATTAACATGGACCTTTAATCTTCGTGAGGATGCAAAATGGTCAAATGGAGATTCTGTCACAGCACACGATTTCGTCTATGCATGGCAACGTGCTGTCAATCCGGAGACAGGTTCAGAGTATGGCCCATACATGATGGGTGGCGTAATTAAAAACGCTACAGCAATAAATAAAGGTGAAAAAGATATGGAGGATTTAGGGGTAAAAGCTGATGGAGATTTCACATTAGTTATTACACTTGAAAAGCCTACCCCGTATTTTGAATCATTAACAACTCGAAGTACATTTATGCCATTAAATCAAAAGTTTGTTGAAGAACAGGGCGACAAATTCGCAACAAGCGCCGACACATTATTGTCCAATGGACCATTTCTATTAAAAGATTGGGAAAGCACATCAAGCTCCTGGAACTTAGTAAAAAACCCGGATTACTGGGATGAAGAGTCAGTAAAGCTTGAGAAACTAAGCTTCGATGTAGTAAAAGATCCACAGACAAGTGTTGATCTATATGAAAGCGGCAAAGTGGACCGCACAGATTTAAATTCCGATCTGGTTGACCAGTTTAGCGCACAGGATGACTTTGTCGTTACACCTGAAACAGCTCTCTTTTACTTAAAATTAAATCAAACTAAATCAGAGGCACTTGCCAATAATAATATTCGCAAAGCATTAAGTATGGCAATAGACAAGTCCTCTCTAGTTAACGAATTGCTGAATGATGGATCTATCGTTTCCAATGGCTTTGCTCCCCAGAATTTCGCCAAACACCCTGAAACCGAAGAAGGATTCCGCGAAATCAATGGAGATTTAATCACGTATGATGTAGAAGCAGCAAAAGAGTTATGGAATAAAGGCCTTAAAGAGATTGGCAAGGAGAAGGTAGAGCTTGAAATTTTAAGCAGTGACACCGAAATCTCAAAAACATTAGGTGAATATCTCGCTAACCAATTGAGCAATAATTTGCCAGGTTTATCTGTCAAATTAAAACAGGTACCTTTTGAACAACGTCTGGATTTAGATACGAATATGGATTATCAAATAGAGATTGCAGGCTGGGGACCTTCATACCTCGACCTATACACATGGATGGATCTATGGTTAACGGACGGCGGGAATAACAAAACAGGTTATTCCAATAAAGAATATGACAAGCTGGTTAAAAGCACAGTAGATGAACTAGCCCTTGATCCAGTAAAACGCTTCGAAGCGTTCTTGGAAGCAGAAAAAATATTGGCAGAAGATGTGCCAGTTGTACCACTATACCAAAGCGGCCGCTCCCAATTAATTGCTCCTAAAATTGAAGGAGTGATTAGCAGACCATTTGGCCCTAAGTATGAATATAAGTGGGCGGAGGTTGTTGCGGGGGAATAGGAAAGTAGAGAAGGAACTAGGTTTTGTCTAGTTCCTTTTTTATGGATTTTGTGAGAAGAATGAGTAGGGAAAATGTAGGATGGCTATGAGGTCAGGCATAAGCTGTTCTCAAGAAATAAAAAAACAGGAGGAAGCTTAGCTACAGAAAAATGCTTGGCAAAGTCATAGACTATAACTATAGTAACCCCACTCTTTCCAAAGCTTAGCAAAATCACTCAACAAAATATTACATAGGTCGAGGAGTGACTGGCACTTAAAACTATTGAAGTTTTAGTGGGAGACGTTAATAGTTAAAGTATTTTCTCTCGTATTAGATTTAGATCTAGGCTATAATAAACCATAAGAACGTACATTCTCTATATTAGGAGGCCTATATGTGTAAAGTTAATACTTACTTATCCCGACTAACTGGTAAGTTATTAGGAGACGGATGTATTACAAAACAACAAGACAGAAAGCCAAGATTCCAATTTATACACCGAAAAGAGGATCTGCAATGGAGCAATTATTGTTATGAGTCTTTAAGAAATTTTATTTCTCTCAATCCACCTAAATATAAAAAGACTATTGATCCACGGCTCAAAATGGGCATGTCAGAATCCTATATTGTACAGTCAAAAACAAGTACAGCAATCACTAGCCTGGAAAGGTCATGGTATGTAAATAGAAAAAAACGGCTACCATTTGATTTTATTACTTGTTACCTGGATGCGGAAGCTTTGGCATGGTGGTATCAGGATGATGGACACCTAAAAAAATGCCAGAATATGCCTCAGAAGATTATCCTCTCAACAGACAGCTTTTCTAAGGAAGAAAATGCATTCTTGCAACACATTCTTCAGGTGAAATTCAATTTATCTTTTAAGCTTGACGGACAAAATCGGTTAATTTTATATGACCAAGTACAAATGAACTATTTTTTAAGGTTAGTTGAACCATATATGCAACCATGTATGAAAAGAAAAACACTTAATGGTAATTCACCATCAGAAGAACCAATCTACCCTAGAAGAACTACAATCTATTTGCCTGAACATATACTTCTCGTGAAACCTACACATGAAATTAATCACTCGCTTCGTTATACAAATAAAATCATTTCACAACTGGAGAGCCGGGATTCGTATTTGCAATTTTATCAAGCAAATATAAAACATCTGAAACAGCTAAAGGAACTCAGGGGATATCAAATAGTTATTAGTGGTGAGAATGGAAGGAATCTGCAGTTGATTAAACAACTTATTGGTTGGAATCAGAGTCAGGTTGCATATTGGTGTTTTGAAAATGGATGATGCTAGTGCAGTTTTTTAAAGACGAACAGCTAAGCAGGAAGATGCGACGGGGGCCTCTCTGCGGTAGCTAATGTAAGAAAGACACAGCCCTAAAATATCCTTTTTTCTTCATGGAAACGTATTCTCCATCACCCAGCACTATATGGACAAGAACATCAATGCAAATGATTTTGCCTGCTTCTACTAATCCTTTAGTTTTTTTCCACGTCCTCCTGCTTTCAGCACTTTTGCCGCTAGGATGTGAGTGCCTACAAGGATTGATGTCGAGTTGCTCAAAATGACGGGCTTGAAGCATTCCATTGTATTTACTATGCTTGATGTGGCAGATGTCAATGGCTGGTAGTTCCGTTCGCCCTTCTGTATAATCACTCTGGCCAATATAACTTCTATTCTTTTTTAAATCTTTCATTTCAGCTCACCCCTCATTTGCTTTTTCAACATTTTCCTTTTACTGATTATCATACAAAAGAGACTCTAGAATATGAACTAGAGTCTCCTGTATAAAGTCTAATATTAACGAAGTAGTTGTAATACTCCTTGTGGTTGTTGATTGGCTTGCTTTGCCGCTATGCCTTTCGGTCACAGAATAGACTATATCTTCATCCATGTTTTAATGGAGCTGGGCACTTCGAACAGCTTTTGCTGCCCTACGAGATTCATAGCCATAGCTTGCGCCTTAGACCGTATTCTCTAGTCGTTGGACCTTCTCCAGAGTTTCCTCACAGGAGCTTGGCTGCTGATTATCCATTGTTTCATCTCCATCATTTTCACACCTTCACGCTGACCGTTACCAGTTACGTTGTAGTTGATGAAGCTTTAGGAAGTTCCAGCAATTCACCCAGTTATACTCTAGCTCATTACTAAGCTAGACGCCCTTCTTATCAACTATCTCAAGAGTTGTAATACTCCTTGAGGCATTTGATTGGATTGAGCCAACATTGCTTGTGCTGCTTGAGAAAGAATAGAATTCTTCGTTTGGTTCATCATTTCTTTCGCCATCGTGCGAACATTTACTTTCATAAATGACTAGACTATATCTTCACCCTCATAATTTTCTAGTAGGGGTCGGGCACTTCGGATTCACAATGCTGATGATACATTGCTTCACCTATGGATTTCATCATCTTGAGCTTAGCTTTTAGATGGTTTATCCTAGTCGTTGAACCTTCTCCACTCTTTCGAGACAGGAGCTTGGCTGCTGATTGCCCATATCTTTTCTTTTTTTCAAACCCTCACGCTTGTCGTTTCCAACTACGTTGTGGTAAAAAAAGCTCTAAGGGGTTTCCAGCAATTCACCCGATAATTATCTCTAGCCGTTACCAGCTAGGACGACTGTGCTTGTTACTGCTTTTAAGCAGCTAAAGCATAATCTACGTCACGGATACGAGATTCCGCAGCAGTTAGGTTTTCAGAAGATGTGTTTAAGTTATTAATAGTGTGGTCTAAACGGTTTTGCGTAGCTCCAAGTTTAGAGCGTTCAGCAGATACTTTATCGATTGCTGATTGAATTGTTGTTACTGTAGCTGCTGCGTCATCATGTGTTAGAACGCTAAGAGCTTGTTCAGCAGGTGCACTACTTGTACCATTAGTTACAGCCAATTTAGCATCAGCTGATGCATTTGTAGTTGAAAGACCTAAAGCAACTGCTCTCATATCACTAATATCAAGAGTAAGGCTTTGGTTTTCATTTGCACCAATTTGGAAGTTTAATGCTGCTCCATCAGCTTTTCCTTCTGTAATTGCTACTTCAGCATCAGTAACACCTGTTGCACCAGAAAGATTGGCTGTTAACGCATCGTCAGCACCGTTAGTTTTTGAAGTAATAATGATTTCATTTCCAGTTCCAGAAACATCATATTTAGCATTTAAATCTGCATCACCAGTGATTGCAGCTTTAACCGCTGTAACAGTATCAGTTACATTAGTACCAAAGGAAACATCCTTACCTAATACTGAGACTGTTCCTGCTGTCATCCCTGTTAAGTCAAATGAAACTTCCGCTGCATTACCAGTAGTTCCAACATTTTTTTCACCATTCAACAATTTTTGAGTGTTGAACTCAGTAGTGTTACCGATACGGTTAATTTCAGAAGTCATTTGGTTAATTTCTTTTTGAATTTCTTCACGGTCAGATGTCGTGTTTGTATCGTTACCAGCTTGTACAGCTAATTCACGCATACGTTGAAGGATGTCATGTGTCTCGTTTAATGCACCTTCAGCAGTTTGTATTAGTGAAATACCGTCTTGAGCATTTTTAGAAGACATATCTAACCCACGAATTTGCCCACGCATTTTTTCAGAAATTGCTAGACCTGCCGCGTCATCTCCGGCTTTGTTAATACGTAGTCCTGAAGATAACTTCTCCATTGAACTTGATTGAGCATTTGAAGCACTATTCAACTGACGATATGTGTTCAATGCTGCGATATTGTGATTAATTCTCATTTTTCCTTACCTCCATGTTTTGTTTTTTAACAAGTCACATCCATTTGACCTGTTATATATAATAGCTCCATTAATTGGAGTTACTACCGTTGGGAAACTCCCCACGAACAGTTAGGGAATTTTCGTGGTTCATGATACATATCTGGGTAAAGTTCCCGAGCTTGTCTTCTCTCTTCACCACACCCATCTCACTTCCTTAAGCATCTATAATATAGACCTTTTCACCAGGCTTCCACCAAGTGTAAGTCCCCTTCTTGATGCTTACATTACTTATATCGGACGACCTATAAGTTATGTTTAGTAATTTAACAAAAAAATTCTAGAAATAATTTAATTCTTTTTTGTAACTTCAATTAAGTAGTTTTTCCACTCAAAAACACACAATACGTAACCAATACAACCGTAAATAACCAAACAATCACTCATTCCGTGTGTTTACCCTTTTCCTCACACATTTTGTGGTATTTTTTAGGCGTGCAGGAAGAGGTGTTTGTTATGAAGGGACTTGGGCAGCGGTTGGAGAATCTTCGTGAGCGTTCTGATTATAAGCAAAAGGAAATTAGTGCGTTATTAGGCTTCACTACCAATGTATACGGAATGTATGAAAGGGAAGAGAGAGCCCCTTCCTTAGATACGCTCGTGGAGCTTGCTGACTTCTTTCATGTATCGGTCGATTATCTCCTTCGCGGGATGGAATATTCATCAGAAGAGCTTCCGACTGACATATTGGATCTCAAGCGCCTATTAAAAATCTACAGAAAAAATGGCATAAAAAATCCAAGTATATTACGTGTAGAAGATTTTACTTCCCTATCCGCAAGTGACTTGGCCTTTTTGGATAATATCATTAAATTGTACCTCGAAAAGGATAACGACCAGAAAAAATAACCAGGGACGTTTACCATCCATACGTCCTTCGCATTAACCTCACATCTCCGCCCCAATCAAGTACTGCATTCCTCCCCCTCATCACCTACCTATCATGCAACTACCCACAAAGGAGCACCCCCATGAACAAACCATTCACATTTGAACAGATCTACCAGCAAAACAAGCGTCGTATCCATTACCAGATTCACCGATTGAACATTGATGATCCACATCAGGAATTTTTTCAGGAGGGACTTACCGCCATGTGGCACGCTTATGAAAAATATGACCCTGATAAAGGACCGATGGCAACCTACTTCAATTACACGATTCGTAAACGCCTTTTGGATGAAATTCGTAAGCAAAAACGTAATCAAACACTTCCAATTCCCCCACTCCTCCATGAGCCCCATACTCCCTGCCCCTCGTCATCAGTTACCGATCTTCTACTCGACAATCACCAATTATGTAACCAACTAAAAAGCCACTTAACTGAAAAACAATGGAAATGGCTGTACTATGCCATTCTAAAGGACATGCCCTATAAGGACATAGCTATACAGGAAAACACCACAACGGACGCTGTGAAAAGTTGGGGGAGACAAGCTCGGAAAAAGCTGTTTACTCCTGCTATTTATCAATTATTAAAAGAGATATAATTCACCTTTCCGGGAAGATTCACCCCTTCCCGGTTTACCAATCAACTAATTTGAAGAGGAGTTTTTATGATGAACTATATGAAAGAAATCAATGCCTTCCATACTCAGAATATGTTTGACCCGCTATCAGGCTCTGCCGTTGCCCTATGGTCTGTGCTCATGCATGTAAATAATTTATGTGGGTGGAAAAAGGAATTCACCGTTGCCGCAACACAGTTGCAGGCCATGGCAGGGTTAAAGTCCACCACCTTTAAAGCAGCCAGAAAAGAACTACAGGAAAAAGGCCGAATTATTGTAACAAGCCGTGGAGCAAATCGTGCTGCGATGTATCAAATGATTTCCCAGAAGATGGACTATGCACAGGAGGAAATAAACGAATCAGAAGAAGCCATACATAAAACCAAACACATTCCGGCGTGTACACCAACTTACAATGAAGCAAATCAACCACCCAGCACAGAGGCAAGAACGCACACTTCACAAGAAAATCCCCCACCGAAGAAAGCCCCCACCAGCCTAGCCGACTTTACTAACAGCCACATTGCCGACCAATGTAGCAACCACATCACTGACCACCCGACCGTCCTCACGAATGACCACACTCCCGCCCCATTCTTTAAACAAGATAATAGAAAACAAAAACAGGACAACACAACTACTAATATAGGCGCGATCCATTTCTATCAGCAAAACTTCGGCGTGCCCAGTCCATTTATTATGGAAGACATCCTGTGTTGGACGAAAGATGTCAGCGAGCCGCTTGTGTTGCATGCGATGAAACTGGCATTGGAGCAGGATAAAACAACCTGGCGTTACGTCAAAGGAATATTGCAAGCATGGTCAAAGAAAAACATTACCACAGTGGATGGAGCTATAATTGAGGAGCAAGCATATCGAAACAAGCAACACGCTTTTTTGACTACCAGAATGCAACCCACCACAGAGGTGATTCCTGACTGGTTCAAGAAACAAAAGCAACAGGAAGCAAAGCGAAAAGCAGAAACGAGAGCTGCAACTCCAAAAAAAGACCCCGCTGAAGAACAGCGGGAACTGGAAGCATTGCTGGCGAAGTATGCTGGGAGTGTAACGTAGGGATGTAAGCTAAAAATAAATTGCAAATATGGGAGAAAACGTTTTTTTATGTTGTCAGGATTATCCATTTCTTATGTGTGCCCAACCGATATAGAGTCTCAAAGGCATACAAAAGCATTCTTCATAGTAACGCCTGAGACACCAAATTCACTAGAAAAAGAAAGAAACGGGAAGGTAGCTAAGCTAGGAAAGGGGGTGACTAGCACCCCACACTATTATTCATCTTTTTCATCTATTGGTTCTTGTAAACTTTTTAATCTTGAAATTATTTCCTCTATAAAAATAAAAAATACAGTCCTCGTTTTTTCAAATGCCAATAAATCATCACTTTGAGCAAACTTAGATAAATAAAAAATATAGTCTGCGTTAGAGTCACGAGTGTCTATTTGCTCTTCCAGTATTAACATGATCTCTACACCTTTACTCTTTGTAGATAGAAATAAATTTTCAAAAGATGAGAATTTCCCTGTTACTGAAAAAACGATAAGCAGAGTTTCTTCATCTGCTAGTCTTTGAGCATAATCTTCATTTTGAGTCACAAATACATTTTTATCTGTTAAAGTGGTGAGCTTGTAAGCAAAATACTCCCCACTTATATAAGAAGGTCCTAAGCCAAATATAATTATTTTATTAAATTTCTTAAATACACTCACAAAGTTATCAACAACTGTTGCATCAAAATTCTCTAAAAAGTGCAACAACCTTTCAATTTCACTTGATTTTTTTCGTATTTTTATTTCGGACTGCTGCCCGCTAAAATATAATTTGTACTGTTTAAAGTTCTCAAACCCAAGTTTTCGAACAAATTTTGAAACCTTAGAGGGAGAGACATTACACAGTTCTGCACCCTCGACAATATTTAATTTTTCCTTTTGGGCAACAGTTTCAGTCAATATAGCGTGCATTTTTTTCTCCAAATCCGTTAAATTATCTAGGCTCAATTTTAACATTTATTTTCCCTTATCCTTTTATGTTTTTTCAGACATCTTTTATAGAAAGAATAACACATCCTATATCAAATTTAAATAATTCATATATGGCACATTTATCGCGGATTACTTTCTGGTTTGATCAAAGTAAACTTCTCATCAATAGTAGGTAGCTAAACTAAAAAAGACAATCAACACTCAACTAATTATTAGCTAAGAACTGATTGTCTGCTAAACTGAGTTTATACATTATTACTGGGAAATGACGTCACTAGTTTGAGAAACTGCTTTATTTTTTTTGACAATACTACCAAAAACCACCGTTAGGATAATAGCAATAACTCCTGCTGCTGCACTAAATATGAAGTAAGCATTGTATCCCCCCGTATCTCCAAATGAAGTCATTAATCCACTTACAACCAGAGGCAATACAATATCCGGTAGATATCCTATAAATGATACTAAACCAATTGAAAGTCCAAGTACTTCTTCATCTATCTCACAATCACCCAATAACGACCAATATAATCCTCGAATAGAGTATACCGATAATCCAATTAAAATAACCAATCCGTTAAAGTAAATATGCGGCAGCCCCGCTGGTAGTACAGCAATAACAATTAATACAATTGTAGCAAGCACCAAAGAAATGGCAAGAATAAGGCTTTTACCAAATTTATCTCCTAAATAGCCACCGGCAATTCCACCGATAGGTCGCATCCACAACATCGCTACAGTAATAGTTCCAACTGTAGAAGCGGTTACACCAATATTAGTTTGCAAGAACCCCCCTACGTAATAAACAGTCCATGCAACAATATAAGACATGAATATTATACCGCCAAGCAATAATACAAATTTATTGGTAAATACCTTTTTAAAAGCATTTAAGCTGACTTGTGACTTTTTCTTATCCAGCGCCTGTTCTTTCATCTCTATTTTTTCCGTGGCAGGATCATCAACTTTTACAAATAGCATGATTAATATTGAAACTAAAATTAATACACCAGAATACATATAAATCACCGACACCAGCGCATCTTGCTTATCGGCCACAGCATTACTTGCCCCTAGTACTGCAGAGAATATTGCTACAGCAATACTGGCAAGGACCGCTTCTATCACGCCCTTACCACCGTCCAAAATACCGAAAAATCTTCCTTCTTCTTCTTTCTTTGAAATTAATTTAACCAACTTCAAATGTGCCGACCAAAACGTTAAAACGGAAAATATACCCCAAATGATAAAAATGACGATGATGAATGGATAGCTTGGTACCTGCGCAAACCAAATTCCCGCCAAACCAACTGCAAGAAGCGAAATTGATAACAACTTCTTCGCCGAGAATCGGTCAGCCATCCACCCACTTGGAAAATACCCAATTACATACGCAATACCCAAAGCGGATAAAATAAGATTTAAGTCAGAAAGACTAAGTCCATATACTTCCAAAATGGTCTCCTGGTAATTTGTCCTTAAATAAATGAGTGGAAATATAGCACCACCTGCTAAAACAATGAGCGAAAATTGAAAGTACCGTTTTAGATTATTTGATTGCACAAACATCACCCTCTTCTTATTGGAATATAGGATAAGAAAGCTTTAAGATCTTATCCGTGTGTGTCCTTACATGTTTCACAACTGTATTATTCACCTCTTTATAAAAAGCGTGGTTAGTTTCATCTGGCTCAAAAGTAACATCAGTTTTTACCATTCGATCAATGGCCTCTGAGAAATCTTCGTAAATATTCAGGTGATTACATACACTAATAGCAGCACCTAAACACGCACTGCTACTTCCCTTACGCCTGAGCACTGGTAACCCGAATACATCTGACAAAATTTGCATTAAAACATCACTTTTGGATCCACCACCGGTCACCACGATGTGCTTTATTTCCGTATTAACTTCATATAACATATCATCAATATTATTTTTAATATTAAATGCGATTGCCTCTAAGATGGATCGGTAAATATGATACCTCGTGTGCCTATTATCAAAGCCAATCATGAGACCTTTTCGATAAGGCGTACTAGGACTGGCTAACCAATCCAAGATTGTTATTAGGCCCTCACTACCTACAGGAACTTCTTCTGCTTTCCTATTTAAAAATTCTTCCTCTGAAAGCTCTAAACTGGATGCATTCGTCACTAATTCTTCCCCAATCAGTTTCTTAAACCAACTGACTGTCCACATCCCCCGTCTGATCCCGGAGGATTCATACACATATTTAAAAGGGATTGCTGCAAGAGTCGGGAAAAATTTGTCAGCGTTTTCAAAGTAATCATCTCTTATAATCATAGAGGAAATTAATGTACCCAAAGAAATCATGCTTGAATGTTTGTCTTTAATACCGGAACCTAATACTTCAACAGCTTTATCATTTGAGGTAGCAACTACTGGAATACCTTCCTTCAGCCCAAGCTGTTGGGCAAGCTCGCTACGAATGGCACCTAACTTTTCACCAGGTTTTACTAGGTTAAAAAGCATTTCCCTTCTCAATCCATTCGCTTCCATAACGGTATCATCTTTCGACCAGTCTAACGTTTCCCAATCTAATGGCCAATTTACTTCATAGTTTCCAGCTGTGTCTGTAAATTCCCCAGTCATTCTAAAACCTAAATAACCAGAGGTTGTAGTTACATACTTTACTTGATCGTCTTCGTGTTTATAAGGTTTAGACAATCTAGTATCCATCCAACTAATTACCGGATAGGCCAGATGTCCATCTTGTTTAAGTAAAACGCGGCAACAACGAATAGTACACAATCCAATTCCTTCTATTGCTTGTCGATTACCTTTAAAATTACTTAGACAATCTTCCACCGCATTATATACACTTACCCATAAGTCATCATCTGGGTGAACAACCACTCCAGGTTCGGGAGTTAACGGATCTCGCAATGGACATGAACCAAAAGCAACTTCATTGCCTTCTATGTCAAATAGAACTACTTTTGTACTTTGAGAGCCATTGTCAATTCCCATAACATACCTTTCATATTTCATAAATATCATGCCTTTCGCTTTTCTATTGGAAATAATATCCCCCTTGGTGAAAATGGATTTCAAGTTGAAGCTTGTCATTATGCAGTAAACCAAGGAGGACTTTTAAAAAAAGATGCCACTATCTTGCAAATAGAATAGATAAAGATAGCTATTTTACAGATGATCTTTCGTATTTAAATATAGAACAAGTCTAGATCGTTTACTCTTTTTTTATGGTCTGATATATTTTTTAATTTCAACTTCTTTCGGGAAGATTGTTCCATGATTCATAATACCATTTGGATCAAAGGCTTCTTTTAATTTTTCTAGCATATAATAAGCAGAGCCATGCTCCTCTTTCGTCCACTCTGAACGATATTTTCCAATACCATGGTGATGACACATGGATCCACCCAATTTCAGAGTTTCTTCAATGATAATTTCATGAATTGGATGATGATAAATTAGCATTTCATCTTCTGGAGCACAATCAATCTTATAGTTATATACAAAGTACATATTTGTACCGTTGAGATAGCTATGTGAAGAATGCCCTCCCAACATTGTTAAATCATCCACTCTCTCAAACTCATTTTTAATCCGATACATTACATTGTTATAAATTTTAATTATATTCTCCCAATCAGCAGAAACTTCTGTGGTAAAACCATCATGAGAATTGCTATCAACCATATCTTTTATTTCTTCGTCAATTCTGCTCTGTTCCCAATTTAAATTATTAAACCATGTTTCTATTAATTCAGGATCCACTTTTTCTACTACATGTGAATGAAACTTTTCAACAGCTTGATTAATAGCTTCGTTTGTTGCCTTTACAATTCCTTCAGGTCCTTCTGCCATAAAGATTAAGACACATTTATTCTTATAAAAATGACTGAAATGTTGTCTTGCATCTTCCTCTGAATACAACCGAGCAACAGACGGTCTAAATCCGTTTATAATTACTTCTCTTAACATTTCCAACCCAGATTCCATATCTTCAACCAAGTATCCATGAAATGTGTTATTTTCTGGATAAAACTTAAATATTTTTACAGTTACTTCTGTGATATAACATAAAGATCCTTCGTTACCGATTGCAATGTGGCGAATATCAGGGCCACCCGACCTCCTAGGGACATTTTTAATTTTAGAAATCCCTCCCTCTGGAAACACACATTCTAAACCGACAACCATATCTTCAATCGCTCCGTACAATGTAGAAAATTGTCCAATACTTCTTGTAGCTACCAAACCGCCCATTTGCGCTACTGGTTTAGATTGTGGAGAGTGGCCAGTAGTATATCCTAATTTACGTAACTCATCTTCTAAGGTTTGTAATTTAACACCTGATTGTACGGTTGCTTGCATATTGTATGTGTCAATCTTAAGAACCTTATCCATTTTAGAACCATCTACTACAATTGTTGTGTCTTTCCAATTTTCAAGACCGCCCTCTGTAGCTGTTTTACCGCTTCGAGGAATAACATTAATATCATTTTCGTTACAAAAAGTTAAAAGTGATTTCACTTCCTCTGTCGAATATGGATAAACAATGGCAATTGGTGCGGGAACGTCCAAGACATTTTTTGCCTTCGCGTATTTCTTATAACGGTCCGCAGATGCATCATATAATAGGTTTTCGTCTGTTACTATTTGATCCTCTGAAATAATTTTTTTAAGTTCATTAATTGTTTGTGCGCTCATTAAATTATATCTCCTTTGTTTAAAAATTCTATTTTTAAGTCTATCTAACTAGATATCCACCATCCACGGTTACTAAGGTACCGTTTACATAATTAGAGGCATCCGATGCTAAATATACAATTGTTCCCATTAAGTCAAGAATATTCCCCCATCGATTTGCAGGAATATGATCCAAAACGCGTTGATTTGTTTCAGGGTTTGCTCTTGTCGCAGCTGTCACATCAGTAGCAAAATAACCTGGAGCAATACCATTAACTTGAATATTAAATTGTGCTAGTTCATCACAATAAGCTTTCGTAAACCCAGCAAGCCCATGCTTTGTTGCAGCATACGCTGGAGACCATTGGCCTCCAAGGAATGAAAATAGAGAGCAAGTGTTAATAATCTTTCCGCTTTTTTGCGGGATCATATATTTAGCAACTTCACTCGCTAACTCGAAAGGTGCAGTCAAGTTAATAGATACCATTTTATCCCATTGAACACGAGTAAATTTCGTAACGTCTGGTTCATTTATGCCTATACCCGCGTTATTCAATAGAATATCGACTTTCCCAAAGGTGTCTATACATTCATCTACAAGTTGTTTACAAACGCCATCTTTAGTAATATCGGCAATCGATAGATGGTACCTAACCCCTTCAGCTTCAATTAATTTCTTTGTTTGATCATCGTCCTCTGCCATACTTACCACAAATATATCCGCTCCAGCTTTTGCAAGCGCAAGTGCAAATCCTTGGCCAAGGCCAGAATTACCCCCTGTAATCATTGCAACTTTCCCCTTCAAGTTGAAAAAGTTCATATTAAAATCTGTAATCTTATTTTTTTCCGGGTTCATACTTTTGCCACCTTTCTGATAAATATTTATTAAATTAAGCTTAATGCTAAACAAGTTAAAAATCAAGCATTTTTTAAGAAATTTTCCTATTTATATTTATATTTTAAATTAAAAGGAAAATTTTCTTTATATTAAGTTGCTTATATCTCCATTATTTTAATTTACAAATCAACTTATATTTTCATTTTGGTATCTTCTATTAATTAAAAAGAGCTACAATAATAGAGAAGCCCTAATTAATTCGGGGAGTGACGGCATCCAAATTAATTTAATGAAAATTCCAATTGTGAAATCTATTGTTACAACCATTAGAAGACAGCTCATTAAAACAAAGGAAATCCACTAAGCAACCGTATAATTCTCACACGATAACTTAGTGGATTTCTTTTTAAGTCCGACTGCACATCTACAAACTTACCATCAAGCTTCCCTTTCCCCACTATTAAAGACAGTTATAAGCAAATAGCCAATGAACAAGAAGAAAAATACACCTGTAGCTGCGACAGCTAAGTTTAAGAATAAGATCCCAAGCGTTTTTATCGCAGAGTTAACTAAAACATAAATGAGGGCTAACGCTAACCCCCCCCTTTCCATACATATGTGAGTTTTGTATTCTCATCACGCAAAATCGATACACATATATGGTAGAACACATAACCGAATACAGCCGTTGCAACAAGAAGTAATAGTAAAGGTACACCCAAGTTCCACACTAGATCATACGACTTTTCCTTTAGTTCATAGGGTTTATCAAATGCTTCGAGAAAGACAGCAAAAATTGATGATCCTATACTATCAGCCATCTCAGAAGATAACTCACCGGCATCTTTCCCCTGAATGGGTGTAGTTAAATAATCTGCCCATACATGAAAACCCAAAGCTGCAAGTATACCAAAAATCATAAAACCCAACTTCCAATTACCTATATAAAATTCCCTCCTTTTTTCCTAATCCTTCTTGTAATATTCTTATTAAGGTTTTCGAAAAGTAGGACAAATATTTCCAATTAAAAGGAAACTACATTTGAATGAGACGAGTTGACCGCCGCATATATTTAATTGAGGTGAGGATGATGACAACTAGGAGAATGCTGATAAGTCCAAGAAATATCGTTACCTATTACCACGATGAAATTAGAAATGAGGCGAGAGCAAAAAAGATTGTCCAAGCACAAAGGGCTAGAAAAAATAGAATTCCATTGGATGTTCAGGAAGTGGCTATAGGTGAATATATACTGATTGAGAATTTCACCTATTACTCTGCTCTATTGAAAGCTCAACCAGAGGTACGAGTACCATGTCTTGTCTATCCAGGTACAAGCGATGAAGAACGACTTATTCATATACTTAAAATTTGTATTCCTTTGGAAAAAGGAACAAGCTGGCTTTTCAAAAATGAACATGTCATGAGATTAAAACAAGACCATAACTTGTCCGAAAGAGAGCTTGCGAGAAAAGCTAATTTTAATACTTCAACTATTAACAAGTATATTCTCGATACACGTATTCCTCCGCATATAAGAGAAAAAGCAATTGAAATGGAAGCAAAATCAGTGCTAGAAAAAGTATGCAGCTCCATAGTCATTCCCTTAGAAGTAAAAACGATTCTTTATGAAAAAGCTATTATTGAGCCTGGAAATATCTATAGGTTATCTGGAAAGAAATTTGACTATATAAAAGAATTTTGTTCAGCATGTAATTTGCCTCCCACACTATTAAAGAATCCTCCGAAGTTAGAAAACCTTATAAATGAACTGCTATTCTCTAACTTTGAAATTAATGATCATATGAATAGTCTATTAAATTCATTTATGAGAATTAATCCAACAGCATATCAACGCAAGCAGGGAGAATACCAGGAGATATCAATACATTAAATTTTATCTGGTTATTGCAATAAATAGAGCCACTTGTGCGGAGAGTTTTACACCCCTAATTGCGAGGGATAGAGCCACCGTTCGCGGACGGAAGAGCAATCAATATAAATAAGAACAACCTCCTGTATAAAAGTTGCATGCAACCAAGCATGACACTATTATACAGGGGGTTTATTGATAGTTAATTGTCGTAAGGTCCTTGAACTTCACTCAGGATAAGCACGGATTGATGGTTTATGAGTTCGATCAAGTTCGAGGGTTATATGTTGAATAGTTGTATATAACCACACCTTTTGCTTTACCGTTTAAACCAGTTGGGCTGACCTCAGCAGTTCCAAAAAAACCAATGATTGTAAAATATTCATTCGCAAAATAATTCAGTAAAACTATGCCCACTCCCCCAAACCAACTCACTTCTTCCGTGGTGCATCAAATCCATATGCCTGCCCATCTTTATAAACAATTTTATCTTCCCAAGGTAAATGATACGTACCATCTTGCAAATCTTTCATATAGGTATATGGCGCGTCTGTTATGCCGTTTTCAACTGCCACATAACCTCTGTGTCCCAGTTGGTAGATGTTGTTCTCTACAGCCCAGTTCGTCCTTGCTTCCAATGCTAAATCAGGTCGAACTTCACCTGTAATGATCTCATCAGGCCGATTGGTCCCTTCTACTAATGGGACGCCATCAAATCCAACAATCATACCTTCACCCATCGAATCATTGGTACCATCACTGCCACACATAGCGACAGAAGCCGTATATGCCAGGTTGCAAAATGCATTAGCCTGGTTGGTGATACGCCAAGAATGACGAATAGGCTTTGTATATCCAGCTGTCCGTAAAATTACATCTGCTCCCTTGTATGCAAGCTCGCGGCTGACTTCTGGAAACATACCATCATGACAGATTGCCAAGCCTAAGGTACTGCCATTTGGCCCTTCACAAACAGGTAATCCCAAATCACCTGGTTCCCATGGTTCTACAGGTGTCCATGGATGCAGTTTTCGATAATTCAATTTAATATCTCCATGATTATCAATAATTAATCCTGTATTATATGGGTTACCCTCCGGATTATATTCCATAATGGAAAAGCAACCCCAGATATCATTTTCTATACATACTTCCTTGAGCTTAGCGACCTCTGGACCATCCATTTCACACATAATTTCATCACGCATATCCATGGAGAGACCGTGAAGCATATATTCTGGAAAAACAACCAGATCAATCGGTGCAGCAAATCGCTTCGCTTTTCGTACCATTTCACACACTTTATCCGTTTGCTTTAGTAAATCATCCTTTGTTTCTACTACTGGCAGCTGAAGCTGTACCAACCCTAGAACAACCCCATTTGGTGATTTATTTAGACCACCTAAGCCACTCATCCGAATTCCTCCTTTTTTTAAAACGTTTTCCACAATTAGGAGACTAGTAAACGCTCTCTTACTTTGAGAGGTAGAACGGTGTGTATAGCGAACACTCTCATCTAAATTGGCACCCGGTTAGGTTCTATAATTAAATTGTATTGACAAAATTGCAGATCATATGTTCATTAAAAGGAAGTTATTTATGGAGATTTTATTTAACAAAATAATACATAATTCGAGGAGTGAGAGTGGATTGCGCCCGAAACTTAGGAGTTACTCCATTGATTTCTGATGTGGGTGACGAACCAAAAATATTTCAAGGTATTCCCTATTAATTCGGTAAAAACTTTATAGGGACTGACTTTCCAACAGAAACTAGTACCAAACGAAGGTCAACGGGTATTTTCAATAAAAACCAAACGCCCCGGGATATAAAGCATTAGTTCTTGTTGTTAAAAATAAGTCTGAATTGTGTCTTTAAGGTATTTCGTTATTGGTGGCAACTCAACTGTACTTCTCCACCGGTCTAATTCCAATAAAGATTCGATAGCCGATTATCTCCATAGGACTTTCATACGTTAACTTCCTAACATATTTTTTATTTCATCCTCGGATAATACCGGATTTTTATCATCCAGTGCCGCCATTAACAACATTTGCTCTTCCGAATCTGTAACTTCATAGCAGTCATTGCTATTCGCCTCCTCCACTTCCAAGAGAAGGAATTTTCTAGTTCCGACCTGGATGTACGGATGATCAGATTGAATTACTTTTTTAATATCCTCATGTTCAATTTTTATAGGTCTCATCTTCATCACCTATTTTATTGTATTTAGATTCATTATAAATAATTTCACACAGAATATAAAACAACTATAAAATACCTGTGCTATTTCAACAAAAAGATGTACTACTTAAAGTAAAGGAAAGATTAGTCCAACAAAATTCCTTCCACATATTCTCGATACTTCTCCCTTACCGACTCCGAAAAATACCCAAGCAGCTTATCCGTTCTAACATGCTCGTTCTTCTCATTTAGTACTATGCCCGATAACTATTCGAACGATATGCCTCATCGTTCTCCTCCACTACCCATTACTGTTCATTTCGTCCACTAATTTATTGAATTCCGCTTCATCCCCACTATAATATGAAAAGTTCTTATCTCTATGTCTTTTGGCATCTTTTAACTGCTCCACTATTTCCTTGTTTGCAAATATTTCCTTTGTTATAGCCTTCCTGTGTTTTTCGGAAAGTACTAGCAAATTATATGGAGCTTCCGCTTCAGTAAGCGAGAGTTCAAATGTTTTATTTTCTGTTTTAAACGTATAGGTGTTTTTATCTACCTGGAAAGCTTCATACATTTTCCCATCATCATTTTTCACATAAATCTTCATGAAGGACAACTCCTCCTTCTTTTTTAATCCGAGAGTGGCAGGCACCCCAAACAGGACTCACCGCAGCAATTAAGTTTGCACATACAAATTGCGGCCCTCCCCATCTGTTGTTCCATCAATAATAAACGGCGTTTCCAATGCCTTGGATATTTTCAGTAAAGTTTCTACTTTAGGACTAGTTATCCCCGCCTCTATCCTGCCTATAGTAGATTTGGGAACACCAGCTAAATCGGCGAGTTCCTGTTGAGACATTTTTAGTTTTTGGCGATTTGTTTTGATTTGTGCAGCTATTACCCCTTCCAATTGAAGGCCTTGTACATGGTTTTCTCCACGAATCTTAGAATATTTTTTAAAAAATTCACTCATAAACTTCATCTCCATTCGAATTTAATATAGATTTGGCTCATCGAGGCAATAGTCTTTATAATTCAATTCAGCAGGTATTAGCTCCTTGCGCTTAATAAGTCCGTTATATCTTTTGTCAAAGTGGTGAAGAAGAATAACCTTATGGAAATTATGGATTGCATAAATGATACGATGATTCCCCGTTCTGCCACCTTGTATTCCCCATCTATAAAAGTTCTCATATTCGGTGTTTTTATTTATATGCTTAACCATAGGAGGTGTATTATCTGCTATTGTGTCATCCAACGCACTTTCCGGGTATGGATTGATACCAATGATAGAAAGTTGCCGAACATACTGATCTGCCGTTTTACACCACAATCCCGGCTTTTCCTTTCTTATCTCCTGTTCAGATTTATATAAAAGATGTTCTTCAAACTCATTTACATTACCCACATATACAATTGTAAATTTATCAGACATTTTTTATTATCCCTCTATATATTATAGTTTTATGATAGCATTTATGCTACTGAAACTCAATGTCTTCTGACCTATAACAAACGGTAAGGTTTGAATGACGATAGCACCCTCATAACTACCTTATTCATATGTAGTCCCGACTTCCACATACTCCCGATACTTCCTCCGCTTCTCCCATTCTTCTCCAGAGAAATGATCGAGTATAGTCGCCATATGAAGTTTTCCATGGCGAGTCGCATGCAAGTAATATCTATAACTGCTCCATGGATAGCTTTCTGGCTTTTGCACCATTTCTGCTTCCAAGGGATTGCGATGGATGTAGCGACTGACCTCCAGCATTCCGGCTGGAAAATCAATGATCTTGTCATAGTATCGCTTCTCGAAAACATGTCCAGTAAGTCGGTACTTTGTATTATAGTAATCGGCATAACGTTTATTAATGAGGGACATTACTTTGGAAAGCGGCTGTTCGGTAGATCGGAGCTGTAGATGAAAATGATTTGTCATGAGGCAGTAGGTTACCAGTTCAAAAGGGACCTTTTTATGAACCTGATCGAGGATGTAAAGGAATGTTTTAAAATCACCGGTGTCTTTAAAAAGGGCATCCCTTCGATTACCGCGACAGACTACGTGGTAATAGGCATGAGGAATCCATATTCGTTTCTTCCTGGCCAACGTTATTTCACCATTCCTTTCCCAGCTTTTCGATGATCATTTCTTCTGATATTTACTGCTTCCCATAGGGCTTCATTGGAAATCCCTTCTTCCCCGTTTAAATCAGAAATCGTACGGGCAAGCTTTACTATCTTCACCTGCACCCTTGTACTCCAATGTTGCTCACTCGCCCATTGGCGCAGCATGTGCTGTTGGGCTTCAGAGAGAACACTGTAACGCAATAACTGTTCATTCGATACTACCGCATTATGTACTTCTCCTCCATAGCGCTTATACTGAATTTCCCTTGCCTGATACACGCGTTCTCGTATCTCGGCAGAATGCTCATTTGCTTCTCTGCTTTCCCTATCGAGCGAAACATTTCCCAACTTCAGGATAATATCCATCCGATCCTCCACTGGACCCGATACCCGGTTGGTATATGCATTAACTTGTTTGGGAGAACATGTACAATAGTAATGTCTGGAACCAAAGTAGCCACATGGGCATGGATTCATTGCTGCAATCAAAAGGAAATCAGCAGGGTAGGTCACGGTGGATGCAGCACGGCTTATCGTTACTTTCCCACTTTCCATCGGTTGACGAAGCATGTCCAGCGTACGTTTAGGGAATTCCGCCATCTCATCCAGAAATAGTACACCACGATGTGCAAGTGTTACTTCACCTGGTTTGGGATTGGTCCCACCACCGACTAGAGAAACGGCCGAAGCAGAATGATGTGGATTACGAAATGGAGGTATCTTATAATTGGAATAGCTGATGCATGCCAATTGATAAATGCTCATTACATCATACTGGCTTTCCTGTTTTAATGGTGGAAGAATAGATGGAAATGTTTCAGCTAACAAACTCTTCCCGCAACCTGGAGGACCAATCATTAACACATTGTGCCCTCCTGCTGCGGCAATCTCAAGTGCCCTTTTGGCATGGGTATGTCCGAGAATATCTTTGAAGTCTTTATCGTAGAGGATTTCATCATCAAAAGTTTCTGGGGGGTTAGGTAGAGTAAAGGCAGAGGTTAAGCTTAATTGTCCTGAAAAAGATTCTATTACTTCCTGAAGCGTCTCCACAAAGCGAAGCTCCATTCCTTTCACCTCAGTGAGCGGAAAATCTGCCATCTTAGGTAAATAAAGAATCTTCACTTTTTCTTTCTTCGCAGCAAGAATGGCGGGCAACATCCCATCAACCGACTTAATACTGCCATCCAGAGACAAAACACCTAAATAGGCAGCATCATTTGGGAGTGGATGCTTAATATCGCCTGCTTCTTTCATGATGCCAATGGCCATTGCCAAGTCAAAAACCGGACTGTTTTTCTTTTGCTCTGCAGGTGATAAATGAACAATAATCTTTTTGTCCGGAACCTGGCAATCATTCGCATACAATGCCGCCATCACACGGTCTTTGGATTCCTCCACTGCAGCATTCGGAAGACCTATAATACTTACACTTTCCAACCCTGGCAGCAACTGTACCTCCACCTGAACAAGATAGCCTTCCATCCCCTTCAAACCAACACTTAACGCAATCGTAGCCATAGGCATTTTCCTTTCTGCAATATTTTGATTATTTTGTGGTTGTAAATAAGGTATATCAATTCAGAAAGAATGTAAAGAACATTTGTTCGCTTATTTCGAATAAAAAAAGCAATTCACTTTTTGCGAGATAGCAAAAAAGAAAGCTGAGATACGAATCTCAGAGGATCCATTTCTTTTGTTCGAAAATCTACCTGAATTAAAAGAGAGGAACAGTGGAAGCCAAGCCAGAAAATTAATGCGTGGCAAAGTCATATACTTTAACTTTATTAGCCCCCCAAACTACAACGATCCTTTGACGATACCCGGGAAGTGACTGGCATCCAAACAACAATTTAGCGCTTAACTTACAACGGTCCCTCACGCAATCTCTTCCTTGCTTGCCTTCCCCAGCTCTTGACCGCATCATCACTTACACCTTCTTGTTCAGCAATCTCCTTAATGGACATCCCTTCACCAATATAAAAACGCAACCACTTCTTTTGATTATCTGAAAATGACTCTGTCCGTTCCTGGATGTAATTGTAAACCGGTGAATCCTCCGCAACCATCATTGAGTTAGCGTCTTCCATACAGCCGTAATAATTTGTCTCACCAAATTTGTTCATCAACTGTTGGCTACTAACTCGCTCGTTATTTTCTTGTCTTTTCTGCTTTCGTAATTGATCAATCAAACGATTTCGAATCATGAAGTTGAAGTATGTTGCAAGTGGCCCTTTGTCAGGATGATAGCTCTCATACGCACGCCACATTGCCACCAAGCCTTCGTTAAAATATTCCTTGTAAGGATCGTGTAAGTTTAGTTTATGAATATGATAGTGAATACGACGCTCATTTTGTTTCACGATTTCTTCAAAATTCAAACGCTCTCTCATCTACATTGGCCTCCAGCTACGTTCTATAATAAAATTGTATTAATTAAATTATAGATCATACGTTCGATAAAAGGAAGCTATTCACGAAAGAATCCTTCGACAAAATATTACATAATCCGAGGAGTGACAGGCACCCAAAACTTAATGCGAGATAGCAAAAAAGAGAAAGCTGAGATACGGATGTACAGAGGATCCATTTCTATTGTTCGAAAAATCTACCTGAAATAAAAGAGAGGAACAGTGGAAGCCAAGCCAGAAAATTAATGCGTGGCAAAGTCATATACTTTAAGCCCCTCTCCCCAAACTACAACGATCCTAAGACGACACCCTGGAAGTGACTGGTATCCAAACTACAATTTAGCGCTTAACTTACCACGGTCCCTCACGCAACCTCTTCCTTGCTTGCCTTCCCCAGCTCTTGACCGCATCATCACTTACACCTTCTTGTTCAGCAATCTCCTTAATGGACATCCCTTCACCAATATAAAAACGCAACCACTTCTTTTGATTATTTGAAAATGACTCTGTCCGTCCCTGGATGTAATTATAAACCGGTGAATCTTCCGCAACCATCATTGAGTTAGCGTCTTCCATACAGCCATAATAATCTGTCTCATCCAGTTTGTTCATCAACTGTTGACTACTAGCTCGCTCGTTATTTTCTTGTCTTTTATTTTTTCGTAATTGATCAATCAAACGGTTTCGAATCATGAAGTTGATATGTTGCAAGTGGCCCTTTGTCAGGATGATAGCTCTCATACGCACGCCACATTGCAATCAAGCCTTCGTTAAAATATTCCTTGTAAGGATCGTGTAAGTTTAGTTTATGGATATAATAGTGAATACGACGCTCATTTTGTTTCACGATTTCTTCAAAAGTCAAACGCTCTCTCATCTACATTGGCTCCCAGCTACGTTCTATAATAAAATTGTATTAATTAAATCATAGATCATACGTTCGATAAAAGGAAGCTATTCATGAAAGATTCCTTCGACAAAATATTACATAATCCGAGGAGTGACAGGCACCCAAAACTATAGCTGCATCTATCGGAATGAACAATACCTGTTCCAAATTCAAACCCCTAAGTTGATCCCTGAATTGACTTCCTTTCCGTCCTTGGATATTATTATAAGTAAGCTTTTGAGTTCCCATAACTTCAACCTCCATTTGTTAGTTTGATTGAAGCCTTCTGTTAGGTACTTTAATCTTACAGTAGTTGAAGTTTGCTGGGGGCTTTTTTTATTCCCATCCTAGTATTTCATACACCAGGCACCCCAAGTTCTGCCCGCCAAACAATTCAGGCCTGGCGGGTAAGTTTTTTAATCCCTACTAAATAAATCTCTAGTATAAACCTTATCTTTTACATCACGTAAGTCATCAGACAATCGATTTGCAACAATAACATCTGACACTCTCTTAAACTCTTCAAAGTCATTAATTACTCTAGAATTAAAGAATGTCTCCTCTAGAATTGCTGGCTCATATACAACAACCTCAATCCCCTTAGCTTTAATACGCTTCATAACTCCTTGGATAGCAGATTGTCTAAAGTTATCAGAATTCATTTTCATAGTTAGCCTATAAATTCCTACAATCTTAGGATTCTCTTTAATAATCATTTCAGCAATGTGATCTTTTCTCGTTCTATTTGCATCAACTATTGCTGTCATTATATTATTTGGGACATCTTCATAATTAGCTAATAACTGCTTCGTATCTTTCGGTAGGCAGTAACCACCATAACCAAAAGAAGGATTATTATAATGATTACCTATACGGGGATCTAAACCAACCCCATCAATAATTTGCTTACTGTACAAGCCTCTTACCTCTGCATAGGAATCAAGTTCATTAAAAAATGCGACTCTCATCGCAAGATAAGTGTTGGCAAATAGTTTAATAGCTTCTGCTTCTGTTGAATTGGTAAATAACACAGGAATATCTTCCTTAATAGCTCCTTGAATTAGTAAGTCAGCAAATACTTGAGCTCTGGCAGATTCTTCACCAACAATTATACGAGATGGGTGTAAATTATCCCACAAAGCCTTTCCTTCACGTAAAAATTCAGGTGAAAAAATAATATTTTCGGTTTCAAATTTCTCTTTTATTTTTTCAGTATAACCAACAGGTACTGTAGACTTGATTACCATTACCGCATCCGGATTAATAGACAAAACATTTGCGATCACTGCTTCAACTGTTCTAGTATTAAAATAGTTTTTCTCTGAGTCATAATTTGTAGGTGTTGAAATAATTACGTAATCAGCATCTTTATATGCTTTATAATTATCAGTTATTGCAGTTAGGTTGAGTTCTTTTTTTGCTAAATATTCTTCAATCTCATTATCAATGATAGGAGATTTTTTATTATTAATCATATCTACTTTTTCTTGTATAATGTCAAGGGCAATAACCTCATTATGTTGGGCAAGCAATATTGCATTGGATAAACCAACATAACCTGTTCCAGCGATTGTTATTTTCATTTCTTGCTACACACCTTTATTTTAGAATCTCCTAAATATTAGTTCACCTTTTAAATATACGTTTTAACAAATTATTTTCTAACGGTTTTGTAAATACTAAATTATTTATACGAAAATAACCAATAAGATACAACAGGAGACAATATACTCCCATAAAAAATACCGATGAAAAAATAAGTAATAATAAACTATCAATATTATTAAAAATAGACTTTTTGAGCATTAAAATTATTGTGAGTGCTATACTAACGGGAAAATATCCCTTAAATAAAAAATGAAACCTATTAGATGAAATCTTCCGTTCAAAAACATAAATAAATATAGGAACACTAATAGTACTAATAAGTAATGAGACTGCTGCTCCTAAAATCCCTATATAATTTATAAGTATTAACGTAAACATAGTTTTAATTACTGCTGTTATTAAGGAGTATATTGCATTATATTTCGGTAGATTCAGACCATTAAACATAAAATAGGTAGGAATATTACTACCTATAACAATATAAGATATTAATATAATTATGAAAATATCAGTTGCTTGAGTAGCAAATTGGTTCCCTAACCATATACTTAATATATCATGAGCAAAAAGAACGAATGGGATTATTAAAATACTACTTATAACCAATACAAAATTCTGAGTTCTTTTATATAAATCTTTTATTACATCTAATTTATTTGTGGCTTGCAATTGAGAAGTAACTGGAAAAATAACATTTGATGCAGTTGCCACTAGACCATGAATTCTTTGAGTAACAGACATTGGTATTGAATAATATGTAACAAATTCAGGACCTAAAAATGAACTTATTATTATTTTATCTAACTGACCGATCAGTCCATTGGACAATTGTGATATTGAATTATAAAATCCAAATGATACTAGGTCCTTTAATAAAACCTTATCGAATATAAAAACTACTCTAATACTCTTAACTAATTTTTTATTTATTATTTGGAACACTATTACACCTGTAAATATACTAATGAGTTTTGCTATAACAAGACCAATTATATTATAATTTAAAGTTACAAATATCACTGCAAACAATGCTTCCGTAATAGTTATAATTATTTTTCCAAGTGCATAATAATGATTTTTTTGCAAAGCCATTGATACATTTGAGTTAACTAGCAATACCATATTTAAAAATACAGTTCCTGAAGATAGGAGTAAAGCTATCTTTAAATTATCAAAGTTCAAATTTTCTTGATCAAAAAGCAAGGTTATGAAATTAGTATTGACTATTATGTAGATTATGCAAAAGATAATTAACCCTAATATTACATATATTAACATTGATAAGGAGTACACTATATTAAATTTCTTGAAATCCTTCAGAGCATAATAATGGGAAAACTGCCTCACTGATGAACCAGCTATTCCTAAATCCATTATAGACATAAAACCAGTAATAGCTGTAATAGTTAAATAAACCCCATATATTTCAACCCCTAATTGCGAAATTAGAAATGGGGTCAAAAATACGAATGTAACTATATTAATTAAAGTTGCTATGACATTAAATGAAGAATTACGAAACATTTTTTGATATAACTTTTTTCGAGAAGAGGACGTAATTATCAATCCTTTCATTTATTTAATACTAGTTTATATTTTCTAGAAAACAGCCATATAGTTATGGTCATGAAAAATCCAAAAAAGGCTTCACCTGACTGCATAACTTGATTATTTGCAGGAATATAGAATATTAATATGCTTAGCTGGCATAATGATGGAACTGCCAAAAAGTTTCTATTGTTCACCAAATCATTGATAGCCAACCCAAAAAGGTAACCAATTATCGTTATAAAAACGAAAACTCCAAGAAATGTAATATCTGAACCTAACCACGAATAAATTGAAGACCATTTTATATAGGGGTCCCAGCCATACTTAATTGTTTTAAAAGGATAAGTCTTAGATTCAATATCTACATCGAACAAACTTTCAATATTCTTCATAACAAAAATTGAACTACCTACCCCATAAGTCCAACTGAAGTCTTCTTTCATCGACAGACTCAATCCATAGTATCCTTGGGTAATATATGAAGATAATTGTATAGTCCCTGCTTGTATCTCCTTTGGTAAATATTTAATCAAAAGTGCGTTTTCATTGGAATATATCCCTACCCTATGATTATACTCACCAACATGTTCACCAACTCTAGATTCCTGGGTAGATTGAAAGTAACTGAGGAACTGAGTACAAATTACCACAAGAGTAAATACAATAATAGTTTTTTTAATAAGATGTTTTATGTCTATATTTTTTTTAAATAGATTAAATTTCTTAATAGTAATTATTACAAATAAGATTATCAAATAATCAACTACTACTTTATTAATCCCCATATTAATGGATATTAATAGATACAATATACACACAATTAAAGATATATATTTATATCTTTTTCTTATTTCACTCCAATAGTAAAGTGTTAACGGGTATAACGAAAATAAAATTGGTGAGAACAACATTCGTATATACTCAACTACAGAACTATTTTCCTGTCTAATTTGTCTAGTTTCAAAATAAGCATTTCCCAGATTTTCGAGTACACCTACAAAACTTGGGAATAATTGACCGGTCCTAGTAAGAGATGTTGGTACCAATAAAACAATACTTATCAGTAATGACAACTTAAACCAAGTTTCATAGTTCATATTAGATCTAGATATTCTTTTTGTATTTATTCCTATAAAATATCCAAGTAGTAAAAGGAAATTATTAATAATTAAATATGAATAAAGTAATACTTTATTCTCTACCGGCCATGGCCACGGCCCAAATTCAAACAAAAATACTGTAAACATTAAATAAAAGAACATTATTAAACCTAATATGTGGCTATTTTTCCCTCTTGAAAAAGTATTTTCTAAATTCATTGTAACATTCCTTATTATAGTTATAGACCATTCATCCGCAGTTATTCTGAGAGTGATGTTTTATTATTTATTGACCATACTTTTAAGCAAGTCTATAATTTTTTGGGTTTGTGTATTTGTATTTTTATTATTCCTTACCCATTCTTGACCATTTTTCCCCTTTTCATGAAGCCATTTCTCTCCCTTTGCTAGTAGAAAGTTCAAATCTTCTCCGATTCCTTCAGCTGTTTCTTCTTCTATCCATAATAGATGCTCATAATATTCTAATGGTATCCCTTTAAGCTTTGTGGAGAGTAATGGTGTACCTGATCCAAGGTACTCAAGCGTTTTAGATGGAAAAGAGTATCGGGTAAAATCTTCACCAGAAGGACGCGGGTTTATTAGTAATGTTGCCTTCTTTTCGGCTTCTAAAATTTCATCCCTAAATTTAACTCCCATATATTTGATTCTTTTATCTATTTTCTCATACTTATTAAGTTCTGTAACAAAATCTCCTGAACCATAAATCCATAATTCACACTCTTCATTTACATGCTTATGAAAGGCTTCTACTAATTTTTGTAAACCGAATTTTTTATACACAGCACCGGCGTACATTATAACTTTAACTGGATATTTTTGTTCTAAAGTATTATTTTGTAGAATATTTTCTTCTCTAATAAGACCTTCCATAATTGTATATGGCTTATCCAAAATGTCTAACTTTTCCCTCATATATTTCGTTAATAAAACATAACCTTCAAACTTGTTTATCAGATTAGGCTTTAGTTTATTCACAGACAATCTTAATTTAGCTTTAAAACTAGAACTTCCATTATAGTTTGCAGAATAAGTTGGCAAATCTGGAACTGTCAATATAACTTTATTTTTAGTAAAATATTTAGCAATATAAGCAGCTAGCATAGTTGGAAAGTATGGCCAATGTAAGACAATGAATTTCTCGTTTTTACATTTTTTACTCCATACCACGATTTTATATAGTGTGAAAAATACAATACATAAAGATTTTACTAATGGTAAATTTATTACGGGTATATATTTTATATTTACGTTCTCATTATACCTTTCTACCTTCTTAGGGAAGATGATACATTTACTATTTGGATAAGAAGGTACTGGGGGTAGGGAGATTAAATCAACATTAACATATTTAGACATGCCAATTGCAACTGATAAATCAAAAGTTTGCTGAGGTGCTTTTAATGGTTTACCTCTCATATATTTATTACTCATATCTTTTAAAGTTTGTTCACTACAAGCGGAACTAATATAAAGAATATCCACCTTAAATTCTCCTTAGTTTATAAAATATATTTTCAAAGAAAATTATAGAACTATATCATCTTGATTTCTTTGAGTACATTTTAAAAATAGAATATGGAAATACATACATTAACTTAGATAACCATTCAATACTAGCTTCGTTTCTTCCTCTTAATACATGTTTATTGGTCCAGACTATGAATTTATTCAAAAAGTGCGACAACCTATATGCTAGGATAATTCCGTTTGGAAGGAAATACAAATCACTCTTATTGTCTTTAATTTCTTTCCAAGTAGTTGCTTTACTATTAATTTGTATCCTAGCTCTAAATCCTGCATTAGTACCTCTTATGCGGAACCTAGAAAGCACACCATCTATATAGCCTAAGGGGTAATGTTTAGCAATTTGCTTATAGAATGCGCCATCTTGTCCGTATCTTTTATCTAAAGGAAAATTAATATTTTTTTCTATTAATATACTTTTTAAAACAACTACACATGAAGTTTGTATTTTGAATGATACAAAGCAGTCTTTGTAAACACTCCCTTCATAAATATCTGTGCTAATTATTTTTGTTTTATCGCTATTTTCCCAAAACATTTCATATGAATGCTGACTCCATACATAAGCCCTTAATTCCATTTGTTCTATTTGCTTTTTTAATTTATCTGGTAGCCAAATGTCATCTGAATCTAAAAAGGCAATATATTTACCTGTTGACTTCTCTATACCCATATTTCTCGCTGAAGCAGGACCACCATTATCTTTATTGATAATATTAATGTTTATATTATATAACCTAACTAACTCATTAATATCCTCTTTAGAGCCGTCATTAATAACTAAGACCTCTATGTTTTTATAAGTCTGGTTTTGCACACTGTTAAGTGCCTCTTTAAGCCAGTTTACTCCTGAATAAAAAGGGATAACAACGCTAACCAATGGTTCTGCCATGTTAATTTTCCCTCCAAACAAGCCTTTTCACATAATCTGTATAAGATATTAATATTCTCAAAACTTTATCTGACACATTAGGCATACTATAATCTTCAACACGTCTTAAAGTATCACGCTCTTGAGTCTCTAACACTTGAAGACCCTGTAATATTCTTGCTTTTCCAAGCCCAATCATCATAACTGATGCTTCTTCCATCGCCTCTGGCCTTTCATGTGCTTGCCTAATATTAAGAGCTCTAAATCCAAGGATGGAAGATTCCTCACTAATGGTTCCACTATCGCTAAGAACCGCTTTCGCCTTGATTTGAAGTTTCACATAATCATTAAAACCTAGAGGCTTCATCGTTTTAACTAAAGGATTAAATTCAATTCCTTTAGTCTCTATCATTTTCTTAGTCCTTGGATGTGTACTTAAAATAACTGGCATATTATATTTTTCAGCAATTGCGTTTAAACTTCCAACCAGATCCTGGAAGTTTATTTCTGAATTTATATTTTCTTCTCTATGAGCTGATACTACAAAATATTTCTCTTCTTCTAAGCTCAATCTCTCTAGTATATCTGAACAATCTATATCTTTTTTTCTAGAGTTAAGAACTTCATACATTGGACTCCCCGTTTTAATAATTCTATCTGATGGGATGCCCTCTCTAAGAAGGTATTCTCTAGCAATATCACTATAAGTTAAGTTAATATCAGCTGTATGATCTACAATCCTTCTATTAGTTTCTTCTGGTACTCGTTGGTCAAAGCATCTATTCCCCGCCTCCATATGGAAAATAGGAATATGACGTCTTTTTGCTGCAATAGCACATAGACAGCTATTTGTATCACCAAGTACTAAAAATGCATCCGGTTTTACTTCTTCCATAATAGGATCTATTTTAACTAGAATATTTCCAATCGTTTCAACTGCTGTTCCAGTTGCTGCATTTAGAAAATAATCTGGTTTCTTTAAATTAAAATCCTTGAAGAATACTTCGTTTAATTCATAATCATAGTTTTGTCCCGTATGAACAAGAGTATGTTCAATTGCATCTGAATCTTCTAATTTATTTATAACAGCCGACAACCTTATAATCTCTGGCCTAGTACCAACGACTGTCATGACTTTTAATTTTTTCAATAGTTATACCTCCACGAAATAAGTGTCTGGCTTTTCTGGATCAAAACATTCATTTGCCCACATTACTGTTACGAGATCACTTTCCCCAACATTTACAATTGAATGAGTATATCCCGTTGGAATATCTACAACTTGTAGTTTTTCTCCACTAACTCTATATTCTATAACTTCATCAGAATCTATTTGTCTAAAGCGAACTAAGCCCTCCCCACTAACAACTAGAAATTTCTCGTTTTTAGTATGATGCCAATGGTTTCCTTTTGTAATTCCTGGTTTCGACACATTCACAGAAACTTGGCCTCTTTCAGGAGTTCTCATAAACTCTGTAAAAGATCCTCTATGATCGGAATTCATTTTAAGATCATAAGAAAACTGTTCTACAGGTAAAAAACTTAAGTAAGTACTATAAAGCTTTTTAGTTAGAGCATCCCCCATATTAGGGATACTTAAATTTTTTCTACTTTCTTTAAAGCTCTTTATAAGGGTCGCTAAACCTCCAAGTGTAATATTATGTGTTACAGGTACAACACAAAAATCATCCTGAACAGTTGGCCGTCCCTCAAGAGCCCTAATAAACTCTTCTAAAACATCATCTATATAACAAAGATTAAGCTCTGCATCTGGATTGTTAACTTGTATATCTAAGCCACTAGCTATATTATGACAAAATGTAGCCACCACTGTATTATAGTTTGGTTTACTCCATTTACCAAATAAATTTGGTAATCGATATAGATATACTTTGGTATCAGTCTCATAATAATGATTTAATAATAAATCTTCACCAGCCTTCTTACTTCTTCCATAGGAGTTATCCTTTTCTGCTTGAATAGAAGAAGTGAGAAGTACAGGAGCCTTATTGTTATGTTTCTTTAATAATTCTAGTAATTGAGAAGTTAAACCAAAGTTACCTTCCATAAATTCATTTTCATCTTTTGGTCTATTAACCCCAGCTAAATGAAAGACAAAATTACATTCTTTTGTATATTTCTCAAGTAGTGAAGGATCGCTTTCCCTAGTATACTCAAGTATATCGTTATACCCTTTGTTTTTCAGCTCCGCAATAAGGTTTTTTCCTACAAACCCTTTTGCACCCGTTACAAGAATTTTCATAAATTAATACCACCTTTAGTTCTTGACATGAATTCCATTCTTCCATGCTTCCAACTCTTTTCTAACAAATTCTAATTCTAATAACTTCTCCTTTATCTGCTCCACGTTAAGAATCCTTGTATTATGTGAATTATACTCTTCCTCAGTAGACAACTTTTGATCGCCTTCTGCGAAATATTTATCATAATTAAGATCTCTTTGATCAGCTGATACTCTATAGAAGCCAGGTAAATCTTCAGCTTTTACAAATTCTTCTTTCGTGAGAAGAGTTTCATATCTTTTTTCACCATGTCGTGTACCTATAATTTTAATTTCATTTTCAGCATTAAAAAGTTCCTTTATTGCCAGAGCAAGATCACCAATTGTACTAGATGGGGATTTTTGTACCATAATATCCCCCGCCTTCGCATGCTGAAACGCAAAGACTACTAGTTCAACTGCTTCTTCAAGGCTCATAAGAAATCTTGTCATATAAGGATCCGTTACAGTTAATGGTTGTCCATTTTTAATCTGTTCTATGAACAACGGAATAACCGATCCGCGTGAAGCCATTACGTTCCCGTATCTGGTTCCACAAATCAATGTGCTATCTGGGTCAACAGTTTTTGATTTAGCAACAAATACTTTCTCCATCATTGCTTTCGATATGCCCATCGCATTAATTGGATAAGCAGCTTTATCAGTGGAAAGACATATGACTTTTTTAACCCCACTATGAATTGCTCCGGTAAGCACGTTTTCCGTACCAGTTACATTTGTTTTCACAGCTTCCATTGGGAAGAATTCGCAAGAGGGAACTTGTTTAAGAGCAGCCGCATGAAAAATGTAATCGACCCCGTACATAGCATCCTTAACACTTCTTAAGTCTCTTACATCTCCGATATAAAACTTTAACTTTTCACTTTTATATTTCTTACGCATATCATCTTGTTTTTTTTCATCTCGGGAAAATATCCGAATTTCTTTTATATCTGTATCTAAAAACCTTTTCATCACTGCATTACCGAAAGATCCTGTCCCACCTGTTATTAACAAGGTTTTATTTTCAAACATGATATTTACCTCTCTTCATTTATTTAAAATGACTCATAATAATTTCATACGAGTGCTTGCTTGTATAATTATTTTCTAAATAACCTCTAGCGTTAATCCCCATTTGATTTCTTATTTCTTTATTGCATAGCAACTGCAGTTTTTCATTAAAATGTTTAACACTCTTGCTCTCACACCAACATCCGAATTTCCCTTTTTCAATAACTTGTCCAACATCAGTAATTGTATCTGTTGCAGCTAACACAGGCATTGATGATTGCATATAAGACAAGATTCTCGAAGGGAAATTAGGAATGGTAAACCTCTTATCTAGAAATATTAATCCTACATCACATGAATTTGCTAAAATTTCATAATCATTTTTTGGAAGTTGCGCGAACAACTGCGCATTAGTCAATTTTGAATTGTTGAAGAAGGCTTTAAGTTTATTAAACTCAGTTCCTGACCCAGCAATTACAAAATAAACTTGATCATTATTTTGATTTGCCTTTAAACACTCAATTAAGAAATCAATACCTTGAGGTTTTCCAAGATTTCCACCATATACAAATACAGTTTTGTGGAAAGGTATATTATACTTTTCTCTAATTTCCCTAATTTCGGTTACATTCTTTTCTATCTTTACAGGCTCTATACTATTAGGACAAACCTCAACTGATTCATTAGGAATTTCAATATTATTTTTTATGACAAAATCCACATTTGCCTGTGACATACATCCAATAAAGTCTGATTGAGCATACAACTGTTTTTCCTTATACCTGAAATATTTATATATAAGACTTTTTTTACCAAACATATTTAAATCAACAGCATTTTGAGGGAAAATATCTTTTAACAGAAGATATGATTTTGCATTATCTCTTTTCTTTACATAGCTAATGACTCTCCCAAAAGTTATAGGGGGGTTGAATAGATTACTAAATCAAATTTTATATCGTTCATATACTTCTTAATAGCTTTTAAAAATAAGTTTTCTATCATTATCGTTGAGATACCCTTTTCAACAACATTGGTTTTGGTTATATTACCAATTTTGACCCTAAGATACTGTACTCCATTTTCATTTACATATTCGGTTGGTTTTTTCAATCTTTTTTCTCTAGGGCTTACAACATATAAATTGTGACCATTATCTCTAAATTCTCTTAAAAGATCGGTATAAAGTCCTTTATCCTCTACATTAGTAAACCTACCAATTGATAAAAATAAGATATTCATTATGTTTTTCCATCCTTGCGAGAAGTTTGTACCATCCAATTTTTTATTTAAAGCAATTATATACTTCTTAGCCTTTTAGCAGGAACCCCTGCATAAACACTATAATCATCTACATCTTTAATAACTACTGAGCCTGCACCAATAGTGGTATTTCCTCCTATACATGACACTCCTGTCATAATAGTGCTACCCATCCCTATAAATACTTCATTTTCAATTGTTACAGATGCCCCTACTGCTGACATGGTTGAAATTAAACATGCCTTCCCCACTGAAGTATGATGAGCAATAATAACTTTAGGACTAATAATACAATGGTTACCTATTTTCACCTTAGTCCAGATATATGCATTTGCATGTATGTATACACCTTTCCCAATTTCAGCACTTGGACTAATTATTGCCGAAGGATGTATTAATGTTGGAGTCTCTCCACCAAATTTATTGATTTTATCCATTAATTCATTTCTTGTGGAGTTTTTGCCGATAGCTATAACAAATTTTTTACCCTTTATATCATGTTCTTCTAATTCAGATAATCTGCCAAGAACTTTAGAATTCATTACTGTCTTACCTTTTTTTTGATCATTCTCATCATAGAAACCTTCTATGGTGTAACCTAACAATTCAGCTAATTCATACATTACTTCCCCATAAGTTCCTGCTCCAACAATATAAACTTCTTCTTTTTTCATAGTATAGAAAAACACCTCATAATAAACTTTCATGAAATTATTTTTAATCACTTATTCACTGTTCCTCGAAACCTGTCCATAGTTATTTTTTCATTATTATTAACATCTTCTCTCTTAAAGACCTTTGTTATTGTTCTTATCATTAAACGACAATCTACAGTAAAAGTTATATTCTCAACATACTCAATATCATATTTGAATTTTTCCTCCCATGATATTGCATTTCTGCCCATTACTTGTGCTAAACCAGATAGCCCCGGTCTTACATCATGTCTATGTTTTTGATATTCATTATATAGAGGTAAATAATCTATTAATAATGGTCTTGGTCCTATAAGAGACATGTCACCTTTTATAACATTTAATAATTCAGGAAGTTCATCTAATGAAGTAGAGCGCAAAACATTTCCAAATCTTGTATGCCTTAAATGATTTGGTAAAAGATTGCCATTCTCATCTTTTTCATTCGTCATCGTCCTAAATTTATACATCGTAAATATTTCCTCATTCAACCCAGGTCGCTCTTGTTTAAAAATTACCGGGCTCCCAAGTTTAAACTTAACTAGTAGTATAATAATTAAAAACAAAGGAGTAAGAATAATGATAGCAATTAAAGAAAGTATAAAATCCATCGGTCTTTTTAGAAACCTTCTATAAACACCACTTTTATAATTATTCATTATTCTATCCACACTCCCTTAATAATCTTTACAACCCTTTTCAACTCTCCATCCGTAATTTTCGTATCAGAAGGCAAGCAAACACCATTCTCAAACAACTTCTCTGAAATACCCTCACCTACAAAGTCGTATTTCTCAAAGAATGGCTGCAAATGCATTGGTTTCCAAACAGGTCGTGATTCTATATTATCTTCTTCAAGAGCCTCTATAATATCAATCGGTCTTACCTTGCCAGTAAGAGTCATCGAGCTTAACCAATAGTTTGGTTCATCCCACTCATTAATCGGCATAAACTCAACACCTTCAAGTTCACTAAGTTCTTTCTTATAGAAATTATATATATACTTTTTCTTTTCTACTCTTTCGTTTAATACTTTAAGCTGCCCTCGACCAATACCTGCAACAACATTGCTCATACGATAATTAAATCCTAATTCACTATGTTGATAGTGTCGTGCTTGATCTCTTGATTGAGTAGCCCAAAACCTCGCCTTTGCTATTTTCTCTTCATTATTAGAAACCAACATCCCACCAGCGGAAGCAGTAATAATTTTATTACCATTAAAAGAAAAGATGCCATAATCACCAAATGTTCCTGTATGTTGACCTTTGTAGTAACCACCTAACGACTCTGCTGCATCTTCAATGACAACGACATTATGTTTCTTACATAGCTTCATTATTTTATCCATATCAGCCGATAAACCATATAAATGAACTACAATAACTGCTTTAACTTCTGGATATTTCTCAAAAGCTTCTTCCAATGCTTTAGGGCACATGTTCCAAGTCTCAAAATCACTATCTATAAAAACAGGAATTGCATTTTGATAGATAATAGGATTTGCTGTGGCTGAGAAAGTAAGTGATGGACAGAATACAATATCTCCTTCTTCAACTTCCGCTGCTTTAAGAGCTAGATGAATAGCAGCTGTTCCAGAAGACAGTGCTGCAGCAGCTTTAGAACCCACTTTTTCAGCTAATTCTCTTTCAAACCCATTTACGTTTTCACCAAGGGGTGCAATCCAGTTTGTATCAAAAGCTTCCTTTATATATTGCATTTCATATCCCTGATCACTCATATGAGGTGAGGAAAGATAAATTTTTTCGTTTACTTGATTAGTTCCCAATTAGAGTCTTCCTTCCTATTTTGAATAAATTAATAACTTTAGTAGATTAAGACTTAATTGGATCCCTAAGTTTTAATCCAATTAACTGCTAAACTACTAAAAACGTCTGGTACTCAATACGAAATTTTTAATAAGTGAGTTTCAATATCATACTCCTCAGTACTCTGTTCTCTCTGTTTCTTTCCTGCATCTCACTGACAGTTCACCGCTAGACGATAAACAGCCCGCAAGGCAATTACAATATTTTAATACAGGGCATCTAACCCCGCCTCACGCCACACTCCTGACAACAAACGCGTCTAAGGTATTTGAATCCACAGCACAGCCGAGTACATCCATTGATAAAGGTAAGGACACATCACCTATATATGTAAACTAGCTACGAAGTAGCTATAGTAGTCATTAGGTGCCCGCGAGACGCCTCAAATTATGTACAAACAAAAAATTATAAAAAAGCTCAATTGCTATGTTTAACCATCCAACTTGCAGGGTAGATAACTTAGGTACCAAAGGTAACATATCAAACCCTATCAAAATTATTTAAGTCAATATTGTTCTAGGTGTGACACCCAAACACACATAAAAGGGCTAAGACACTACAATATGTCCAACCCTCCCATGCATTCACCTAAACAAACGATTGATTAAACATTTATAACACCTATAAGTTCTAGTTTATCATCTTAAACCGCAAGGTTTAACAAGGGAATCAGAATTAACCCCTAAACCTCAACCCCACTAGCCTTCTCTCTCAAATAAGCCAACAATTCATCCTTAATCTCTTCATTCTCCAAAGCCAAATCAATTGTCGTCTTTACAAAGCCAAGCTTTTCACCAACATCATATCGCTTGCCTTCAAAGTCATAAGCATACACCTTTTGTAGCTCATTCAACATCTGAATCGCATCCGTCAATTGAATTTCTCCACCTGCACCAATTTCTTGTCTATCCAGAAAATCAAAAATTTCCGGTGTAAATACATAACGTCCCATAATCGCCAAATTGGAAGGTGATGTGCCCTGCGCAGGCTTCTCAACAAAATTATTCACCTGATACCTTCTACCCTCTACCGTACTCGGTTCCACAATCCCATATCGATGTGTTTCTTCCATCGGTACTTGCTGCACACCTACAACAGAGCTGCTTGTCTCTTCAAACTGCTCAATCAACTGACGTAAGCAAGGTGTTGCTGAACGAACAATATCATCACCCAACAATACAGCAAATGGCTCATTGCCAATAAACTTACGTGCACACCATACTGCATGGCCAAGTCCTTTTGGTTCTTTTTGTCGGATATAATGAATATCCACTTGGGAAGGCTGCTTCACTTTTTCTAGTAATGTAAACTTTTCTTTTTTTACCAGATTATCTTCCAGTTCAAAGTTATTATCAAAATGATCCTCAATCGCACGCTTACCCTTACCTGTTACAATAATAATATCTTCTATCCCAGAAGCCACAGCTTCTTCCACAATATACTGAATCGTAGGCTTATCAACAATCGGCAACATCTCCTTAGGCATTGCTTTTGTCGCAGGTAAAAATCTTGTTCCCAACCCTGCTGCCGGTATAATAGCCTTTTTGACTGTTTTCAATCAAATAACCCCCATTTTTATTTACCAGTATTGGTTAGTAGGAGTAGGAAGTTAATCCCTAACAGCAGAAGAAAATATGCGAGACTCCTGCGGGAAAAGCAATAGCTGAAGATCCCGCAGGAAGTGGTTTTCTTCCGAGGAAGCTGAAGCATTGCCCGCGGAAAGCGAGTATATTTTCACTCTGCGGTCGCCAAAAGACCCTATCCAAACTAACTCCCCTTCACACTCAACAATGTCTTCTCCATAAACACAATACCCATCAACTTATCCTTCAACTCAACCGCATCATAACCCTCAAACCGATCAATTAAATTAAGGAACAATGCCGCATCCACATCCATCGTCCGACCGACATAAATCTTCTCATACACCGCATCAGGATGCACCTCATCTTCACCAAGAAGCTCCTCATACATCTTCTCCCCAGGCCTGATACCTGAGAACTGAATTGGAATCTCTTCCTCCGAGTAGCCTGATAGTTTGATAAGGTTTCTTGCCAAATCGACAATCTTTACAGGCTCGCCCATATCCAAGACAAAGATCTCGCCACCTCTTGCCAACGTTCCTGCCTGGATAACTAGTCGGGATGCTTCTGGAATTGTCATAAAGTAACGGGTCATTTCCGGGTCCGTTACGGTTACTGGGCCACCTTGTTCGATTTGTTTCTTGAAGAGCGGGATCACACTGCCTCGGCTTCCGAGTACATTCCCAAATCGGACAGCGACAAATTTCGTTTTACTTTTTCTTGCCATATCCTGGACAACCATTTCGGCAACACGCTTGGTTGCACCCATTACGTTTGTCGGATTAACTGCTTTATCTGTCGAAACCATTACAAAGGTACTCACACCAAATGTATCGGCAGCTTCTGCGACATTTTTAGTGCCGACGATATTATTTTTCACTGCTTCATGTGGATTGTATTCCATTAACGGCACATGCTTATGTGCAGCAGCATGATAAATGATCGCTGGCTGCTGTTCTTTGATGACTTCAAACACACGGTCACGATCCTGAACATCCCCGATAACAGGCACGATTTCAATGTTGGCATCTTTGTATCTATTACGTAATTCCATATCAATAGTATAAATGCTAAATTCGCCATGTCCGAATAGCACAATTTTGCCTGGATTGAATTTCATGATCTGTCGGCAGATTTCTGAACCGATCGAGCCACCTGCTCCTGTCACCATTACCGTATTGTCTGTCACATATTCCGAGATTGCGTTAATATCCAGCTTCACAGGCTCCCGCCCAAGCAGATCCTCTACCTCGACATTTTTCAAATGGCTGACAGACACTCTGCCTGTCATCAGATCCTCAATTTTCGGGATCATCTGCACCTTGGCTGTTGTTTTATTACACTGTTCTACAATTTTCTCCAATGCGCCATTCTTCAAGGAAGGAATCGCAATGACGATATGCTGGATCTCCAGATTTTTTACAATGTTCGGAATTTCTTTCACAGTACCTGCTACAGGAAGACCAAACAATTGCATCTTTTGTTTATTTATGTCATCATCTACGAAAGCCACTGGTAACAATTCCTGATTGTTGTGATCATTCTTCAGCTGCCTTGCAATCATTGCTCCAGCCGATCCAGCACCTACAATTAAAGTACGCTTCTGGTTGTCCGCTTTTGCAATATAACGGTCACGATATATCCGCCATACAAATCGGGATCCACCAATTAAAGTGATATGCAGCATCCATGTAATAAGTAATGCTCTACGATAGACCGCAAAGTCATTAAACAGATATTGCACAATCCCCGCCGCAATAATCGACAGCGTAATGGCCTTCACAATCGCTATTAATTCTCCAATACTCGCATAGGCCCATACTTTGTTATACAGCTTATAAATAAATGCGAAAAGATGATGAAAGACTAATAGAGCTATCGCACTAATAATGATCGCATCAAGCTGTGAAACATTTGTCGAAGGATATACAATCCAAGATGCGATAAAAATCGCAGTACTGACAATCAGGGAGTCGAGAATGATCAACAATGTCAGTCTTGTTCGATATGTCAAAGCCTTCGCTCCTTTCTATTCTATAGTAATTTTTCCAATTAATATGTAGGTAATTGTAGATTTTTTTCTACCATGATCTTATTTAATAATTCTATCACATTGCGTCTGCGTTTAATAGGAAATTTTTTGTAAATATGGTTTACATGGACCTTAATTGTCCCTTCCGATAATTGCAGCTTTTTTGCAATGGTTCCATTCTTCAGTCCTTGCTTCATTAAGTAGGCAACCTCTGCCTCCCGCTTGGATAACTCAATATCGAAGTCATACAGCTTTCGGTAAAAGATGTCAAAATTCGCTACTTTCAACTCTTGTAACTCAGATAATAGCGGAGAAATCAGCTTAGAAGGCATAATAAAATGGCCTTCTGCGGCCGTTCGAATTGTCGAAACAATGTTTGTATGTATATGCTCCTTTTTCTCTATGACACTATCAATCCCAGCTTCAATCAACCATAAAGAGCTGCCCTCATGTACTGGTGCGGTCAGAATAATGATGCTTACCCCTGTCAATTCTTGCTTTAAATAAGTGATCGTATGCTGAACTTCTGATTTTTCTATCCCCTCGATATCAAATAGAAGTATTGTTGGATTGGCAAGCACCATTAAACGTCGAATATTCTCTGTATATGTTACAAAATCAATTTGCATATCTGCCTCTTTGTTAATGGATTGTATAACAGAGGGTATATAATCCATTGTGCTCGTGTAGCATATTCTGTCCATCTCTTCTCCCCTAGTAAAAAAGATATATTTCAATAGTACTAAATATTTAGTCATATTTTTAGTTACTTTTACAAATAAAAGTAATAACTTCCATTACTTTCTATTTAACACTTCTTTCAGAAAATTGATATTATGCTTGCGATTCCGGTTTCCAAGTTTATTATAAATTTCACTAATATAATTCTTTACGGTGCCTTCCCCGAGGTATAACTTTTGCGCAATTTGTTTATTCGTCATTCGACTCATAAATAAATACGTAATATCAAGCTCACGCTTTGTCAGATGAATCCCCCGGTTTTCCAAGCGCTTCCCCAATATTTCCTTCTCACTTAATGTAAGCTCACGAATCTTGTTGATTAGTATTCTTGCAGCTTGCCCAGAATAAACAACGTCCCCATCATGCACCTGTCTGATCGAGCGAACCAATGTCTGTGCACGGATTTCTTTTAATAGGAATCCAGCTCCACCAACATCAATCCCCCGTAAAATCAGTTCTTCCTCAGCAAATGAAGTCAGAAAGATTATTTGCACCGAGGGCCAAGCTTCCTTTATTGTGCTTGCTGTTTTAATCCCATCCAGATCCTCCATATGAAGGTCCAGCAGCACCACGTCCGGCGGTTGCCTTCGAATATAGTCAATGGCCTTCTGCCACTGTCAGCCATTGCCGCAACGGCCATGTCCTCTGTATGATTAATGATCGCTGCAATCCCCTCCCGCATTAATGATTGCTCCTCTACAATCAGCACCTGAATCTGTTCCAACTCCCCATCCCCTTTCCACAATGATTGGTCTATTAATTAGTATAGGTCAAAAGGTATACATAATAATGCAAAGCCTTTAGAAATGAATAAATTAGTGTAGGTAGTATTTTGAATTTGAGCTTACCTTTAACTTGATGTAGTGAAAGTATGTATTAATCGTATTAGCCCATCCCTATTTTGTAAGGGGGCCCTGGTAGCAGTATTGTTGGGCATAGGGTGTTAGTAGTGCTTGATTAGCGATGTACGGCTTGTTGTGTTTGTTATGTTGTATTCCGTTTATTTAGAGAAGCCTGTTATGGTCGCATTAACCATGTCTAGTTTTCCTTATGCTCCCATTAACCTCCGCTGCAGAGGGACACTTTCCGCTCCAATCAATTAGTAATTTGTAGTTTCTAATGACTGTAAATGAGTACTTGCTGATAAATGAATTACTCCCAGCGCAGTATTTTTCCGCAGCGAGATGACGCTGCCATTTAGTTTTTAGTCTAAATTCTATTGTTTTTTGACTCTAACCACGATTACAGCGCATAAAAAAAAGACGCACAGAAACTAAGATACAGTCTCTGGCATCTCCCTTTAAAACAAACCGAGGAACTTTTTCCTCTTCACTTGTTCAGGCTCATTCCGATTCACATTTAATCCTTCCACAAGAAGCTGCGCATTCTCCATTAAGAAAAAGCTCGTTTGCGAACCATGTCGCTTACTAACCTCTTCAAACGCCTCCTGCATACAAAAACCTCTGGAAGTTGTATTATGCGCATCAGATGCGACAAAATGCGTTAAGTCCGCCTCAATCAATTGATGAGCAAACTTTTGTACATTTTTGCCAAACTTGCCTGCAATACTTGCAGCAGTCACTTGAGATAATGCACCCTTATCCACAAAATTGTATAAAACAGATGGATGCTCCATGATCTCTCTATTTCTCTCCGGATGAACAATCACCGGCTTAAAGCCTGCTACCTGTATGTCAAACAGCATCTGTTTCGCATAACGCGGCACATGTCCTGAAGGAAACTCCACAAATACATAGTCCGTTTCATTCGCCAATGTCACGAGTTGTCCCGCTTTTAAATGTGTCACTAATTCGCCGTACAAGCGATTTTCCTGCCCTGGCAGCACGAGTAAAGGGATGCCCTTTTCCTGTAAATGACTATTTAGCTGATCTACCGATGGTAAAATCTCTGCTTTTTCATTATTGTATTTTCCATTCTGATGGTGTGGTGTCGCAATGATTGTATGAATCCCATCTGCCACAGCCGCTCTTGCCATCGCCTCACTATCTTCTATTGTTGCCGCACCGTCATCCATTCCCGGTAAAATGTGACTATGAATATCTATCATGTCTTCACTTCCTATTTTTATATCTTTATAGGAAATTATAACAGAAAACATTAGGTACAGACAGGCTATATTAGTCCCATTTTAGAGCGATACAAGCTTATTTCCAGCTTTTCTATTTAGAAAAAATACCCCACTTCTTTTTCATAGCGATTCGTTCTGGCGGATCCATGTACACACCATGTCCAGAAACAATTGCTTCATTATTTTCCATTAGCTGATACGTCGTATGATTACCTACATGCTTTTTGATATCAGCAAGTGCTTCTCTCATATAGAAGCTGCGTTTCTTCACACCATGTGCGTCAGAGCCGATAAAATGAGTCAAATTCGCCTCTAAAAGTTGATAAGCAAACTTTTGCACCTTTTTACCCGTTTTACCCGTAATACTGCCTGCAGTAATCTGGGTTAAAGCACCATTTTTCACAAGCCGATATAACTTATCCGGACTTTCCATCAATTCATGGTTTCGCTCCGGATGCACAATGATCGGCTTATATCCTGAAATCTGCATATCAAACAAAAGTTGGGTCGTATAGCGTGGGACATGCTCTGTTGGCAATTCTACAAACACATAGCCACTTGTTTTGTTTAATGGCAGCAATTCTCCCTTTTCCAGGTCCTCAAGCATCTCCCCATAGATCCTTGTCTCCTGACCTGGCAAAACCTGTACGGAAATATTCTCTTCCTGTAACTTATGATTCAAATATTCCACTGCACCAATAATTTGTTCAGCTGTATTGGTAAACTCCCCGTTTTTGTGGTGAGGGGTGGCGATAATCGTATCGATCCCCTCCTTTACAGCTTCCCTTGCCATTGCCATACTCTCCGTTAATGAACTCGCTCCATCATCTACACCAGGTAGAATGTGGTTATGAATATCAATCATAAAAGCCCCCCTAATAACTTGTTACCCCTTTATGCCCAAATTAATCTTGTTTGTCTCTATTTATATCTGTTTTAATATAATAACAAAAGTAACTGGTTATTTATAGGAAATTATAGTCATAATAAAGTCATGAAAATAGTTAAAAAGTCATGTGTGATGGAAGTCTTTTTCCAAAAAACCGATACTTATTAACTGTTTTCCCTTGTTTTTCCATTTATAAAACATATGACTTTTTAGTACTATATAGGCACGCTGCAGGAGGCGAAAAAGCTGGTATGTGGGAGATTTAGCTAGAGATTGAGAGTTTAGGAGCATGATGAGTGCCCGTTTGAAAAGTGCACCCGCCCGAATGAGAGAGCCAGCAACCACACTCCCCCCCAACCAAAATAGCGCAACAAAAAAACCTCCACACAACATGGAGGTTTTTACAAAATCTATTAATTTGTACCGTAATAGTAGTAATAATTTGCTTCTTTCTTATCACGGTCATTCAGCACCGTGCCTAGTACTCTGGCATTTACAGCTTGCAATGCTTCTATCGCCTTTTCAGCTGCTTCATATTCTGTATGCTTACTGCGAACGACGAGTACAACGCCATCCGCGAGGCCGGACAAAATCTGCGCATCCGCTACGGCAAGTACTGGTGGTGTATCCAATAACACGACATCATACATTTCGCTTGCTGCTTCCAGCATTTTTTCCATTCGCTTGGAAGCTAGTAATTCAGATGGGTTTGGCGGAATCGGGCCACAGGAGATCAAATCAAGGTTCTCCACATCACTGGAGGATACCGCTTCTTCAATAGATGCTTCTCCTACAAGAATATTACTTAGTCCGCGCAAATTGTCGAGACGGAATGTGTAATGGATCGTCGGTTTCCGTAAATCCGCATCGATAAGCAAGACCTTTTTCCCTTGTTGCGCATATACCACAGCTAGATTTGCTGTCGTCATCGATTTCCCTTCGCCTGGACCTGCAGAGGTTACCATGATGCGTCGCAATTCTTCATCTACAGCAGAAAATTGCAGATTGGTGCGGACGGTACGATACTGTTCAGAGATCGGGGACCGTGGCATTAATTTTGTAATTAAATATCTCATTTTATTGCTTTTAGATTGTTTTTTTCTGCGAGCCATTATAGCCACCCCCTCTTAGTTTCTTCCCAGCCTGCATTGCTCCTGGTTCAAAACGGATATCATTTTCTTCAATATGAGAGATGACTCCAAGCACGGGAACTTCCAGTTTTTTCTCAATATCATTTTCTGACTTAATCGTGTTATCCAAGTATTCAAGCAAGAAGGCAAGTCCAACTCCTACCATCGCTCCAAGCACAAGAGCAATCGCAATATTCAACATTGGATTTGGCGCTACTGGTGATGGGTCAGCTGTTAACTGAGCCTGTGAAAGGATTGATACATTATCCACGTTCATCAAATCAGGGATTTTTTCCTGAAAAACTTCGACAGTTGTATTGGCAATCGCGGTTGCAAGCTCTGGATCCGGGTCTGTAGCGGTAACAGTTACTACCTGTGATTGTTCCGCACTCGATACTTCAATTTTTCCGGAAAGCTGTTCTGGTGTGAGATTCAAGTTAAGCTCCTTGGCAACTTCATCCAATATCCGCGGGCTTTTAATAATGACATTATATGTATTGATGAGTTCAATATTTGTACGGATATCATTGGAATTGTATTGCGTATTTGGGTCTTCCTGGCTTTGGGTGACAAGAAATTGAGAGCTGTTTTGATAGGTTGGTGTTAATACAAAATAACTGATCGCTGCAGCAATAATTGCAGCTCCAAGCATCAAGGCAATAATGAGCATCAGCCTTTTTTTAATGACCTCAAATATTTCCTTGAGGGAAATCGTTTCTTCCATGTAAGTACCTCCATTTTGTTTCCAGCCTGAATACGGGGAGAGCTTCATCTACTAGGATGAGGGGGCGATCCATTCGACCAAAGCTTATTCGCTGTTCCTTATTCTATGATTCTGCAAAAGTGATTTTGCAACATATTCTATATATCGACATTATAATCGAAATTATAACACATAATTAGAAAAAAGATGAAGATAATTTTTGGAAGAATTTGTTTCTATGACATGAAATAGTACTTAAGTCGGAAGGTAAAAGTTATATATGTTAATAGAAGGTTTTTGGAAGGATAATGAAATAAACGCTGAAGTCCTCGCATGAAATTGCGAGCTTTGTCAGTTTCCGTTTGAAAAAGGAGGTGTTGTCGAAAACGCAAATATGGTACCGGTTGCTCATGAAACGATTTTCTTAAATTTTTCTTTACAAAAGATGATTGTACATAAAAATGACAATATATATAGTATTCCCTCCATAAACAGGATTAATATTACAAGTTCATTACAAATTCCCTATATATCTATATTTTTCCTTCTTCTACTTATATAATAGAGTCACTTCTTAGAAAAAATGGAAGAATAAATAGATAGATTTGTGAAGGGAGAATCATCGATTGGCCAATAAAAAGATTATTATGTCGGTAACTGCAACTGCAGCGATAGCCGCAGCGGTAGTTGGCGCAGAGGAAGCAGAAGCAGCGTCTCATAAGGTTCAAAGTGGAGATTCATTGTGGTCAATAGCCCAGCAATATAACACCAGCATTTCACAGTTACGTTCCATCAATGGAATTTCAGGAGATCTTATTTATCCAAATCAAATCATAGAAACAGATAACGAGCAATCATCCAACTCTAATTCAAGCAACAGCTCAAATACTACTAAACCATCTACTAATTCAAACTCTACATATACAGTAAAAAGTGGCGATACACTAAGTGGAATTGCCTCAAAACATAACATTTCTCTAAGTAACTTAATGAAATGGAACAACCTTGACACCACGCTTATCTTCCCCGGAAATGTTTTCGTTGTAAGCAAGAATGGCTCATCGTCAAGCAGCTCTAATTCAAGTTCTTCTGGAAGCTCAAGCAGCGGATCAAGCAAGCCATCAACAGGCTCATCCGAGGTGTATGTTGTTAAATCCGGAGATTCTTTATCACGCATCGGAGCACAATATGGTGTGAGTGTATCCAACTTGAAGAAATGGAACAACCTAAGCTCTGACTTAATCCTAATCGGACAAAAACTAAGCATTAATGGAAGCACAAGCGGAAGTAGCACAGGGTCAAGCTCAGGCTCCAGCAGTTCTGGCGGGTCAACTGCAACGAATGTTGACTACAATGTGAACAAGCTTGTAAGCACAGCCAAAAGCGTTATGGGCACGAAATATGTATGGGGCGGTTCCACCACAAGCGGCTTTGACTGCAGCGGATTCATCTACTATGCATATAAGAACGCAGGCAAAAGCGTAAGCCGCTTATCAACAGACGGCTACTACAACCGTTCTTACCATGTAAGCAAGCCACAGGTTGGAGACCTAGTCTTCTTCTCAGGAACTTACAGAAAAGGAATCTCCCACATGGGAATCTACGTTGGAAACAACGAATTCATCCATGCAGGAACCTCCACAGGCGTAACAAAAACGAAGCTAAGCAACTCTTACTGGAGCAAGCACTTCGATAGCTACAAGCGTTTCTATTAATAGGTTAATATTATTACATATGATGTAATAGCACTTATACTATAAGGGAGAACTCCAGCGTGGCTGGAGTTCTTTTTTTGTTGGGTTGTGTGTTGTTCTCTCATTTGGATGGGGTGCTGTCTCATATAGGGTGCGTTTTCTCTCATTTGGGTGGCATGCTCTCTCATATGGAGTGCGGGCTTTCTCATTTGGGTGGCGTGCTGTCTCATATGGATGGGGTGTTCTCTCATATGGCATGCAGCTGTCTCATTTGGGTGGGGTGCTCTCTCATATGGATGGGGCGTTCTCTCATATTAGGTGCGTGCTGTCTCATATGACATGCGGACTCTCTCATATTGGGTGGGGGTTCACTCATTTGGATGGAGTGCTGTCTCTCATATTGGATGCGGGCTTTCTCATTTGATCAGTATGGTCTCTCATATGGACTGCGGGCTCTCTCAAATCAGGGGAAACTCTCTCATTCTATTCAAGAGTAATTTCATCTTTCACTAGTTGGCCTTATATTACCTATCCTTCTCCACTCCTATTCATCTTTTTAACCACCATTTTCGGTTGCGACGGTCGTGATATAGCCCTGCTCCTCTTAGCATTCTGGTAATTGAGCTTTTTTCATTATATTGTAGCCAGTATTGAGCTTGAGAATTGGATATAGAAGGACCGACTAACAGAAAATAATCAGCCAGTGCTTGCAGATGTGCTTTTTGATCTTTTTTCTGACAGTGATCGCATTTCCATGTGTTGTGTCCTCTCACCATTTCTAGCCTGTTGCAATGGGAGCAATATATCCCAGGCACTAGATCAGACAGGAGGACACCATGCTCTTTGAGAATGTCTGCATTATATTCGCTGGAGGCTCGAAGCAGAAGTCGACCGATTTTTTCATGGGGGAGTTTTGTCTCGCTTTTATATTTCCTGTCTAAATCCAATATCTCTTTCGGAATATACTCAGCATGATGAACTTTCCGCGCAACCTCCTCCTCATCCCCACTGACTTTAATGATCGTACTAGGTTTACTAATTGCAATGAGCGGATAAATCGGTACCTCTGGATACCCTTGCAGCTGCAGCCAATGCTCCAGCTTCAACTTCTGAAGCTCCACCTGAGTAATGGGATAACGATAACCAATTTCATTTTCGCCATCCTCTCTAGAAAATTGTTTTAATGTTGTATTAAAAGTAACAATTCCTTTATTATTTTTGATTTCTACAAGATAGATGCCATTATCGCCAATCACGACTGTATCCATTTGAAAAAGTTTACCTCGCAATTTCAAAGTAAGTTGATGAACAACAGTAAAATCTTCTGTCAAAAAGTCAGTATGATAATCTACTAATCTCTCTCCTTCATAACCGTATATTTCTCTTGCTGCTTTTGATTCGATTTCCATTAATTTTGGATGGTTTGGGCCGAGCCTTTGCAGGAGTGCTTCGTATTTCTTTAAAGAAGTTGGTTTGGTTCGTGTATTTAGTTTCATATCTTTCTCCTTTTTAAAGCTACTGTAGCACGGTTTGGGGAATGAAGCGAAAAGCCAATAATTGAATTTAAATGCTATATTGATGCTGAATTTCTAATTTTATTTGTAAGTTTTTCATTATCTGTTAAGGAAGCAAAGTTCTTTTTAATTATTATAAATTTCTTTCTAAATCTTTTTTGATATGTGCTATAATCTATTAAAATATAAGGAGGTGGTGGGAGTGGAAAAGAAGGATCAAATAATAGAAATGCTGAACAAAATAATGTCCAGTTTAGAAGATACAGAAAAGCAGTTGGGGCAGCGTGAAGAAGAGGAAGAGATAATTGGTTTTCAAGCAGCAGCTTCTGCTGAAACAGAGGTTTTGCGGGAGGAAGTTTGGAAAATGAAAGTAGATATCCAACGCATCAAAAGCACCTTAGGAATAAATAGCTTCTAGTTAATAAACTCACACATAAAAACACCACAATAGTTAATTAAAATCCACATGGAAAAGGATGGGCAAAACCACGCCCATCCTTTTTAGACATTTACTATCATATGAGAGACACTGGCTCCTATTTGAGACACCACACGCTCCATTTGAGAGAGCAGCCATATTATTTGAGACAGCATCGGCCTCATATGAGAGACCTAGCCTCACATTTGAGACTGCACACGCTTCATATGAGAGAACCAGCTTCACATTTGAGACAGCACCCGCCTCATATGAGAGACCATCTGACACATTTGAGACAGCACCCACCTCATATGAGAGACCACCTGCCCCATTTGAGACAGCACCCACCTCATATGAGACAACCCAGGCCCTATTTGAGACAGCACACGCTCCATATGAGAGAGCGCCCCCCACCAAAAGGAGAACTACTCCTTCCGCCGATCAATCATCTCTCTTACTACATCCGGGTTTGTTCCGCCTGTCACGCGTCGACGTTGGACAAAGTAATAGGGATCTGTGATTTGCTGCCAGTCTTGCTCGGTCAATGTCACGTCCTCCAGCCATTCATTCAGTTCGTCAACTGGTATTTCATATAATTCCTTGCCCTGCTTATCAGCCATTTTGGCGATGACGCTCGCTTTATGATGTGCTTTGCGAAAAGAGACTCCATAATCGCGGGCGAGCACGTCGGCAAGCTCGGTGATTGTGATCATGTTTTCTCTTGCCTGCTGGTAGGCGCGATCTTTATTAAAGTCCATTGTCACTACAACAGCACGCATGAGCTTCAGCACACGCAATGCTTTCTTGAAGCCTGCGTAAAGGTGTGGCTGCAAGTCATCCTCTGTGTCATTAATGTCTCCATATGGTGTGTTATGGATCATATGCACAACAGCCATACCTTCTGCCGCGGCACTGCTGGCGATGGCGCGCGAGTGCTCAATGGATACGGGGTTACGCTTTTGTGGCATGATGCTGCTTATTTGTACATAAGCATCTGATACCTTAAGCAACCCTACTTCCTTTGAGGTCATTCGCAGGAATTCCTGTAACCAGCGTCCCATATTTGTCATGAGACTGATCAATGCCTGAGCCGCTTCGATTAAGTAGTCGCCTGCACCAATGGCGTCATAGGAGTTTTCGATTAATCCTTCAAAGCCGAGCAGATCCACCATGCGTTCCCTGTTTATCGGGAAGCCGGAGGTGGTGATGGCTGCTGCGCCCATTGGGGATTGATTGACTGTTTTTCGTGCTTGCTTCAAGCGATCGATATCCCGCTGCAAGCTATCATAAATGGCGACCAAATAGTGGCCGAATGTTGTTGGCTGGGCTGGCTGTGTATGGGTATGTGCAGGCATAATGGATTCTACATGATTCTCTGCTTGATACAAAATGGCCTCAGCCAGCTTTTCTGCAGCTTCTGTTGTTTCCTGTAAATAATCGCGTAGAACGATACGGTACATGCCTTCACCCATGTCATTCCTGCTTTTGGCAATATGCATTTTTCCTGCTAGTTCGTCACCAATTAATGTTCCAATTTGAGATTCAACTAGAAAAAACAGGTCCTCATAGGAAGAAGAATATTCGATATCTGCCTTTTCCATCTTTTCTACCTCGGCAACGCCTCCAAAATTTTTGCAGCCTCATCATCAGTTAGAATGCCTTGTTCTGCAAGCATCGTTGTATGTGCTTTATGGATGTGAAACATCGCATCAAATAGATGTTCTTTTTGGTCGTAAAAAACCGGCTTCAGTAGTTCATCCATGAAGGTTTTTCCAGGAAAAACGACACCATCTGTTTTCTCAAATTGTTCCTTTAATGTATGCAATAGTAGCACCTCAACATTTTTTGATTATCATTGATTGATTAACTTCTAATAATTTTTCATAGATCTTCTCAAACCAAATCTCACAACAATCCTACAACGTATTCTCCGACTTAACCCCAAAGAAGCGATAGGCGATAAACATGACAATCGCGATCAATCCGACTTGAATCATGCCGTACGCTGCAGCTTGCCCCATGTTGAACATGCGGAGCTGGTTCATAATTTCAATCGAAATCGGCCTATTGCTTAGTGTATATAGCAATACCGATGTAGGGAATTCGCCGACCGCTTGCACAAATGCCAACAGTGTTCCACTTAGTACGCCTGGCATAATGATTGGTATCACGACACGACGGAAGGTGTAAAACCATTTTGCGCCAAGATTTTGCGCTGCTTCTTCCAAGGAATCATCCATTTGCTCCAATACGGCAGTTGTTGAACGGACTACCAGTGGGATAAACCGCACAAAGTAAGCAAGTGGCAGGATCCAGAACGTGCCGACCAAGATCTGTCCAAAAGAAAATGGAGATGGCTTGTTAAATGCCAAAATCAAATTCATCCCGACCACGGTTGCTGGTAATGCCCATGGAATCATCACAAGAATATCGAGTAGGTTTTTGCCGATAAAGCTTCGTTTCACGAGTGCGTACGATGTAATAATCCCAAAGATGAATACACCGATACAGGCTAGGCACGTCATAATTAAACTGTTTCTCACCGGATCCCAAATGTTCGGATCCTCAAATAATAATCGGAAATTTTCCAGGCTGAATGCTGTTGGATAGGTCTGCCATGTCCATGCACCTTCTGGGACGAGTGACAGAATAAGCAAGGTCGCATGTGGCAAGAGTAAAACAATCATTGCAACAATTCCAAGTGTTACCATCACACCTTTTAGAACTGGATTGTTTACTTCACTGCGGTGTGCGCCAATCCCCTTACTCGCCATCCGGTAATCCTTCCTGCTTTGATACCAGCGCATAAATAATAGGAAGGAAATCGAAACAACGGATAGAATAACGGATTGGGTTGCAGCCATCTCCAGATCACCGTTAATTTTTGAAAAGTAAATTTGTAAGCTTAAGACCCGGAATCCGCCCGCCAATAAAAACGGGGCACTAAAGGAAGCCATGGATACCATGAAGACCAATAGAGATGCAGCAACAAGTCCTGGTGTTAATAAGGGAAACGTTACTTTCCAAAATACCTTAAATTTGCTTGAACCTAAATTGTAGGCCGCTTCCTCCAAGGAAGGGTCAATATTATTTAATGCAGATGATGTCGTCATATAAAAATACGGATACATCGTATATGCATGCACAAGCAAAATTCCTGATATGCCGCCAATGCTGAAGGGAACCTCTGATAAATTGAACAGATCCTTGATGGCATTCGGCACGAGGCCTGCTTCTCCGTATAAAAACATGAATGCCATTACCCCAACTAACGATGGGAGTACAATTGGCATAATCGCAATATTGGAGAAAAACTGCCTGCCGGGAAAGTCATACCTGTTAAAAATATAAGCAAGCGGTATACCGATTAATGCACTAAAGAATACCGACAACAACGAAATATAGACAGAGTTCCATAATGCTTCAAAGTTCGCTGCTGATTTTTCTCCAAAGAAGTCATTGTAATTTTCCATGGAGAAGACGCCTTTTTGTTTAAAGCTTTCTACAATCGTAGCAATCGATGGATATAACACGTAACCAACTAGAATTAAAACAACGGGGATGAGTAAAAGTATCGTTTTTCTTTTTTCAGCATTTAACATTTATTTATCACCCTTTGCCTCGGGGATGACGCGAATATGATTCTCCGGCAGATAGGCATATACCTGTGTGCCTTCTTTAAAATACGTGCTCGGTCCCCGGTTTAACGCTGTTGTTTTAATTGTTACGCTCTCATTGATTTTCACAAAGGTATGTACCGACTCACCAGTAAATTGAACAAGTGTTACGGTACCGGAAAACACATTCTCTGCTTGTATTGGCGTTTCAGAAATCTCTACTGCCTCCGGACGTATGGACATATACAAATCATCTGTATCATTGTAGTCTGCAATGTTCAACTCTGTATGAGCTACATGTACCGTTTGTTCCAAGTCCTTACTGGAAAAAGTAAATATTTCTCCCTCCTGCTTTTCACGTTCCACAGGTAGTAGATTTGTTTCACCAATAAACTCAGCAACGAAGTCATTCACCGGTTTATTATAAATTTCCGTCGGTGTGCCAACCTGCTGACATTCACCTAAATTAAATACGGCGATCCGGTCGCTCATCGTTAAAGCCTCTACCTGATCATGTGTTACATAAATAGTTGTAATGCCATATTCCCGCTGTAGCCGCAGTATTTCTGTACGCATTTCATCTCTCAATCTAGCATCCAGATTACTTAAAGGCTCATCAAGCAAGAGAATATCCGGTTCAATTACAAGTGCGCGTGCTAAGGCAACCCGTTGCTGCTGACCGCCACTTAACTGACTTACCTGGCGATCAATAAATTGCTCCAGGCGCACTTTTTTCAAAACATCCTCTACCCTGCGCTTTACTTCTGTTTTATTTATCTTTCTAACTTTTAGTCCAAAGGCAACGTTTTCAAAAACAGTCATATGTGGGAACAGGGCATAGTTTTGGAAAACCATGCCTGTATTCCTTTTTTCCGGCGAAACAGAGGTCATGTCCCGCTCGTTAAATTTCACTTTTCCTTTAGTTGGGAAATAAAAGCCAGCAATCATTCGGAGGGTTGTTGTTTTTCCACATCCACTTGGACCTAAAAATGTAAAGAATTCTCCTTCTTTAATGACCAAATCCAACCCCTTGACCGCTGTTACGTTCCCAAATTGCTTTGTAATCTCTGACAAGTTTACTGTTGACATGAAAAAACAACTCCTCTTTCTAAAAAGCCTAGCTTGATTTATTTATTCTTCTTCACTTTTATCTTTTTCTGTGTTTTTAATTTTGTTATCCCAATGCTCCATCCATTCTTCTGACTTCTCCTGGAAAAGAGCCCAATCGATATCCATTGGATTAATTTCTGTTTCTGTAATCCATTCTGGCAGATCCTCTACATCTTCTCTTGTCGGAATGCGGTAATATTTCTCAGCCAACAGCTTTGCTGCTTCAGGTGTATTTACAAACTCGTAGAATGCTTCAGCTGCTTTTGGATGTGGTGCATCGTTAATAATTGCAATTCCTTCCGTCAATACAGGTGTGCCGCTCTCAGGAATTACATAATCAAACGGGTAGCCTTTTTCTTCAGCTAGCATAACAGTATCCGGCATGTTCCAAACAGATAGGGAGCCAACACCTTTAGCAACCTGGTTATACATAATTTCCGGGTTAGCAGAGTATTCCTTCGTATTTTCATCCAGCTTTTGTAACCACTCATAACCTTCCTGTGGATCCTGTGTATCCTTATATGTTCTGTAAATCATTGCAGAATAGATGGTTCTCATCGTACCTGAAGCAAGTGGGTAGCGAATGATAAGTTCATCCTCCCATTTCGGGTCAAGCAGGTCATCCCAATCCTTTGGTGCTTCTTCTTTGGAAATTTCTTTTGAATTATACAAAATAACTTCTGGTGTCATGGATGTTCCAGACCACATCCAGTCTTCATCATGGTACATCTCATCCAATGCATCGGCATAGGAAGGCTTATACTCTTTTAAAAGCTCTTCATCTTTTGCCTGGTCGAAGTTCACTTGAGGTGCACCCCACCAAACATCTGCCTGGGTATTATTTTTTTCTGAACGCACACGATCTAAAATCTCCTGTGAACCCATATCCAAGAATTCCATTTTGATGCCATACTCTTCTTCAAATTGCTTTTGGAAATCACTTAAAATATCTTTACCGTGTGGGGAATAGACGACAACTTTTTCTTCCAAATCTTCATTGGAAGCAGAACCTTCGCCACCCCCGTCACTTTTCTCTTCACTGCTTTCATCACTACCACCAGCCATACAGCCTGTGAGCAACAACCCTAGAAGAACGATGAATAAAAACATGCTTAGCTTTTTCACTTGATTAACCCCTCTCAATTTAAATTTCAAACAATCCTTCAAACTCGTTTAAAAATAATGCTACTGAACCAATGACTCCCGCTTCTTTGCCAAAAGATGTTCGTACTACTTCACATTGCTGTGGAGCGTACCGATTCATGATGTCCATCACTTTCTTGTGTATAAGGGAAAATGATCCGCTGACACCACCTCCTAAAATAATAATTTCCGGATCAAATAACGAAACATAATTACTGATCCCGATAGCTAAATGCTCCAGTGCTTGATCAATGACCTCCACTGCTGCTTCATCGCCTTCGTTATATAGTTCAAACGCTTGCTTGGCACTCAATTCTTTACCTAACTTTTTGGTTATTTGCATACTAATCGAAGAACCACTCGAGACACTTTCTAAAAATCCATATCCCTTATGTACCGGATGGTATGCTTTTGCATATTCTTTATCTGTCACGAGATAGCCAATTTCACCTGCACTGTAATTTGTGCCACGGTATAAATTGCCATTAATCATGATCCCGCTTCCGACTCCTGTACCAATTGCGACATAAACGAGATTTTCTTTGTTTTTACCAATGCCCATCCAATGCTCGCCAAGTACATTAATGTTCACATCATTATCTACATGGATAGGCAGTTGAAAGGTCTTTTCCAGCTCTGCAACAATTGGGAAACGCTTCCATTTAAGAGCCGGAGCTTCTACTACAATTCCTTCTTTTATGTTGGTGACACCAGGGATTCCTGCCCCTATTCCTAGAATCTTCGTATCATCAATTCGGAGCTGATCCTTCATCGAATCAACATTTCGTTTCATTTCTTCAAATAAGTTATGCTCCAAATGCTGTTGTGTGGGGAATTCGCGGAATGCACAGACATGCCCGTTTAAATCGGTAATTCCCATTCCTACATTGGTGCCTCCAATATCGATCCCGACAATATAGGATCGCTTCGCATTAAATGTTAAATTAACCGGCTTTCTTCCTCCTTCCCTTGAAGCTGATCCGTTTCCTGTTTCAATTAACCATTGATCCTCTAATAAATCATTTACTAATGTGGAAATCGTTGGTTTACTTAATGATAGTTTTTTCGCTATAGCAGCTCTGGATATAGCATCCTCTTCCATCACACATTTGAGGATAAGTCGCTTGTTCATTGTTTTTATGTAGGCTGCATTTCCTTTCTGCATTGGACAGGCTCCTTAAACTTTATATTTATTCCCTGAGAATTGTAGGTTAGTAAAGTTTACTTACTAATTAGATTGTTACCAAGATTATAAATGAAAGCGTTATTATTGTAAAGTGGATTTTGAAAATTTATTTTTTTACTCTATATATGATTTATATGCCGACTTCTGATTTTCACGCCTTTGAATTTAAATAACAAAAAATATAGTATTTTTGGACTATTTACACAAAAAGGACGTATTGGTAGTATGTTTGCTGAATAGGCTTTTCACTTTAGTTGGTTAGTTATGTTTACTAACTGAGTGAAACTATTTAAAAATAATGAAAGGGGTTACAAAATGAAGAAGTTTTCTTATCTATTTTTAATTGCAGTATTGGTTATCTCCCTGCTCCCTATTACTGGGGCGGCAAAGGACAAGACCAAGCATGACGAAGAATTATGGAATGCGGTTAAACCTCTGAGCACGACAGTTACTTTTTTAAATACCGGAGCACATCCGGATGATGAGCGAAGTGACTTACTTGCATACCTTTCAAGAGGCCTTGGTGTTAAAACTTCAAGCCTGATCGCTAACCGCGGGGAAGGCGGTCAAAATGAAATTGGCAGTGAATTAGGTAACGCACTTGGAATTATCCGTTCAAATGAAATGATCGAAGCAGCTAAGATCACTGGGGTAAAAGCATATCATTTAAGTGAAACTACCTCAGATCCGATTTATGACTTCGGTTTTTCCAAATCCCCTGAAGAAACATTGGAAAAATGGGGCGAAGAGGTAACATATGAACGCTTAATCCGTTTTATTCGCACATATCAACCGGATGTGGTTATGCCATCATTCCGCAATGTCGATACACAGCATGGCCATCACCGGGCAATGACTGTTTTGAGTGGCAGAGCTTTTGAAGATGCTGCAGATCCTTCCGTCTTCCCGGAGCAATTGGATGAAGGTCTATCAACATGGCAAGTCAAAAAACTCTATTTGCCAGCAGCTTCCGAGGAAGAAGCAACAACCTCGCTTGAAATTGGCGACTATGATCCTGTCTATGGTATGTCCTATCCACAGCTTGGCGAGAAATCAAGGTATATGCATAAAAGCCAAGGGATGGGGAATGACGTCCCAGTTGAACCAAGACAATTTCACTTCGAGCTATGGAAAGAAGCCGTTTCGTCAAATGGGGAAGCTTTATTCGCTGGAATTCCTTATGACCTTGATGCTTGGGCGGACAAGGTTTCCGAGAAAAATTTAAGCGTGAAGCTGGAAAAATTACAAAAGGACTTAGATCAAATTATAGAGCTCTATCCAGATCGCGAAGCCATCCTCTCCCCTTCCCAGAAGGCGTTAAAGGATGTTCGTAAACTAACTGAAAAAGTGGAAAGCAGCAGCATGGATAAAGATTTGAAAAATGATCTTTTACACAAACTGGAATTAAAAGAAGCACAACTACAGGAAGTCAGCTTTGTCGCTTCCAGTTTAGATGTGGAGATAACTGCAGATTCATCTGTAGTTACAAGAGATGAAGATGTGTCAGTAAAAATGACAATTACAAATAATGGTAACCAGATGATTAAGCATGTGAACGCAGGCATTAATGCTCCCGAGGAATGGGATTTTGATGAGAATGAAGAGATCGGTAAGTTAAAACCAAATGAATCGAAAACAGTGGAATTTGAAGGAGAAGTACCAGAAGAAGCAGACTATACACACCCATATGACGATTCAGTAATCCAACCACAAATTAGTTTTAAAGAAAAAGGCGCCGAAACTACCCATGCTGTTGATTTGGAGCAGCCACTATCTGTACTTCCTGAGTTAAGTGTCACAACAGATCCGGAAAACGTGATGGTTAACACGGCTGACATTCAAGAAAACATCCCTGTTACGGTGAAAGTAAAAAATTATAAAGCAGATGATCACGAAGCAGATGTTTCCTTGAATTTGCCGGATGGATGGACGAGTGAACCTGTACAGCAAGAAGTGGAATTTGAAAAAGAAGGCGAAGAACAGCAAGTCACTTTTCACGTAACACCACCTGCTGATGTGAAAGAAGGAAATTTCTCTATTAGCGCTATCGCTGAAGCAGATGATGAGATTTTTGATACAACGATTCAAGAAATTAGCTATGAGCACATTAATGATGCCTATTATCTATACCCGTCAAGCATTGATGGAGTTGCATTTGAACTGGTAAAACCGGACAACATGAAAATCGGTTATGTAGAAAGTGGTTTTGATACTGTTGCAGATGCATTAGTAAATGCCGGATTTGATGTAACAAAATTGACTGAACAGGACCTGGCTTCAGGGGACCTAAGTCAATATGACACAATTGTTACTGGCATTCGAGCACGCCTGGCAAGAGAAGACCTTATTGAACATAATGATCGCCTGCTGGAATATGCTGAAAATGGCGGCCATGTTGTTGTTCAATATCACAAACCGTGGGACAACTGGGATAGTAACACAACAGCCCCATACCCACTGGAAATCGGGCAGCCTTCAATCAAATGGCGTGTCACCGATGAAACAGCTCCGGTAACTATGCTACAGCCGGAACATAAATTATTTAACTATCCAAATAAAATTACCGACAAGGACTGGGATAACTGGGTCCAGGAACGCGGCTTATATTACCCAATGAATTGGGATGACCGCTACGAAACCTTCGTCTCCATGGCAGACCCAAATGAAGATCCATTTACAGGCGGTATCTTAATGGCAGAATATGGCGAGGGAACCTATCTCTATACCAACCTCGTATTCTACCGCCAAATCAACAACCAGGTCCCTGGCGGCTATCGCATCTTCACAAACCTATTAAGCTATGGCATGGAAAATGAATAGATTGAAGCAAAACAAGCAGATCCTTGGAGGATCTGCTTGTTTTTGTGTAGAGGATTCTCTCGATTGATTGGTGGGACGTGATTGCCGCTGCTCGGGCCGAGACTGGTGCGCTGCTTACCGCGCCTGGTGGTGCGCTGGCCAAGACTCGCTGGCCATGTACCGCGACTGGTGGGGCGCTGATCGAGACTCTCTTGCCTCGTACCGCGACGGCTCACCCTCCAAGCGAGACTCATTGGCCACGTACCGCGACTGCTCATGCCATATGAGAGAGCGCGGGCTTCATTTGAGACAGCACACGCTCCATATGAGAGACCTAGCCTCACATTTGAGACTGCACTCGCCCCACATGAGAAACCTAGCCTGCCATATGAAACAGCCACACATCAAACTCCCTCAAACAACTCCACCAACAGCAAGGAAACTGCTCCTAGCAATGTTGCGTCTTCTCCCAAGGAGGTGACCACGACGTCTGTGTGTTTGGCATCAGGAGTCAGCGCGCGCTGCTCGATGGTTTTTCGGATACTAGGTAATAGAAATTCCGTGCTGTTCATGACCCCGCCGCCAAGCACGACTTTTTTCGGGTTTACGAGGTGGATCAGGTTTGTCAGCCCAACGCCGATATATACTCCGGTTTCCACAAGAACTTCTTCATATATCTTGTTTCCCGCCTTAGCTAGCGCATACACACTCTCGCCTGTCAGCTTAACTGCCTCATCCTTTTTGGAGGCTTCGCTCGCTTGCAACAGTTCCTGCGCCCGAGCTGCGATTGCTGATCCAGTAGCGAAGGTTTGCAGGCAGCCACGGTTTCCACATTCGCATTGTTTTCCATTCATATCAATGGTCATATGCCCGATTTCTCCGGCAATGTCCTGTGCTCCATGGTACAGCTTGCCTTCCACTACAATCCCAGCGCCGACGCCTCGGCCCAAATTGACGGCGACCATGCTGTCGATTTCGCCATGTCCGCCAAACCAAGCTTCACCAAGCGCCATTGCCCGCGCGTCATTTTCTACTTTAATCACAACATTGAATTCTTTTTCCAGTTCCTCTTTGATCGGAATATTCGTTAATCCGAGGTTGGGGGCGAATAACGATGTACCTGTTTGCACATCTACCATCCCATGCATAGCAACACCGATCCCCAATATTTCTGCACCATTTGTAGGAGCTTCCTCCACAATGGAGCGAATACATTTTTTCAAATGACTCCAAAAGGTTTTGTTCGTTAATGATGCCTCAAGCTGACTGCTACTCCGTGTAAGTACACTCCCTGAAAGGTCAGCAACGATCGCATCGATTTTGTCCGGCCCTGCATCTACACCAATAATATAAAAGGCAGTCTTATTTATATGCAGCATGGTCGGTCTCCTGCCGCCCATCGACTGTCCACTATCACTTTCTATCACCAGCCCCTGCTCCATGAGTTCCTTCACAATACTGCTGACAGTTGGCGGGGTAAGCTTAGTATCCTTGGCAATTTGCGCCCGGGAAATTGGTTCAGCTGTTCTGATTTTATTTAAAATAATTGATTTATTAACAGATTTCATTAACTGAAAAGTTCCACGTTGCATCGCTTTTCCTCCGATTTTTAAAATTTATATCAAGCAGCAATACTAGAAAAACAAAGTTGCTGGGCACTATACTAAAATTTATTTGAGAGAGCGCCCACCTCATTTGAGACAAACTGCTCAAATTTGAGAGACACACGCACCCATATGAGAGACATTGTCCAAATATGAGACACAGCCCACTCCATTTGAGAGAGCACCCACCTCATTTGAGACAACCTGCTCGAATTTGAGAGACGCAAGCACCCATATGAGAGACATTGTCCAAATATGAGACAAAGCCCACTCCATTTGAGAGAGCAACCGCCCCATACTAAAACCACAATAAATCCAAAATTACCGAGCCCGTGCCGCTTTTCTTGCAGCTTTTCCCTTATAATTTACCGCAATAATTCCTACTGCCACAAGGAATAGCGCACCAATAATAAACAGATTCAATCGCTCACCCGGCACAAACATGGCAGATAAAATGGCTCCCGAAACCGGGGTGATGAATTTGAACATACTGATCTCGCCAGCTTTGTTATATTTTAAAATTGAGTACCACAGGGCAAACGCTGCCGCTGACAGTAAGGCAGAATAAATTAATAAACCATAGCCAAGCGGAGTAAATGTGATTGCGCCCTCGTCTAATCGTGGCAATCCGATTACTAATAGCAGTGCTGCACCAATGGTTAATTGCCAGCCTGTTAACGCAAACGGGTGAATACCGACAGCGAGTTCTTTTGCCATAATGGTTCCGATTGCCCCGGTCAATGCTGCCAAAATCATATAGCCTTCACCAGTCAACTGAAAGCTTAATTGCAGTTCAGATCCCCAGTTGGCGACAATTACGCCACCAAATCCAGCAACAAGGCCGATTGCTTTTTTCCAATTCAAACGATCATTATGATAGAAAAAATGCGCTAAAATTACAGTGAAAAAAGTTCCGCTTGAAACGAGAATTGCTCCCTGCATGCCGGATACTTTTCCTAGTCCATTATAGAAAAAATAATATTGCAATGCGGTTTGGATAATGCCAAACAGCACTAAAAACATAAACTGGCGTCTTGTTACCAAAAGACGTCTCCAGTTAACAAAAAGCATACCAATAAGTAAAATTAATCCAGCCATTAGAAAGCGCCATCCAGCAAAAACGATTTTAGCAATCGTATCATTTGGCGCCATTTGCAATTCATCATAGCTTACTTTTAAAACAGGGAAAGCACTCCCCCACAATATTGCACAAAAAATGGCGATGCTCACGACAACCCATTTCTTCTTAAGTATACCATCCACTTCAAGTCATCTCCTACATTGATTCTAAACAATACCTACCATTATAACGCAAGAGATTGTTGCCGGTCAGGTTTGACAACTTGAAAACTTTTGGAAATAGATGTGGCTGGGGGTGATTGGTTAGGTGAGCGGCTTTTGGGAGGGTGACGCTGGGGTCGCGTGTTTCTCATTTGGTTAGGCGTTCTCTCATATGAGGCGGGGTTCTCTCATTTGAACCAGGATGCCTCTCATATTAGACCGAGCTCTCTCATCTGAGCCACCCTGCCTCTCATACCAAGCTGTGTTCTCTCATTTGAACCAGGATGCCTCTCATATTAGACCGGGCTCTCTCATTTGAACATTGCTGTCTCTCATATTAGACCAGGCTCTCTCATTTGAGCGAGGTCGTCTCTCATATTAGCTCGGGCTCTCTCATCTGAACCTTGCTGTCTCTCATATCAAGCTGAGCCCCTCTCATTTGAGCCACCCCGTCTCTCATATCAGCCGCTGCCCTCTCATATGAAGCCCGGGCTTTCTCATTTGGCAGGATTTCCTCTCATCTCAGCCTTGCCCCCCTCATACCAAGTCCACACCCACTCAAATCAACACTCCCCCAAAACACAAAAGGGATTTGCCCTCCCATCCGGCAAATCCCCCCCTTTTCTTGCTTAATAAACTATATTATTGTGCAATCCCTAACGGGGAGAAGATCACATAGATGATGACCATAATAGCGACTGCGCCCAGGCCTACTGGGTAAGCGAGTTTCCATGGTTTAAGGTCAACTGCTTTTTTATCCTCCAGCACAAATGCAGTGTCGCGCGGCTTGATTTTGCCCATGATTAACATGAATGCGGAGCAAAGCACGAACAGAATGGCGAGTATGTGCAAGTAATGCACGCCTGTATCCCAGAACAATTGCGTGATTGCATATACAATAATGAATGCGCCGAGTGCGATTTTTGCAGCAATTGCCGGTACACGTTTTGTTGTATAACCAATAATTAATATAGTGAAAATCGGTACATTATAAAATCCATTTACCATTTGGAAATATTGGAAGAAGCCTTGTGGCATCAGATCAATCAATGGTGCCATACACATCGCGAAAATAGCAATAAATGTTCCGAACACCTTACCACGGCTAATAAGTACTCGGTCTGTAATATTTGGCTTCACATAAGGTTTATACACGTTTAACATAAATAACGTAATCGTTGAGTTCAGCCCGGAGTTAAATGATGACAGAATCGCACCAAATAATACGGCAGCGAACAGGCCGACAAGCGGAAGTGGCAACACGTGATTTACTAGTGCTGAATACGCATTGATCGGGTCAAGCTTATCGCCGAGCAGGTTAAATGCAATAATCCCTGGTAAAACCAGAATAACTGGGCCGATCATTTTTAAGAATGCAGCAATTAATAGCCCCTTTTGTCCCTCTTTCAAGTTTTTCGCAGCAATGGCACGTTGCATAATATGCTGCGCAGTTCCCCAGTAAAATAGGTTAACTAAAAGCAAACCGGTAAACATCGTTGAAAATGGCAGTGGTTCTTTTTCGCCGCCGATTGCATTCATTTTTTCCGGTGTATTTTCCACAATTGTTTGGAATCCGGCGATTGGTGAACCGTCTCCTAAAAAGGCCAAACCTAATACCGGAATAAGTAGCCCACCAAACAATAAACCAATACCGTTAATGGTGTCAGACACGGCAACCGCTTTCAGTCCACCGAAAATAGCATAAATGGAGCCGACAATTCCGATTGCCCAAACAGTGATCCATAATGCGGCAGTATCACCAACACCAAACATACCTTGAACGTTGAACATTTCGCGTAAAGCGACAGCACCTGTATACAAGATAGGTGGCATCAGGTTTAATATGTATCCAAATAAAAATAAGATTGTTACGAATAATTTTACACCTGGGTCAAAACGCTCCTCCAAGAAGTCCGGGATTGTTGTGATTCCACCCTTTAAATACCTCGGTAGTAAATAAAACGCTACCAAAACAAGTGCTAAAGCAGAGCCAACCTCCCAACCCATGGACGCAATACTGAATTCATAGCCCTCTGCATTCAAACCAACCAACTGCTCTGTGGAGAGGTTTGTCAGCATTAAGGAACCGGCGATTACCCAGCCAGTCAGGCTACGACCACCAAGGAAGTAACCATCCGAAGTAGTAAGATCCTCCTTGCGTGTTTTCACATAAGAAATAATTGCAACTAAAGCTGTAAAAAATAAAAATGAAGCAATGGTGATAAAAGCCATGTAAAATACCCTCTCTTCTATGATGAAATAATCTATGTTTCTACTAATCCGCTTACATAAAAAACACTAGACAAATGAAATCGTTATCTTTTTTATCTATAAACCTTCTCTCTTAATTAATTAAATTAATTAACTTTAAATTATCCTACCATCAACTAAAAGAGACGTCAATCACCTTTTGACGGATTTCCCTATTTTTATGTAGTTCTTTTCTCTTAATCTTTTAAATGTGAAGGGGCTTATCTACTGCTTTTGAGTATCGAATCTCACACTATTCTCCCCTCTCAAAAAACTGCCATCTTCAGGTCACTCAAACTCTCTCCAACAAAAAAAGCCGATCAGTTACGAATTCTGCTCAGCTTTTATACACTTACCAACTCCTATCCCTTACCTTCACTTGCTACCACAAGCTCCATTTCCCCATGTAAACGATAATTCGTTATGCCTGCCGGTAAAATAAAATGGTCCCCTTTTCGTAAGTAATAAGTATTTTCCATAACAAGCTTCCCTTCCCCTGCAATCACACTGCATAAAAGGTAGGACTTTTCCATAATAATATCCACTGTCCCCATCACGTTCCAATGCTCAACGGTAAAATATTGTCCCTCTATAAATCTTATTAATTGAAAAGCTTCTTTTTGTTGGGAAATGACTTCTTGTGTTGTTTCCATATGTGGAATCTGAGTAACCTTCATCGCTTCATTCAAATGGACAGGACGTGTTTCCCCATTTGCATCTTTTCTATCATAATCATAGACTCGATACGTAATATCCGAATTTTGTTGGATTTCCAGAATGACAATCCCATTCCCAATCGCATGCAACGTTCCACTCGGGACATAGAAAAAATCCCCTTGCTTAACTTTTACTTTGCGAAGCAGTTGCTCCCATGCACCGTTTTCCACCATCTCGGAAAATTCCACTATACTTTTTGCATGATGTCCAAGCACAATTTCAGAATTCGGCTCTGCATGCACAACATACCAGCACTCTGTTTTACCGTTCGGCTCACCCGCTTGCTCTCTTGCATCGAAATCATCCGGATGCACCTGGAGAGACAGATCGTCATTGGCATCAATCAACTTTACTAAAAGTGGAAAGCCTCCCGAGGACGAATTTTTCCCAAAAAGCTCGGGATATTCTTGCCATAGCTGCTGTAATGTCTTCCCTTTCCATTGCCCATTTTTAACTACAGAAGGACCCGTGGGATGGGCAGAAATTGTCCATGCCTCCCCAGTTTTTGTGCTAGGGATTTGGTAATCAAATAAATGGCGTAAACGCTGCCCTCCCCATACCCGTTCGTTAAAATAAGGTTCCAAAAATATGGCGTCGTTTTTCATCGTTCCATCTCCTTACCCTGCTTCTACTTTTGTAATTGATTTTTGGAAACGTCAAGGCACAGTGCTGCAGCGCCAATAACACCTGCATGCTGAGCCAGACCAGCTGGAACGACCTTCGTCTCCCTCCCGCTTGGATTTAATGCATAGCTGCTGACATATGATTGCACATGCTCAAACAAAGCCTCGCCCACCTGTGTCACACCACCGCCAATGACAATCTTTTCAGCATCAAATGTGTTAATAAGCGAAACACATGCTGCGCCAATTACATCAAAAACGCGCTGAATGTACAGAAAGATTTTTGTATTTCCATTAAAATAAAGCTCAAAAATCTCCTTTGCTGTCAGCTCTTCTCCCATGATGGCAGAGCCCCTTTTGGCAATAGCTGTCCCAGAGGCAATCGACTCCAGACAGCCGATTTGACCACAGGTGCATTGGCCAAAGGACGGATCCATCACCCCATGCCCGATGTCCCCTGCATTGCCTTTGTGGCCATGCAGTAATTTTCCATCACAGAAAATCCCTGCACCAATCCCTGTACTGATCGTCAAGTAAATAAAATGATCCTCGCACTTTGCTGCACCAAGCCATTTTTCCGCAAGCGCCGCAGCATTTGCATCGTTTTCTAAAATGATCGGCTTAGAAAAATGGTTCTCCATATAGTCAACAATGGAAATATCCAGCCATGACGGCAAATTGGGTGGACAGGTGATTTTTCCTTGCTTTATGTCAAGGGGGCCTGGTGCGCCGATACCAACGCCAAGAATGGAATCCCAAGTAATTCCACAACTTGCCACAAGCATCGTTACCTCCTCACAAATCCGCTCCAGCATTTCTTCTGGCTGAATGGACAGGTCCATCGGTATTACGTGATGTGCAAGCATGCTGCCAGCTTCATCCACCACTGCCATAGCAATTTTCGTACCTCCAATATCAATCCCTACAGCGTAGTTCATCCTATTTCCCTCCTTTTTTTCTTAAATAAAAACCTGCTTTTGTTTGATAACGTGAAAAGCAGGTTTGTCTTTTCTAGGACGTTTTAATAAATCGATATTACCGAGCAATTTTTCAAACTAAGATCAGCTGACAGTACGAGAGTCCTTCCTCGCGCTGACCACTGCACAACCACTCAACCTATCCCTTCACAGAACCCGCCAACAGACCTCTTACAAAATATTTTCCTGCAAAAATGTAGACAAGTAATGTTGGTAATGCTGCGAGTAATGCGCCCGCCATCTGAACATTCCACTGGACGATCTGGCTTCCGGATAGATTTTGCAAAGCGACCATGACCGGCTGCTGATCCGAGGTAGTTATCGTTACAGCGAACAGAAACTCATTCCAAATATTCGTGAACTGCCAAATAGCCACAACTACGAAACCAGTAATGGATAAAGGGATAATAATATGACGGAAAATTCCTAGGAAGCTTGCTCCATCAATCTTTGCTGACTCAATCATCGAATCGGGAATACTTGCATAAAAGTTCCGGAACATCAACGTCGTAATTGGCAGGCCATACACAACATGGACGAGCACGAGTCCCGGTATTGTATTATACAAATCAATGGTACGTAAAAATTGAATCAGTGGGATGAGGATACTTTGATATGGAATAAACATCCCGAACAAAATGATTGTGAAAATGGTATTTGCACCTTTAAATTTCCACTTTGAAAGCACATAGCCATTCATTGCCCCAAGGAGTGCCGATAGCAATGTTGCCGGCACAACTAAATAAATGCTGTTCATGAAGTTTGGTGCGAGTTTGGAAAATGCCTCAACATACGAACTGAAGTCAATGGCGCTTGGCAATGTCCACATCGTAGCAAGTGACACCTCATCAAGTGGCTTCAGACTGGTAACAAGAATGACATAGATGGGCATAATAAATATAATGGCAAAAAAGATTAATATGATGTATTTGATTAACTTACCAATTGGGAAGGCTGCCATTATTTATCCCCCTTTCTGCTTGACCATAGATATGGAACAATGAAGATTGCTACCAATAACAGCATAATGATCGCGATTGCTGCACCATTGGCATAATAATTTCCACGGAAAGTTGTTTCGAACATATAAACACCTGGTACATCTGTTACAAAATTTGCGCCTGAACCTGTCATCGCATAGATTAAATCAAAAATTTTCAATGAAATATGTGCCATGATGATAACCACACTCATCGTAATGGGCATCAGCATGGGCAGGACTACTTTCAGGTATACTTGAAATTCACTGGCTCCATCCATACGAGCAGCTTCTCTTAGTTCTTCCGGGATTCCTCGTAAACCTGCCAAGTACATCGCCAGGGAAAAGCCTGTCATCTGCCATACTGCTGCAATTACCACAGCGATGATTGCTACAGGCAAACCAAACTCGATGCTTCCCCATTCAAATCCTGCAAGAATCGTTGTATCGGTATACCATTTGGGCTGAATGCCAAAGACACTCAAAAATTGGTTAAACCCTGTCGATGGATTTAATAGCCATTGCCACACAACCCCAGTAACGATAAACGACAAGGCCATCGGGAAAAGTAAAATATTCCGGAAAATGGATTCTCCCTTTAATTTTTGATCAATTAGTATGGCTAATCCCATGCCAAGCACAATAACCAAGCCTATAAATAAAATTGTAAAAAATACAGTATTCCGTAAATCCGCCTGGAAGCGAAAATCATTAAATAAATAGATATAGTTTTTCAATCCGGCAAACGAAAAATCCGGGACAAGCGAATTATAATTACTCAAAGAAACATAACCGGTCCAGCCGATAAATCCATAAACAAATACGAGAATCAGAATGAATGATGGAATTAAAAATGCAATTGCTGTCCAATGATCCTTGGAAATTCTTCGTTTGGGACTCCGTTGTGCTTGATTCTCCATTGGTGTTCCTCCTAACTAGAGACTTCGCATCATAGAGAAGGCTGCCTAAATAAACGAGGCAGCCCACTTTATTTTGTTTTATATCAGATGAGTGGTGGATGGTTGCTGGGATGCTTGGTATTGTTGATTAGACGCTCCCTATTGGACATTTGCTGCTTGGTTGCACCACTTTTTGTCCATTAGACGCTTCCTATTGGACAGTTTCAGCATCGATACAGCGCTTTTTGTCCATTAGACCCTCTCTATTGGACAATCCCACACTAGCATCAGCCACTTTTGTCCATTAGACCCTCTCTATTGGACAATCCCAGCCCAGCAACAGCGCTTTCTGTCCATTAGACGCTCTCTATTAGACAATTCCACCCCAGCAACAGCAACTTTTGTCCATTACCAACCAACCTAACAACCTACCAACAACGCCCTACCGCTCTTACAACTCACCTGCTGCGTTCTTCAATGCTTCTATAAAATTATCTACATCACGCTGTGTAACAAAAATGTTTACTGCCTGATTTGCTTTTGTTACGAAGCCTTCTGCTGCTGCAGAGCCGTGAGCAAGACTTGGTGCCAGATTAGCATTCTTGAAATCTTCTATTGTATCTTTGCCGTAATCATCATATTGAGATGGATCTGCATCCACACGTGCCGGGATGGAGCCCTTCAACGGGTTGAATGCATCCTGGCCTTCTACAGAGCCAAGTACGGTTAAAAATTCCTTTACTTCATCCGGATTTTTTACACCCTTTGGTAAACCGAACGTATCTGTGATTACCATAAAGTCACCATCTGTATCCGGGAATGGTACATAACCGAAATCTTTATTTGTCTCCAAGTTTAAGTCGTTCACAAAGTAACCCTTTGCCCAGTCACCCATGTTCAACATGGCAGCCTCACCGTTTGCAACAAGCTGACCGGAGTCCTGCCAGTTACGCGATGCATGATCCTCATTCACATAATCAAGCATCTTGCCGAATTTTTCTGCTGCTTCCTTTACACGCGGGTCATCAAAGCCGATTTCACCTTTAAATAATTTGCCATAGTCATCAGGGCCAAGCACACCTAAGACCACATTTTCAAAAATCTGTGTTGCTGTCCATGATTCTTTATCACCTAACGCCAATGGTGTTACGCCAGCTTCCTGAAGCTTATCTGCTGCCTTAAAGAATTCATCAAAGGTTGTAGGTACATCTACTCCGTTATCTTCAAATACTTTCTTGTTGTAAAAAATAACGTTCCCACGATGAATGTTTACTGGAACGGAATAAATATTGCCATCCTGACTAACAAGATCAATTAGATCCTCTGGGAATTTATCCATCCACTCATTCGCTTCATACAAGTCATTTAGTGGCTGCATTTTATCTGCGGCAACCCAGCTTTTATTAAGCTCTTCTCCACCATGTACCTGGAACGTGGACGGTGGGTCATCGCCCTGCATCCTTGTGGCTAAAACAGCTTTCGCATTCGTTCCTGCACCACCAGCTACTGCCGCGTTTTCCACTGAAATGTCCGGATGCTTTTCTTCAAATAAATCAATTAATGCTAGTAATCCATCTTCCTCACCAGCACCTGTCCACCAGCTGAAAATCTCTACTTTTCCTTCGCCTCCACCGTCACTTGCTTTCGCATCAGAATCCCCGCTTTCTTCTTTCGCAGAATCCGAGCTACAAGCTGCCAGCATGAGAATAAGGCGAAAAAACATAAGCCAATTATCTTCTTCACACTAAAACCCCTCTCTGTATTGATAACGTTTACAATTTTAATTATAAGAAATTTCAAATAAGATTAGCAGATTAATTTCCTGCACTATTTTACGGTTTCTTGCACTATTTAAAGATGGAGCGCTGAAACTGCTTTGGTGATTCATTAAAATGCTTGCGGAACACTCTGCTGAAATAGTTCGGATTATTGTAGCCGACCATGTAGCTGATTTCCTTTAACGTATACTGGTTGCTTTCTATCAACTTCTTTGCCTGTTGCATCCGAATTTTTGCGATGTAATCTGTAAAAGTTTCCCCAAGCTCCTGTTTGAATAAATTGGAAAAATAATTGGTGCTTAAATGGACCGTTGCAGCTACTTTTTCCAATGTTAACGGCTCCTGATAATGTTCTGCGATATACTGCTTAACCTGCTCCATATATTGTTTGGATTGATGTAACTGCTGCATATGCATACAGCTTAGTAATAAAAAGTCGCACCAATCCTCTGATGTTTTCAACATGGAATAAGCCCGAACGCCAAGCTCCATATCCCGCTCCATAAACAAGCTCTTGATGTTTAAGTATAATTCTTCCAACATATTCTCCGAAAACTGCGCTTGGTACTGCTGAAAAAGCTGAACTGCCTCTTCTCCATTCCCTTTTTCAACTAAACTAACTAAAGCTTCAAGCCGATGTTCCCGTGCTGTATCCTGTGCTTTTTCACTAGGAAAACTAAAATTACTTTTTTGGTCTGTAGCTAATTGAAGGGAAGCGGTATATGCTTGCTCATAGGATTGATAGAGCTGTTCGACTCTTTTCACAGGAAAACCAATTCCGATATAGACTGCCCCCGCCAACTGATTTGAGATCCTCTTCGCCATAGAAAGCAGCTCTGCTTTTTCCATCACAACATCAGCCAGAATACAGACAATCGCCCGCCCCTCTGAAAGCTGATAAATAAATGTGTACGGACATATTGAAGCAAGCACCTCTTCCAATTGATCTCCATACCTGTGATCTGAAAAAGTAATCACAAGAAAACTGCCGCTTTTCATTTCCGGAAAAAGCTGTTGCTTCAAAGCAACCAAATCCCCCGCCCCTTTTTGCTTCCTTGCGTGTTGAAGAAAACGTTCCTCGATTATTGCGCGGGATTGCTGCTGCTGTTCTTTTTCCGCTTCCACCTCCTTTTTGATACGCATAATTGCTTTTACGATCTCCTCTTTTTTCCCTGGCTTTAAAATATAATCCTTAATTCCGTACTGCATCGCTTCCTTCGCATAATCAAAAGAATCATACGCAGAGACTAAAATGAACTTCGTTTGCGGGTGCACTTTATGTATTTCGCGAATCGCTTCCAACCCATTAATGCCAGGCATTTTGATATCCATGAAAATCACATCCGGCTTTTCGGCAGCTGCCAATTCAATCGCCATCCGGCCATTTACTGCTTCACCAACAACCGTCATGTCAGCAAAATTCTGTTCAATAAATTTCTTCATTGCTTTTCTTTCCAATAGTTCATCTTCAGCTATTAAAATACGCATTTACTTTTCTCCTTTCTGCTTCGGCAAAAGTAAGCGAATGGTCGTACCTTCGCCCATGACTGATTCAATTTCCACAACATCTGTCCGCTGATAAAAAAGCTGTAACCGACGAATGACATTGGACAATCCCAATCCCGTAGAATGCCCCGCATGCTCATCTGTTGGCAGCTCTTGTTCAGACAGGCTAAGAATTTGCCGTACCCTCTCTGGCGGCATCCCTTTCCCGTCATCTTTTATTTCCACAAAAACGGTTGAAGGGGAGGAATAGACATGCAAGGAAATCCGGCCACCATCTTCCTTTTCCTCTATTCCATGAATAAAGGCATTTTCAACAAGTGGCTGCAAGGTTAACTTCGGTAGCTCGATATCCAAACATGCCTCATCCATTTCCAATACAAACTCCACCCGTTCCGAAAAGCGTATCTTTTGAATATGAAAATAATCCTCAACAACTGCGACCTCATCTGCCAATGGCACACTTTTATCAATTTGGCCTAAACTATGCCTTAACAGTGCTGCTACAGCATCAATAAGATTGGAGGTTGATCTGGCATCCTCCAGAAAGGCCATCTTTGAAATGGTATTTAATGTATTAAAAAGGAAGTGTGGATTAATCTGGTTTTGCAAATGCTTTAACTCCATCTCCTTAATGAGTCTGTCGAGCTCCGACTGATCTTTTATTTCTGTCACAAGCTCATCAATGTTTGCCCGCATATGATTAAAGGTATCGCCAAGCAATTTCAGTTCATCATTTGTATGAATGTGAACCGGCTCCCCCCGCAGCTCCCCTGCCGCAACCTGCTTTGCCGCATGGGACAACTGCTGCACCGGCCTCGTAATTCCTCGTGAAAACCATAACGCAAAGAAAATCGCCAGCATCATCGTGGTAATAAATAAAAAGGCAATAAAAACAAAAAAATGATTATTGCGCACCTGTAAATTTTGATAAAAGGCTTGGTAATCCGTTAGCTCCACATCAATAATTTCTAGGGCAGCTGCTTGAATATAAGAAGCAGTTATTCTTGTTTCCTCCAGGTGGGTTGTATATTGCTCGATATCGTCCTGCAAGGTAAACCCGACCGTTAATTCACTCTCGTAAATAAACGTCTCCAACAGGTTCATATAATTTTTTATTTCTATTTTTGGGGTATCTGCATACAGGTGTGTCAGCCTGTCCTTATCTTTCTGCAGCAGTTTTTTTGCCTTAAAATAACTCGCCTGATTCTCCTTATCCGCATTCGTGACAACCGTCTTGGTCCGCAAATAGAGCTCTTCCGATTTTTGTGCAACCGAATTTAATAGAAGGAATTGTTCAAAACTATCATGATATGTATTCGTTAATTGATTAGAGCTGACAAAGATAGAAATGGCAGTCACCTGAAACAAAATTATAAAAACAAGAAAGTAGACAGTAAGCTTACCTCTAATTGTTTTCATCTCGCTACCTCCGGCTCTACCTGCAGATCAGCTTTTTCAATAATTTCCGTTTTCGTATAGATTTTATTGTCTACCAGGTCTCTATTTTGCAGGTCAATCAACACATCCACAGCCATTGAGCCCATTTGTTCCGGATATTGAGCAATTGTTGCATCAATTTCACCTTCACGGATCAGTTCCATCGTTTCAGGCAAAATATCAAAGGAGGTGATCAACACATCCTTTGTAGGAAAAATTTGCTGGAGACCCTCTACCATTCCTAATCCATCAAGGGCACTTAGGCCAAGTAGCACATTAATTTCGGGATGCTGTTTCATCATTGCATACGTTGCCTGTGTTGCACCAATTTCCGTTATATTCGATTCCTTGATCTCCGTAATTTGAATGCGCGGGTGAGCTTTAATCGCATCCTTAAAGCCTGCCAATCGCTCCTGCTGGTTAATTGCTTCAAACCTGCCCACAATAACACCAACATGCTGTTCTCCTTTTGTGTTTTCAATGATATGTCTGCCAGCAAGTTGTCCTGCATAAAAATTATTTGTCCCGACATAAGCCTTGCGCTCGCTCGGCACATCTGTATCAATCGTAATAACTGGGATATTCCTCTCCACCCCTTTATGGACAAGATCAACAAAGCGTTCGCCCTCAATTCCCTGCACAATAATCCCATCCACCTTTGCCGCAATCATCCGATCAAACAGCTTCAGCAGCTGATCATTATCCGCTTTATTTGGCGCAATATATTCCAAATAAATACCCTTCTCCGCAGCAGCTTGCTTCGCTCCCTTTTCTACCAAACGCCAATAATTATTCTCTGTCTCCTCGGCTACGAGGGCGAAGTGGTAGGAATATGCCGGCTGTGAGGACTCTACTTTTTCTATGTAAAATGTTTTATAGCCAAAATAAAGCATTGCAATCAGACTGCTTAGGAAGAGCAGACCGGCCAGGCTGTAGACATATATTTTTGTGTGGTGGTTCATGATTAGCAGCTCCTTGTGTTTTATTTGGTAGAGGAGGAGGATTGCCGGAAAAATAAGTTTGCCTTTTGAAGACTATGAAAGGTGAGTAACCCCTTTCATTTTATTTCTCCATTCATATTGAATTTCCCTTCTATTCGTAGTAACATAGACTTAATTAAATTAATTAACTAAGTTACAAAACAAACTAAAACATCATACTTATGGATAAAAGTTTGGATTAGTTACTTACACTCTAGCGTTTTGACTTGTTCTAGAAAACTAGATTTTGCAAAGAGGAGTTTTAATATGAAACACGACCTATTCACCGAATTCCAATCGATTTTTCAAACATCTCACCAGCCAGTTACATTTTTTGCACCGGGAAGAATTAATCTTATTGGGGAGCATACCGACTATAATGGTGGAAACGTTTTTCCTGCAGCAATTTCCTTTGGAACATATGCATTGGCCAGAAAGCGTCATGATCAGCTTTTGCGGTTTTATTCGCTCAATTTTTCCGAAAAAGGTATAATTGAATGTGAACTTAATGAATTAGAATATGATAGCAACCATGACTGGGCAAACTATCCAAAAGGAATGATTCAAGCTCTGAAGCAACAAGGGCATTCGGTTAGTTCAGGGATGGATATTCTGTATTATGGCAACATCCCGAATGGTGCCGGACTCTCTTCCTCTGCATCTATTGAAATGGTGACAGGTGTAATGCTTGAAGAGTTATTCGATTTAGATATCGAGCGGCTTGCCATGATCCAGCTTGGTCAGCAAGTGGAAAACAACTATATTGGCGTAAACAGTGGCATCATGGACCAGTTTGCCATTGGCATGGGAAAGAAAAATCATGCGATGCTACTAGACTGCCAGACACTTGTCTTCCAATATGCGCCGGTAGAGCTTGAGGATCATATCATTATGATCATGAACACAAATAAACAGCGCACACTTGCTGGTTCAAAGTACAATGAGCGCCGGGAGCAATGTGAAGCAGCACTCGGAGATTTACAATCAGAGCTTGCCATTAACAGTCTAGGTGACTTGACGAACGAGCAATTTGAAAAGTATCAGCATTTAATTAAGGATGAGGTAAATTGTAAGCGCGCTCGCCATGCTGTCACAGAAAACCAACGTACACTTAAGGCATTGGATGAATTGCATGCAGGCAATCTGTCTGAATTTGGCCGCCTTATGGATGCCTCTCATCAATCACTAAAAGAGGATTATGAAGTAACTGGCATGGAGCTGGATACCCTTGTAGCGGCCGCCCGCGAGCAAGAGGGCGTACTCGGCGCGAGAATGACAGGGGCTGGCTTCGGTGGATGTGCGATCGCCATTGTAGAAAAGGCACATCAGGAAGCTTTCCGGGATCAAGTTAATGCTATCTATCGCGGAAAAATCGGCTATGACGCGACCTTTTACCCGGCAAGTATTTCAGACGGCGCGAAAAAGGTGAATGATGTAGAGAGCGTGCCTGCGGCGGAGTAAGGTGAGTATTGTGGTGGTGTGCTGATGTTGTGGAGCGGTGTCGCGGTGGATCTTTTGCTGTCGCAGTGCTGACTCATGCTGTTTCGGGTAAGCGCTGAGCTGTCTCGGTCCAGCCGCATGTTGTCGCGGACAGGGCGCCTGGTGTCTCGGGTGAAGTGCTCCGTGTCGCGGTTCAGCTGCACGGTGTCTCGGTAGGAGCGCTATCTGTCTCGGTTCAGCTACATGATGTCGCGGGCGGAGTGCTTTGTGTCGCGGACGAGACGCAAACTGTCGCGCTACAACCCTGCATCGTCTCGGGTAATCCGCCAGCGCACTAGCTACGCAAATTACCAACTTAATTTTTCAATAACCTTTTATAGAAAGAAAGGAGCATTTTTTAATGAGCATATTAGTATTAGGTGGAGCGGGTTATATTGGCTCCCATGCGGTTTATCAATTAAAGGAGCAAGGTCATGATGTGGTGGTTGTCGATAATTTACAGACAGGTCATCGGCAGGCAGTACATCCGGAGGCAACCTTTTATGAAGGAGATATCCGCAACATTGACTTTTTACGTGATGTTTTTGATAAAGAATCCATTGAGGCAGTGATTCATTTTGCGGCAAATTCCCTTGTTGGTGAATCAATGGAAAAACCGCTTGCCTATTTTGATAACAATGTATATGGTACACAGGTTCTTCTCCAGGTAATGGTGGAACATAATGTTAAATATATCGTCTTCTCCTCCACTGCGGCTACATATGGTGAACCGGAAGCAGTTCCAATCACAGAAACAATGCCAACTAAGCCGACCAATCCGTATGGGGAAACAAAGCTTACGATGGAAAAATTGATGAAGTGGACTAATGAAGCACATGGCATTAATTATGTGTCCCTCCGCTATTTCAATGTGGCAGGAGCGAAGGAATCAGCTGTTATCGGTGAAGATCATCGTCCGGAAACACATCTTGTTCCGATTATTCTACAGGCAGCGCTTGGACAAAGAAAGCATATTACGATTTTCGGTGAAGACTATGACACGCCAGACGGCACGTGTATTCGTGATTATGTCCATGTCGATGACCTGATTGCTGCCCATTTACTTGCACTTGATTATCTGAAAAAAGGTGGAGCAAGCGATGTTTTCAACCTTGGCAGCAGTCAAGGATTTTCTGTTAAAGAAATGATTGATGCAGCAAGAAAAGTTACCGGTAAGGAAATCCCAGCAGTTAGTGGGCCACGCCGCCCTGGAGATCCAAGTAAGCTTGTAGCAAGCTCTGAAAAAGCCCAACGCATTCTTGGTTGGAAGCCTGAACAAACATCTATCGATAAAATTATGGAGGATGCTTGGAGATGGCACTCCACTCACCCTAACGGCTATGGAACGGAGGAATAACATTGATTTACACACATATCGCAAGCCTGATTGAAAAAGGAATCGAAGTAAAGCTGATCGAGTCAGCAGATCATATTTATGTGCGTAACCAGGTCATGCATCAGCTTGGCCTCCCTTCTTTCCCGGAGCATTCACCAGAAGTCGTGGATGCCTCCATCCCGGATCTTCTTGAAAAAATCATTGATTGGGCAGTATCTGAACAGGTCATTGAAAATGTTTTGGATGAGAAAGAAATCTTATCTGCAAATATAATGAACTGTTTTGTGGCGAGACCTTCTGTCATTCAACATCATTTTGAAAAAAAATACAGGCAATCACCTGTTGCTGCAACAGATTATTTTTATGAATTAAGCAAAAACAGTAACTATATTCAGATGAACCGTATTTCTAAAAATATACACTTCAAAGCAGACAGCGCCTATGGCGTTCTCGATATTACCATTAATTTATCCAAGCCGGAAAAAGACCCGGAACAAATTCGCCGTGAACGGGAAATGAAGCAGACAGTGAACTATCCGAAATGCCTCCTCTGTGTCGAGAATGAGGGATATAACGGAAGAACCGGTCATCCGGCGCGCGCGAATCATCGTATTATTCAGGTACCACTGCAGGGAGAAAACTGGTATTTACAGTACTCCCCCTATGTGTATTACAATGAACACAGCATTTTGCTTGCAGAAGAGCATCGTAATATGAAAATTGATCTAGCTGCGTTTCAACGGTTACTCTCCTTTACGGAAAAGTTTCCACATTATTTTATCGGCTCAAATGCAGATTTGCCAATTGTCGGGGGATCCATTTTAAGCCATGACCATTATCAGGCAGGAAGCTATGAATTCGCTATGACAAATGCGGAACATGTTGTGGATGTTACACTTTCAGGGTTTCCTGATGTGCATGCATCCATATTGAAGTGGCCATTATCCGTCATTCGTCTGCAGGCTGATGATCCGGAACAGCTAGCCAACGCTGGGGAGCATATTTTAAACGCATGGAAAAATTACTCGGATGAAGAGGCAGCTATTTTGGCTTATACAGATGGAGTACGCCACAACACGATTACACCAATCGCCAGAAGACGCGGCGACAAATTTGAGCTTGATTTAGTTTTGCGAAACAATCGTACAACGGAAGAACATCCAATGGGTATTTTCCACCCACATGCAGATGTCCATCATATAAAAAAGGAAAATATCGGCTTGATTGAGGTAATGGGACTTGCAGTATTGCCTGCACGATTAAAGGAAGAGCTTGCTGAGCTGAAGAAATTTTTACTTGGTGAAGCCAGTGACGTTGCTGCATACCATCAGGAATGGGCAGACCAATTAAAGCAGGAGTATGGCACAGTGAGTGATGGGGCAACTGTTGATACGATTGTAGAAAAAGAGCTAGGTAAAAAGTTTGCCAGAGTACTGGAGGATGCTGGTGTATTTAAACAGACAGAATCCGGACTGGCAGCATTTAAACGATTTATCAATGCAGTGAATAAATAGAAATAGGATAACGGGTAGATGACGTCTGCCCGTTATTTTTGCATCAAGTGGAGAGGGGAAAAATAATGCATATTACATCAAAACAGGTCGTAAATAAATGGAAGCAATATACGCTAACAAACGATCATGGCATGGAAGTGAGCATCCTGAATTTTGGTGGGGTTATCACGAAGCTGATCGCACCAGACAAGCATGGCAATAAGGAAAACATCGTACTTGGCTATGAAAATCTGGAGGAATACGCGGAAAACCCAAATTACTTTGGCGCTGTGATTGGAAGAGTTGCAGGCAGAATAGCCAATGCTTCCTTTGAATTAAATGGAACAAGTTACGAATTGGACACAAATGAAGGAAAGCACCACCTCCATGGCGGAGAGCACGGATTCAGTCATGTTGTCTGGCATGCAGAAACCTTTTCTACGGATGGAGCAGTCGGCGTAAAACTCACTCATGAAAGCCCTGATGGAGAAGGCGGATACCCTGGGAATTTGCGCGTTACGGTGACTTATTCGCTAACAAATGCCAACGAACTGGTAATCGATTACGAAGCTGATTCAGATCAATCTACTGTTTTGACGATGACAAACCACAGTTATTTTAATCTAAGTGGCAATTTAAAAGAAACCATTGCCGGACACCATGTTCGAATTGCCAGTAATGAATTTGTTGAATTAGATAAAGAGATGATTCCAACTGGTCGGAAACTGGTGGTTGGCAATACCCCATTTGACTTCCGAAGTGGGCGAAAATTGCAGGATGGCATATTATCCGCACATCCACAGAACCGGCTTGTCGGTAATGGCTATGACCATTATTTTATCTTTAAGAAAGATGCAACGGAGCAGGTAAAAGTGACAGAGTCCGGCAGTGGTCGGTCGATGACAATCACCACGGATCAGCCTGGCATGGTTATGTACACCGGAAATGGACTGGAGGAAGGTTTGCAACTCGTTGCAGGCAGTTCCAGAAAGCACCTCGGCGTGTGTTTTGAAACACAAGGATCACCTGCTTCATTGGAGCATGAAGGCTTTCCGGGAATACAGCTTGAAGCTGAAGAAACATATAAGAAAACGACAACCTTTCTATTTGATGTGGAATGATTAAGTAGAGTGGGAGGATGAGTTGTGGCGGGTCGTTTTAGGTGTGCGGCTCTCTCATTTGGATGCGGCGCTCTCTCATTTGGGGGAGGGCTCTCTCATTTCGGTGCGGGTGTCTCTCATTTGAATGCGCGTGTCTCTCATTTGAGGCGGGGCTCTCTCATTTGGACGTGGCCTTCTCTCATTCTGGTAGCCTAGCCACAAACAAGTAAACATGCCCAAGAGGTTGCCTCTTGGGCATGTTCTAATGCAACTTTATTAACTATAAATAAACAGTACTTTTACTGTCACTAGCATCATAGGCAGCTAAAGCCACTTCTAATGCCTTTAATCCATCATAACCTGTTATCGAGGGTTCTCTTCCTTCTTTCACGCAGTCAACAAAATCTTTAATTAGATCAAAGTCCATATTATTGCCATAAAATAAATGTTTTAGTGGTTTACTATCTTCTTCATACATACGAAGATGCTCCTGTAAAGCATCTACTTTTACAGTTTTCTTTGTACCAATAACCTCTATTGTAACGTCACCCCATGTAGGGTATGCCGAAAATTTCGACCAGCTGGCATCATGGGAAGCAATTACTCCATTTTCAAATTCTAAAGTCAGAAGACCGGCATCATCAATTGGAATATCATGAAAATATGAATCTACTAAAGCATCTACCTTTTTTACTTCCTTTTCTATACACCATCTCATAACATCAACCATGTGTACGGTATGATCGAGAACAGCCCCGCCTCCTGATGCTTGCTTATCAATAAACCATCCACCTGGATTCTGACCGCGGTTGGTTGTTCGGAAGGCAATAATCTTTCCAAGTTCTCCTTTACTTATCATATCTTTAAGCTGGCGTATTGATGAATTAAAACGTACGGGAAATGCAATTTGTAGTATAACTCCGTTCTCTTCACATACCCGAATCATTTCCTCTCCATCTTTAAGTGTAGTTGCAATTGGTTTTTCACATAATATATTTTTTTTGGCTTTAGCAGCATTCACTACCATTTCCTTATGTTTGCTATTTTCACTACAGATTATAACTGCATCCATCTCTCTATTTAGAAATGTCTCTTGGTCACTAACATACTCTGTACCGTATTTTTTTGCTGCATCTTTACCTCTCTCTTCTTCGTCATCAAATATACACACTAATTCTACATTAGGCAGCTTTAGCAGACTATTGGCATAGCTATGCGCGTGCATGTGTGCAAAACTCATCATTCCAACTTTCACTATAAACCCCCCTCATCCACTAATCGCTTAAAACTATTTAATTTAGTCATTAACTCCTCATTTACCTGGCAAGCAGTAGATAAAATTGTATCTGTATATAACATTAAACTGGAAGATTGATCATTAGTTTTAACGGGGTTCATTTCATTTCCGTCAAATTCAATTATTCTTTTAAGACCACTCCAATCAAATTCGATGGAGTCTTCATCAGTAAAAGTGTATTCCAAATGAGCGAAAGTTCCATTAATATAGTGCACAAGCAAGATAACATGGAAAGGCTCATATCCCCTATCCGAGTGGGCGAATTCCACATTTTCTATATCACCAAATACAAAGTTTAATACATATAAATCACTGCTAATCGTTTTTTGTTCTTTTTCACTTACTTTTCTTCTAAACCTAAATACTCCTTTTTTGTTTTCATCTTTTTTTATTACATCTTTTAATTTTTTAAAAAAAGGGTAATTTTCCAATTCAAAATAAGTATAAAGGTTGTTGTAACTCCCACAGTAATCGTCAGTAATGAGGCTCGACGGTACATAAACATCATACCCCTCGGCTAGTACTTCATGAAATTGTGCATCACTGTATGTTGCTACAATATTTTCTGTTTGTTCCAATTTTTGTTCAACATTCCATTCACTATTGGAATTTATTTTTTTCCAGTGTGTACTGTTTATACAGTAATTTTCTACTGGTTTTATCACAAAAATAACGGCCATTACCTTCCCTCCTAATCACTTCAAGCCAACTGCTATAAATATACTTCTTTTTCTTTTACGGCAGATTCATATATGGCTTGTAAAATCCTCATTAGTTGCACCCCATCGCTAACAGGGGCAATTGTTTCTTTTCCTTCTAAACAGCATTCAACAAAATGATTAATCTCATTTGAAAAAGCTTTTGAAAAATTAAATCCTAAATTATCTATTTGAGGAGTAATATTTAGAATGGTATCATGCTGTTCTGCAATCAACGCTAACTCTGGCTCGATCTCTGCTCCACCATTTTCTCCAAATAATTGAATCTTTACCTCATCACTTTTGGCATGAAGTGTGAAACTGACGTCTATATAGAGCGATTGACCATTCTCAAATCGTATCAATGCGTTTGCCAGATCTTCCACATCATTTAATTTAGCATCATAGTCTGCTGCTTTGTAATAAGATAAATTTTTAATATGACTGCGGTTTCCTAATTTAGAATATTTATTTCCACTTACTGAAACAGGGTTTGGCTTGCCCATTAAATACCAGCATGTATCAATCATATGAACCCCAAGATCAATTAACGGACCTCCTCCTGATTTTGTAATATCACTAAACCAGCCACCAGGATTCCCTAACCTTCTCATACAAGAAGCCTTTGCATAATAAATTTCACCTAATTGGTTGTTATCTATAAAGGTTTTAAGTACTCTTGTATTATCTCCATGCCTTCTAACAAAGCCTACTTGAAGTATTTTACCTGTTCTTTCAACAGCTGCTTCCACAGCTAAGGCTTCTTCTACATTCATACTTAACGGTTTTTCAACTAATACATGTTTGTCATTTTCTAATGCAGAAATCGCAATTTCCGAGTGAGTATTATTCCAAGTACAAATACTTACCGCATCAATACCTTCATCTTTCAATAATTCCTCATAGTTTTTATATAACTTTTTTACACCAAATAGTTCTCCTTTTTCCTTTAACCTATCCTCATTAATATCGCAGAAAGCAGTTAACTCCACTTGTTCATTCTTCAGATAAGCTTCGATATGTGAATTGGATATGGAACCAACCCCGATTACACCAATTTTCAACATACAATAACCCCTCTCATTATTTTACTTTGTGTTGATTTTTAGAGAATTCATCTATTTTTATAACATTTTGTTTTTCAAAGATTAGGCCGATTTTTGTTAAAACAAATGTAATAATTGTTGAGAAAATAACTAAACCATAAAATCCTGCTCCAATACCTATCCCTACACCGCCTACATAAAAAATCATAGCTGCTGACGTTAAACCTTTTACTTGAAGACCATCCTTTAAAATAACACCTGCTCCCAAGAAACCTAACCCTGAAACAATTTGTGCAGCCAGACGCATCGGGTCCATACGAGTCCCCATGATTGGATTACTAAAACTTGTAACACTATGAATTGAAATAATAGTAATCAATGTACAAGCTACTGCAACATACGTATATGTTTTTAGACCCGCTGGTTTATGTTTTGATGAACGGTCCATTCCAATTAGAAAACCAAGTATTGCACTAATTAAAACCTGAAAATATACCTCATATTCTATAAAAATTGATTTTAAAACTTCCATTTTAACTACTCCAATCTATCCACGAACCACCTCTCTAACTTGCAATGCCCTTTCAGGATAATCTGTAAATATGGCTGAGCATCCTTGGGCTATTAACTGTTGCATTCTTTCTTCCTTATTCACTGTAAAAACTCTAACCGGATATCCTCTTTCCTGTGCCTCCCTTATCATGGCATCACTAGTTTTAGGATTATAAGAATGCAGCCCCTTCGCTCCAACGGTGGTTGCATAATTCCAAGGTTCGTATAGTTTTTCCAGAAATAAAATTGCGCACTCAATCTTTGAATTTAACTTATTAATCTTTCTAATAGAGTAATGATTAAAACTCGAAATAATTACCCTTTCGACTAGATTATGTTTTTCAATTTCCTTAATAACTAATTCCTCAAGGTAGGGTACTATATTTGTTTCATTTTTAAGCTCGATATTCAAAAGTAATTTGTTAGTTTGTAACCATTTAAGAACCTCAGTAAGGGTAGGAACTTTTTCTCCATCAAACTCAGGTGCAAACCATGAACCATTATCAAGTTGTTTTATTTCCTCTAACGTGTAATCTTTTACTTTTCCGATTCCATTCGTAGTTCTATTAACTGTACTGTCATGGATTACAACAATCTGATTATCTTTTGTTAATTGTACATCTAGTTCAATACCATCCACACCTACTCTTTCCGCCTCCAAATATGCAGCAAACGTGTTTTCAGGGTGGGTGCCGGCACTTCCTCTATGCGCAAAAATTAATGTCATTATGATAGAACTCCTCAACTATACTTAAATTTAAATAGTTTTAGTTACACCTCATACAACTTCCTCATTTACTTCAAAAATATATCTTTGGATAGCTTTTGCTACACCATCTTTTTCATTGGTATCTGTTATCCCATCGGCAACCGCTTTTAGTTTTTCATCTCCATTTCCCATAGCTATGCCTAGCCCAGCATGTTCAATAAGTCTGAGGTCATTTAAGTTATCACCAATCGCTAGTACTTCTTTCATTTCCAGTTGTAAATGCTCACATACCTTCCGAATTCCACTTTCCTTTGTAATTCCCTTTAAGGAAAACTCAATATTTGTGTCACCAGAGCTAGTAATTTCAAGTGTTTTGGCATTCTCAAGTTGGCATTTCAATTGCTGAATTACGTTAGGATCATCATGTCTCATGCCAAACTTCATCCAATTCCTGTAAAACATTTCCTCACACCATGTTCCAGGCCCCGTTAAACTTTCTACACTATACCCCCAATAAAAGGCCTCTGCTTCCATTGCTAATTGATGAAGTGTTCTTATATCCTGCTTAGAAATAAAATACCTGCCTAACAGATTATTAGAGCCACCCCAAACTTCCGCTCCGTTAACAAGTACCATTGGAGAATTTAACCCTAGCTCCTCTCGAAAATCACCTATCTTTTGAAGTCCTCTACCAGTCGCAAACACTACATGTATATCTTCTGCAATGGCTTTGTTTATCCATTTTTTTGTTTCATCAGTAATCCTTTTATCTATTGTTAGTAATGTTTCATCCAAATCTAACGCTAACAACCGATACTTACTCATAAGATCTAATCCCTTCTCCTCCGATTTTTTTGCTAAGAGGCTGTTTGTTCATATTTGTTAAAAGTTTTCGATATCCCCCATGTAAGAACATATGCAGTAACACTACCTCCAAAGAAAAACAATAACGCAGGGATTGTTACGTAAGTTAAATAATGTAGAAAAAGAAGCCCTCCGCCTAATACTATTGTCAAAATTGGATGCACTATTCCAATGATTGCTGGCCATTTTATATATTGAAACGTATTTAACTTAAAATGTGCAAAGATCGGAAATATATAGAGCAATACAATAGAATAGATGAAGATAAGAGCCAATACTCCAAAGCCTGCAAGAATATATACAGCGCTTTCCTGCACCCATAAAATTCTCACTTCCATATATAGAACATAGCCAATTAAAATTAAAATATATCCAATTAAATTTATTTTAAGAAATTCTTTTTTAAACGTTCCCCAAAAAGTGCTGAAAATAGGAATGTCATCTCTTCCCAAAACCCATTTTCGAATTACAGCAAACATGCCTGCAGTTGCTGGCATTAAACCTAAAACGCCCAAACCTAATAACGAAAAGACTATCCACAATAGATTTACGTAAGCAAGTCTTGATATCCATAAACTAAAATTATAGAAACCGCTTGAAATCGTATTCATACAAATTCCTCCTACGTGGCCACCATTACTCTTTCACAGAACCGATCAGTACACCTTTCACAAAAAACCTTTGTAAAAATGGATATACTATTAATAATGGTAAAGACGAAACAATGATCACCGCATATTTCACAAGTCCAGCAGTTTTCACTTGATTAACTAGTGATTCCGCAAGGCCTGCTTCCCCTCCTCCATCAGCTCCAATTTCATTTACTACTAAGATTTCCCTTAAAATAAGTTGTAAAGGATATAAATTTTGATCTGAGAGATAAATTAATGCAATAAAGTATTGGTTCCATAAACTTACCGCATGGAATAAAGCCATCACCGCAATAATAGGCAAGGATAGTGGAAGTACAATTTTAGCAAAAATATAAAAATCTGATGCTCCATCTATTTTTGAAGCTTCCACTAGTTGATCTGGTATGCTTTGTTGGAAAAATGCGCGTGCTACCAGTATAGACCAAGCTCCTACTACATTTGGTATGACAATGGCCCATATTGTGTCAACCATACCCAATGACTTTATTAATAAATACGTAGGAATCAACCCACCATTAAATAGCATTGTAAAGAGGATAATCCATAGTATAAATTTCTTTGCCATCAGTTCTTTCCGTGACAAGGCATACGCACATGGAAGTAAGATTATTAAATGAATTAAGGTACCAAGAATGGTGTAAAAAATAGTATTTCTATAACCTAACCAAATAGCATCATTATTAAAAACTAATTTAAATCCCTCAAAAGTAATATCTACAGGCCATAACCACATTTCCCCTGTGCTGACCGCCGCAGGATCACTAATGGATGCACTAATTACAAAGATTAAAGGATAAATGATCACTACAACAATTAAAAAAACAAATAGTGTATTCAGTTTATCAAATGCTTTATCAGACATACCTCGATTGCTCATTTCAATTCAACCCCTACCATAAGCTATTCTCACTAGTTTTTCTCGCAATTTGATTAATTGTAATAAGTAATATAATGTTAATAGCTGAATCAAATAAACCAATAGCCGCAGCAAAGCTATATTGACCTTCTAATAGTCCTGTCTGATAAACAAAAGTCTGTATTATATCAGAGGTTTCTGAGTTTAAAGAGTTTTGCATCAGCAATACTTTCTCAAAGCCGATGGACATAAACTTACCAATGTTCAAAATAAATAAGACAACAATCGTTGGAAGAATCGATGGTATATTAATATGAATAATTCTCTGAAATCGAGTAGCCCCATCCACCTTTGCAGCTTCATGCAATTCTGGATTTACCCCAGCCAAAGCAGCTAAATATATAATCGTTCCCCAACCTAATGATTGCCATTCTCCTGACCAAACGTAAATATGTCTAAACCAATCAGGATCTGTTAAGAAAGGTACCGATTCACCACCTAAAGCTACAATAAGATGGTTTACTAATCCTGTAATCGGATCTAAAAATGCAACAAGCATACCTACAACTACCACCACTGAAATAAAGTGAGGGGCATATGTCAGTGTCTGCGACCATCTTTTGAATGGTCCATTTCTAAGTTCATTTAACATTAGAGCAAAAATAATAGGTAACGGAAATAATAATAGTTGATATAGGTTGATAAGAAGTGTATTTTTTAACAGTCTCCAGAAATAATACGAATCAAAAAACCTGGTGAAATGCTCAAAACCTACCCAAGGACTGCCCAGTATTCCTTCTGTTGCATAAAAGTCCTTGAATGCAATTTGTACTCCATACATTGGAATATAATGAAATATAATAAAGTATGTAAGGGCAGGTATAAGAAAAACATATAGCTGCCAGCTTTTCATCATTCTTTTCTTAACAAGATTAAATCGACTATGTTTTATAGGTGGATTGTCTTGCAGATTATGTGGCATTCAGTAACCTCCTTATATAGGGGGGGATACCCACTGCATGCCCCCCCTATATTTTTACTTTTTATTCATTGTTCTTATATCTATCGTAGGCAGCTTTCTCAATACTCATATAATCCTCCAGACCCATGTCTTTAATTGTCTTTACATATTTATCCCATTCAGAGAAAGCAATATTACCTGTTATGAACTTGTCCTGCATTTCATCCACATATTTTTCAATATCCGCTGATAATGCTGACATTTCTTTACTTTCATCAACTGTATAAGTGAACTTTGGCCATATATCTTCAATAAGATATGGTTCAAGTCCCTCTGCAGCCTTTATAGAGGAGGGTAGACTTTCAGCTCCCTTAAAATAGTTTTCCATTACGATTCCTGGATAGCCTCCGCCCAACCAGGTGATATGGTCTTTCAATTCTTGTTCAAGAGTTAAACCTTCAGGACTGTTCTTAATTTCATCTACATAGTCGATGGAACCATCATTCTTCTTCTCATAGGTCTCACCTTCTACGCCCATGAAGAATAATTTTGTTCCTTCCTCACTATAGAAATAATCCATCCATCTTAGTGTTGCCGCTGGATTAGCATTGTCCTTTGTAACGACGAACCCACCAAGGTGCGCTAACGCTGAGCCTATATCTGTATATTTCCTATCTCCATTTGGTCCCTCTAATGCTGTCATACCTACATAATTCTTACCTGCTTCTCCATAGATCGTTTCAGCACTTGTAATGACTGTGCTTCCATATAAACCTTCAGAACCAAGCGCATAACTCTGGTTTGTATCAATAGTATAGATATTTTCATGAATTAACCCTTCACTATATAACTTATTCATATATTGAAGTAGTTCTTTGTATCCATCATCAATGGGGAAAAATCTCATTTCATTTGTTTCAGGGTCGATATCCGTATATAAGTGAGCTCTTCCATTATTGTTAACACCAAATGAACCTGCTAGAAATTGACGTAACCCACTTATAGATGTTCCACCAAACGGTATCTCATCAGCTTTTCCATTTCCGTTTAGATCCGTTTCTTTAACTGCTTTTAAATATTCATAAAAATCATCAGTAGTTTGAGGCATTTCCATATTTAGTTGGTCAAGCCAATCCTGTCTTATCCATGGTCTGGAACCAATTAGCAAAGAAGGAAACTCGGGGTCATAAATAGTTGGTAGTCCATAAATGTTCCCGTCTGGAAATGTTATCCCTTTCTTAATCTCCGGATACTCTTCTAATAATTTTGTAAGATTTGGCATATATTCCTCAATTAGATCGTTTAGAGTAAGAAAAACACCTTGTTTCCCATATTTAACTAAGTCATTATTTGGCATATAGCTCGTATAAAAAACATCAGGTAAACTTCCGCTTGCCAAGGCCAAGTTCCGCTTTTCTTCCAGACCTTCCTTTGGCATCATTTCCCAATCAATTTTAATGTTACTCATTTCCTCATACTTCTTCCACACTGTGACTTCATTGTAATCGCTAGCTGTTGTCGGGTGCTTCCCTGCCAAAAAATGAAGTGTTATTGGGTCTTTTACTATAGGCATTTCAGAATCATTTAAGTTATCTAATGCTTCTTTATCAATCTCTTTACTACTAGCCTTTTCGTCATCACCATTACTACAAGCTACAAGCATGAATACAAAAGATAAAACCAACAATAATAATAGATTTCTAATTTTCACTATTAACCCTCCTTGAATAATATTCTCCTGATTTAGAAAAAAGCTTCTATGTGTATTCGTATTTCGTTTGATCACCCCCTTTACTAAATTCATAAACCTAGTGATACTTTTCTTCTAAATAAACCGTATCTCCAATTTCAAAAGATTTTATAGCTGCAAAAGCTATTTTCATAGATTGATAAGCTTCTTGAGGTGTCATAATAGGTGTGTGATTATTTATAATGCAGTCTACATAGTGGTTTAACTGTGTAAAATAAGGACTTTCTATGTTCTTTATTTCTTCTTGATTAGCAATCAACTTCATTGAAGTTCCCCTTTTTACTTGTAGATTCAGTGGTTGTTCTTTCGTACTATCAAATACTAAATAACCTGCTTCACCCTGAATTTCAAAATTGGTTCTAAATTTATTTTCCGACCAACTGCCAGCTACTTGTGCATTCACACCATTTTTAAAATTAAGTTCCACTGAGATATGTTGTACATCTTTGTACTCCATTTTTCGAATGTTATTTGCGTTCACACTTTCTACCTCTCCAAAACACCAACAAAGAAAGTCAATGTCATGTATGAGCAAATCCAATAAGAGCCCCCCGCTATATTGATAGTTAGAATACCAATCGTTCCAAGCTATTGGAAAGCTACTATTTCGAAAAGTTCTTACATATTTAATGTCTCCAAATAATTTTTGATCGACTAACTTCTTAGCTTGAGAATATTCCGAAAAAAATCGAACCACATGTCCTACAAAAAGCTTCACTTTATTTTCTTCACATATAGATATTATTTCTCCCGCATCCTCCAATGTGCTTGCTAATGGTTTTTCACAAATAATGTGGGCTTTACTTGTTGCTGCTTTAATAGCAAACTCTTTGTGCAAATATGTTGGAAGACAAATATCTACCACATGTATTTCTCCCAGACTTTCCAGGGCATCTTCAAAACGATTGAAGTAAAGCTCCTTTGCCACCCCTTCTACAGTTGGTTTATTAACATCCACTATTCCAACTACTTTCACATTACTCATTCTTTGATACGCCCGGATATGGGTTCTGCCCATTGTTCCTGCACCAAGTACAAGTATGTTTATCATTTGTACAACCCCTAATTATATTTTTCAGTTTTTTCTATCTATTTTAATTTACCATCCTTACAAGAAATAAGTAATATGTCACTTTTATTTTTACTATGTAATCGTTGACATTCGCTATTATCTCCCTTTACAAGACTTATGGCAGCAATGATTTTAGTTAGATAATCTATGTTTAATACTAATCAACAATTATTAATTAGTTATTAACCCTCTTCAAACTTGTTGTAAATTATGCTAAAAAATATAATTTTCTAATATGTAATTTATCCTTTATATGTGATTTTTATAAAAGGCAAGAAAAAAAGCCCCTTTTTAAGGAGCATTTCCATTTGGTTATTTGTTTTTCCAGGATTCCAGTATATATTCTGTCTCTTTGTTAAGCATCTCTTTTGCTGACTCTGAAATATGTTTTGCCATTGAATCTTTGTTTACATGTTTATGAAGATCATTTAGTTTCTTAACTGCTTTACTAAAATCTTCTTTCAAGAGAAATTTTTCTGTTTGCTTCAACTTATTTTCCAGTTGCTTTACCAAAGGACCTTTAATTTCCTTTGTTTCTTTATATTTTTTTACTAACAAATTCAGTTCGGAAAGATCCTTTAACGTTTTTACTATTAATGGATCACTTAATTGGGAAACCTTTCCACTTTGATCTTTTGCTTTGATTGTAAAATGATATTCTGTATCAGCTTGCAGTTCTGTAATTTCATGAGCCGTATTTTCCGTGGAAGCTACCAATTGATCATTGTTATAGATCTCATAAGTCACCAGATCCTCCGTCTTCATAACAGGGTCCCAAGCCAACTCAATCTTATTGTCGGTTCTATCAATTATTCGTAAATTTTCAGGTGAAGGGAGGATCTCTCCTGTAGTAAATTGGTTGATAGCTGATTTTGCACTTCCTCCAAATTCATCTTTCACAGAAGCGTACCAATAATAAGTTGTGTTCTCTTCTAGCCCTCCACTTCATCTTGGCAACTTCACCACTTGGTACATCTTTAACTTCTCCAATTTTTTCATCTGAATAGACATTAATTTCAAAATAATCTGTAGCTACTCGTTTAACCTGTGGTTCCAGATTCAAATCTATGGTAAATTCATCTTTGTCTGGATATTCTTCTGTGTCGTAGTAATTAAAATCGTCCAGGTAAGGAGAATAACTATTAACAAATACTGTTCCACTACTTGTATCAAAATGAAACAGCTTCATATATCCCGCGCCACCTTCTGGGTTGCCTTGATAGTTAGAAAGCATCTGATATACATTTCGATCTGGTGTCCCATCTCCATCGTCATCTAATTCACTGGTAAGTAGCTCACTATCAGTAAGATGGCCTGACAATACCATAACAACATTATGATTTGGCACTACGATTTCCTGGTATAATCTCTCGCCAATTGCTGATCTGGTACCTTCAGGAGTCAAATAAGTATGAAAGCTTAAGATCGCTTTCCGATTTGGGTATTGTGCTAATATATTGTTCATCCATGCAATATCCTCATCTTCTATTCCCCAACCCATGTAAAGCATAATGTAATCATTACCATTAGATGATATTAAATCATAATGACCACGGTTATCCTTGTATGAATCTCCATAGTAGGGTTTTCTCTCAAACCGTTTCTCACCAAAATATTGAGAATAAGTCGTATAATCATTGTTATTTTGCAAATCAACATCATGGTTACCTGCCAATACGCCATAAGGTACAGAAGCGCCATCCAAAACACCCATATATTGATCTGCTCTTTCCCATTGATATACTTCGCTAACTTCGTTTACAATATCTCCTGTATGAAACACATAGTCTATATTCAAATTTGCTTGGTTGTCCCTAATCCAATTCACTTGTGATTGGTAAATATCCGGCCAAAGTTCTGTATAGAATTGTGTGTCAGTCATCCATGCAAAGGTGTAATCATACTCTTCTGGAGGTGGGATTTGATCCTGTATGAGTATGTCTACTTTATTCTCTCTTACAAAATCCTCAACACTGACATCAGCTGTTAAGAAAAAATCATCTTCTGTTTCTGTAGTTGAAGAGTCAATTGCTACCCATGCTCCTTCTTCACCCTCGTTATAATTCCATGCATACATGGTGACTTTGCGCCCTTCAAGAGATTTACCTTCCCAAATCAACTCAACCATATCTTTTCCATCAATTTCACCTTCTAAATCTGCTTCAAATCGCAAATAAGGGAACTTCTCGGTTGAATCTGTGATGAAATATTCATCATTAGAGGACATAATTTTTGCATATTCTTCCTCAGTTAATGCAGACTCACCGTCAGGTATTTTCTCTTGAGGAGGTTCTGTACTAACTGCATTTCTATAAGCAGTTACATGATTTTTGTTTTCAACATTATATTTTTTCCCTTGATAAAAGGTTACATGCAAATCATCATCTGTGGGATCTGTTACTTCTGCACTTAATTCCGGATTCACATTAATACCCGTTTCCCCATCCAGCGGTGAAATGATCTTAGGTTTATGTGGCATCTCTTCCATGACATTAAAAGAAATCACTTTTTTACTTTCGTTCCCTGCCTCATCCATAGCAGAAACTTCAAGCACATGTTCACCAGCTGCAAGTTTTATAGAAGAAGTCTCATAGGGAACTTCAATAGGTTGACCATCTAGTAAAACATCAACACTTTTCACCTTGTCCCCTTCATCATCCACGGTAACATCAATTACAAATTCACCTTTATACTGCTTACCTTCCTCCATCGTGGTTTGAATTTCCGGACCACTGTTATCAACTACTACAGTTTTTGATTCCTCACCGTGTCCAGGAGAAGATATAGTAATTTGATGTTCACCATCGCTAGTCGTATTCGTATCCCAGTTGTATGTTTTAGATGTTAACTCCTCTTCTGGTATATGGAAGTTAAAAAATGTTGCACGGTACGTTTCATCACCTATGTGTATTTCCTCAGAAGCATCACTGTAATCCGGATCTCTAATCTCGGTTCCATCGGCTAATATTAAACGTACATTTCTTACATCAAAATCATCTACATAGCGGTCAATCGGAAACGTATCTTCAAAGAAAGGACCCTTCGTATCCCCGGCACGGATTGCCATTTGATTGTCTCCTTGTTTCAGCTCATCAGGTGAAACAGGGACGATAACTGATGAAAAGCCACTAATCCCTTCTACTATTTTTAAAATTTCCTCATTAATGGTTACTGCATTTTGAGCTCCATTATTCAAGCCTTCTCCCTCAAAAACAAAGTAAGCTTGTTTTTCTAATGAGCGATAGGAATCCACCACCTCATTTCCATCTATAAAGAGAGAGATTTCTTCCGGATCCAATCCACTTATATTTCCCTTAATTACTTTTTCTCCAGTTATTATTTCTCCATTTGAAAGATTTAATCTTGGACTGGCTTCATCTTCTATAATTCTAATTTCATACTTTTCAGAGGTCGTTATGTTAACACCATCTGAAGCTTCAAAATAGTACTCAATCTTTTTACTGCCTAATAAGTCAAGTAATTGAAGTGTATGACTATATAAAGAGTCTTCATTGCTTTTTGTCAAATTTACGGACTTAAATGTACTATCTTCTGTATTTTTATAAAAGAGCTTAAATGTTTTAACAAGCGATTCATCTCTTGATTCAGCACTGATTTCTACCAATTCAGTGGCAGTTGTTTCCTTTACGGTTGTAAGGTTTTCTATAGTTGGAGGTGTTGTATCCTCCTCTATGTTAACAACAGACTCAGGCACTTGGGTATCCTCTATGCTCCCGGGATTAGCCTGTTCCACTCCAGCACCTGTTTGTACCATTACATTGGTCTCGTCTTCAGGATATTTATAAAAAATCCCTTTATCAGGCTGAGTATCATCCACCCCATCATTATATGTTGCTTTGACAATCTCATATCCCGTGTTACTAGATACTACGATGCTTCGTTTTCGACTATTGGACATAGAATTGCCATCCAATTTCACAAGATTTTCACCTTCAATTAAATTAGTATTATAATTTGAATTAAAATCAGCAATGGTTAGTTCCTTATTTTTATCATTCATTACCCAGAAGACCATCACTTTACCTGGTTGTAACCACACATCATTCGGAATGGCTCTCCAAACCTGATCATTATCAGGCCCACTAGGATATCTGTAACGAAAATTGTAGTCTTTGAAATTAATCAATTGGTCGGTGTTATTATAGACTTCAATAAACTCATATCCGTCAGCTCCATTTACATTTGTAGAATCTGGGACGATCTCCGTGATTAATAAGTGTGGAGTCATATTGGGGCTTCCCTTTTGTTCTTCCGCATGCAAATACCCTACCTGCAACAAATCTCCTAAAACTAGAGTAACTATAAATATTATCGCTAAACTTTTTTTAAATTTACTAATAATACTCGTTACCTCCCATCTATTTTGTATAAATAAAAACTAAATATCGCTGGTTTATCACGTATTCACCTCCTGCAAACTATATTATTATAGGTTTAAATTATCTGTATATTCTAAAATCTAAACCTATTAAAAATAACCTACCATTATTTCTAAGTTTACGTAATATGTGTTTTACACAAACTATGTAACTCTTGACATGCGTACGTTCTTACGCTTTTAGAATAACCTCTAATTGTTAAGCATGTATTAATTGTTCTTTAAATAATATAAAGTTAACGAAAACTACCTAAGATCTTCTAGACCTTAGGTAGCTGTTGTAAGTGCTAATTATTGTTATATTATAGGCTGATTTATATTTACAATTACTTTACTTTATATTGCTTTCTGTATTGTCCAGGTGTAATTCCTTCTTCTTTTTTAAATTTCCTTGTGAAATTTGCAACATCTACATAACCTATATCTTCAACGATCTTTTTAATAGGGTAGTCCGTTTCCCTTAGCTGTCTTTTGAACTCGTCATTACGTAAGCGCCAGACATACTGTGTAAATGTTTTTCCTGTTTGCTCTTTCATAAATCTACTTAAATACGAAGCAGATAATTGGAATTTTTCTGCCGTGTATTCTAATCCAAGGCTGTGTGATTTATATTCTTCCTGGATATGTTTTATAATATTCAATTTAAGCAGGTTGTCCGTATTTTCTTTAGACTTTTCAACTTCCTCACAGATAATTGGTATTGAATGAGAAAGTTTATTTTCAAGATCAATTACCGAAGTGAAATCCACTAACTTTTGTACCTCCATGCTACTTTCTTTCATCCCTAATTCCAAGGTTGTTTTCAGAACGCAGTTGATCATGTCAAAACAAATACATTTTAGTATATGAGGAGACATCTTTTGATCTTTTATATTGTTAAACATTGTTCCTAAAGTTTCCAACGCTACTACTTTATCTCCCTGCTTCATACTATGAGTTAATTTAGCTTGTTCTTCTTGTGGTAGCCATAAAGCTGTCTCCGTCTTTTCCATTGCAATGTCTTCAAAATACACGGTGTTGTGCTCATAATTTAGTAGATTATATTCTACGGAAGCATTTGCCTCAATAAAAGATCGGTTGATCCAACTTAACTCTTCATAAACCTTACCAACTGTGATAATAGGCATTTCTGTACTGAATTTCTTCAATTGTTCCTTTAATACTTCAATAAAATTTCTTTGAACTTCTTCCGTTCTTTCAGCGGTATCATCTATGTTAGTAATAATGGCCAAACCATTTTCATGAATGAGTTCCACCCCATACCCTTTACAACTGTTAATAGAAACGTTCCTTAAATTACTTAAAATTATTTCCCTGTTCTGTAAAGATTTATGTTCCAAAACCTTATCCTTAAAAAGAATTAACGTAATAAAAAACTTACTCCCTATAAAATTAATTCCAGCATCACGTAATAATTTATTAATTTCTGTCTCATCTTTAAGATCACCTTTTAATAAAAGTAGTAGTAATTGGTCTCTTATAAACGGTTGCTGTGAAACTATCTTTTTCTGTAATTCCTCACTATTTTCATACATTAAATTAATAGTTTCATGAATACTTGCTAATTCATCCTTATCGTTATTATTTGTAATGTTCTTGTGTTTACTCTTTAATGAATGAGCCAAATTTTGAATGGGTCTATACTGCCGAAAAGACATGAAGATTGCCGTAACAATTCCTATTAAGGCAATTATTGTTAAGATCAATAAAATAGTAAATTTTAAACTAGACATTTTTTCGTAAAACTGAGTAGTAGGCATCGTTGTTACGATTGTCCAGTTAGTATTTTCTGAACGAACCACCACCATAGAATAATTCCTACCATTTATGGTCTTGTTAATTACTCCAGTCTGTCCACTAGCAAAAGGCTTTATCTCTTTTAAATCGATTTTTTCTCCTTTATTATTAGCTGAAAGCAAATCGTTATCCTCATTAAATATGTAGATATTTCCATTAAAATCCCCTAATACATTCTGTGTTAATTTTTTTAGTGTCGATTCTTTCACTAAGAATGCAACTGTACCATAACTAAAAGAACTGTTCGTTGGAATTGGATATAAATATGAAATTAATTTTTGACTTTTATCTCCACTATTAGTATCAAGTTCAATTGGATAAGTAATGGGTTTTGTAACCGTTTGCAATTTTTGATTGAATTTTTCTCCCTCATCTTCTTTTACCCGATATACAGCATTTAATAATGTATGAATTGTAGTACTGCCACGTTGTGAGTATAATTGGTCATTTCCTTGGTAATATAAATAAAGTCCATCTATAATAGCGCTGTTTGCTTTATATGAGTTTAATTCTTCTATTGCCAATTTACTGTAATATGGTTGGCTAAACATATAGGGAGTAAGACGGTGATCATAAGATATTCGAATTGCTAAGCTTCTAAGTTCTTTCATTCTAGTATCGGTAAACTCTATTACCTGCTCTATCTTTTCAACATTAGATTTAATTATTTCAGTACGGAGATTATGTACGGACATAAAATAAAACACTGCACTTATTGTTACATAAGGAATTAAAAATATGATTATATAAGATATAAGATATTTATATAAAATCAATGATTTATTTTTCATAGATTTTCACACTCCTTTCATTCATTAAATTATCTTTGATATCCCATTTTAACATACGTATATCCTTTTTTTATTTTAATTTTTAATTTTCTGTAATATTATTGTAAATAAAAAACCTTTTATTTTCATAAAAAGATAAAAGGTTTTTTAGCACTATTCTATTATGGTTGAAATACAAAACTGTTTAATACTGTTTATTATAAATAAAATACTTTTTATCCTATCTGTAAGGAATGCCTCTTCATTATATTACTTCAACACCCGCAATACGCTATCCACACTTCCCTCATCAAACCCATTTGCAAATGACTGCTCAACACGCACAGATTTTCCAAAGTGAAATTCTGTCGCTTCTGTCGTCTGCTTAATCTCCTGAACATTCTCTGGGGTAAGTCCAGATCCCGGCATAATTACTGGGCCGCCTAATTCTTGCTCCAATTTCACCAGGTTGCGCAATTGCTCTTTTCCTTCCATACAATTGGGTTTTCCGCCTGATGTTAAAATTCGCTTCACATTTGAAGGATAGTTACATAGGGTTCGATATGCTTCTTCCTGTGAAGTGACTTCATCAAATGCGCGGTGAAAAGTGATGTCGATTTCCGGGAATTGATTGATAACCTCCTTCAACATGGATTCATTGACTGTACCATCTTGATTTAAAGCACCAAATACAATTCGGTTTCCACCTAGTTCGCGAATGGCTTTTACATCCTCAACAATGACCTCAATATCTGCTTCTGTATAGAAAAAGTTATAACTATGCGGGCGGACCATGATTTGCACAGGGATTTCTACATTTTCCAGTACCTGTTTAATTGTTCCATAGCTAGGGGTCAGACCGCCTTCTTTCATGGCAGACACCAGTTCCAAGCGATCCGCTCCCAGTTTTTGTGCCTCGATTGCTTCCTGCTTACTTTGTACAATGACTTCAAGCTTCATCTTTATTCCTTCCCTTCTTCACATACCATTTCTGTTAACAATCTTACACCAAATCCAGATGCGCCGGCTACATGATAGCCATATTGTTTCCAAGGCCTTACTGTATTAGCCATATCAATATGTACCCATTTTGTCTTCGGCTCAACAAAATTACTCAGGAAAATAGCTGCAGTAATGGCACCACCAAAATCAGAAGAACTCATATTGTTTAAATCTGCATAATCACTTTTCATATATTCCTGGTATTCTTTAATCACTGGCATTGGCCAGACATAATCCCCCGTTTGTTCTCCCAATTGCTTATATTTCCACAAGTCCTCTTCTTGATTACTGAAAACACCTGCTGCTTTTAATCCTAATGCCTGTCCAATAGCACCTGTTAATGTCGCGATATCGATAACTGTTTCTGCACCTAATGCTTGAGCATAAAGCATCCCATCTGCCAAAACAAGTCTTCCCTCTGCATCCGTATTTCCAACCTCTACATATAAGCCATTGGAATAGGAAATAATATCTGCTGGCAAATAGCGTTCGTTCCAGCCAGATTTTCTACTAAAGGAATAACTGCAGTTACATGGACATGACTTGCCAAATCTGCTAATAGCTTCATCGCACCAACTACGGCCGCAGATCCGCCCATATCCATTTTCATTTCCCAGATTCCTTTACCGGTTTTCACATTTACTCCACCTGAATCGAAGGTTACTCCCTTTCCGACAAGAGCTATATGCTTTTCATCGCTATTTTTTAATGTGAGAACAGCCATTCTTGGCGGATTGATGCTTCCTTTACCTACCGTCTTTATTGCTTCTAAGCCATGTTTGTCCAGATCTTCTCCCTGTAAAATTTCCACATTTACATTCGTGTCCTTAAAAATCTCTTGCAGTTTATCAGCATAAATAGCAGGTGTTAATTTATTGGCAGGCTCATTACATAAATCTCTGGCAATATTTACAGCCTGGGATCGTGTTTGTGCTGTTTTTACTACCGCTTCATATTTATCTAGATCATAAAGTAAAATAGGATCAGCGGGCCTTTTGGAGCCCTGATATTTTGAAAAAGAATAACTGGCGAGGTACCATCCTTCCATAAACGCCGGGAGGAATTCTGAGGATACAGCAGCAGCTTCGGCAAAGAAAGGCTGCATATCAATCGTTAAAGCTTCGCCGGGAAACTCATTACGAATATAGCTACGCGCCTCTCCTCCCAAATGACGGATATCTTCTGTTGATTGATTGGTTGTGTTCGTGCTTAATAAGAAATAAAGGCCCGTTTCCTTTTCAACTATTTTCTTCGTTCCAAAACAAGCATCCTTCTCTATTTGTTTGCTTTCAATTTCATTTGTTGACATAGAATACATCGATAACTTCATAACAATTCCTCCTGATTTTTGTATGATTAAGCACGTTCATAATTTGTGGAAAAGAGATTGAAAGGAAATTTTTATACATTGAAAATCCGAACCAATTCACACTAACACTGAAACGTGGTTCGGATTTCTTATTGTAACAAATTAGCGGAGGAAAATCGCGCAGACTCCTGTGGGAGGATAAGCCTAGATAAGACCCCACAGTGCGTTAGGATGGAAGCTAAATTCGCGACGTCCTGTCGCGACGCCTTCATGACCAACATCCTGTTGGCCCGAGGCTTAGCAGCGCCCACGGAAAGCGAAGCGACTTTTCCGGAGCGGGGCACCCACACGCTAAAATATTTGTCTTTAGAATGTCGCCATTAGTTTTGTCCCATACTCTTTTCCTTCTTTACCTTTTATAATTACTCCACATGCGCCCATTTGTATTCATATTCCGGACCGAACGGAACAGCAATGACATCAGCCATCTTTGGAGAGATTAGCTGTGCTCTTCCTGTTTGATAAACAGGGCCAATAGCAGCATCATCAAATAGGATTTTCTCTGCTTCTAAGAATGTATTAAATCGTTCCACTGGCTTTAAGGCAAGCTCTGTGTTCGCTTTTTCTACCAGCTTATTAAATTCTTCATTATAATACCCACCTGTATCTTCTAAGAAGATATTCAAGAACGTGTTTGGATCTAAATAGTCAGGACCCCAGCTTGATAGCTGCAAATCATATTCCAAGTTATTATCTGCTTGAATACGCTGCTTCATTGGTACTTGCTTTAATTCAACAGATAATCCTTCCAAATTGGATTCAAGCTGATTTGCCAAGTATTCGCTCAGCGTTTTGCCTTCTTCACTATCACCAGCTAAGAATACCAATTCCAATGAATCGATTCCTTCTTCTTTCAACCCTTTTTCCCAATATTTTTTTGCTTCTTCTACATCATATGCCATCAGATCACCATTAACTTTACGGAAATCTTCTCCTGTTTCCGGATGTTTAGCGAACTCCTGAGGCACGATTCCTGTAGCAGCAAGTGAGCCATCATTTAAAATTTCATCCACAAGGCTTTGCTTGTCAAAAGCTCTGCCAATCGCAGCTCTGATGTTTTTGTTTTTCAAATGTTCATTTGTTTTCATATTAAATTTGAAATAGCGCATGCCGAACTCAGGTGTATTCACAAAATTTTCGTCTGTAGCATATTGATCTACAAAATCGGATGAGAGATCCACACGGTCTACCTCTCCTTTTTGATAAAGGTCTAGAGCTGTTTGCGGATCTTTAATAACATCAAAAGTCATTTTATCTAATTGTACTGCATCTGCATCCCAGTAGTCTGGATTCTTCTCTACTTCCCAGGAACTGCTTGTACTTGCCCAATCCTTCATAACAAACGGACCATTAAAGATCATTGTGTCTGCGCTTGTCGCATATTTATCTCCTTGCTCCTCAACAAATTTTTCATTTAGAGGATAGAATGTACCAAAAGTAGTTAAGGATTCAAAATATGGTGTTGGGTTTTCCAGTTCAACTACCAATTGGTAATCTCCTTCTGCTTTTACTCCCAGTTCATCGAGTTCCGCTTCTCCATTACTGATCTTAGCAGCATTTTTAATCACGCTACCCATCATGTAAGGACCATACTCTGAGCCAGTTTCCGGGTCTACTGCTCTTCTCCATGCATAAACAAAATCATGGGCAGTTACCGGATCACCATTTGTCCAAGTGGCATCCTCTCTTAATTCAAACGTCCAAGTCAATCCATCTTCACTCACCGAATGTTTCTTGGCAATCCCTTCTACTGGCTTTCCATCCTCACCAAGTCGGTAGAGTCCTTCCATTGTAGTACCAAGAAATTGAAACGCATATCCATCTGTAGCCATGGAAGAATCCATCGTTGGAATCGTATCATTGCTGATTAAATTAAATACCTGTTTCTTTTCTCCATCTTTTGCAGATGCATCCTTCTGATCTGCAGATTCATCAGAGCTTGAACATGCAGCGAGCATGCTGCTTACTATAAGTACGGTTAATGCAAACAGAATATATTTTCTCATCTTCATTAAACCCTTCCCTTCTGTTGTTGCCAAATTAGTATATTGATTTTTCCCTGCAAGCACGTAGATTCTAAATACAGTTACTAGCAATAACTGGTATCTACGTTTTCAGCTCAAACTTTTTTCTTTATCTTTTAAAGAATTACTTTTGTCTCACCGACCAGCTTTCCATTGTCGTTCATAATTTCCATCGACCGAATGTTTAACAGACGCTCAATTGTCTCTTCATTACTGTAATTGATCTTTTTTAAAAGCTCTGCAACAAGCACAGGCCATACCAGTTCAGATCCACTCAATACTTTAAGTGCAATGCTGATCTTTTCTTTACGGAGAGAGAGACAATATACACCCTGTGCCCCACCTTTTGCGATAATATTCGGATCCTCCAATAAGGTTGTACAAATGAAATCATGTGATGCGACAATCTCCGGATGTGCATTCATGACATCACCGACTTTTCGTACTGCTTCCGCTGTTTGCTTATTCTCAATCAGCTCCGGCTTAACAAATTTCAGAAAGGACAATGCCATATTTTTTAATGGGATCGCGTGCACAGGAACGCCACAGCCATCAATTGCTGTTTGAATTTCTTCTTTCGGTGTTTCAGATAACTCTGCCACATACTGCAAAATCTCTTGCTGCAATGGATGGTCGAGTTCTTCATAATCGGTGAAGGAATAGCCTTTTTCCTTGATATATCCTAGAAACCCTAAATGTTTACCAGAACAATTATGCAATAACCGTCGTTTCGGTTTATGCTCCCAAATGTAGTTATTCTTTGGCTCTTCATTGAGTGGATAGCTTGGATTACATACAAGTAAGTCTTCAGCCAAATCCAGCTTCTTCATTAAACTTTCCAACGCTTCCTGATGGTACGTTTCCCCACGCTGGGAGGCTGTGAATAATGCAGCTTCCTCTGTTGTCAACTTATACTTTTCGATTACGTCTGTCGTGAATGCGGGTATAGCCTGAAGGGGTTTCATTGCTGACCTGTAAAATACATAGTCATTTATGTCCCCTTTTTCATAAATCACTTCCTTGTTTTCATTAAGAACGCATATGATACCTTGATGTGTGTTTTCTAAGCTTTTTCCTCTGTATTCTTCTACTACAATCGGATGTGACATGATTTCTTTCCTTTCTATCTATCTTGAATTCATAAAAATAGCTACGCTATCTGGTTTTACAAATCGTTATTCAAAAATTCCTTTACTCAATTACCATGACAGCATATCCATCTAGCCGTGGTACTTCAAAGCGGATGGATTCCCCCACTTGTTCAAATGGGATGGAGTGCATATCTGGTGCGAAATAAAGGTTGTTCACCTGCTTACTCCCGACGAACACCTCAAATGGAACATCATAAACGGGTAAGATATCTTCAATCGTGTAAATATCTTCCGATTTTTTTGAGTAAGGTAATTCAGTACATGTAGAACTCGCGCTCCATCACTTTTTCTCTCTGCAAGCGATGTAATTAATCCGGCATGTCCCCTATGCTGCACCAATGGCGTTGGAAGAAGCATTTCCAAGGCATCCTTCATCACTGCCTTACACCATGCAAGACTGTTCTTTCTGTATGTGCCAAAAATCGGATGAGCAAAATAAACAGCATTCCCATTTCTTGTGGCAGCTGGCATACCCATTTCTTTGGAAGAAGGTGCATGCTGATGGGAACAAAATGTATCGCCTTCTCTATTAAAATATGGCTTAACTGTATCCAAGAGGACCTCTGCTTGAACAGGCTCTACCTCTGTCCCTTTTACGTACATGACAAATTCTTCTTTTGGCAATTTCTTACCTAACGTATCATTTGGTAAAATGAAATCCCGATCAAACTGTCCTTCCTGAATATATTTATTTCCGTAAACGTTGCTTGTTTTACCTGATTTCTCCATAAGTGAGTGATGTGTTCCAATAACCTTACCACCTTGCTCCATGTAGGTATGCAGCTTTTCTTCCAACTCTGGAGAATATTCAATCACATCTGGCAAAATAATCATATTATAATCCATAAAGTTCATCCCACTGTCGATAATATCGAATTGGTAGGACAGTTCCTGGAGAAGACGAACAGCCCCAATTAGTGAAGGATGAATGCCTAGATTATGATCGCCCGGCACATAAAATTCCTCCGGGGTCATTACCCCAATTTCAGAAATTGTGCTTGTATCCTTACAATAGGGCTCCAGTTCTTTTACGCGCCCATATACGTCTCCAATCAGATCATAAGCTGCCTGAGATAGCTGACCATCTGGGTGAAGCTGGTCTCCAATGGAGCAGCCTGCACCTAATGCCAGCATTTGAAAGCATTCAAATTCTAGTGCTGCTTTGTTTTTTAATGAATGGAAGTCTCCCCAATAGGTATGGAATTTCCCTGTCATCCCTAGTACTTCTTTGCCCAAATTTCTGGCATAGCGCATCGTAGCAGGAAAATGATCATATCCCCACCCACCACTAGGCAGTGATTCAAGCTCCAAATGGGTATAGTGTGCTGCACTGTGTTTCGTATTTGGTCCAATATGTGAACTATTATAAAAGATACCTGCATGTGGAACTCTTTCTTGAATAAAACCAGTAATCTCCTCTTTAAACTCATCCAGCATTATCGTAGAATAGTAGATTCGATCACGGCGACTTGTTGTATCCAAGCCTTTTTTCTTCATCTCTTTAAAGCAATTTGAACAATTGCAATCCACTTTAAATAGAATATCCATAAAGAATCCATCAATTTTGTCTACACCAACGACATCCACGATATCCTGGAGGTGTTCCTTGAAATAGACTCGATAATCACTGTTTAAACAAATCGTGTAATAAAAATGTGGTTCCGGTACACCCTGACTATTGATATATTCTCCATTTTCATCTATTGCCAGCCACTCAGGGTGATGCTTCATCACATATGCATCCCATTGGACAGTTGTATAAATAGGAACTTGAATATCTTGCTTATTACACGCATCAATTTGCTCGAGCAATAATCGATTATTTTTTAACTGTGGATGAATAAGGTCCGGTCTGTTTTTTGACGGATAATACAACCAACCATGATGACATCGAGCAAAACAAGTAACAGAATCGACATTCGCCTGCTTTAGCGTATCCGCAAATTCTTCTGCTACAAATCGATTGCCAACATGGGGAATATGTTCACTTGTATGAAAATCCATATGTACCTGTCTATAGCGTAAATTAGTCAACATTTACCCTCCGTTTTTTCTTTATCTAAAAAATTACTAATATAAATGACATGCTACCTGCTGATCTTCCGCCACCTGCTGTAATTGTGCTACTTCTTTCTTACAAATATCCATTGCCAACGGACATCTTGTGTGGAATTTGCAACCGGCAGGCGGATTCGAAGCACTTGGAATATCCCCCTGCAGCACAATTTGTTCCCGTTTTACTTTCGGGTCCGGCTGCGGGATCGAGGAGAGCAATGCCTTCGTATATGGATGCTTCGGCTCCTTGAATATTGCCTGCTTTGAAGCAACCTCTACAAGACTTCCCAAATACATAACGCCGACCCGATCACTAATATGCTCTACAACACTCAAGTCATGGGAAATAAATAGATACGTTAACTCATATTCCTCTTGTAAGTCTTTCATTAAATTTAGAATTTGCGATTGAATGGATACATCCAACGCAGATACAGGCTCATCGGCAATGATCAGCTCTGGTTTTAAAATTAAAGAACGAGCAATACCTATCCGTTGCCGTTGCCCCCCACTAAATTCATGAGGATATTTCTCCAAATGATATTCACTGATACCACACTTTCCTAATAACTCCTTAACAATGGATTGTTTTTCAGAGCTACTCATCTTTGGAAAGTGAATAGTTAATGGCTCCATTAGAATGTCCTTTATCTTCATTCTAGGGCTAAGCGAAGCATATGGATCTTGAAATATCATTTGCATTGGTTTTCGATATTTTTTCCATTCTTTTTCGGAAATGTTAGCTAAGTCATTACCTTTATAATTGACTTCACCTTCATCTACTTTAATTAATCCATTAACAAGTCTCCCTGTTGTTGACTTTCCACAGCCCGACTCCCCAACTAAACCAAAAGTTTCTCCTTTATTGATTGTAAAGGAGACACCATCCACTGCTCTCACATACTTCTTTTCCGCAAACCAGCTTGTGGAAAGTGGGAATACCTTTTTTACATCCTTAACCTCTAGCAGAACTTCCTTTTTCAATATGCTCCACCTCCTGTTCCTTCTCCTGGTAAAGCCAGCACCTGCAATCATGCTCCTTCATTTGGATTAATTCCGGTTCCTTTATCTTACAAATTTCCATCACTTGACTACACCTCGGGGCAAATTTACAACCTGTCGGCATATTTGACGGGCTTGGCACTGTGCCTGGAATGGAATAAAGTCTGTTAATTCCTTGGCCGATTTTAGGAACTGATGCAATTAATCCCTTTGTATATGGATGTTTGGGTGCTGCAAATAATTCCTCTACTGTAGCACTTTCTACAATTCTTCCTGCATACATCACTACCACACGATCACAAACTTCTGCAACGACACCCAAATCGTGAGTAATCATTAAAATGCCCATCTCATTTTGTTTTTGAACATCTTTTAATACAGATAGAATTTGAGCCTGAATGGTTACATCCAATGCAGTAGTTGGTTCGTCTGCGATAAGTAAGGAAGGGTTACAAGAAATAGCGATAGCGATCATAACACGCTGTCGCATCCCACCAGATAGCTGATGAGGATAATCGTTCATCACATCTTCTGCACGCGGGATTCCAACAGACTTTAACATCGATATCGCATGTTGATGTGCTTCCTTTTTAGACATATTTAAGTGTAACTGGATTGTTTCTCTCAACTGTCTTCCTATTTTTAATACCGGATTTAAAGAAGTCATAGGCTCCTGAAAGATCATAGATAATTCATTTCCACGATACTTTTTCATTTGTCTCTCCGACAGTGCGGTTAAGTCCTCCCCTTTAAACATGACAGAGCCATCCACAATTTCACCTGGTGTATCATGTAACAATCGCATGATGGATAAGGAAGTTACACTTTTACCACAACCGGATTCGCCAACAATACCAACGATTTCACCTTTATTTACATGGAAGCTTATTCCATGTACGACGTTTTGCATGCCATTTTCTTTACGAAAACCTGTCTTTAAATTTTTTACCTGTAATAATTGGTTCATCGGTTGTCCTCCTTAATCTTTCGTCTTAGGGTCAAGTACATCCCGCAGTCCATCTCCAAGCAAATTGAAGGCCAGTACGGTGAGGAAAATAATTAACCCCGGAAAAAATACGAGATGAAAGGAGGAGTCAATATAATCCCTCGAGTTACTGAGCATAGCTCCCCAATCCGGAGAAGAAGGTTCTGCTCCAAGCCCTAAGAAACTTAAACTGGCAGCAGCTAAAATTGCTGTACCAACCTTCATCGTGAAGTAAACAATAATCGTAGGTACGGTTTCCGGGAAAATATGTTTCCAAATCATTCGTTTATTACTTGCGCCAATGGATCTAGTTGCTTCGACAAATAACATTTCCTTCGTTTCCAATGTGGCACTTCGGACAATGCGAGCAAAGGAAGGAATACTGAAGAAAGCTACTGCTATGACAACATTCTTTAATCCTGGTCCTAAAATAGCTACGATCCCGATCGCTAAAATCAAATCAGGAAATGCAAATAAAACATCACATACGCGCATAATCGCTCGATCTACCCATTTGCCAAAGAACCCACTGATCAGACCAAGAAATGTGCCGACTAGTGCTCCAAGCAATACAGCAGATATACTTACAGTCAACGAAATCCTTGCACCTACAGCCAGTCTGCTTAATATATCCCTTCCAAAGCTATCTGTTCCAAATAAATGTTGTAGTGAAGGTGATTCAAGGACTTTATTATAATCCGGGGCTGCAGGGTCATAAGGAACAATATATGGACCAATTAATGTGATAATAAATAAGAGAATAATAAAGTAAAAGGAAATGAGGGCTGGTTTCTTCTTCCGAAAGTCTTTCCAGAAATTCGATAGCTTCCCTTCCTTCATACTTACCGCTCCTTCCGGCATGATCTCTGTTTGAACATCACTCATAATAAACCTCCCCTGTTGCTGATCAAATTACTGATAGCGTATTTTTGGATTTAAAAAGCTGTAGACGATATCAACCAGTAGATTTACCAGGATGAATTGTAAAGAAAATAGTAGAATCTCTGCTTGAACGACCGGATAGTCTCTAAACTGGATCGAATCAATTAGTAATCTGCCAAGCCCTGGGAAGCTAAACACGGTTTCAACAACAACAGACCCTCCCAATAAAAAACCAAACTGCAGACCAGCAATGGTTACGACGGGAATGAGAGAGTTCTTAAGCGCATGTCCAAAAACAATGGCATTACCTCCGAGACCTTTTGCTCTTCCAGTACGAATGTAATCCTGCTTCATTGTCTCCATTAAGGAGGAACGCATAAATCTTGCAATCATTGCCATAATTCCTGCCCCTAACGCGAAGGAAGGCATCAGATAACTTTTCCAATCGTCTGCTCCACCGGTTGGTAACCAGCCAAGCTGTACAGAAAATAATTGAATGAGCACTAATCCCACCCAGAAGTTCGGTAATGAAATACCAGAAACAGCTACAACCATGCCAAGGTGGTCTGGCCATTTATTACGGAATACAGCCGATACGACACCGATTAAAATACCTACAACTAATGCCCAGATAATACTAATAAACGTTAAACCAAGTGTTGGCATAATACGTTCACCAATTAATTCACTAACAGGAGCCCCTGATTGGATGGAGTAGCCAAGATCCCCAGTTAGCAAGTCTTTTAAATAGACAAAATATTGTTCTATTATTGGCTTATCTAATCCGAGGCTTACTCTGATTTCCTGAACTTCTTCTATTGTCGCTTCTTTTCCGGCAATCAACCTCGCTGGATCACCTGGTATGAGGTGAATGAACATGAAGATAACGAAGGATACAACTAAGATAAGCGGAATTAGCCCAATAACTCTTTTTACTATGTATTGCCACATGCTTGGGTCACCTCCAATAGAGGGAGCTGAAATATCAGCTCCCACTTGTATTATTTCAATGTAGCGTTCTTAATACTGACGGAGCCATCTGGTAGTACATAAACACCATCCAGATTCTTTGTATGTCCAGATAAAATAGTATCTGTCGCAAGGAAAATCCAAGGAGCTTCATCGTAAACTGTGCTTTGGATATTAGAATAAATGTCTGCTTGTTCTTCCTTTACGGAGGTCTCGTTCGCTGCGTTAATCCATTTATCTACATCACTATTATTAAAGTAAGCAGTGTTTGCACCATTTGGCGGGAAATACTCACTGCTGAACAAGGAACGAGTTGCACCATCCGCATCACCGGAAGAAGGAGACCAGCTTACATACCACATTTGCACCTTCGCATCCTCTGGTGTTTCCGGTGTATAAATTTCATCAGATAATGTTCCTTCTTCCATTGATTTAATGCTTACATCAATATCGATTTGCGCCAATTGTTGTTTAATGAACTCCATTCCCTGAATGGTTTCTGAACTTGAATTACCCCAAATCTCTGCTTCGAAGCCGTCCGCATATCCAGCTTCTTTCATTAGCTTCTTCGCTTCTTCTACATCAAATGTGTAAGGCTCTTGCTTTGAATAATATTGTGTTTCTGAAGACATCGTAGAATCAAGAATACTTGCATATCCGTTTTTCACTACATCAATATATGCTTCTTTATTTACAGCCATATTCATTGCTTTTCTAACCTTGACATCATTAAAAGGTTCTTTAAATGTGTTAATAGATACATACCTTGCTATCGTTGAAGGAGTTTTTTCAATGACCACATCATCATTGTTTTCAAAATCCTTTACATTTTGCTGTGGAACAGGATACACGAAATCAGCTTCACCTGTTTTTAGCATAGCTGCTCGTGACCCGTTTTCAGGTACTGGCTTATAAACAACCTTTTCTACATTTGTAGCATCTTCTCCCCAATAATCCGCATATTTGTCGACTACAAGCGAATCACCCTGGTTCCATTTATTAAACTGAAATGGCCCTGTTCCTACTGGATTTAATCCTAAGTCTTTATCTTCCTTAATTGCTTTAGGACTAATAAAAGGCACCATTGCAAATTTATTTAACATCGCACTGAACGGTTGGTTTAATGTGAATTTAACTTCATAATCACCTAAAACTTCCATTTTATCTACATACTGAAAATTACGTTTAGCTCTTAGATCCTGGTCTTCATCCATAATGCGGTCGAAATTTGCTTGTACAGCTTCTGCATTAAACGGCTCACCATCATGAAAGGTAACACCTTCTCTTAATTTGAACGTGTATTCTAACGCATCCTCACTAACTTCATAGTCTTCTGCCAATACAGGGATAACCTCCATGTTTTGGTCAAAACCCACAAGTCCTTCATACATCGCTCTCGTTCCAAAAATGGAAACTGTATCTCCTGCATTATGTGGATCAAGGGTTACAAAATTTTGATCAATGGCTATCGTTATTTCCTTCTTTTCGTCCTTTGCTTTTCCTTCACTGTTTTCATCAGACGAACATGCCGTGATAGCCAGAAAAGCCATCATGATGAATAAAAGTAAACTAATTCGTGATTTCATTCTAAATTCCCCCTTATTATTAAAAATGGTTAGGTCTTTACACTACATAAAAATGCCACTCTTCCTCCTCTTCTGAAAATTATATTTAAAGCAGTGCTTCCTCCGGTTTATCTAAAGATGATTACTTTTCTGCACCTGCTTATTCCTTAGTGAGATAGCTCATAAAAACGTTTTCAAATCAAGTTAGGGTCTAATGAAACGGCCCCGACGTGTTACTATTACACGCGCAGATTCTTGATGAATTCCTTTTGTATACTCATAGCAGCTCCTACCACAACACCTTCTGCACCAAGCTTCGTCGTGCGTAAAGCAAACGAGCCGACTACTGGAGTCCAGATCTGCTCCTCACATTTAGCAAGAATTTGCTCCCTGATTCGTGGATGGTCCTCTATTAATGTTCCAGCAAGAACCACACTATCTGGGTTAAACACACATACGACATTATTAATGGTGATTGCAGCATATGTAACAGCCTTATCCAAAATATTCCTTGCCCACTTTTCTCCTTTGTCCGCTTCCTCCACCAATTCTTGTAAACTACTAACAACTTTGGTTTTTGAAGCCTCATCCAAAAGAAATTTTTCGGCGATGTATGTTTGTAAACAACCAAAATTGCCACACGGGCAGGACATACCATACGGATCCACGACAGTATGGCCTATTTCACCTGAGAAGTTGCCTTCCCCACGGTAGATCTCACCATCTGTTACTAGAGCAGAACCTACCCCGGCACCTAATCCAATCATGGCCATGTGCTTTTCTTCTGGTGACGGATACACCACATACTCTGCAAGTGCCTTCAATTTTAGTTCATTATCAATAGATACAGAGAGACCAGTTTCTTTTTCAAACATTTCCTTTAGTAAAACATTCTTCCAATCAAATTGAGCGGAAAGCTTTACTAACCCTTTATCCTTTTCGATCAATCCTGGTAATCCAATACAAACACCGGCAATTTGGTCTTTTTGAAACCCTTGCTGTTGCATCAGACTCTGTATTTTTCCTGAAATAAACTGAACGGTTTCGACTGGGTCTGTCACAGTATAATCATGCTTCTCTTGAATAATTAATTCTCCAACAAAGTTCATAAAGCCAACGTGAATCGTATGCTGATTTAATTCTACGCCAACCGAGATAACAGAGTTTTCGTCAGGCAATAAATAGGTTGCCTTTCTTCCTATTCCTTCATTAGAGAGATTAACTTCTCTGATCAAACCACTTTCCAATAGGGAACCAACAATTCTGGAAGCAGATGTAGGGCTCATTTTCGTCTGTTTAGCTATTTCTGCTCGGGATATTGGTCCATTTGTAAGAATAAGTTCCAATACTAAACTCTGATTTTCTTTCTTTAAGAATTCCTGATTTTTAATTATCATTTACTCACCTTTTAACATCATGTTATTAAAACATTCATTTCCATAAAAGAATCGACTATATTATTCATTATTCGCTCAATTTTATATTTTATTTCGTTTAATTTCTCCCATGGAGTTATTAAGATTATAATTTACCCTGTAAAAATCGTCAACCCTATTTTTTGAAAATTTTAATGATTAACGGCGCAATTTGGTTTAACGCTTGATAATATAGCATTATCTATAAGTTTTTAAATTTTTGCTGTTGCTAAATTACTTTTAAATTCGTATAATTTATTTGAAATTATATTTTAATTCGAATATTTTATTGTTAATTTACCCCTAATTAATAACATGATGTTAATTAACACATTTAAATGCGTTGTTTAACATCTGCGAACGACTCGCACAGGTTTGATCTCGATCTATTAAAGGGAGAGAAATATGGAGTTGAATGAAGAGAAGGAGGAATAAGCAACATGAACGTAATTGGAATTGATATCGGAGGGACGAAAATAAAGTTTGGATTGTTTGACGAGGAACATCAGCTTTCCAGGCATACCGAGATCCCTACACCGAAAAAGAACATCATTGGAACTATGATAGAGACTATCGCCACTTTAACATTAGGAAAGGAAATTAGAGGCATTGGAGTTGCCTCGGCAGGAATTGTTGATTTTAGTCAAGGCATGATCACTCGCGCTACCAACTTGCCCGACCTGGAACACGCTCCACTAAGTAACATGCTCGAAGACAGATTTCATGTCCCTGTATATGTAGACAATGACGCAAATTGTGCAGCTTTGACAGAGGGAATAGTAGGTGCTGCGAAAGAAGTTAATCATTACATATGTGCTACGATTGGCACAGGAATTGGCGGTGGCGTAGTTCAACATAAGCAAATCATTCACGGTTTAAACGGGTACTCCGGTGAGGTCGGCCATATGACTCTTTATCCTGATGGAATGAGATGCGATTGCGGAAAAAAAGGCTGTTGGGAAAGATACGCTTCCGGTAGAGCCCTCGAGGATGCCATACATAGTCAACCATCTTTATCAGCAAAAGACTATACTCCAAAAGATTTATTTGTTCACTATCCTCACGATGAACAGTGTAAACAAATTATTGACACGTTTATTCATCATCTAAGCATAGGAATTATTAATCTTCAATATACGTTGGATCCGGAAATGATCGTACTTGGAGGCGGCGTTGTAAATGCAACAGGGCCTTGGTGGGATTCTCTAATTAAAGAAGTAAATACAGCATCGCCTATTAAAGTCAATTTACAGCGAGCTCAGTGGAAAAACGATGCCAGTATGATCGGAGCGGCACTGTTAGTAAAAAATGCAAGGGAAGAAACGTTGGAAGTTTAGAGGAAACGCAAGTACATGCAAGTAAGGAAGACAGGCTACACTCGTTCTTCCGAGAACATTTGCGCTCTTTCGTCCTAGCATGAAATTTTATAAATAACTCTCCTTTCAAACAAAAAGGAAGCGATGTCCATTTACTCAGACATCCTTCCTTTTTTCACTTTCTAAACTAACTTTTTGAGTTTGTTCCACTCTTTAATTACAATTGGTATAAGAGGATGGCTCATCTCCAATTCAGACACACCTTGCAGTGTCCCCCCATATCCAAGCTCATGAATCATCTTCTGTAATTTAACCGCTTCTTCATCTTCATCATTCGTATAATTTAATGCTGCGGCAATAACTGTTGCCAGGTATACTGGTTCTTGTTTTACTGTATCAATATACATAAGTGCTGGTCTTACAAGCCGATCCTGTGGGCCAAGCTTTCGAATAGGCCCACGTCCTACCCGAGTTACCTCATCTGAGATATACGGATTTTTAAAACGATCAATAATTTTCGTTATATAACGATTGTGTTCCACTTGGGCAAAGTGATAGGTGTTTACTAATGCCTCTCCTGATTCCTGTAATGCATGGTGAATAATTTCCTGTACCTTTTGATCGTTCATTGCATCACTGATGGTGGAATATCCTAAAAACTTGCCAACGTAAGCAACTGCCGCATGACCTGTATTAACAGTAAACAGCTTTCTCTCAATAAATGGCTGCAGATCCTCTACATAGGTTATACCTTCTATTTCGGGAATAGCACCCTTGATTGCTGGCTTTTCTACCACCCATTCAAAGTAAGGCTCTACAGAAACGGCAAGAATATCTTCGTTTTTTTGATTTGGTACAATACGGTCAACAGCTGCATTTGGGAAACCGATATTATCTTCACAGAACTGCTTCTCATCTCCTGTAAGGTAGGTATACACATGCTCCTTGAGTAAGCTACTGCCACCTATCATATTTTCACAGGCAATCACATTTAGTGGCGGACCATCTGTCTTCAAACGTTGCTGAATGCCTTTTGCGATCAATTCCGCAATTTTCGAGAGAATGCTTGGTCCAATTGCTGTTGTTACAATATCAGCAGTGGCTATTGCTTCCATTACATCTTCCGGATGGGTAATACTGTTTACACCTGAAATATTGTTGACAGTTAACGTTTCTTCTTTTTCAGAAGCTAATGTCACCTTGTAGGTCTCTCTCTTATTTAATTCCTGGATCATCGTATCATTCACATCCACAAACAATGTGTGGTAACCCGCTTGAGAAAGCAATGCACCTACAAAGCCACGACCGATATTTCCTGCACCAAAATGAACTGCCAGCATTTAATTCACCTCATCAAAAATACGAATTATTTCATCCTTTGATTTACTTTTCACAAGACTCTCAATATTATCTTCTTCTGAAAGAACAATCGCAATTTTAGAAAGCACCTCCAGATGCTCATCTCCTTTACCTGCAATACCGACAAGAATTTTAACAGTGTTTCCATCACCAAAATCAACACCCTCTGGAGCGATTACAACAGATATCCCTGTTTCAATTACTTCTCCCTTAGAATCTTCTGTGCCATGTGGGATGGCTACAAAATTCCCCATGAATGTGGAAGTTACTTCCTCGCGCTCCAGCATTTTATCAACATAATTTGGCTGTACATATCCATTTGTTACTAGAATATCGCCTGTGTAACGGATTGCTTCCTCTTTATTCTGAAATTGCGCATTTAATTTGATATTTTCCTTGCTTAAAATTTCTTTCGTCATAACATGATGCACTCCTTTTTAAGCTTTTTGTTGAATAAAATTAAAAAACTGTTCCGATAAGTATTCCCTTATCTCTGTTTCCTTCCCACTCTCAAAGAGACGAGTTATACTGTCACCCTGAATTAGAAGACTACTTAAAAAGCTTAATACTTCTAAGCTTTCCTGTTCTATTTCTTTTGGGGCAAGCATAAGAAGGACGCGTGAAATAGCTTGTTGTTTCCCATCCATCCCCATTACAACTATTGGTTCCTTTAAGTCATATATAGTAAAACTTGACTTATCTATTCCATCATCTCGTGTGTGATATAACGCAAGGGATGTGTCAGGAATACCCAGTCCACTAATTTGTTCCCTTTCCATTAACTTTTGAACAATCTTTTTTTCATCTGTGATGACTTTTTCATCTGCAAGCTGCTTACATGCTTTTTCTAAAACATGTATTAATGATGCTTTTGCTGATAGATAGGTTATTCGAAAGGCGTCTAATATACGAATAGTGATCCCTGAATACTTTTGCATGATAGTTAGCTTCTCAGTATAAGCGTTTGATTGTTCTCCTTCTTCCTGCTGCGGTTTCTTTTTGTTTATTTTTTGAAGCTTTTGCTTTCGTACCCACCTTTTAATCCGTTCCACTTCATCTTGCTGCAGCATTGGTGATACTAAAATATAGTCGTTTTCATCCTCTTTTAATGGAATGGTGGAAACAATCAAATCATAATCAGCCTTTACGTCCGCTACTTCAAACATGGAGCGATTGTCAACCTGTTTAATTTCCGGTATTTTTTGCATTAGCCGACTTGCCAGAATTTTGGCCGTTCCAATTCCACTTGAACAAATAACCAGTGCACGCAGATCCACTTTCCATTCTCCGGAAAGTAATGCTGAGGCAAAATGAAGAACCAGATAGCCTATCTCATCATCCGGAAAATGTACTTCCGGAAAAAGCTCTGTGACAGCTTCCTTTATTAATTCGAATAAATCTTCATAATCTGTGACAATGTCCTCAAGCATTGGATTTTTTATATTCATCCCTTGCTTAATCCGATAAACTGCCGGCTTTAAATGGGTTACTAGATCATTTAACAGCGAGAAGTTTTCAGTTAGGTCCACGTAGAGACGGTGACTGATATATGAGATTAACTCTTTAGCAATATAGGCCGTATCCATACTTGAATCTTCTATCATATAATTTTGCTCTACACGAAGTTTAGCTCCCATAAGATGCATCGTAATATAGCCTATTTCATCATTCGGTATATGGAGGTTTAAGCGTTGCTCCAAACCAAAAATTAATTGACGTGCAATACCAAACTCTTTTGTTGGCCGAATCTCCTCCAGATATGTTGGATCAAATTTGATATGATCTCCTTTTTCTAAACGCTGTACTGCAAGGGCTAAGTGAACAACGAGCGCAATATAGGCACTATCCGCCAAATGGGGTAAAAGCTTACCAACAACCTGTTGTACTTCTTCTTCAATCCGTTCCAGCTTTTCCGGATTAACGAGACCGAGCAGACGATTAGATATACTATTTTGTGGAAAGCTCGAATGTTTATTAAGAGTTTCTTTTGCCATCGTAAGATATTCATATGGATCAATAAAATCAGCTATAAAACTACTGATCGCCTTTCTTTTAGCAGCTTCCGTACCCTCCAGCTCTACTCCAAGTCCCCGCTTCCGATAGAGCCGTAATCCGTATTTGTTTAAATGTTCCTCCATTTGATCAAGGTCATTGCTAATCGTTGCATTTGTTACGTTCAACTCGCTAGCAAAAGTAAACAACTTAACTGGTTCATCTGCTTCAAAAAGGATGAGGAAAATAATTGCATGTCTTTCCTCTATGGTATAATCTGTTTGCTCTAAACTGGCAATTGTTGCTTGCAATCTGAGAATGTTTTCTTCCTGCCCAGAAAGCTTTATACCCATTCCTTGCTTCCTGTTCAATTGCAAATTAAATTTAGCAACGGTTGTTTCGACCTGATTTAAATCCCGATGTGCTGTACGTTCACTGATATTAAGCAACTTTGCCAGCTCTTTCACCTTCACTTCGCCTCTTGCGTCCAATAAAATGGACAGCAATTTACGTTCCCTGGATGCTATATACAGCTTACCCACCTCCCCTCTTAAACAAATTAGAACTTTATTTAAAACGGTTCACTAAGTCGTCGTATGCAGGACTGTTTAAGAAATTCTCTACGGAAATATGCTCAGCTTCCGGCATTTTATCTTTAGCTCTTGTCGTCAAATCCTTATGCGTGATGACAATATCCGCATCTTCAGGAATATCATTTATCGCCTTGTTTGTTACTGCAATATCAATATCTGCTTTTTTGAATTTGTTCTTTAATAATGAAGCACCCATTGCACTGGAACCCATACCTGCATCACAGGCGAAGATAATTTTATCTACATTCTCATTTGATTTTTTGAAAGTTTGCTCTTCCTCTTTTTCCGAGTTAGCGAAAGTTCCAGCGACGGAGCTCTTCTTCCCTTTCATTTCTTCCATTTTACCAGCTGCAGAAGTTAAATCCGCTTCTTCTGCTTTGCTTGTCTTCAAAATAATTGCTGCGATTAGGAATGAGACTGCTGTCGCGATTATCACACTTAATATAACGCCAACATAACTACCCTTCTCGGTCATCGCAAGCACGGCAATGATACTCCCTGGGGAAGCCGGCGCGCGTAATCCAGCATCAAACAATGTCAGGGTGAAGACACCACTAATTCCTCCACCAATAGCTGCCAGCACAAGAGCAGGCTTCATTAACACATATGGGAAGTAAATTTCATGAATACCACCAATAAAGTGGATTAGTGCTGCTCCTGGTGCAGAACTCTTCGACATACCCTTCCCAAATACAGTGAAAGCTAATAAAATTCCTAAACCAGGTCCTGGGTTAGCTTCCAAAAGGAATAAGATAGACTTTCCGGTTTCTGTTGCCTGTTCAATTCCAATAGGACTTAAGATCCCATGATTGATTGCATTATTTAAAAACAGGATTTTCGCAGGTTCAATTATGATGTTCGCCAGCGGAATTAATCCAGCACCAATTATTGCTTCTACCCCTGTTGCCAAAATCTGATTTAACGATTCTACTACCGGGCCAATTCCAAGTGAAGCTGCAATAGCTAACAATGCTGCCAAAATTCCGGCTGAAAAGTTATTATATAGCATTTCAAAGCCTGAACGAATTTTATCCAGGAACAACTGGTCCACCTTTTTAATTAAGTATCCACCAAGTGGGCCCATAACCATAGCACCTAAAAACATAGGTATCTCAGCCCCAACGATAACTCCCATCGTCGCAGTGGCACCCACGACACCACCACGAATATCATATACAATTCGTCCACCTGTAAAACCAATTAACAAAGGTAACAAGTAAGTGATCATTGGACCAACTAACTCAGCCAGCTGCTTATTTGGTAACCAGCCATCCGGGATAAATAAGGCAGTAATAATCCCCCACGCAATAAACGCACCGATATTCGGCATAATCATACCACTTAAATAACTACCAAAGCGTTGAACCTTGACACGAACCCCATTATTTTCAGCCATAAAAACCCTCCTATTTATTAATAATTTGATTTATTATTGCTATAATTAAATTTTATACAGTTCACATGGCTATAACAATATAATCTAAACTCCATTTTGGCATATGTATTACTGCCATATTTTTATTTATGATGGTGTTGGGTAAGCTGTTTTGTTGGGGGAGTGGCTCTCATATTGCACGGCGCTCTCTCATATTCCGAGCGGCTCTCTCATTTGGGTGGCGGGGGCTCTCATATTCTGGGCGCCTCTCTCATTTGGGCGCCTGGGTTTCTCATATTCTGGGCGCCTCTCTCATTTGGGCGCCTGGGTTTCTCATATTCTGGGCGCCTCTCTCATTTGGATAGTGCGGGCTCTCATCCCGGAGATGTGACATCACTTTTCGCTTTCGCCAGTTTAATTATTTGTAGAATGGTTACATATATACTGGACATAACAATAAAATTATTAACTGAAAGGAAGTTATACATGAACAAAGAATTTCATATTCAAACACACTCGCATTCTGAGATGTTGGATATTACACATGAAATCGAGGGATGGGTAAAGGAACAAGGTATTCAGGAAGGCATTGCAATTGTTTCCTCTCTTCATACTACAGCTGGAATTACTGTAAATGAAAATGCGGATCCGGATGTAAAAACAGATATGCTGATGCGACTGGATAAGATCTACCCTTGGACACATCCACAAGACAAGCATGCAGAAGGAAATACGGCTGCACATCTTAAAACAAGCACAGTTGGTCATGCTCAGACGTTAATTATTTCAGAGGGAGAGTTAGTGCTTGGCACATGGCAAGGAGTGTACTTTTGTGAATTTGACGGTCCACGAAGCCGAAAATACCATGTGAAGGTTATCGCTGACAAATAAGATTAAACTGTGACTAAATATGTCATTTCCCGGGAAATAATTTGTGAGATTATGTCTAAATTTACCACTGGTTATTTAATAAATAACTACTCCCTCCACTCTATTGCAATTAATCAAACGCTTGATTGATTGCTTTTTTTGTTCTTCAAATAAAACCCTAACTGAGTTGTATAACGTTTCAGCAAACATTATAATAGATGGATAGATAAATTGGTAACTATTACTAGTTGAAACGAGTGAACCTGATGAAGTCCTTTTCGATAAAAAAACTTATTATTCTACTAATCATGCTTATTTTCATATTAACTTGTTTTCGCATAATGTGGATAATGTATTATCAACCAAGTCATGAAATGCAAGCTACTGATGGTGTTTTGGATTTATCAGAAATCAATCTGGTCCCTTCAGAAACAGTTTCTCTTAATGGAGAATGGGACTTTTATCCAAACCGCCTTCTTTCTCCTACTCTTATTTCAGACGATAATAATTTAAAACAAATATCCATGATGGTACCAGGCACATGGAATCTTAATTCCGAAAATAAAGATAACATTCATTATGGAACCTATCACTTAAAGATTATTTTACCTAAAGCATTGGAAGAGCAAGAATTATACGGACTTAGAATAAAAGATATTTCCTCTGCCTACCGTGTATATGCCCATGATGATTTAATTTTAGAAACCGGAATACCATCAAAAGAAGAAGCTAGCTATAAATCAAAGCCAGGCACCTATAAGGCTACTGTTTCGACATTTTCTAATGAAGTTGACTTACTTATTCAGGTCGCAAACTTTGAAAATTTCCAACCTGGAGGTATACCTTTTTCTATTGATTTTGGCCTGAATAAAACAATAAATAATCAAATATATTTTTCTAGAATACTACAAATCTCTATGGTTGTACTTCTGATTATTCACAGTATATATGCATTATCTTTGTACCTTATAAGCAGACAAACCACCAAAAAAGAATTATTATTTTTTGGCCTTCTTCTTGTTTTTGCTGCTTTGAGTATCTTAGTAGATGAAGATAAACTATTAATTCAACCTTTTACAATTGACAGTACATTTGCATATAAGCTACTTTACTTCTCTTTTGCTGGCGTTCTCTTTTTCATGCTTCAATTTGTAAAACATGTATTTCATATAAATAGTGTAATGTTCCGAAGCCTATTTATTTTATATCCTTTATCTGTTATTGCTTTATTTATTCTTCCTGAAGGCGGCCTGTCTTATGTCGGTTACACTATTATGTTATTAAATGTAATTTCTTACACTTCTATAACTGTTGTTGTAATTAAACTATTGAAAAAAGGAAACATAGATGCTTTTTATATTTTAATAGCAAATATAGTAAACTTCTTTAATGTGTTATGGGGTGTTGCTATTAATTTGAATTTATTTGATATTCCATATTATCCTGTTGATTTTGTAGTTGGAATTCTTGCCATTGGTGGTTTGTTATTAAGCAGATACAATCGAACTGTCCAATTAAATGAGCTACAGAAAGCGGAACTACTTCGAGCTGATAAGAAGAAGGATGAGTTCTTAGCACATACTTCGCATGAGTTACGAAATCCATTACATGGAATAATTACAATTGCCCAATCAATTCTACATAATAAGTCGGAGCAGTTATCTGAAGAAAATAAAAGTTATCTAAGTTTATTAGTACGTATTGGAAAACAAATGAAGTTTACATTGAATGATTTACTCGACATGTCTAAGCTGAAGGATAAACATATTGAACTAAATAAACAGCCAACAAATTTATCCTCCGTTTCGTCAGGTGTTATCGACATTGTTTCCTTTATGACGGATGGAAAAAAACTTGATATTATAAATAAAATAGAAAGTGACTTTCCACTTGTGCTGGCTGATAAAAATAGGATAACGCAAATTATTTTTAACTTACTTCATAATGCCGTTAAATATACGGAAGAAGGTAACATTACAATTACAGCTACCTCTACAAAAACGTGGGCAACTATTACTATCCGTGATACTGGCATTGGCATTAGCGATGAAGAGCAAGCAGCTATCTTCAACCCTTACTCACAAGGCAGTGATATACGAAATTACAAAGAAGAGGGAATTGGACTCGGTCTTTCCATAAGTAAACAACTGATTGAACTTCATGGAGGCAGTATTGGAGTTACATCTGTCTTAGAAAAAGGATCTTCTTTTACATTTACCCTTCCACTTGCAAAGAGTACGCCAATGAATGAGGATGAGAATGAAGAAGAAGTAGCTGCGGTAGTGGACTCGAATACATCCGTTTTACAAGCTCCACGTAAAAAGGAAACGACTAGACATTCTACCTCCAATGTACTAATTGTGGACGATGACCCTGTTAACCTGAAAATCTTACGTAGGCTGCTTGATGAAAAATACCACCTTGGTACAGCAAGTAATGGCGAAGAGGCTCTAAACCGTCTAACAGACAAACAATGGGATTTAATTATTTCAGATGTAATGATGCCAAATATGTCTGGGTACCAGTTAACAAGAGAAATACGAAAACAGTATACAGTGTCAGAGTTACCTATCTTATTACTAACAGCTCGCAACCAGACAGAGGATATTCATACAGCATTTGATGCAGGTGCGAATGATTATATCGCCAAACCTGTAGATGGGGTCGAATTACTTTCTCGAGTGAAATCTCTAATTGATCTAAAAGTTTCTATTCATGAACATCTGCGCATGGAGGCGGCTTTATTACAAGCGCAGATCCGACCACATTTTCTTTTTAATACATTAAACACGATTGCATCACTAAGTGAAGTGGATACAACTAGAATGACAAAACTATTAAACCAATTTGGTAATTATTTACGCAGGAGTTTTGATATTAAAAATGTTGACACACTTATTTCTCTGCAGGAAGAATTGGAAATAGTTAAATCATATGTATATATTGAAACAGAACGATTTGGTGAGCGTTTAGCTGTAGAGTGGGATATAGAGAACGTCACAGACATACGTATACCTCCTTTAACAATACAGCCACTTGTCGAAAATGCAATTCAGCATGGCATCTTACCACGCCCTATTGGCGGATGCGTTTATATTACTGTAGCGGTTCATTCTAATCATGCCATTGTTTCTGTTGCTGATGATGGTGTAGGGATGGAACAAAATGTTGTTGATCAACTTCTTCAAAAAAGTTCAAATCAGTCCAGGGGAATTGGGATGGCTAATACAAACCTTCGACTAAAGAAACTATTTGGAAAAGGATTGGAAATTGAATCAAAGTTAAATGAGGGCACACGCATTCAATTTACCATCCCGTTGAATAAATAAAGCTATTTATTGTATAGCGAGGTTGATCTTCGACATTCGGCGGATTCCCGAGCTCTCCGGACGATTATTTCATCCTCCGGCGGGTTCCCTTGCTCTGTGGACGATTATTTTTGTCAGTGATACGAAATTCCTCCATCTCTGCAAATACTCCAGTTGAACTCCAACATTAAAATAGAACCTAAAAAAAGCGATCGCATACAGCTACAGTATGCGATCGCTTTTTAAGTTTTAGTCTCTTGCAAACTTTCTCTTGTATATCCACAAAGCAAATCCAGCTAATAGGAAACCTGCACCTATCATGAAGATATTGAAAATATTCGTCGCTGTATTAGGCAGTTCATTCCCCGAATTACTTGCGCCTCCTGAAATGGTCGGTTGTGCCGGATCATCCGTGTCCTCCGGATCGTTTGGTGAAATAGGGTCATTTGGTTTTAATGTGTTTATTATGGTAAATCCATTTACTTCGGTATCATATCCATCCACCGGTTTTTCACCTACCGTGTACACGATTGCTTTACCTTCATCGTCAAATTGCTGTAGGCTGGCAAAAGTATACTTCCAATCCATTTCCTTTGTAACCTTCTGGCGCTTCAGTTCCTTATCATTAGCATATAAGATAACTGTGATTGCCTCCGGTCGCTCTGCAGGACTATCATTCTTCCAGATTTTTTCTCCTTCTACCACTGTCACATCTGCACGAAGATTTGTAATATCGAAACCGTTAATGATCGTTTTATAGCCATCAACCGCTTTTTCATTAATGGAGTAATTAATTTCCTTACCTGCTTTATCGTACTTCGGTAAGTCTTTAAATGTGTAACTCCAATCGTCTTCTGCTGTGACTTCTAGTGACTGAACGATTTCTTCGCCATTTTTCACTTGAACCGTAATTATATCCGGACGATCTGCTGATTCATCATCTAACCACGTTTTCATTCCGGACACTTCTGTCGTTTGCTGTGTATTGGTTACATCATGGCCGCTCACTGTTGAAGTATATCCAGTAACAGCGTCTTCTTTGATGGTGTACGTAATTAAGTTACCTTCTTTATCGTACTTGGCCAGGTCTGTAAAAGTGTACGACCAGTCTGTATCTTTGGACACTTCGGCAGATTGTTCCGCAACACCGTTTGCCAGCAAATTCACTGTTATTGTATCTGGGCGGTATCTCTCATCTACTTCCTCCCATGTCTTCTCACCAGTTACTTCGGTTGATTTTTGGGTATTCGTAATGTTGTAACCATCTACCTCTGCCTCATAGCCTGTCGGAACATTCATTTCCTCCACCGTGTAGGTGATTTCTTCGCCTGTTTTATCATACTTTGCTAAATCAGTGAAAGCATATTTCCAGTCTGTTTCAGCTGAGACTTCCAATGTCGCTTCTTTCTCACCATTTGCCAAAAGCTGAACAGTAATGGAATCCGGGCGGTATCTTTCATCAACTTCTGACCATGTCTTCTCACCAGTTACTTTGGTCGATTTTTGTGAGTTTGTGATGTTAAATTTATCTACTGTTGATTTATAGCCTGTTGGCACATCAAGCTCTTCCACTGTATAGGTGATTTCTTCGCCTGCTTTATCGTACTTCGCTAAATTTGTAAATGCATAGGTCCAATTTGTATTCTCAGAGACCTCAACGGTTGCTTCTTTTTCACCATTCGCCAAAAGCTGCACAGTGATGGAATCCGGACGATAACGCTCATCCACTTCTATCCATTCTTTTGTACCAATTACCTCTGTAGATTTCTGCGTATTTGTTATCTTATAATCATCAACATCTGCATCATAGCCTGCTGGAACGTCGTTCTCTTTCACGGTATATGTGATTTCTTTTCCTTGCTCATCATATTTCTCAAGATCACTAAATGTGTACATCCAATCCGTATCAGCCGTGACTATTTGGGTATCAATAACTTCGCCATTTGCTAATAGGTTTATAGTTACATGATCTGGACGGTATCTTTCATCAACTTCATTCCAAATCTTTTCAGCAGTTACTGCAGTTTTTCCAACCCGTAAGTTTGTGATGTTATTATTGGATATGCTCTTTTTATAACCTTCTACCACTTCTTCATCCACGGTATACGCAATTTCTTTCCCTTGATCGTCATACTTCTCAAGGTCTGTAAATGCATATTTCCAGTCAGAATCAGCACTAACAGTGGCTGTTTCATTTGTTTCTTCTCCATTTGCCAGTAACTTCACTGTAATAGATTCTGGACGATCTGGTGAATTATCATCCAACCAGGTTTTTGTTCCTGTCACGTCTGTTTTGCCCACACGAAGATTAGTTATGTTAAATCCATCTATTTTTGTTTCATAACCTTCTAGAGCCTTTTCTTCCACTGTATACGCATATTCTTGCCCATTTTCATCATATGCTTCTAAATCGTTGAACACATATGTCCAATCGTCTTCAGCCTTTAATTGTAAAGTGTCGAAAAGCTCTCCATTTTGTTTTAAATAGACAATAATGGATGTGGGACGATCTTTAGAATTATCATCCAGCCAGCCTTTCGTTACTTCAATTGACTTCTTCTCCGCACGCGTATTTGTAATGTCAAAGCCACTCACTTGTGAATCATACCCTTTGACATCTTGTTCTTTAACCGTATAGTCATATAATTGACCTTTGTTATCATACTTCGGTAAGTCTTGGAAACGATATACCCAATCATCATCTGCTGTCGTTTGCGTTGTGTCTACAACAACATTATTACGTAAAAGATTAATGGTAATCGTTTCTGGCCTGTCGGTAATTTTATCATCTTTCCACCGCTTTTTACCGGAAACTTCCGTCGTACCAACACGAGTATTGATAATATCATATCCATCAATTTTCGCCTCATATTTCTCTGGTACATTTGTTTCTTTAACGGTATACGTGTATGCTGCTCCATGCTCATCAAATTCTGCTAAATCTGTAAAGGTGTAAACCCATTTACCTTGATTGTTCGGCTTTACCGTTTTATTTTTAGAGAATGATTTATCTTCAACTCCATCAATGTTTCTCTTTAAGTTTACGGTTATTTCCTCCGGACGATCTGTTGGGTCTTCATCTTGCCAAATTTTTTCACCCTTGACTGAAACAGTTCCCACACGAAGGTTTTCAAGGTCAAAACCATTTACAGTTGTTTCATAGCCCTCAACTGGAACCTCTTCAATGGTATACGCAATTTCTTCCCCATTTGCATCATACTTATCAAGATCTTTGAAAGAATACTTCCAATCGTTAGCTGCTTTCACTTCTGTTGTTGCTACTTTTCCTCCATTCGCCAACAGTTTAACTGTGATTGCATCTGGACGATCAGCTGACCCATCATCAAGCCATGTTTTTGTTCCTTCGACGGTTGTAGTTTCTGTGTTTGTTATTATAAATCCATTTACTCGATCACCTGTTACAGCAGAATTATAACCATCTACGTTAAGTTCTTCTACTTGGTAATCAATGGCTTCTCCAGCTTCGTCATAGACGCTTAAATCTTTAAACGTTGCTTTCCAATCATTTTTCTCACTTAACTTCACTGTTTGATCTGTAGGTAAAAGCTTTACAGTAACAGATTCATTATCTCCTGAGGAATTGTTCCACTTCTTCTCTACCGTTATATCCGTGATTTTTTCATTTGTCATCACTTTTTCAATAACTTGGTTATCCTCAGTAATGTCAATATCAATCGGTGTTTCTTCCAGTCTATATCCAGCTGGAGCTTTTGTTTCAATTAATTGGTACTTACCAAGGAAAAGGTCATCAATCCGTAGTTCTCCTTGATTATTTGTAGTTAGGTTTTCTTTAACCAGCTCTCCATCTGCTTTAACCAATTTAAATGTTGCGTTTTTTAATGTTGCATCTGTTACATCGTCTTTTTTCACTAATTCTACAGAACCTTTATAACGCTCATTTTTCATTGTAAGCTGCTGATCTTTCGTACTATTAACATTCACTGTAAATTTAATCGGCGTTCCATTAGTACGGTAACCATCTAACCCTTTTGTCTCAACAAACTGATAGTTTCCGGCTTCCAGTGTATTGGATGTTCTAATCTTTCCTTTATCATCTGTTGTTAGGGTAGCAATTGTTTGGTAATCACCAGTATCATCCTGTTTTTGCAGGGCGAATTCCACACCTTTAAGGGCTATGTCTGAATCTAAATCTTTCTTTGTTAAAACGACAGCACCACGTGGTTTATTCGTAACAGATACCTTTACAGGTTCTGGCTCTTTATCTCCAATTACCACTTTATGTTCTGTTGAATCGAGTACAAATCCTTTAGGTGCTTTTGTTTCCTGAACATAATACGTACCAGCTTCTTTTAAATTTTCGAATAAAATTTTACCATCTTGATTAGTTGTCGCTTTTGCAAGTTCTTTTTTGTCTCCGTCGTATAAGGTAAACTCTGCGTCCTGCAATGCCTTGCTTTTATTGTCTGTTTTTATTAGTTCAATTGCATAAACTGGTACAAAGTTTTCAACTCTGTAGGTTGTTTTCGTTTGTTCATTATTTTGTTCGTACTTTTTATCGATTATAATTGTTTGTCTTTCGTTCTTGGTTACATACCCATCAGGTACAACTCGTTCATGTAATTCATATTCTCCGAAAAGTAAACGACCAAAATCAATTTGACCATTTTCATCTGTAGTACCTGATTTCAATACGTTTCCAGTATCAGCATCAATTAAGTCGAACTCAGCACCTTCTAGACTTGTCTCTTCTTTCCCATAAGTGGTATCAACTTTATCAACGACAAGATAGCCTGCTTCACCATTTCCTCCACCTGATGCTAATTGCTTAATTGTTACCGAACCATCTCCGTTTGTTTTACCATCGTCAACTATGTTATCGCCTGTTACTTCATAATTGTTTGTAACATCTTCATTATGTCCAGCAAAGAATAATGTGGAATACTCTACAATAAATGCGCGTTCCACCTCATTCTTCCATATAATCGTAAAGTCCGGTTCTCCTGTTGTATGTGTTAATTGGTATTGCTCTGGAGAAATCTCTTCTCCTTTGGTTGCTTTACCATTTGTATCAACGGATGCTTTATATACTTTAATCGTGTTTGTTAAATACTCCTGGTTAGCAGAAATGGTATCTACCAGCTTTAGATTATTAATCTTTTGCTGCCCGAGATTGACTTTTACAGACCAATGAACCTGTTTCCCGTCTTGATAGCCCGATTTTTCTCCATAAGTCTCTGCTTTAGCAATGCCCACTTTAGCATCTAAGTTAGAAAGATTGGTCTCTCCATCCAATACTTCAGCTTTATTAACATATTCCGTTTGGATATCACTTAATCCAACAAGTGATGTTTTATATTCGATTTTGTGTGCTTTATTTGTTTCGCCAATTGTGACTTGGAATGTATTCTGTTCTGAGTCAACACTTATACCATTAGTAAGTTCGTTGCCCTCCGATATATTCCCTTTTTCATCAATTGCTAGTTCTTTCACCACAATCGAATCTGCAACAATTTTCTGGTTCCCTTGTGGTGCATCTTTAACAATTAAATTTCCGATTTCGTTCTCACGGTAATTCGTGTAAATCGTCCAGGTAATTTCCTTTGTCTCTGGATCATACGAGCCGTTTTTCCAATCATTATTTTTTGTTTTGTTGTTTAGTTCTGTTCCTGCTGTAACCTTTTTCGTCATCGAATCACTACTGCCTTCTGGGGTCCAAGTAATTGCTGCGGTATTTGTTGGCTTATATTCTGGCACCTCATCAGCAACATAGCTCGTTTGATACGTAATGACGATCTTTTTATCGGTAGTAAAATCATTTGGAAACTGAATAGTGAATGGATTATCTCCTGAAATACTAAAATCTTTATAATCCGCTCCATCAACGGTGACTTTAAGTGTATCCTCTTTTAAAGCCAGACCCTCACCCAATGTATCCTTTATGCTAATGTTCTCTATTGGATATTCATCATGATTAATCTCAATCTTCCAATCGATCGTTTTATTTTTATAATCAACCGTTCCAGCTGATTTAGACCCATAATAAGCTCCTACTTGCGTGCCAGATTTAGCTGTCTCTGTGCCAAATCCTGCTGTGTTTGCAACTTCAAAAGGATCCAATACGCGATCTTTCACTTTTGTTTGATAAGTTACTTTATAAGGTTTAGTTGTAGTTATACCAGTTACTTCAAACTGATCTGTTCCAGGCACAAGCTGAGCGCCCTCTGGTAAGCCAACATTTCCTGTTGCATGTGCATCACCTTCTTCATCAATCGTAACTTCTGTAAATTTCAGACTATCTTCAACTAACTCCAGTTTACCTGCTGGTGTCCAAGCATCCTTTAATGTAACATCATTTAAATTTTTCTCATTATAATTAAATTCAATTTCCCATTCGATAACCCCTGTTTTCGGATTATAGCTTTTGGCAGCCTTTTTCTTAATTGCTTCTCCGCGATTAATTGTGGCTGTGGATTTTGCTGAAACATCCTCCAATCGATCATCTGATAGAATAGCATTGTTCGTAAATTCTTTTTTCTCCTCATCCGTAACTGTAGTAACATATTCCACCCGATATGCATCTTTTATATTACCAAGCGGGATGGACAGCTCTCCATTCGCAAACAACTCACCAGTGACGTCAACCTCTTCTGCATCCCCTAGCACATTTCCGTATAAGTCCACTTTCAATTTCGTAACTTTTAAGCTACCTTCCTTATATTCGGTCCCCGCTGGAAGAATGTCTGTAATTGTGGCATTCGTTAAAGAAGTTCGATTTTTATTAATTATTACTTCCCAATTTATTTCATCCGCATTATAGCCTTTATTAGGAGTACCTTTTTTCTCTATTGTTTTTCCTGACTCACCTTGAACAATTGGAATGCGAATTTCTCCCTCTTCGCCAATAGGGTCAATAATCGCTTCTCCATCTTCAACATCAACATTTTTCTCATCTAATTGCGAAATGATTTGGATCCAACCTGTAACATTGCTATGTGTTTCTACATAATCAGTGAATATCAATTCCACTTTTTTATCTTTAGTTATTTTATAAGTAGCAACGGTTAGACCAGTGGCGTCTTTTAGCTCCCCCGATATTTCTTCTATTACCTTAATCCCTTTTGGCAATTGAAATACTTGCTTATCACCTGCTGTATACGTATGGCCATTCTCAAGATTCCAGTCAAGGTTCAGCCAGAACTGATCTTTCGGTTCTAGTAAACTCTCTTCCGTATACGGGTTGCCATCTAAATCAGTTACTGCATCCAGCAGTAAATTAAATCCAGAAACTTCTTGTGCTGCTGGTTGAACCAAGTTTTTCTCTGTTTCAGAGTCTTCCCCATCTACTATTTTTGTATCTTTTTCTTTTGCTGAGTCTTCAATTTTAGTAGTTTCATTAGTGCTTTCAGCGTTTAGCTTTTCTTTTTCCTTATCTGGATTCTGCTTTTCAGTTCCATTCTCTTCTTCTGCTACTGGCTCAGTTGTTGTATTTTCATTTTCATCCGTTACTGGTGAACTCGTTTCCGATTCACCTTCTGGAGGATTCTCACTTGCGTCTTGCTCATTAGCTTTTGTAGAATCTGTAGATTTTACCGCACTTAGCACGATCGTCCCGCTTGCTTCAGGATAATTGTCTATCTCATTAGAAATTTGAACAGTAAGGATACCATCTGATGTTGCCTGATAGGTACCGATTGCGCTTCCTTCTTTTCCTAACTCACCTTCCTGTGGCTCGCTAAATTCCAATTCAGCAGGGAGCTGAAGTTTTTCATTGCTGTCAGCCCGGATGTCTTTGTCCTTTACTGACCAGCCTATGTTGATATGTACTGGCGCACCTGCACTCACATCTTCAAGTTTAACTTTATTTCCTTCTTCATCTGTTAATATGCTGTCTGTAAAAATACTCTGTTGCTTTCCTTCTGCCTTAACTAATGATGGTGAAATCCCACTAATCATTGTTTGAAAAAGCAGCACACAAATAAATAACATACTTAATCTTCTTTGCATTGCTAAGCTCCTTTCTCGATCCCCTAAAATATGTTTACTATTTTTAATCAATACCAAATTATAGAGAAAGAACTTATACAAATACTGAACAAATTTACTTACTTATTTCTACCCGGCACGCAAAAATAGGTATAAATACCTAATTAACACCACCAAGATTTAGATTGCCTCAAACAATTTTTTTGAGGTTATTGCAAATCATGTAATGAATGAATATACTTCACTTATAAGCACCAAATTGTTTATTGGTATAACACAACACGAATTTCTACCTCAGCTAAAACAACTACAAATCTACCATTTAATTCTAGTAAAAAATAACAAACAGCTGAATAGGAGTGGATATTATGAATATCGTTCTGATTGATGACGAACCATTAGCAATGGACCTTTTGGAGCGTCGCTTAAAAGAGCTATATGAAGAAGCGTGTGTGCATAAATTTATTCATTTCGATTACAATAAAAACTCCCATATTCTATATGAAACGGATGTCATATTCTTGGATATAGAAATGCCAGGAACTAATGGACTTGAACTCGCTGAAAAAATCTTAGATACAAACTCGGAGGTGGCCATCGTATTCGTTACTGCTTATCAAGCTTATGCAGTACAGGCATTTGAATTAAATGCATTAGATTATCTTTTAAAACCTGTAGAAAAAGATAGACTAAAAAAGACCTTAGACCGAATTACGTCAAAAAGATATGACCGTTCTGCAGCTTCATATCCAAATAATCATGATAAGAAACTAAGTATCTCTGTATGTGGAGAACTGTCTTTTCAATATAGTAATGAAGAAAAAGAAGTTATCTCCTGGAGAACAGCCAAAGCCCAGGAATTGTTTCTCTATTTATTACATTATTGTGGAAAATCAATACATAAGGCCGAATTGATTGAATTACTATGGCCTGATTATGAACCGGAAAAGGCGTATACCCAATTGTATACGGCAATTTACCATATTCGACGGGCCTTACGTCATTACCGTAAACATATCAATATTAAAAATGTGCAATCAGGATACACATTACAAATAGAAGAAGCACAAATTGACATAAAAAGTTGGGAAAGTAAGCTTGAATCAGCTCCAAAGTTGGAGCTTAGTACCATTGAACTATATGAAGAAATCATGGAAGAATACACGGGCAGTTATTTGGAAGTAAATGACTATATATGGGCCGAGCAAGAAAGATTTCGACTAAGTCAATTATGGGCCAAAACAGCTAATCAGATCGCAGCTTGTTATGAAAAAAAGCATGATCTGGAAAAAGCAATCGAATGGTATGTGAAAATTTGTGAAAGACATCCGGAAGAGGAGCAAGCGGCTTTTCAATTAATGAAAATTTACGCTGAAGTTGATTACGGTGTGCTGGTCCATTATCAATACAAACGACTTAAAAAGGCGTTAGCTGATCTGGGTCTGGAAGTAAATAATCAGATAACATCTTGGTATGAAAATTGGGAAATAGGAAACATGCCTAAGGTTTAGGAGGAATGGAAATGGCAACTCTCAGTTTCATAAAATAGAGGATTGCCCTTCCGATGAAAAGTTTGTATATTAAAGGTAAGCAAAAATTCGCTTATTATGTCGAATGAACTGCTATTTATTTAATTAGGAGGTGATAACAAAAGGAATGATAATCTGATGTTAGAACAAATTATGACGAAAATTGATGAGATGTCGAAGCTTGTTGCCACAAAAGACGATCTAAAGAATTTTGCTACGAAAGAGGATTTAGACAATTTTGCTACAAAACAAGATTGCCAGAGACTTGAAAATAAGATAGACACGAATACTAATAGAATTGATGAGCTAAATGTAAAAATGGATAAACAATATGACCAAGTAAAGCAGAATACGCAGCTGATTGAGCAAAATTTTAAGCAAATCGCCAAGAACAGCGAGCAATTGGATAATTTAACTAAAAATAGTAACCGTCAGGAAGACGTAATTGCGACTTTGGCTTTACGTGCAGTGGAACAGGAAAGTAAACTAAGAAGTCATATTGCACACTCTTAAATTTTATCAATCCGTACTACATTCCCCAAAGTTTAGCATCAACTTCAAGTATTCTCTTCAAACAAAAATACTGCAAACAGTTCAACCAACACGGGGATTGGTTCTTACAATAAAAAACTTCGGCATATGCCGAAGTTTCTTCTTTACTGATTTCTCATATTTTCAGGTAATGCATGAATCGATTCAATTAGCAAATTGAGTTTCCCCTCGATGCGGTGTAACAGATAAAATGTTACCGCTATGGGAAAACCAACATCTGTAATGAAAGGTACCCAGCTTTCCATGATTGTTTCCTCCTTTTTGGCGTGACATCAGCATGGGTGAGTTGGTATAGCATTTTGTGTCTCGAGTGCAGCTCTGTCACGGTATGATGCTTAGCTGTCTCGGATGCTGCTCTCTCTGTCGCGGAGAGGAGCCTCGTTGTCTCGGCCGCTGCTCCTAACCCCTTTCCCATAGATAAACAGGACCAGTGGCCTGGCCGCTGGTCCTGTTTCTTGATCAAACGTTTATTTAATTTAGCGGTTGCCCTTCTATTTACAGAATCTCTACATCTTCAATTGTCTGTTCAACAAGGCGAGCACTTTTTTTAGCGATTAAATCGCCACCGCCGGATGTGAATGCATTTTGTGTGATAATCTCATCCATTGCTGCGTTAACAGCAGCTGGATCAACTGGTTCTTTTGGGTTATCGATCGTATAAGTTACGACCTTGCCATCATAGTTATCAAATTTCAGTTCTAATCTTTTCATTTCCTGACCTCCTTTCTATTAAATTTAAGCTGGATCAACTATCCCTGATGGATATCGGTGCTATCTTTACGATGAACCATGTAAAGTGGGAGCTCCTGCAATCCGGAAATTGCCTCAGCTATAGCGTATAGCTGATCTGCTGTTGCGGCTGTTTTAACATTGTTAAAAGTTTTTGACTTATAAAGCGATTTTCCAGTTTCCAAGTCCGTGCCATTAACAAATACCAGCTGTAATGAGGATTTCATTAATTCTGCTACTGCCATGTGTCTCACCTCCCTTTCACAACTATAATCGTATGTGGTGAGCAAAAGGGGGCATCGGTTTTTATTTTTTGTAATTAAAATTAACTGCGATAACTTTCCTATTACTATTTAATGCTATCAATTTTGTGTTAAAATAGGATGTATAAATTATGGAGGTGAATAGCATTAGAAAAGTTATCACCTACGGAACATTTGATTTGTTACATGCCGGTCATATAAATATACTAAAAAAGGCAAAGGATATGGGTGATTTCCTTATAGTTGGTCTCTCTACAGATCAATTTAATCTTAAAAAAGGAAAAACGGCCTATCATTCGTTTACCCACCGTAAAATTATACTTGAATCTATAAGGTATGTAGACATGATTGTTCCGGAAAAAAGTTGGGACCAGAAAATAAGAGATATAAAATATTATGATATAGATGCCTTTGTTATGGGAGATGACTGGGAGGGTAAGTTTGATTTTTTAAAACCCTACTGTGAAGTTATATACTTACCAAGAACATCAGGTATATCGACCTCAAAAATTAAAAGTGACTTGAATAAAATTTGAATTTCTCCAAGTCATAAAGTTGTAATTAATGTCAAATATTTATTACAGTTCAATATATTTGTAATAAAATTGTGATTTACGATCCACTGATTCCATAGTAAAATAAAAAGTGGTTTTCAAATACTTGATCTAGCCACTTAGGGTAGATCAAAAAATTGAAGGAGAACATTTATGTATAATAATAACGATAATAATCATTCTCGAATGATTAAACGAAAACGTAAAAGAAGATTACGTAAAAGAGCATATATAATCCTACCTCTGATAGCTGCTTTTTTAGGAGTTTTGGTGTATGGGACTTACTTATATATTAAAGCCGATTCTGTCTTTTCGGATTCTTATGAAAAAGACGGAAGAGAAAAATCAGCATTAAGAGATGAAAGAGTTGATCCAAAATTCGATAATGTATCAGTACTTATTTTAGGTGTTGATGCGAATGAGCACAGAGGAAACTCTGAGCATTCTCGTACAGATGCCTTAATGGTAGCGACTCTCAATAAAGATGATAAAAGTGTAAAGTTACTAAGTATTCCTCGTGATACGTACGTATATATTCCAGAAGTAGGTTATGAAACAAAAATTAACCATGCACATGCTTATGGCGGTCCTGAAGCAACAATAGAGACGGTAGAAAATCTTTTAGAGATACCTATTGACTATTATGTAAAAGTAAATTTCCATGCATTTGTAGATGTTGTAGACGCACTCAATGGTATCAAAGCTGAAGTACCATATGAATTTAAAGAATCTAATTCAATGGATAAGCGTGATGCTATTCACTTATTACCTGGAGAACAATTGTTAAATGGTGAAGAGGCTCTTGCTCTTGCACGTACTAGAAAATTAGATAATGATATTGAAAGAGGCAAACGTCAGCAAGATCTTATTAAAGCAATTGTTAATAAAGCTGCTTCAGCCAGCTCTCTGCTAAAATATGATGACATCATTGAAGCTGTAGGAGATAATATGAAAACTAACATGTCATTTAGTGAAATGAAAAGCTTCATTTCATACGGTACCAGTGGTTCTGATTTAGACATCGAAGCTCTGACTCTAAAAGGCTATGATTATCAGCCTGGCAGCACTTATTATTGGCATTTGGATGATGTAGCTTTAGCAGAGACGAGAAGCTTACTAAAGAATCATCTAGAAATAGACACTTCCAACGCAGAAGAGTCTACAACACAAAATGCTGCTCCTGAAAATCAAGAAGAATCTAATTAATAAAAAAAGCTTCGCATCAATTTGAAAAGGATGCGAAGCTTTTTTATTGTGTGGTTTATCTAATTTTCTTTAATCCGACTACTCTTCGAAGTCCGTCAAGCAACGGTTGCCTGTTATAAAGAGTAATCCCGGCTAGTTCAGCTATTAACTGTATTCCCAGTACGATAACTATCAATGTAACTAGAGAAGATAATAGTGTTGCACTATTAAAGATTATCGCCATACAGCCAAAGAAAATACTAAAGGCGTATATTATTAATACTGCTTGGCGGTGGCTATAGCCCATTTTTATTAATTGGTAATGAATGTGCTTCTTATCAGCAGTGGCAATTCCTTGATTACTCATCGCTCTTCGTATAATCGCAAGGATAGTATCAAATACAGGAATTGCAATAACAATAATGGGAACGATAAAACTAAAGAAAGCAACATTTTTAAATAAACCGAGCATAGAAACAATCGCAATAGAATAACCTAAGAATAAGGCTCCCGTATCTCCCATAAAGATTTGGGCAGGGTAAAAGTTATGAGCAAGAAAGCCAATACAACTTCCTATTAAAATGACAGATAGATAAACAACAACTAATCGATAATCCATAATTGCCATTACTAGAATACTAGATAACCCAATAGCTGAAACTCCTGCAGCTAAACCATCTAAGCCGTCAATTAAGTTGATTGCATTTGAAGCTGCAAGAATCCAAAACACCGTAATTAGAATACCCCAATTATCCAAATATACAGTGCCTACTGTGGGAATGGTCAGTTTTTCGATAATCAGCCCAGATTGGACAACCACTAAAGCTGCCGTCACTTGACCTAACAATTTATACAAAGGTTTTAAGTCAAACATATCATCCAATATACCAGTTATAAGCATAATACATGCACCTATGATAACAGCGTTCATTTGTGGGTGAACAGGTTGGATAAAAATAAAACCTGCTGCGGCTCCAATAAATATTGCCAAACCACCCATGCTTGGTTTTTCTCTATTATGTGATTTTCTTTTATTGTCGGGTTTATCTACAACTCTAAATTTTAATGCTATTTTTATAATTAAAGGAGTTACAAGTAAAGATGCTATACAGGAAATGAGAAAAGCCAATATTAATTCACTAATGTTCCACATAGATCCACCTACTTACTATAATCTTAGTTTATTATCAAACTTATTCTACCATAATTCCGAAGAAATTATATCATTCTTTAGTATTAAATTCACTCTTTCGGAAAAATTAAACCTTAAATAAGTCCGATGAAGATGGTTTTGTAAAGTGGCCTATTAAAAATATGATATTTTATTCATATAGCATAACTAGTAATGTTAAAATTGCAACTAACTATTTATACTCCGGAATTTCAAGATAAAGTATGTATGATTCCAATTTTCGATAAGCGTTATAAACAGTTTCAATAGATATAGTGTATTGTTTTAAATACTTGGTGCTCTCCGTATCTGCGTACTTGTTTCTTTCCATAAAGTCAGGATTCCAATACATCTTATAATATGTATTCCTACCAGTATTAATGTATTTATCTTTGTAGTATTTAGCAGCCCCATAAATTGCTCTATCTAAAGTGACCCAGTTCTCTTGAAACCCTCTCTTTATGGCGTCTTCTTGAGTGTCGAAATCCGGGATGAAATTGTATAGGTATCTGTCAGTCTCGGAAGTGTAACCTGGTTTCTTTGTAAATTTGTTATTATGAGCATTTTTTATGTAAGTGATGTTGCCATTACAATCTACTGGTAGTTCAATAAATACATTATTCTTATCTTGTATATTATTTAAAATCTGTAGCATTAAGTATACTTCATTTATCCCCATTTCAGTTCCTGCATTTTTAAATGTTTCTGCTTTTCCTGTCAATAATTGCGAGTTTATTAACAGCTTCTCAAGCTCCTTAACATTAGTAACATTTGTTCTGCCTAAATCAAGAAATTGAAATTTATTCTTATCATCATTTTCTAAATAAACTGGATCAAGGAGTTTCTCAATTTTAGAAAAGGGGATATCATCTAACATTTTGTTACCGCTGCTTATTTGCATCTTAATTGCTTCATCCAAGGTTATATTATATTCTATTCGACTTGCTCTCCCCTTTGTGTCTATCGCTTCTTTGATTCTTTTTAATGTCCTTTCATCCCCAATACCGCTTACAGGTAAATTATAATCTGTCTGAAATTGTTTTAAGTTGTCCTCAGTTAGTTTACTGAATTCATTAGTAAAGTTTACATTATTATATCCCAAAGTATGCAATGACTTTTTTAAATGTAATGTTTTGCTATTTCGTTTATTTCTTTGAAGAGGAGAATTTAAAATACTATTTACTTCTTTTATTGTATGTAAGTCTACCTTTCCAGTAGCTTCTAAGCCATAGTAAAATTGGAAATCTCTTACTCGCTTTGTGGTTTGAGCATCCAAAAGGTATGTCTCCTCCAATTCACCGAAACCTAGCTTATTAAGCTTTTGTTTAAGTTCTAATATCTTTTTATGATTACTTCCTTCGTGGTAAATTTTTAAAAATACTTCATCAATCTTTATACTCGTTGTTCTATTAAGCTCACCAGTTATGGGAAGGTTAAAATCCTCCTGAAACTCTCTTATCCGCTTTTGTGTAAAGCTTCCAAAGTAATTATTAACCTTTATACCACCATACCCTATAGCATTTAATTTTCGTTTTATTTTTACTACCTCATCGTGATTATTTTGTAATTGAATAGTGTCGGAATGATCCTCCAATTCTTTTATTGGTATGACATTGTCAATCTTATTACTTTTAGTACTTCTTCTCATGAAAATACTCATTTTAAATAAGATATCCTTTGACAATTCAACAGATCTATTAATTAATATTGATAGTGGTGAATAATTGCTCTGGGAGGCTTTATTTTTATAATCTACATCAGTTTCTTCTTCCTCTTCTCCTAGCGCATTATTATTCATAAATATCCCTCCTATAACTTCAAGATTTTAATTGATCCAAAATATTATTCAAACATTGTGATTATAACACGCTTACATAAATGTAAACAACATAATTAGGACTTTAGGCCTCATTATCATTTTTATAATTCAAAATCTCCCATTTATTTAAATACATACCCTTGCATAAAACCAAAAGTTTAAAAAAATAACAGTAATTTTGTTGTTAACGTATTAATCAGAGTGCTTCCCACGACATATGCCAATACAAAATGTTGCTTCCTATATGTTATTCTATAAATAAAGCAAATTTCAAAAAGGAGAAACTATATGCCTTTAAATTATAATAACTCTATTCCACTTTACGTTCAGTTAAAAGAAAAACTAATTCATAATATAAAGAAAGGGAATTACGGTCCGAAAATTCCCAGTGAAAGAGAAATAATGGATGAATTTTATGTAAGTCGAAGCACAGTTAGACAAGCGGTTGCTGAATTGGTTAGTGAGGGCTTTCTTGTAAGGAGACCAGGTCGTGGTACTTTCATTGCCTTAAAACCTATTCATGACTGGCTAGGTAATTTAAGCAGTACTACTGAGACAATAGAAAAAATGGGTATGCAGTCAGGAGCAAGGCTACTGGATACGCAGATAATTAGCTTATCTCCCAACCTGCAAAAAATAACTGGTTTAACAGAAGCTTTTCATTTCAAAAGACTTAGATATGCAAACCATATCCCAATGGGAATTGAGAATCATTATTATCCCATCACTTTGGGCAAACAAATCAGCAAATATGATCTGAACAAAGAGACAATTTATGATTTACTAGAGACAAAACTTGGAATACATACCTTTGAAGCTGAACAAGTTATAAGAGCAGACATCCCATCAAAGGAAGAAGCTTCGTTAATGAACATTTCCCAAAAGTCAAGTTTACTAGTTACCGACCGAAAGCTTGTCGATATTAATAATCAGTTTGTAGAGTATGAGCATGCTTTATATCGAGCGGACATGTATTCTTTTAAAATTAAATTATCACGAAAGAATTCATAAAGGGACTTAATTGTAAGTCCCTTTTTTATTTTGTGCTTATTCTTCTTTATTTTAATAATACTGGTACGAATATTATAACAATGTTTATTTTATTTTAACTATTCCTTAAAATTAGACACAATTCAACTTGCTTTTTGCAAGAAAGGTGTGAAGGTATTGAATTGGTATATTGTATGGATTTTATTTTTCCTAATAGTAATATTAGGAATTGGTTTATACTACTCAAAAAAAATTAAAACTGCTGATGATTTTACAATGGCGAACTTCAGTTTAGGCTTTTTCCCTATTGCAGGGAGTATTATTGCAACTTCAATGGGATCAGCTGCTGTAATTGGAGCATCTGGTAAAGGATTCGAAATTGGACTTTCATGGTTTCTTACTGGGCTGCCGACTTTATTTTTTTCGGTACTGCTAGCCATACTACTTGGTTCTACTATACGTAAATTGAAACTCTATACTATTCCGGATCTATTTGTTCGTAGGTTTGGAAAAACAGCAGGACTTATCCCAGCTCTTATTATTAGTGTGCTATATATGACACCAACATTCGGTATGCAAATTGTGGGGATGGGAGCAATATTGACTTCTGTTATTGATGTCTCTTTAGTTACAGCAATGTTAGTAGGTTTTTTTATATGTGTTATCTTCACATTAATGGGAGGGTTGCCAAGTGTGGCATGGACAGATGCTATTCAATCCGTACTCATTCTTGCTGGTTTAATTATTATGTTTATCCTAGGTACCAACTATGTAGGTGGATTTGAGACAGTTATTAACAACACCCCTCCAAATCTATTGAGCTTCTCTGGGCTGGAAACTACCGAGCTTATAAATTACTTAATCATTTTTGGTCCTTTCTATCTCGTTTGGCAAACTTCCTGGCAGAGAATTTCAGCCGCTAAAACAGAGAAAATTGCCGTGAGTGCTGTAACGGTAGGTTTTATTCTCACATCACTAGTTGGCATTTTTGCTATTGGTATTGGCATAATTGCTCGTCAAGCTGTGCCAATTTCAACGCATCCAGATCTAGTATATACCGAATTTCTCACTACGATTTTCCCACCAGCAGTAGGAGGTTTTTTCATGGTTTCATTGTTTGCTGCTGTTTTGACAGGTGCTACTTCATTTTTACTAAGTGGAGCGATGAATATTTCAAAGGACATTTATCAAGGATGGATCGCCCCAACAGCAAGTAGTGAAAAGATTCTTAAGGTTTCTAGGATATCTGTTGCTGGAATGGCCATTGGAGGTTTGTTAGTCTCTCTTCTAATTACAGATATTATAGCCATCTACACTTATGCACTATCGTTATCTGCCATAACTATGGTAGTCCCAGTCCTTGCTGCTATGTTTTGGAAAAGGGCTACAAAAAAAGGAATGTTAGCAAGTGTGATTGGTTCATTGATCATATCCATTTTGTGGAGGTTATTAGATCAACCTTTGGGATTACATATGATTATTCCGGGATTGGTTACCTCTCTTGTATTAATAGTAATTGTAAGTTTACTTACCAACCATGATGAGGAAGAACAAGTCGAGGCTTACTTCTTTTCCCTAAAACAGAATGTAACTTCTAAAAATTCTTATAAAGCAATGGCTTTAGAGAAAGGTGATGCAAGATGAGTGAAAAGACAACTTTATTTATTAATGGACATATATTGACTATGGACGAGAAAAATAGAATAGCTGGATCAGTTCTTGTTGAAAACAAAAGGATTATTCAAGTATGGGATGAATTCGATCCAAGAAACACTATAAATCTTGATAAAGATAGTAAAATTATTGATTTAAACAAAAAGACATTATTGCCTGGATTTATTGATACACATAATCATATTCTTATGTATGGGTTATTAAGGAAACAAGTTGATTGTAGTAGCCCATCAAATAATTCAATTTCTGATATTCTGTCAAGAATAAAAGCAAAAGCAAGTGAAATGAAAGAAAGTGAATGGATACTTGGCTATGGCTATGATGATACCCTCCTTATTGATAATCGGCATCCAACCAAGGAAGACTTGGATTTAGTAGCTCCTAAAAATCCGGTATTTATAACTCATATATCCGGACATCTTGCAGTAGCTAATTCGTTAGCACTTAGATATGCCGGCATAAGCAATAGTACTCCACAACCAGATGCAGGACATTTTGGAAAAGACGAACAAGACAAATTAAACGGTGTGCTCTATGAACCCGGTGCCATGGGACCCGTGCAACAACTTATACCTGAATATACCCTAGAAGATATGGTTGCTGCATTAGAGAACGCTTCGCAGGAGTATCTTGCGCAAGGGATTACTACAAATACAGATGCAGCTGTAACTAATATTCAACAGCTTGAAGCACATCTAATTGCAGCAAAAACAAGGAAAAATCCTATGCGAACTCAGTTAATGATCATGCACAATCTTTTACGAAAAAATGAGATTTATGGTGATTACTCTCCTTCGCAATTAAACTTGGAAATTCAACAACGCTCAGGAAACCTTGCAAAGTTGGATAGTGCAAAAATGTTTCAAGATGGATCAATCCAAGGTTTAACTGGAGCGTTACGAGAACCTTACCACCAAGAGTCTCATACGTATGGTGAATTGATCCATAAACAGAGAGATTTTCAAGAAGAGGTTCTTGACTTGCATCAACGTGGCTTCCGTATTACAACACACGGAAATGGAGATAGAGCAATAGGATCTATTTTAGATGCATATGGTTATGCTTTAGAAAAGGTACCGAAGTCAGGACATAATCACAGAATAGAACATGTACAAACAGCAACTACTGAGGATATACAACGGATGAAAGAAATGAATGTAGCAGGATCTTTTTTTATTAATCATGTATACTACTGGGGAGATCGTCATGAAAAAATATTTCTAGGCCCTAAGCGTGCCCGTCGTATCAGCCCTTTAGCAGAAGCTAAAGATCACGAATTATTATTTACCCTGCATTCTGATTGTCCAGTGACACCAATATCCCCACTCTTCTCTGTATGGGCAGCTGTAAATAGGAAAACTAGAGAAGGAAAAATCCTGGGTCCAGAGCAACGAATCGATGTCATTACTGCATTGAAAGCGATGACTATATATGGAGCTAAATTAATTTTTGACGAAGAAAATACTGGGAGTATTGAGGTTGGTAAAAAGGCCGATTTTGTAGTACTTGATAAAGACCCTTTAATCATAGATCCACAATATATTAAAGATATTCAGGTTGAATCTACCTTTATCGACGGAGAGATAGTATACAACAAGGAAGAGTCGGTTAGGTAATAATTAAGAGGGTTGTTCACACTTTTCAGAACAACCCTCTAGATATTTGCTTACTATTAAACTACGTCTGTTCCGTTTACCTTTGCTTTTTCTTCCCCTAAGATTAAATATCTTAGTTCCTCTTCAGGTATTGCATTATATTCCTTACGTTTAAGCAAGTAAAAAACTATTCCAATCGCTATCCAAATAAATAAAGCAACACGTGACTCTATCCCTAAAAATGCTGGTGATCCAGGGATTAATAATAATCCGATAAAAGTTAAACTTGATACTACTCCAATTAATGCTAATATCTTTTTAAACGGTGCTACAACATGTTTACTAGGATCTTTTACTTTGTCTTCTGACCATTTAAATAAAGAAAAAGCAGTATAACATGTATAAAGATACGCAATGGATACACCTATGGAAGACATGTCTACCACCCACAGTAAGACTTCTCTACCAAACCATGGTGCTAGCATAGCAATAATTGCTGTAAATATAATGCCTGCATAAGGAGTATTGTATTTGGGATGCAATTTAGAAAATATTTCAGGGAGCACTTTCGCTCTAGACATGGCAAACATTAACCTGCTAGAAGAGATAATAAACCCATTTAAACCAGTAAAGATCCCCATACTTAATGCAGTTACCAAGATTACTAAACCTGTTGTCCCAAGCACATGCTGAATTGCTGCCCCTGTTCCCCAAATATGTTCTTCGCTAACTAAACCAAGCCAAGGTTGCGCCATAGCTGTAGCCAAAATCATTAGACTGTAAAGTCCTGCTGCCGCTATTAATGCAAAAATGATAAGGCCAAATGCTTTTTTAGATGAGAAATTGAATTCCTCTGCAGCCTGAGGCACATTATCAAAACCAACGTAAGCCCATGGTGCAATAGCAACAATGGAAATAATTGCAGCTAAAGTAGTAACCTCTGGGTTAAATACAGGTTGTACGTTTTCAATTCCACTCATAGGAGAAATTCCCACCAAACCCGTTAAAACAAATACACTTAATAGCATAACCAGGCAAAATACAAACTGCATACTTCCAGACAAACCTGTGCCTCTCATATTAAAGTATGCAAATATAATTAGAACAGCAGTAGAAATGATTACTTCCGTAAAATAAACATCCCACCCCCCCATTTCATACATTTTGAAATTCTGCACAAAACTAGGAAATACATATTTAAACATTAAAGCAAAAGCTGAAGCATTTAATGCCACAATACAAATATATCCAAGAGTCAAAAACCAACCGCTAATAAAGGCATGTGTCCTTCCTAAACTTATAAACGCGTATGCAAATTCTCCGCCGGAAACCGGATATTCTTTAATTAAAAAACCATAGCTTACCGCAATAAGCATCATTAGTATAGCGCCTATAATAAACCCTATAATAACTCCTAGTGGTCCTGCCTGGGACATCCAGTTTGTCGGTTGTACAAAAGCTCCCCATCCAATGGAGGATCCTAACGCTATTGCCCATACCCAATGTGGTTTTAAGGTTTTATTTAATGTTGTTCTTTCTTTCATACTCGTCCTCCATTAAAACTTTTATTCTATTATTTTATTTGAGCTTGGACTTATTTACAATAATGTTAGAACGTTCGTACCAGTAGATATTTTAGGGTGTATTATATTTGTTACAGGTTAAATTACGTAATACAAAAGTATTAAATAAAAATTGGTTGAATTAAGTTCTGTTTTTACAAGAACTTAATCCAACCAACTCAAATTTTTCACTGAAACTGCATTTTAAGATTTAATAACCGACTAAATATTAAACTATTTATATCTTATTATATTAAAGTGCAATAAGGGATTATCAAGTAAACTATACATTTTTTTAATTTGGTCTACTTGTTTAACTGCCCATCCAATATCTGTAGCATATTGCGGATACCCGGGATTTGCTGGGTTCCAGCGCATCTTATATAAGGTATCTTGATTGTATGCGTTATGAATGTATCTTTCTCCTATGAACTTAGCTCCACCGATGATTGCTGCTTCAGGAGAAAACCATCCTTCTCGATATGCACGAAAAGCGCCTTGTCGATGTGCATCACCATCTACCGCTCCTATACCAAACATATTATAAGTAGTTCTTATATCAGTTAAATTGCTTTGATTATTATTAGTGACTAAAACTAACTCTTCTTTACTGTTTTTCCCTACTTTAATTCCTGTTGCTAAATCAGAATCCCCATGGCCTGTTTCCAATAAAGCATGTGATATTAAATAAATTTCATTAACAGCATGTTGCTTACCACCATCAATAAAGCTTGGCCCTTACCATCAAGTATGCCTTTGCCTGAAAGAACTCTATTCAACTCCGCTGCTGATACGCCAGCGCTTTTAGATAGTTGCAGATGTTGGAAGACATCATTATTATTAGGGTCCAAATAATTCATCACATCTGTACGTGTTGGGTTTCTCCACGTTTGGTAACTAATCTTATGCCAGGTTGTTCCTTCTTCTAATATATTTACAGAAGTTCCAGCAGGTATAGTGTCGTATATATGACTTGAATTACTAGCCTTAGATCTTATATTCACTTTTGCAGTAGTAATAGCAATCTTACCATTTAAATCTACCAAAGAAGAGTGTACAAATAAAACTTTATCATTATAACCTATCTCATACCAACGAGTACTGCCAGAATAAGAAGCTCCAGTAACAGTTTCTCTAATGGTTACCTTGGTTCCTGTGTTAACAGTAGTAGCTATATTATCATTAAAATTTGGAGAAGTACGCAATCTTACGCCATTTCCATTAATTATAGCTGATTCTATAATCTCTACATAGTTACTATGAATATAAGCCGGATCATTGCGATATTTATCAGTTTGCTGAAGCTGGTTCATTTGAACATCTAAGGCTGCTTCTAAGCTTATATCAAATTGAGAATAAGTTATTACTTCTCTAGATTCTAAAGCTTCTTTTAATTTAAGCAAGGTTATTTCATCTGCTATACCGCTAACAGGTAGACCATAGTCATCTTGGAATTGTTTTAGACGCTCCTCTGTAAAACTCCCAAAATAGTCGGTTACTTTAATACCATCATAACCAAGTGAGTTTAGGTCCCTTTTCATTTGCGAAATATCTGGATGAGTGTTACCTAACTGCATTGGACTGCTAATAATTTCATCAATTTTACTTAGTGTGGGCGCATCGGCAATTCCATTGACTCTTAACCCATAAAATGTTTGTAAATCTGACACCCTTTTAGCTGTATAGCTGCCGTATAACGAAGTAACTTGTATATTTCCAAATCCTATTCTATTTAAATCTTCTTTTAATTTAATCGTACCCTCATGTCTTTTTCCTTCTTGATATGGAGTAGATAGAACCTCTTTAATTTTAGTAAAAGTCGGCCCATCGGCAATTCCATTTGCGACTAATCCATAGTACTCTTGGAAACCTGTAACATGTTGCTTTGTAAGTGAATCATACAAATTAGTTTCATCCAAACCCTTAAAGCCTAACTTGTTTAAATTCTGTTTAAGTTCTTTGGTCTTCTCATTTCTTTTTCCTTCTTGAAATGGAGAATCTACTAGACTATTAAGCAGTTTTAATGTGTTATAATCTGCTATTCCTGTAGGTTCCAATTCATAGTATTCTTGAAATTCCTTAACGCGTTTGGCTGTATAATTACCGTAGTAATCTGTGATAAGTATACCCCCAAAGCCCACTTTATCTAAGTAATTCTTCAACTGGCTAATTTTTGGATGCCTTGATCCTTCTTGAAAAACTTTTGAAATAGCTTCAGTTAACTTCTCAATTGTAGTTTTATCACCTATTCCGCTCACAGGTAAATTATAATCTTTTTGGAATTCTTTTAGTTTCTTTTCTGTATAGGATCCAAAATAATCAGTAACTAAGATTTCACCATACCCTAGCCAATTTAACTTATGCTTTAATTCAGGTAACTCACTGTGACTTTTCCCTTTTTGTAATGGATGGTTCATCATTTCATCTAGCTTGTCTAATGTTTCTTTGTTAGCTATGCCTGTTACTTCTAGACCATAGTAATCTTGAAATTCCTTTACCTTTTTCTCAGTAAAGTTACCATAATAAGTTGTCACTAGAATATTTCCAAAACCAAGCCGATTCAATTTATTCTTTAAATCAATAATACCATCATGACGTGCCCCATTTTGAAACCCTGTTGTAAATACTTCATTTAATTTCTTCATGGAGACCTCATCCAATATGCCACTTACTCTTAGATCATTATTGCGCTGAAATTCTTTCACTTGCTTTTCAGTATAGGATCCAAAATAGGTGGTGACAGTTATAGGACCATAACCTAATCGATTAAGTTTCTCTTTTATTTCAATCATTTTTTCATGATGTTTTCCCTGTTGAAGCGGACTAGCTAATATTTCATCCATCTTTTTCCTCGTAACCTCATCAGCTATTCCATTAACTTTAAGTCCGTAATAGTCTTGAAAGCTTTTAACTTGGGTAGCTGTAAAAGCGCCGTAATAAGTAGTAACTAAAATATCACCAAACCCTAGACGATTTAACTTTTTCTTGAGTTCTTCCGTTTCATTATGACGATTGCCTTCCTGAAATGGACTGTAATAAACTTGATCCAGCTTCTCCAGGGTTTCTGCATTAGCAGTACCTGTAGCTTGAAGGCCGAAATAATTTTGAAATTCTTCCACCTTTTCCTTAGTGTAGGAACCAAAATAATCTGTTACTTTAATTTGGCCAAAGCCAATTGCGTTTAACTTGTTTTTTATATTAATTATTTCTTTATTTCTGTCTCCATATTGGAAACCCTTAGATACAAGAGAATTAATTTTCTCCCTTGTCAATGAATCGGCTATACCATTATCTTTTAGTCCGAAGTATCTTTGGACTTCTTTAACCCTTTGTTCTGTAAAGGATCCATAATAGTTCGTTACAAGAATATCTCCAAAAGTTGTTTTATTAAGTTTTTCTTTCAAGTTAACAATATCCTTATGTCTGTTACCTAGCTGAAATGGACTTGTATAAACATCGTTTATTTTTGCTAAAGTAACTTGATCTGCTATCCCAGTAACTTGGATGCCATAATTCTTTTGAAATTCTTTTACCCGTTGTTCCGTAAAGTTACCAAAGTAATTAGTTACTTTAATGCCATCAAAACCTATGGCGTTCAACTTTGTTTTCATATCCGCGATCTCTTCATGAGTATCGCCTTTTTGAAAACTTTGGCTACTTGCCGTGAAAACGACTGTTTTTTCTTCGGTGGCTTCCTTATTCTGATGGGTTTCAGCATCTTCTTCGTTAGACATCTTAGGTTCCGTTGATTTTTCCGCTTGGCCTTGTGAATTTTCATTTTCAATGGAAGGTTCAGCTTCTGTTTGAGGATCTTCTCCATCACTAGATACTGTCTCTTCTTCACTAGCGACAGTATCCTCATTAACTATATTTGTTTGTTCACCTGTATTCTTCTCTTCACCTTCAACTTCTGATTGATCAATATCAGCAGATTGCTGTACTTCTTGCTCTATTTCCTCTGTGCTCTCTGCTGCTATTATTGAAATTGGACTAAAGTGGAAAAGAGAAAATATGGCTGCAGGTAGAATAATTGAATTTCTTCTTATTTTCACTTTAGTTTCACCTCCTTAGTTTTTTCAATACTATTATAGTATCTATCTTCCTTATATTAATTTCAAGAGTTTTTTAAACTATTTTGTTAAAAATTGTCTCTTTTGTAAAATTAAGAGGAACAAAAGCCATAATACTTTATAACTTTTATTCCTCTTATAGTTTCTACCTTCTTTTCAAATTAAAAGAATTGGCAATAGCATCAGCGGTTATTTTCCCTAACCATTTTCTATAACTTGCATCTTTTAATAATCCATTTTCTATAAAATTATCTATAAACATATATTCAAGTAATATTGCAGGCATGTTTGTGTTGCGTAAAACACTAAAATTGGCTTCCTTCATGCCACGGTCTCTTATATTTAGTTTATTAATAAGATACTGATGCAAATCTTTTTGACGTTCCTTTGCTTCACTAGATACATATCCATTATAAATATAGCTTTCAAATCCGTATGCATTACCATTAAGAGAGTTAGCATGGAAGCTAACAAAGTAATCTGCTCCCCATCTATTTGCCATTTCTGCTCTGTCAGCTAGTTCAATAAATTCATCTGTTGTCTTAGAAAGCTTTATATTAACCCCATAATAATTTTCCGACAATACTCTGGAAGTTTCTAGAGCAATATCAAGAACTACATTCTTTTCCATTAAGCCGTAAGCTTGCGCACCTGGGTCGTGGGCTCCATGTCCTGGGTCCAAGAAGATTTTTAAAATCCGGCTTTCAATTTCTTTTCGGGTAACTTCATCTGCAATTCCACTTACTGGTAGTCCATTATCACTTTGAAATTCCTTTACCTTTTGTTTAGTAAAAGAACCATAATAATCGGTAACCTTTATATTTCCGTAACCTATACTGTTTAGATTTTCTTTTAATTGTATCGTTTCTTTATGTCTTCTTCCTACCTGAAACGGGCTATCTAATAATCGATCCATTTCAGCCTGCGTATTTTCATCTATAATTCCATTTGCAACCAATCCATGATATTCTTGAAATTCTTTAACTTTTTTATCCGTGTAATTACCGAAGTATGTAGTAACCTGTATTATACCGAATCCAAGTTTATTTAATTGTTCTTTCATAGAACTAATCCCTTTATGGCGATTACCCATTTGATAAGGATGCTCATAAATTTCTCTGATTTTCTTCCAAGTAATGGGGTCCACTTTACCGGTCGCAGTTAGATTGTAATATTGTTGAAAATCTTTCACCTTTTTTTTAGTGTATTCTCCATAATAGTTAGTTACAAGGATATTTCCAAACCCAATAGAATTAAGTCTTTCTTTAAGTTTTGAAATGTTGCTATGCCTATCTCCATATGAAAAAGTAATTTCCTGTATTTCCTCCAATTTTTTTATGGTAATTGCATTTGCTTTGCCTGTTGCAGAAAGTCCATAAAATTCTTGGAAGTCACGAACTCTTTGCTCTGTAAATGAGCCATAATAATCAGTAACTTTTATGCCACCGAAGCCTATGGCGTTTAGTTTTGTTTTAATAGCACTAATAAACTCATGGCGATCTCCTTTTCCATAACCATTATCATATAGTACGTTTAATTTATCTCTTGTATAGCTATCAGCTATACCATTTTCTTCCAAACCAAAAAACTGTTGCAGTTCCTTAATTTTTTTAACTGTATAGGACCCATAATAATCAGTAACCAATATTTTTCCAAAGCCCATTGTGTTAAGCTTCTCTTTTAAACCTATAATACTATTATTTCTTTTTCCAAGCTGAAACGGACTACTGTATACTTCATTTAGTTTTTTCAAGGTTAGTTCATTAGCCTTACCTGTAGATTCTAAGCCATAGTTATTTTGAAACTGTGTTACTCTTAATTCCGTAAATGAACCAAAATAATCTGTAACTTTTATTCCATCAAAACCAATGGCGTTTAACATCACTTTCATTTCTTCAATGTCTGCGTGCCTGTCACCTTTTCCAAATTCTTTCTTATTTAATGAATTAACTCCATTCAACTTTTTTCGGGTATAAGCATCAGCAATTCCATTTTCTTTTAAACCAAGATGCCTTTGTAGGTCCTTAACCTTTTTTTCTGTAAAAGAGCCGTAGTAATCAGTAACCAATATTCCACCAAATTGCGTTTGGTTTAAAGTCTTCTTAAATGCAACTATGTCATCATGACGATTACCATATTGAAACGGACTAGAATAAACTTCTTCGAGCTTTGCTATAGTAGCTTGGTCAGCTTTACCAGTTACTTGCAAACCATAGTTTTCTTGAAATTCCATTACCCGCTGTTTAGTAAAAGAGCCATAATAGTTTGTTATCTTAATTCCACCGAACCCTATATAATTCAGTTTTTCTTTCAAAGAGCTTATATTATTATGTCTATCGCCTTGCTGAAATACATTTTGCTCTTTAACTGAAAATGTAGTTACTTTATTATCCTGCTTTGTCGTTTCTTTTTCCTGTGACTGTGGAATTATCTCCTCTGTAGGGTTTTCTATATTTTCATTCTTATCTTGGTTTAAATTGTTTTGTTGGGGTTCCTTTTCCGTATGTTTGCCAGAAGTAGTTGTGTCAGATGAAGGTAAGTTTTGTTCTGTTTGATTAGTAGTTTCAGCGTCAGATATTATTTCCAAATCTTCTTCAATTTCCTGAGTATTAGAGGTTTGCTCACCTTCCTGATTAATAACTTCATTTTTACTTTTTTGTTCTACCTCTGCTTCTGCTAATTGTGGACTAAAGTGGAAAAGAGTGAATAGGAATATAAGGAAAATCAGGGACAATCTTAATTTCACTTTAGTTTCACCTCCTTGTTGTTTTTTACTATCTTTTATATTATCGGCTTATCCCTACCAAACTTCAACATTTTTTTAAATGAATTTAGTTTCTTTCTCTTAATTACTTGACTCGAACATTACATGGAGTATTGAGGATGTAGTTTTCCTTAAGACGAAAACAACCGCGGAAACATTATGTAATGCCTTAAGATTGATTGCTTTCATTTGGATATTTATTCTCTTAACTTAACCATTATCCAACCGAACGGTAAGGTAACTAGTTTTTGGGCTATGTGTCTAGCAGGATGTTCAATTGCCCAGTAGATATAACGGAAGTTTAGTTTTTCTGGGAGATCCAAGAGCTTAGGCATTTTAGAATTTTTGTCATATGGTCGTAGCTCTTAACACGACTGCCAAGAGGCTTACTCCCCACCTCACTAAGCAGAGAATACTTCCATCGTACTTGATAGGGTTACTAATAAATCTCATAAACCCTAGAAGAGAACTAATAGAGTAAAACGCAATGATTTTTAACAGTAAAAACGAACCTATAAAGAGGTCCGCTTCTACAAATCTTATTTAATCTTCCTAATAATCTTTTTCATTAGCCTAATTAGGAGTAACTCTCTATTCTTTTTAACAGTTTTCGTTTGTTTTTTTGTTATTTTACTCTTATTATTATTTTTAGTTTTTTGTTTTTTAAAGTTCTGGTTATTTTTAAGTTCAAACCCAACTTTTACTGGTTTAGCAAATTGTTTAACTTCTATACCTTTTATAACTGTTGTTTTAGGAGAATTTTGTTTAATAATTTTTTTTAAAATTATTTATGACTTGTTCTGAGCCCGCTACTACAATTGAGATGCTATCTTGATTAATAGTTCTCACGTAACCATTTATATTTTGTTTAATTGCTTGTCTCTGGACCCATTTTCTAAATTTGTTATCAAAATTACTACCGGTTAAAACAAATCGTTTAGTAGTTTTTAAACCAATTGGTATAGAGGGGACTTTAATTTCTGTAGCAAAGCCCTTTTCAAAGCTATCTACAATTAATTTAAAATCAAAGTTGAACGGGACATCAGTCGCCTTATCGTTAATACTGTTCGGAAAATAATAATCAATTAAATACTTTGGAATATCTACAGCTTCTCCCTCAACAGGGAATACATGATTACTTATTTGTGCCCTTGAGTTAACCTCATTAACTACTCCTTCATCTTTTTCCAAATTAATTAGCATATCAACGCCACCATGAGTAAGACCAGGAATCGCATTTACTGCTTCAATAGCAATATTCTTCATTTTAGGGGAGAGACTTTCAGTAACATTTATGGAATCCCTCTCTTTAAAATATTCTCCATTTCTTCTTAAGAAAACCCTTTCCCCTTTTTTAGGTATATCAAAAACGTTCATTCCTTGCTTTTGAAGATAAGTCTTCATATTTTCATCAATTTTTATAGAGCTTTTTGCCAAAAAGGGACTGAGTTGACGCGCGGAGTTTTTTTGATCTAGCAGTTCTTTGATATTTAATTTCCCATCCCCCACAACACTTGCAGCTCGTCTATGAAAGGCACCAATTACCTTACCATCTAGAACATAAACACGAAAATCTTCTCCAACAAAAAATCTTTCAACTACAACTGAAATAGGTTTTACTCTAACCTTTAAAAGAGCGCTTTCCATTTCTTTTTGGTCTTTAATATTTGTTATTACTCCGGCTCCCCCTCCATCCGAGTCACTAGGTTTAATAACGAGTGGATAACCTACTTTATTTGCATAATTTATTATATTATCGTTAGATTCTTCTTTAGCGAAGGCCTTTCCTCCAGGTATTGGTACATTGGCTTCCGCTAAATATTTATTTGTTAATCCTTTACTAGTACAAATTTTGATGGCCTCTTTAGTAACCGTATCACCGCGTGAGCCATTAAATACATGCTCATTCTTACCATCGCTTAAAGAAAATGCAACCGACTTTAATAAGCCAGTTCCCTTTTTCTTAATAAACTTTAACTCTAATCCTCTTCTCCAACCTTCTAAGGCCATTATGTACATACAAGTGCCTTTTCCTTTTGCAGCTTCAGGAACTGCTTGCTTCAAATGAGGTAACCATTCACTTTTGTAATTATTCATTTTAATTCTCCTAAGTTTCTAATTAATATCCAAATCTTTTATCTTAGATCGCATTCTATTTATGGTGTCTAAATAGACTTTTTCAGACTCAAATTTAGCATCGGCAGTCTCAATATAATGATTTGTTTTTATCCAATCGCTAAATACATTGATATTATAGTTCTTATTTTCTTCCTTACTCACAAAGGTTAAATCCATCTTGGGATTCTTAATCTCAATAGCTTTATGATCTTTGCTTGGTTTAGTTATCCCTACTGTCAATACTGCACCTATTTGTCGATGCAAACCATTTTGCCCGGAGAAAAAATTACCCAATGAATAAGCCACAAATGTCTTTGTACCGCGTGAATTTTCAATCCATTCAGGTGGTTGGAGAACGTGAGGATGATGTCCAATGATTAAATCAGCACCCGCATCTGATAAAGAAGCTGAAATCTCTCTTTGAGTAGTTGACGGTATCAAGTGATATTCCTCTCCAAAGTGCATGTTGGCTACTATTACATCAGCAAGTTTGTTTCTCTTTATTCTCCTAAGGGTACTACAAATTTTCAGTAAAGAGATTTCTCTAAGTGAATTTACTAAATAAGGCTTATCTTCTGGCACCTTAATAAAGTTTGTACCTCTAGTGTAAGAAACAAAGCAAACCCTTAATCCATTCTTTTTTATGATTCTAAGTCTATCCTGATCCTCAAAGGATTTGTAACCCCCAACATATTCAAGGCCTATTTTTTCAATATTCTCAATAGACTTTAGCAAGCCTTGTTCGCCTCTGTCAAGAATATGATTGTTTGCGATGTTTACAATATCTATCCCTAATTCCTTAAGAACGTATCCAATTTCCACAGGACTATTAAACTTAGGGAAGGAAGATAAACCAATATCTTTTCCTGCTATAATAGACTCTAGATTGGCAACGTTTATATCTGTCCTCCCTAGTAAGTGTCTAACACGTTGGAATCTCTCATGAAAATTGTAATTAGACTTTTTCTTTGTACCCCCATAGACCCTTCCATGTGGTAGTATATCTCCTACAGCTGATAAAGTAACTCGATTTTCTTCTGAAAACGCGTTCACTATAACATCTCCATTCTATAATGGTAAATATCATGATCAAATTTTAAAATCCATTATTTAGTTCTAATCTCAAAACCTACCCTGATACGCTTATCCCATATATATTCTTCAACATTCTCAACTTTAGCTCTAAGTGGTCCTTCAAGACAAATATTTTTAAAATCATCTACTGTTTTTCTATCAATACCACCGACGACAACTACAACTTTACCGTTCTTTAAGTTTCTAGTATACCCACTTAAGTTATTTTGAAGAGCTTTTTTTCGTATCCAATCTCTATAACCAACACCTTGGACATTCCCTGAAGACACATACCTTTTAGAATACAATTCACCTTGAGGCGCTTGAGAAACTTCTACTTCTTTTATTGATCTACTCTTGATTAATTGAAGTATTGTTTTATGGTCGTAATAGATTTTATTCTGAGTTGATGGTGAACCCTTTGTCTGCGGAAAGTAATAATCAATTATACTAGCTGGTACATTTCTTGGTTCTCCGTTAAGCGGAAATACATGCATAGCAATATCTGCTGTAGCATTAATTTCAATAACAGTTGCTTTATCTTCATTAACAATCAGATCAACTCCAGCATGTAGTAGCCCAGGTATAGCCTTAACCGCTTCAATAGCAACTTTTTTAACTTCAGAGGAAATTTGATCTGTTATATCAATCGAGTCACCTCCGGCAGAAATGTTGCTTGTGCCTTTAAGATAAACAACTTTATCTTTTTCAGGTACATCATTTAAATCCATGTCTTGCCTTCGTAAGAATTCTTTCATATCATAGTCGATTTTAATGAGCTTAGAGGATAAACTAGGATTATTTATCCTCTCCTCATTTTTATTATGAATTAATTCCTCAATTGAACTAACACCGTTTCCCGTTATATTTGCTGGAAATCTACTTAATGCTGCCACAACTTGAGTTCCAACGACATATAGCCTAACATCATTTCCAGTTACATATTGCTCAAGAAGAAAATCTTTATAATCTAAGTTTTCACGTATATGACTAACACTATTTAGAAAATCTTGTTTTGAACGAATATCTGTTACTACCCCTTTTCCCAACGAGCCAAAGGTTGGTTTTATAACTAAAGACTCAGATAAGTTGGTAAATGAATCAAAAACTTTTCCCAAGTCCATTGATTCGTCAAATCTTATACTTTTAGGAGTAGGCACATTAGCTTGTTTTAGGTATTTTTTCGTTTCATCTTTATTTGAGGTAATCTCCACAGCACTGTTATTAACTTTATCTCCTCTAGATCTATAGAAAAAAAATATATCTTTGTCATCACCAAGAGAGAAAAGTTTTCCAATAGAATTAAAACCAACTAATTTTATATTGGTCAAATTTGAAGCGTCATAGTACCATTTTAAATTCAGCCCTCTTCTCCAACCTTCTAAAGCAACTAAATAAGCGTCCAAATTAAACCTTCTAATCCCACTTATCATTTCTTTAGTTAACCAATTAGGATGATTTTCGTTCATACTTGATCCCACCTTCAAAGTTTAAGATTTTTAAGATCTATTCCTTTTTACTAGCTGGCCAAATTTCCTAATAGGTACCGTAAATTTCCATGAAGTACTATTTAAGATGTGTTGATTATCTTTTTCTAGGCGTTTTTGTTGTTTAGTCATATGCTTTAAGTTCTTTTCCATTTTCCTTAATGCGTATTGTACCGATTTTAAATTTGAAGTATTATACACTTCTGCAATTTCAAATCCTATAGTAACTGGCTCGCTGAAATCTTCCTCAATAATATTTTGCACTTTAGAGTTTTGAGGGTATTGTTTAATTACTCCTTTAAAATCTTGAACATCTGATTTACTATTCCCAGCTACCACTATTTCAATTTCATCAAACACCATATTTTTTACATAACCATGTAAATTTCTATCTAATGCTTGTTTTTTCAACCATCTATGATAGCTATGACGTTGGACCATACCGGATACGACAAACCGTTTCATAACAAGTTCTCCTAAGGGGGCAGGAGAGACTTCCACTTCTAATGCTGATCTATTTTCTAATGGCTCTAAAACAGTTGGTAAATCAAAGTAAATTTTAGATTTACTTGTATCTATTCCTTTAGTTTCAGGGAAATAATAATCAATAATTGCAGCTGGAATATTGCGTGCTTTACCTTTTAAAGGATATAATATGCCACCTATCTGTGCAGTTGGATTAAGTTCTATTACAACTGCCGGAGCGTCTACTACCTTATTTTCGTTTACAATTATATCCACACCCGCATGATATAATCCCGGGATTGCTTTAATAGCATTTATAGCTATCTTTTTGAATTCCTCTGGAAGACTATCTGTAACGTCAATAGGGTCGCCTCCAGACGACACATTTGTTTTTTGTCTTAAGAATATTTGCTCCCCTTTTTTGGGTACACTATCCAACTTATAACCAACTGATTCTATAAATTCTAATATCTCTATATCCATATGGATTAAGCAACTATTTAATCTTGCATTTTTTTTACGTTCATTATTTTTTAACTCTATAAGTTCTTCTATGGTATGTGTGCCATCACCAATTATATTAGCAGGTACACGATTGTATGCTGCTATAACTTTATCTTCAATAACGTAAACACGATACTCTTCCCCTTTGACATACTGTTCAACTACTACTTCTCCGTACCCTAAGTCATGTCGAACGTACCGTACTGCTTTCAAGAACTCTTTATGATTTTTAATATTGGTTACAACACCATTTCCTAAACTAGCATTTGTAGGCTTTAAAACAAGTGGGAAATCTAATGTTTTACTATAATTTATGATTTCTTCATCTGTTGTTTCGCTACTAAATCCTTTCCCTTTTGGGACTGGTACACCGGCTTTTTCTAACCAAACCTTGGTATCATCTTTTTCAGATCCTAATTCGACTGCTTTATTGGTTACTTTATCTCCTCTGGTTCTAAAAAAGTAATGTGTCCTTTCTTCTGAACTTAGAGAAAATAACCTACCTGGAGGATTGACCCCGAAAATAACCATATCTTTGAAATGTTCTGAGTCCTTAGTATACCATTTTAGTTTTAATCCTCGACGCCAACCTTCTAGTGCAACAGCAAAAGCATCTAATCTTGTTTTTCGGGCATTTTTTACAATGTCATTTGGCAGTTGAGGCAGACTAATTCCTGTGTTTTCGTTCATCTTTCTTACCTCCAATAGATAATTATTTCTATTTACTCAATCTTTTAATGATAGCCCCAACTAGTCTTATCGGCTTGGTTGCTCTCCAAGAAAGACTTTCATAAAACTTTCTTCTTTGAACTTCTGCCTTTTTCATAGCGAGTTCAGTTTCTTCAAGCTCCTGCTTGTATAACTTTAATTCCTCTAATTGCGTCTTTAGGTCTGCTTTTATTTCAAACCCGACTTTAATAGGCTCATCATAAGTAGCTTCTTGAACCTCTATCACTGTTGCTCGCTCCTCATCTTCCCATAATCCATTTTTAAAGTCATCCACCATTTCAGGATCAGTACCAGCGACTACTACTTCTATATCCCCGTTCTCAAGATTCATAACAAACCCATGAAGATACCTTTCAAAAGCATGCTTTCTTAGACCACGGTGATACCCTAAGTCTTGTACTTCTCCACTAACTGTATATTTCTTAGAATATATTTTATCCATAGGTGAAGGTGTTACTGTTGTTACACTCGCATCTCTTGATTGCAAAGGGTCTAAAACATCATGAAAATCAAAAAATGTTTTTGTGCGATCCACCTTCATATTTTTTGTTTCAGGGAAGTAATAATCAATTATTGCCGCAGGTACATCACGGGACTTTCCACTCATAGGATACAGTATAGCTCCTATTTGTGCAGTAGGGTTAAGTTCTATAACAAACACTGCCTCATTAATATTCCTGTCATTATGAATAATAAGGTCAACTGCACCATGCGACAATCCATCTACAGCCTTTATTGCATTGATGGCTGTGTCTTTTACCACCTGAGGCAAAACATCTAGTACATCAATTGGGTCTCCCCCGATTGATATATTACTCTTGGCACTAAGAAATACTTGTTCATCTTTTTCAGGAACAGTTTCTAATGTATATCCTTTTCTACCAATGAAATCAATACATTCCTGATTAACAGTGATAGGACAGCTAACCAATCGAGGATTTAAACTTCTTTCCTCATTTTTCAACTCAATTAAGGCTTTTAATGAATTAACTCCGTCTCCAATAACGTTAGGTGGAATACGATTGATTGCCCCAATAACTTCATTTTCCACTACATAAAGTCGATATTCCTCCCCTGGGATATATTGCTCTATAATTACATCCTTATAATTAAGTTCAGTGCGAAGATAAGAAAGAGAATGCTCCAATTCACCTGAGCTTGTAATATTGGAAATTACACCTCTTCCAAAGCTTCCATCCGTAGGTTTTAATACAACTGGATAACCAATGGATGATGCATAATGAACAATTTCTTCATCAGTTTTCCCCTCAGAAAACTGCTTTCCTTCGGGAACTCTCACACCTGCATTTTGTAGTGTTTGTTTTGTTTTTTCTTTATCTTTTCCAATTATTACAGCTTCATTAGTTACTTTATCTCCTCTTGTACGGAAAAAATAGTGCGTTCTTTCTTTATAACTTAACGAAAATAACTGCCCTGGTTTATCCACAAACCATGTAAGCATTTCACTAAATTTTTCTGAATCCTTAACATGCCATCTAAGTGTTAACCCTCTTCTCCAACCTTCTAGTGAAAGCGCGTAAGCATCTAACAAGTTTCCATGTGCATCTGCTACAACCTCATTAGTAAGATGTGGCAGCCATTCCGTTTTATGATCTTCCATTGAATTTGTCCTCCTAAAAAACAAAACAGTTAATATATTATAATTTATTTAACTACAACTTCATTAAATTCACTAAACTTCTTTTCGTTTAAAAGGTCGTTTAGCAGTCGGCCTTGTGCATCTACAAAGAAATCCCCTAATAACTGATCTATCTCATCATTAAACTCGTCATAATTACCAGGTTTTGGAGTGAATTCTCCAAATACCAATCCATTCTCAGAACGAAGAAAATCTATCCTCACAAAAGGGGCTGGAATTTTAAGACTGATACTTGACGCTAATTCTAACTCTTCTTGAGTTACTCCGTCTCCCTTGTATAATTCCTCTTCATATTTTCCTGTTCTTATCCTTTTCCCATCAGCTGTCCACCAGCAATGTTTCCTTTCAGGGAAACGAGTTATCTCTAATATCAAACCAACCTTCCCATAAAAACAATAAAACTTGATGTCTCTTCCTGGTTTCTTTTCTTTTTCATTCTCAAGGATAAGTTCTTCTATAAACCAATCATTTTGCCTTACCCATCCCATCAAGATATCTTTTTTCATTCTATTTAGTAAGGTATCCCAACTATTAATTTGCTTTGATTGTTTAACATCTATTATATCATCACTTTCATAGATGAGATATACTCCACGGGAGCCTGCTCCATCTGTTGGTTTGATAACAGACATTTTTTTTCGTGGAAGTTCTTCTGCCCTATATGTCTCTGAGGAAGTCCAAGGAATGCGGACACCTAATACTTCCAAGAATTCATAAGCAGTTCTCTTGTCATCTAACAACCACTCTGGGAGGGAATCCACTAGCTGTTTTTGTCTCATTCTCATATTTAATGAGGCCCGAAAAGATGTGGCAGCCTTCAAGGGAATAGGTGAATCCGACAGCCCCCCCTTATCATGAATTCAGGTATTTCTTCTATTGTTAGACCAGATAAGGCTTTAGAGTATACAAAATTCCTATACTTATTCGGCTCATTTATAAACATTCTTGCAGAATATACAAGAGCATGTCTATAGTTTTCCTCGTGCTTGCTTTTCATTTCTAATATGTGGTCAATAAAGTTAATAATCTTTCCTTCATCTTTAAGGTCTCTTATCATTTTAGCTATCTGATAACTATTTATTTTCCGATCATCAAGCAATAATTCATTCACGGTGTCTTTTGTGCTATATAGCTCTTTTTGTGTTGACTCCAATTTCTTTTCTAGTTCACGAATGTATTGAATAGTTTGTTGCTTCTTGCTTCTACTAAAGAAACTAAAAATGTTACGTATCGGTTTAGAGAATCTCCACGTTTTGCTTTTTTCAATATCTTTAATTTTCTTTTCAAAACTCAGTTTTTCCCTTTTGGCCTTATTAATTTGAGCTTCCTTATTAATGATTTCTTTAATTAATTCTTGTTCTTTAGCTGTCTCTATGTGGAGAGAAGTGTCGACATGCTCATTTAGCTGTGGTCGCTCATTTGTATCTTTATTATCATAGTTTTTCAACGTCATCACTTCCTCCCAGCTCTATCTTATTACAAACTAACCAATTCTCCAGACGTTCAACGTGTGCTTCCGAGTTACTATTATTGGTTCCAATCCAATTCTCAATTGATAACTTAACTGAATGAAGATGCGGCTGTTCCGTTAGATCATTTCTAGCTTTCTTGTTTATAGGATACCATTTTCCCGTTTTACCTATATATTCTGCAATATTTCTCGAAAAGTGCCTAACATCGTAGTGAGGGACAATCTGGCGCTCACTTGCAGGGTCTAACATGACCAAGACAGAGTTGGTTCTGATTTCTGGTAGAAACTTTTCAATTTCATCAAAAATAAAAGGATACTTAATGATAAGTAATTCACTTTTAACTTTTTCTCCATAATGAAGAAGTTGCACTTTATCACCATCTACCAATTCCCTGATTTGATTGTTAATCAATAGCGGTAATTTAAAATTATAGCAACTTTTTTGAACTAACCCTGTCCGTAGTCCCTTTTTCTTTTGTAGGTTAATTTCCTCAATTGTTGTATGGAGAAGCTCTTTTGGCAATCTAAAGTCCGACAGAATAATGACATCAAATTGCCTTGCTCCTTTATTCTTCTTTTCCCTTTCAGGCCACATCGGTTCAGGTACGGGAAAAGGTCGAACAGATTGAGGATAGGAATAATAAAAGTCATCAGCTTTCTTATGGGATTCGCGATGAGCCTCAGCATATTCTTTTCTCACACCCATTAGGAAACCATTATATCCAAAAGAAGAGTTACCAGTTAATGATCCTATGGATTGAAGTGGGAACGATAACGGCCCTGTATTCAAATCAACAACACTTTTTTGTCCAAAGGCCGCTATAATACGCCGTTTAAATTCACTGTCAGCAGCAAAGCGGATACTGTCCCAAAAACCGACTTTTTTTAACACTGGTTTTCTTTTAAACATGAGTGAGGACATATTTGAAAAAACATAGGTTCCTGGAGTACCACGACGGTAAAATTTCAACTCTTCTGTTAATCTGGCATGTTCAGAAGTTGTAGCAATTACCTCATTATTATCTCTTAGGTACGTTGCTTGTATTTCGATTTTTTCAGCATGTGACCAATCATCCGCATCGTTAACTGTAACAAAATCTCCTGTAGCATTTTGTAGCGCTATATTTCTTGCTATATAGGGCCCACTATTTGTCGGTGTTGAATACAACCTAACTCTATTGTCTGTCTCAACATAAGATTGGATAATGGAAACTGTACTGTCTGTGCTACCATCATCAACAATTAAAACCTCCAAATTAGCCCAGGTTTGAGCTAATATGGACTCAATTGCAGTACCAATGCCCTCTTCTGCATTATATGAAGGGATTATTACAGTAACTTTTGGTATTGATTCTAGCTCTTTTTTGTCTCCTAAAGTCACTAAATCATTATAACCAGGGTTCTTCATTCCACCAAAGCCAATCGGTTGAATTCCATACATATTTAGTGCTTTATTTATCCAAGGAAGTTTTTCTTCAATATTGGGTTGAAGATTAGCTACAGCCAAATATAAATCTGGATGGTGACTCTTTTCTAACAAAGGAAAAATCAAATTTTTCCCCGTTTCTTGTTCATTTAATAAGTCGTAGCATTCTGATTGGATAATTGTAGCCTGTCTTAAGCGATCTTTATTAGGGTTTTCTTTTACTACTAGCTTCAAGTAATTTAGTGCTTCTTTAGCCCCTTCTTTTGTGTATTTATTGGCATACCACAACCCCAGTTCCCAAGCGATCGCCTGTTTCATGTACAAGTTAGTTGTTTCTTGATATATTTTTTCTAAATCCGCTATGGTTCTGTCTATAAAACCAAAATTATACAAGTATTTTTTATAAGGTTTAATTGCATTCTCAGCATTTTTCCTTTTATAATCTCTACTATAAAGTTGCTTTCTATTTCTTCTCCCAAGCAAATATGCAACCGTCGACCTAAAAAAAGATTTAACTAGTTGAGGAGTACGTATTAACTTCCAAAACTTACTATTCAACAGTTGATCATATTGGTGTTCTAAGGTGTATAATTTATCTTTTGCTCTATCTCTTTCTGCTCGAGCTGCTGGGAGTTTTTCAGTCAACTCTATCAGCTCCGTTGACTCCTCCAAATTCTTATCTTCATTATCTACAAGATGATCGTCTATATTGTTCACTTCAACAGTTCTCCCAATTTTCATCAGCTAAATTAATAACCTTTTTAATATCATTCTCCTGACTCCTCATACTTTCTCTAATATTTTCATTAAAAGCGTACCACTTACCCGGCGTACCAAAGTAAGTTTTCATATTTTCGCTACACTTTTTCAAATGAGAAATATCCTTTGGTGCTTGGGTAACAATAACTTTTGCTTTTTTTGTATGGACCTCAGGGATGTAAGTTTGCCATTCTTCTAGTACTAAAGGATTTAGAACGATCAAATCATCAGATGATATTTTCTCCCCAAATACAAGCATGTGAATTTGATCTCCATCAATCATATTACGTAGCTCTGGATGCACTTTTTTCGTTGCATTCAAATCGAATTGATGCATTTGTATGAACCCTATACGCTTACTTTTGCTTTTATTTTGATTAATAATATCCACTAAGTGACTGTCCATCACTCTTAAATCAGAAGCTATTACAACATCGAACACCCTTTTTCCTTCAATCTTGTTCTCTCTATTTGGCCACATGGGTTCAGGTACTGGAAAAGGTCGGGTGGTTTGAGGATATGGGTAGTATAAACTTTTAGCTTGTTTATGGTAATTCTCCAGACTGTCCACATATTCCCTACGTACTCCTTTAAAATAACCATTATAGCCAAAGGCAGAACTCCCTGTCAGCGAGGAAACGGACTGCCTCGGGAAAGATAACGGTCCAGTTTGTAAATCCACATAACTATCCTTACCAAATACCTGGATTAGGCGTCGTTTGAATTCACCGTCAGCAGCGAATCGTACACTGTCCCAAAAACCTATTTTCTCCTTTACTGGTTCTCTGCGGAACATGATTGAGGACATATTAGGGAAAATATATCTACCTGGTGTTCCTCTTCGGTATAACTTTAAATCACCTTCCGTTAATCTTGCGTGCTCGGAAGTGTTCGCGATAATATTTGGGTTATTAATTAAATGTTTAACTTGCTTTTCAATTTTTTCTTCATGTGACCAGTCATCTGAATCATTTATCGTTACATATTCCCCAGATGCCTCTTTTAAAGCTATATTCCTGGCAACATAAGGACCGCTATTAACGGGCGTAGAAAACAATTTAACTCGGGAGTCCTGTTCCACATATCCCTTTATCACTTCCGCTGTCTGATCCGGACTGCAATCATCTACAACTAGCAACTCAATATTTTGCCATGTCTGGGAGAGCATAGACTCAATAGCCGTTCGAATACCCTCCTCTGCTTTAAAAGCAGGAATGATAATAGAGACTTTCGGTCCCGTTTCAATTTTTTTGTCAACTGCTTCATTTCTAATATCATCATACGAAGGATTATTTCTTTTTGAAATAAAGGTAAGAGGTTTAATATTGTACATATCCATCGCTTTATTTATCCACTTTAAACGGTCATGAACTGTCTCCTCTTGGTTTGCTGCAGCTAAAAACAAATCAGGGTGCGGATGTTCCTTTAGCAACTGTTCAATAATTGTTCTACCTTCTATATTCTTGTTTAATATATCTAGACATTCCGCTTCAATGATAGCTATTCTACGTAACTGATCTACATCTTTTACTTGGTATCTTGCTGCTGGAATGTAATTCAATGCTTGTGTTGCTCCATCAGAAGTATACTTATTGGCATGCCATAAAACCAATTCCCATGCCGCCAACCGTCTAAGTGAAGGATCAGAAACATTGGTGTAAAAGTGCTCCAATTCGTAAAGACCTCTTTCCGTAAATCCAAGTCCATAGAGATAAAACCTGATCTGTTTCAGCTTTTGCCTAAGTTCATTTTGCTTACCATGCAATAATTTTTTCATCAAGTTTTTTTGTCGTTCCGAAAAAATATCGCCTATATTCTTCCTTTGTTTTTCAGAAAGAATGGTGTACATAAACCAGTCCACTGGTTGGGAGATTATATTCTTTACTCGCTGTAGCACTGATATTTCCTCCTTAAACAGCTAAAGTGATCACTTTTCTGTAACAGGTTAGTTCCCTGGTTGTTTTTTTACATTCACTTTCTTTTTAACACCCTGTGATTCTCTATATTTATCAACAGTTTCCTCTACATTTCCGTCAAAACGTATTTGTCCCTTTTCCATCCATATTGCTCTAGTGCATATTTGTTCTACAAAAGCCATACTATGTGTTACGATAATTACCGCTTTTGCACGAGCCATCATATCTTGGATTCGTTCACTTGCTTTTTGTTTGAACGCCATATCACCTGTCGACAGTGCCTCATCTATAATGAATATATCTGGTTGCAAAATAGCTGCAATACTAAATCCTAATCGGGATTTCATACCACTAGAATATTCTTTAACAGGTTTATCAATAGCTTTCTTTAATCCAGAAAATTCCACAATTTCATCATAATTGTCTTCAATTCTTTTCTTTGAAATTCCTAATAACATTGCATTTAAGTATATATTATCTCTACCTGATAAATGCGCGTTAAAACCCGTTCCATAACCAAGCAGAGCAGAGGTGTCGCCCTTGAGTTCAATATTGCCTTCATCCGGAGATAATATTTTAGTGAGCACTTTGCAGAGTGTGCTCTTACCCGCACCATTGTGGCCAATGATCCCTACAACTTCTCCCTCTTTTATCTCAAAGTTAACATCTTTTAAAGCCCAAAACTCTCCACTGCTTAAGTTAAAGGATACTCCTAAATTATTGGCTTTAATAATCGTGTTTTCCTTTACAATTGTCTGCGTTTTTTCCAGTTGCAAATTCCGATGCTTCCTTGGTGGTCTAGGCGGGACTGTAGCTTTGTAATTTTCTATAATTGTTTTTGGATCTCCGATTTCTCTTACAACGCCACCGTCTAACCACATTAATCTGTCACAATTACGCTGGGCGTATCTCAGACTATGAGTAACGATGATAACCATTTTTGCTTTTTTAACGAGTTCTTTCATTTTTTCTGCAGCTTTTCTACTAAATTTAGCATCACCTGTATTAAGTGCTTCATCTAAAATAAGTATTTCAGGCTGCAAATGAGAAGCCACACTAAATCCTAACCTAGCTTTCATTCCACTTGAGTAATATTTCATTGGTTGTTCAAAAAACTCTCCGAGGTCGGAAAAATCATGAATTTCTCTTATATAATAATCAATTAACTTTTTATCAATTCCGAGCATCATACCATTTAAATATACATTTTCGCGACCGGTTAATTCCTTATTGAAACCCATACCGAACGAAAACAAAGCTGTCACATTTCCATCTACATTCATTTCTCCTTTATCTTCTTGTAAAATACCGGCTATAATTTTACTAAGCGTTGTTTTACCGGCCCCGTTTGAACCGATTATCCCTAATATTTCGCCTTGATGTCCATTAAAGTTAATATCTTTAAGTGGCCAAACCTTTTGTATTTTACTTACCTTACCCCTATTTTTAATGAATCGTAATACACGAGACTTGTAGTCATCCTTATGTCTTCCTTCATAGAAAGACACACCTATTTTCTTTGCTTGTATAACATCTTTATTTGGTTTATTTACTATGGAGCTAGATTGTTCAGCCATATTTCAACCCTCTTTTTTTATCGATGTAGTCATGAAATAACTTTAATCATTGGAAAAAAGAACTTCAAACTCTGAAGTTCCATTTATAGAGATTTAATTATTTTGTGCTCATTCTTACTATAATAATAAAGCATATAGATAGCTAACACTGCAGATAATAAGAAAATTATCAATAATCCAACCAAATCGGGGCTTGTTTTGTACATAAATATAGCTCTATATGATTCCACAATGATAGCAATTGGATTGTAATCCACTGCAAAACTATATTCCTCTGGTAAACGTCCACCTTCCCAAATGATTGGTGACGCGTAAAAGAATATACGGACAATATATGTTAATAAGTTATCAATATCGCGAACAAACACAGTAATATATCCGAGGAATGACCCCACAGCCAATAAGAAAACGGTTTGCACAAACACAATCAATGGTAAATAGATAATTTCCCAACCTGGCATCACTCCGAAGAATGCAAGAAATATTCCCACAACTACTAAACCAAAAGCAAAATTAAAAAGTTGTGTTAATATAAATGCCAGTGGAAAAATCGATTTGGGCAAGTATACTTGATTAATAATTGAACTATAACGCATAATTGATTTTGCAGATGAATTGATAGTCGAGCTGATACATCTCCATGCAACTAATCCAATTACAAGGAATAAGGGATAATTTTCTCCCCCTCTTCCTAAAATAATAACAACTAAAAAGTAATAGACAAGTACGTTAAGTAGCGGGTCTAATAACCACCAGAAATAACCTAAATAACTATTTCTATGCTCTGCTTTTAGTCCAGATTTAACTAGATATATTAATAAATCTTTTCTTTTTAACATTTCTTGAATATAAGTTTTCATTAAAAATGACACCGCCTAATTTCATCACAAGAGCTTTCATCTATTTAAATTTTTCGCTTTGAAAGCTTGTACTTAATTGTATTACTAATACCTTTCCATGCGTAATGGGAAAAATACCATATGCTTGCAAACAAATTTAATCTTTCAATTTGTCTATAAACAAACCATTGGCGCTTTGCAGCTTTGATTTTATTACTGGAAATAGAATTCTCTACATCTCTGTACTTTGCTAATACTTCCGGTAATCCGTATGCCAGATGCCCCTTTTTCGTTAAAGTAAGCCAATAAGCATAATCCTGTCTAGTTCTAATATTCACCATACTATGGTGGCCAGTTTTATTTCTGTCTATCATTACGGTAAGACAGCCTATTACACAATGTTTTAACAAATCGTTATAGCCTACAGATTCTGGCGTCTTTGAAAATGTGTTTTTAAGCACCCCTTCTTCTGTCATTCGTACATATTTAGTAAAAGAGAAGGCTATGTTTTTTTGTATCATAAAGTGTAACTGTTTCTCTAATTTTTCAGGGTACCACAAATCATCGCTATCTAAAAAAGCTAAATATTGCCCTTTTGCATTATTCATTGCAGTATTACGCGCAATTGCCGATCCTCTATTTTTTTCTTGGATAAATAATTTAATACGACTATCCGTTTTTATATAGTGATTAATATATTCCACAGTTTTATCCGTTGAGCAATCATCAACTATAATCATTTCCCAATTTGAGTATGTTTGCGCTAGAACAGATTCAATTGTTTGTCTTATAAATCTTTCTGCATTATAAGCAGGCGTTATTACAGAAACTAATGGATTATTGTACTCCAAATGACCAGCCCTAACTTTGTATAATTAACTATGTTTTAACAGTTGACTATACCATGTAATTAATTTATCTTCTTGAGTTCCCCAATTAAGTTCTTCTAATACTGCCTTTTTACCATTTTCTCCCATGCGTTTTGCTTGTCGAGGATTATCCTGTAAATAACTGATAGCTTGCTTTATTTCCTTTTCGTTATAAGGATCTACTGCGATTCCACAATTATATGTTTCTACAAATTTTTTCCAAACGGGAAAATTTGAACATAGGATAGGAAGCCCCGCATTCATATACTCAAAGAACTTAGTTAGCTCTTTCCTCATATAATGATCTGTGGGAGGAAAGAGAGCCACCCCCGCTAACCAATCACGACTCAGATATCTTGCTTCTATCTCTTCCTTCTCTATATACTGATCAATACCTTCAATTACTAATCTATCCTTTTCGTCCCCAGCAACTTTATACATTTCTTCCGCCAATTCTCCTGGACATTTTCCAACAAAATAAACAGAAACATTTCCCTCAATTAATGGTACTTTTGCATGGAGAAGCGCTCCTCTTACATAAGAAACATTTCCGGTATACAATAGCTTATCTTCAGATGGACCTTCGCTTCTTTTATGGTTAATAAAGGCTTCATTTACCATTGGATAGTTTAATATACATACACCCTTTGGATATATATCTTTATAATATTTTTCTGCTAAGCAAAGCTGCATTTTCGCGCGAAAAACTTCTCCATATACTTATACGCATATGAAATGATTTTTCTAACTGGTTTAACCATATAATCTTTCTGCATAATACTTGTAATATAATCCTCATGAATATCATAAATAACTACGTTTTTTCTTTTCTTAAGTAACCAACCAACTGGTAATAACTCTGGATCATGGAAATGATAAACGTCAGCTTCTAATTTTTTGGCTTGCTTGTATGTCTCCCAGGCACCAAAGATCATCCGCTTTAATCTACTCGAGTGCTTTTTAAGGGGGATGTGCTTTATTGGCTTACCTTCCCTTACTTGGGTATTGTCTTCCTGTGCAATTAACGTAACGTCATAGCCAGCACGATGAAGTGACATACATTCCTTATGATAAATTCTAGGGTCATAAGGGTGATGGACGGTAGTCAAATGTACCACTCTTTTTGATGTATTCATCCTTCATCAGCTCCTCTCGCTTGTCTGTTTTTTGTTTGGTCTAACGTCTGATTAAACACTTTTTCATATTGCTTCACAATTAACTTGGCATTGAATTGGTCTGCACGCTGAAGACCTTTAGTAATAAGCGCCTCTCTGGAATTTTCATCCAAATTAAGAAGTTCAATAATTAATGAAGCCATTTCATCTGTATCTTTAACCTCACACATTCTACCAAATTCCCCATAATTCAATACCTCTCCTGCCCCAGGTTCACACCTGGTGGAAATGACTGGAGTACCGGTAGCTAAAGCTTCAGCTAAAACATGACCAAAGCCTTCCCTAATAGAGGAAAGAACAAATAAGTCAGCTTTCTGAAAATAGATATAGGGATTTAGTTGAAATCCAACAAAGTACACTTGGTCAATAATTTGTAGTTCTTTTGCCTTTAGTTTTAGCTCTTCCTGTAGTTCTCCTTCTCCTAGAAGTACTAATTTAATATTCACTTGTTTCCTTGCTTTGGCAAAAGCTTCTAATAAAGTATGGTGATCTTTGTCTTTCACAAGCCTTCCAGCCGTCACAATAACTTTTCCTGGAGATTCAAATATTAAACGATGTTTTTCTGGTATATAGCCATCATTAATATTTCGACTAATATTTTCCAGATCAACCGGATTGTATATTACAGTTATTTTATTAGGTTTCACCTTATATCTCTTCACTATGTTTTCTTTTACGCCGTCTGATAAAGCAATAACCTGACTAGTTAGTTTATAAAACATGCCATACACCAAAAGCTTCAAATTGGTTTTGAAATCTCCTCCCAAGTATGCTGCTTCTCTTACGATATTCATGGCACGTGTAAAAGATAGTAAGGTTGCTAAAATTGCTATCGTATTATAATTCGGGATCGTACTAAACACAATATCTGGACTCTCTTTTCGAATAACTTTGGCTAACGGGAGAATAGCTGAGCGTAGTCTTTTGGTGTTGAGTTTTATAAACTTTACATCTTCTTTTAAATTCGTTTCATAGCTTCCATTATAATTTAAAGTAACCAGAACAGGTAAAAAACGCTCTCTATCTATATTGTTCACAATATTCAAAAGCGTCCTTGCGGCTCCCCCGCCACCCATCTGATATATAAAAAACATAACTTTTATTCTTTTCAATGTAGTCAGCCTTCCCTTTAGCAAATGTCTAATAATAGATGGCACTATACCTAAAGCATTATATCATAGCAATGTCAATAAATAAATTGTCGAAATCCTTCGTATGCTGGGGATAGAGAGATTATAAAAACAAGTGCTCTTCATCAGCATGAGGAAATCTTCCAGCGAGTATCCGTTAATTACAAATTTTACAATGAAAAAGGAATCAGCTCTCACGCTAATTCCTTATAACAGTGGGGCGTCCAATGGAGTGATATTCAATCATAGCTCTTTCCGCCTCTTCTCTAGTAAAGCAATTGCGACCGTCGAAGATTATTGGTTCCTTCATTTTCAACTTATAGTCTTCCAGTGGGAATTGCTTAATTTCCTGCCATTCTGTCAAAATCACGGCGATGTCCGCATCCTCTATGGTTTCTTCTATACTTGAAGTATAATTTATTTCTTTAGGTAATACTTTTTTTGCGTTTTCTATAGCAACAGGATCAAATGCAGAAATTTCAGCACCTTTTTTAATAAGCCTTTCTGTTACTAAAATAGATGGTGCTTCACGCATATCATCTGTATTTGGTTTAAAGGCAAGGCCTAACACAGCAACTTTTTTGCCTTTTACATCTTTTATCCTGTCCAATATCTTCTCTACAATAATTCCTCTTTGTCTTTCATTAACCTTAACTACACTCTCCAAAATAGGCATGCTGTAGTTAACTTCTTTTCCAATTGAAATAATAGCATTGGTATCCTTTGGGAAACAAGAACCTCCATAACCTATTCCAGCATTTAGAAACGATTGTCCAATCCGCTTATCCATACCCATACCTTCTGCTACGTTATCAATATTTGCACCTATTCTTTCCGAAAGATTTGCCATCTCATTAATAAAGCTGATTTTAGTTGCTAAAAAGGCATTTGAAGCGTATTTAATCATTTCCGCACTTCTCAAATCAGTTTTTACTATTGGTAGATTAAAACCGCTATTCACCTCTTCTAAAACTTTTAAGGCCTCTTCATCGTCTGCGCCTATTACAATACGGTCACCGTTATACGTGTCATACACTGCAGTACCTTGCCTTAAAAATTCTGGATTTGAAGCAATCTTTACGGACACGCTCTTATTAAGGTTAGATTCTATTAGCTGTTTAATATAATCATTCGTTCCAAGAGGGACGGTACTTTTCGTAACAATCACAGCATCTTTATTTAAATTTTCAGCAATAGATTTGCTTGCCTGTACAATATAAGATAAATCTGCGGCTCCATCTTTCCCTTGTGGGGTCCCCACAGCAATATAGATTAAATCCTTACCATATATCCCCTCATTATATTCCGTAGTAAAATCTAAAGTACCCCGCTCTATGTTCTGTTGAAGTAGCTCTGTTAACCCTTGCTCATAAATTGGGCTAACCCCTTCCCTTAACATAGTAATTTTATCTGGGTCTACGTCAATACAAGTTACTTTATTTCCAATGTCAGCCAAACACACGCCTGTAACTAATCCGACATAGCCTGTCCCAATTACTGCAATTTCCATTCTTATTCACTCCTGGTTTAATCAATAATTTCCAGTTTCTTTTCCATATATGCTTTTATATCTTCTCGAAGATCTTCACGGTTAAGCGCAAAATCAATTGTTGCCTGAATAAAACCTAATTTACCACCAATATCATAACGTTTCCCAGTGAAATTGTATGCTAATACCTGCTCTTTTTCATTAAGGCTCTGAATTGCATCAGTAAGTTGAATTTCTCCACCATTCCCAGGCTCTTGGTTTTCCAAAATGCTAAATATTTCCGGTGAAAGAATATACCTTCCCATTATAGCTAAATTAGAGGGCGCTTTGTCTCGCGGAGGTTTCTCAACTAAAGACTCTATTGCCCTTATTCCCGTTCCATAGTTAGTATGTTCTATAGGCTTGATGATACCATACTTGGAAACATCTTCTTCTGGGACGTCATGTACTCCAATAATAGAGGTATGATATTTATCATAGACATTTATAAGCTGCCTTAAGCACGGCTCTTCCGATTCAACAATATCGTCTCCTAACAATACAGCAAAAGGCTCGTTACCTACGAAGCGATGAGCACAAGCAATTGCATGGCCCAGTCCTTTCGGTTCTTTCTGACGTATATAATGAATATTAGCCAAATTAGATATAGACTGGACCATTTCTAATAGCTCAGTTTTCCCATTCTGTGATAATTTCTCTTCCAGTTCATACGAGGTGTCAAAGTGATCCTCGATAGCTCTTTTTCCTCTTCCGGAGATTATTATTATATCCTCTATGCCTGAAGCCACAGCTTCTTCCACAATATATTGAATAGTTGGTTTATCGACAATTGGCAGCATCTCTTTAGGCTGAGCCTTTGTCGCCGGGAGAAATCTAGTCCCAAGACCCGCAGCTGGTATAATTGCTTTTTTTACACGCATTCTTTATATCTCCTTTATTTCAAATGAAATATATATCCATATTAATTTTATCACAAGGGGTCACACTAACCAATTTTTACAGTATTAGATTCTTCGTCCAAAACAAAAATTATTAGCAGGTTCATTATAGTATTTATTTTTTTCCCGATATAAAATAGTCAATTCTATGATTGTTTACCAAATTGATGTATTATATCTTTAATAATTGTATAATAAAGATAACGATAACTATATAGATATCGAACAGAGTATCATAATTTGTCGAAAACTCTTGTAAAGGCAGGGCTAAATAGTATGAGTCTATTTGAAAAAATACAACAAAAAGAAGAGAAAGTATCAGTCATCGGATTAGGGTATGTCGGACTACCTTTAGCTATTGAATTTGCTAAAAAATATGATGTAGTTGGTTTTGATTTAAATAAAAATAAATTAGATAAGTATTTAAGTGGTATTGATGTAACAGAAGAGGTTGGAAATGAAATGGTTCAACAAACTACCATGGAATTCACGAGTGAAGAAGATGACTTGCAAGACTGCAAATTCCATGTGATTGCAGTTCCCACTCCTATCAATACTGATAAGACACCAAACCTTGATCCTGTAATTGGTGCAAGTAAAACAGTAGGTCGTAATTTAACAAAAGGTTCTATTGTCGTTTATGAATCAACCGTTTACCCAGGTACCACTGAAGAAATTTGTATTCCAATTCTTGAAGAGGAATCCGGTTTAACATACGGCAAAGATTTTAAAGTTGGATATTCTCCAGAGAGAATCAATCCTGGTGACAAAGTAAACACTTTAACAAAAATCGTTAAGATTGTATCCGGATCAGATGAAGAAGCATTAAAAGAAATTTCTCATGTATATGGATCGATAATCGAAGCGGGAATTCATGAAGCTGAATCAATAAAAGTAGCAGAGGCAGCTAAGGTTATTGAGAACTCTCAACGAGATATTAATATTGCTTTCATGAACGAACTGTCTATGGTTTTTAATAAAATGGATATTAATACAAAAGCTGTATTGGAAGCTGCTGGTACCAAATGGAACTTTTTGAATTTCACTCCAGGTTTGGTTGGCGGTCATTGCATTGGAGTTGATCCATACTATTTCACTTATAAAGCAGAACAGTTAGGCTACCATTCTCAAATTATTCTTTCTGGCAGAAAAATTAATGATGATATGGGTAAGTATATAGCCGGGAATATTATTAAAAAGATGATTAAGGCAAAACAGGAAATAGACGGAGCTAAAGTAGCTATTCTAGGCTTAACATTTAAAGAAAATGTTGCAGACGTCAGAAACACAAAAATTATTGATATTATAGATGAATTAAAAGAATATGGTGTAGATGTATTAGTACATGACCCAGTTGCTGAGCCAGATGCTGTGAATGAAGAATTTGGCATTGAATTAGTAGGTTCAGAGAAATTAACTGAGTTAGACTGTGTAGTATTAGCGGTACCTCATGAAGAATTTAAAAAGACGTATGATCTAAAAACGTTAGATAAACTATATAAAAGCAATAAAAAAGTTTTGATAGATATAAAAGGAGTTCTTGATTGGAAGGCTTGTGAAGCTGAAGGTTATCATTACTGGAGCCTATAAGCCATCCAATAATTTAACAAAATCGCCATCCTGTTGAAGTCGATACAGGATGGCGATTTTTCTTATATGGAGCAGGCATTCCTTATATCCCTTGATGGAATATAGATATTAGTTCATCGGCAATTCCTCAAAATAAGCATCAGACCAATCATACAGCTGCAGCATATTCTGATAATCCTCTTTAAATTTCTGTTTCGGGTTCTCCAGATTTAAACTTTTCCCCTTCAAATCGTAAACTCGCACAGGCTCTTTACTAGTTTCCGGGATAAAGAAATGCTCATTATTTATAAAGGCACCTGTCGGCAGATAGTAGCGCATTCCGATTAGATTATTTTTATATTGTAAAATATCCTGCCCGAAATAGAGTCCCTTTGGCTTAATGCCCATCAAGTTAAGAATGGTCGGCATCATGTCAAGCTGCCCGCCTACGGTATCAACTTCTTTAATAAACTTATCTTTATCCCCTGGTACGTGAATAAGAAATGGGATGTTGAAGCGATCTTCCATCGTATATTCTTCATTCAATATTTCTTTTAACAGCTTATTATCTTCTTCCTCCATAAGTCCGCCATGCACGCCGGAATGATCACCATATAATGCGATCATGGAATCATCCCATAGGCCGCTCTTTTTTAATTCTTGAATGAATTTTCCAAGAGCTTGGTCCGCATAGTGAACCGATTGCAGATAGTTTCCGGTTAATGTATCTGTATACCTTTCCGGTAAATCCAACATTTGCTTCTCTTTTGGCATTTTAAAAGGAGAATGACTTGTTAAAGAAAGCACATGGGCATAAAATGGTTCCTTACCTGTGTTTTGAAATTCTTTTAGCTTTTTCATTGTGCGGTTGTAAAAATATTTGTCTGAAGGACCAAAGCCAATAATATCTTTTTCACCAATGTATTCCGAATCAAAGTAGGCATCAAAACCTAATGCAGGATATAGGGCATCTCTATTCCAGTACGTAACCTTGTCTGCATGAAATGTCGAGGTGAAATATCCCTCCTCCTTCAATAACCGCGGCAGGCTATGCTCTACCTTCTTTCCTTCTATTTTTTGAGATGTTGGGACCTCTCCAACTGGGTAAACTGATGCATTCATAATAAATTCCGCATCGGCTGTATTTCCAGAGCCTATTTGCTGAAAGACATTTTTAAAGTACATGCTTTCCTTCGTTAATTTATTTAGATTCGGTGTAATTTCCTGCCCATTCACTTTTAAATCGACTACGAAATCCTGAAACGACTCTAATTGGATGATAAGCAAATTTTTATCTGGGACTGAGTCAAAATACGTGTGTTCCTCAAATGGAACTGGCTTGTTTCCTTTTAATTTAATAATATCCTCTTGCGTTACTTTTGATATATTTGTATTTGTTGTGCCAAGTACGTCTTCGTTCGCTTTAATTAACTGGGCATTGGTAACCCCGTATTTTTTTGAAAATAGCGCCTGATCCCGGATAACTTCATCGCGGTGAAGGGAGAAATTGAGTATAGAAATCAAAAGTCCCACTACTCCAAGGGCAAGCATGCTTTTTTTAGTAAACGTACGATCCTGTGGGAAGAATCGTTTACTTTTTATTCTATGGAAGATAATTAAGAGAACAAAATCAACTAACAAATACAAATCTTTAAAGGATAAAAGCAACCAGATACTTCCACTAACTGATCCTACCTGGTTCACTTGCGCCAGGGCATGGTATGTTGGGATATTGTGAAAGTATCTCCCGTATACTGCCATCGCAAACAGCAGGAGGGTAAATAGGACATCAAGTATAATATAAACAGTAAATTTCCCTTTTTTAATGAACAACTCCACGATCGCAAACAGAATGACAATAAAGCAAAGTTCATACCAAATGGTATTCAGCGGGTTAAAGTCCTCAAACTGCAGGAGACGGAACACATATAATTTCAGGGAAAATGCCACCAGGAAAAAGAAAAAATAGCTATGGGTAAAAGATGTTTTCTCGTGCATGTGTTCACCTCCATTAAATAATTTTATTAATTGTTATCGTTTAAACTAGGAAGGAAATCACTATCCAGAGCGAGATTATTCTTTTCTTCCCCTTTTATTACATACAAGATGCCCGCCAAACAACAGGTGTTTGTCCGGCGGGCATAATGCTTAGTAGTTGTTTACGATGAAAATAGATGCCAAGACGTGATTGGTGTGCATGTTAGCATTACTTTACGATCTATTCTTTGCAATTATTTTTTTACTGCCGAGAATTAAATAGTTTAACTCTTCTTTTGGAATCTTATTAAATTCCTTCCGTTTTGCCATATAGAAAATGACTCCAAGTCCTATCCACGCTATTAACGCAATTCGTGATTGAATTCCTAAAAATGCAGGAGATCCAGGAATTAATAGTAATGCGAGGAATGCCAGACTTGCGATCATCCCTGCAGCTGCAATAGATTTTTTCATTGGTGATACAACATGCTTAGAAGGATTAAAGTCCTCCCCTTTTTTTACTTTAAATAATGAAAATGCCGTGTAGCATGTATAGAAATAAGCAATTGTTACACCAACGGATGACATATCTACAACCCATAGCAATGCTTCTCTTCCGAACCATGGAGCAAACATGGATACAACCACAGTAAAAATAATCCCGATATGTGGTGTGTTATATTTTGGATGAAGCTTAGAAAATGCTTCTGGTAAAATCTTGGCACGTGACATGGCGAATAATAACCGACTTGATGAGATGATAAAGCCGTTCAATCCGGTAAATACCCCCATCGTCAATGCGGTAACGAGAAGCACGAGACCAATCGTACCTATTGTTTCTTGAATCGTTGCTGCTGTTCCCCACACCTGACCTTCACCAACGGTTTGCTGCCAAGGCTGTGTCATTGCTGTAGCAATAATCATCATACTATATAATACAGCTGCAATAGAGATTGCTAATATAATTAATGTAAATGCTTTTTTAGATGAAAAATGAAACTCTTCTGCAGCCTGCGGGACATTGTCGAATCCTACAAAGGCCCACGGTGCGATGGCAACAATAGAAATAATCGCTGCAAATGCTGTTGTGTCTTTTGGAAAGTATGGTTGGACATTTTCTAAACCTGCACCAGGATGTCCGCCAACCATAAAGGTGATTACAACAATACTGATAATCATGATTGTACAGAAAACAAACTGCATCTGGCCGGATAAGCCAGTTCCTCTTATATTAAAATAACCGAATATACCAAGTGCGGCGGAAGCAACAATTACTTCCATTCCATACACGTCCCAACCAGCGATTTGATACAACGGAATTTGTTCAATAACTGCCGGAAAGACAAATTTTAACATGAGGGCAAAAGCGGAAGCATTAAGGGCTACAATACATATATAACCAAGTGTTAAAAACCATCCACTAATAAACGCGTGCTTTCTTCCAAGACTAATGAACGCATACGCAAACTCTCCCCCTGATACCGGAAAGCTTTTGATCAGAAATCCATAACTCACTGCGATCAGCATCATCAATAAGGCTCCTATTCCGAAGCCAATAATAACGCCTAAGGGGCCAGCATCTGCCATCCAATTTGTTGGCTGCACGAAAGCTCCCCAGCCAATTGAGGATCCCAGCGCTATCGCCCATACCCAGTGTGGCTTAAGTGATTTCTCTAGTGTCGTTCGCTCTTCCATGATCTAACTCCCTTTTCTCTCTATAATATAGATTTGTATAATATAGAAATATATTTTACTAATAGTATTTCCACTTTCATGACTTTTTTGCCATACATAAAATTATATCAATAGCCCGTTCCCCTGCTCAATTCAGATATTACTATGTATATGGCGGTATACGGAATAATATGGACGCAAATTTACTGTTGTATGTTTCACCTCTCTAATTATGAAAGAATATGCTTTGAAATGGCTTTACGCTGAAAAATATTTATTTAACTAGTTCATTCCTTTTATTAGGGAATGTTAAACCTGTTTATTTTTGGCAGGTGGGGGTGGGTGAGTGTCGCGGGTGGGGAGCGTGCTGTCGCGGTGGTGCGTGCGGGTGTCGCGGTGGGGGAGGGTGCTGTCGTGGTGGCGCGTGCGGGTGTCTCGGTTGAAGGGAGGCTCGTTGCGGTTGAATTGGCCAGTGTCGTCACATCAATTAAACAAAAGCCGGTCTTTATAACCGGCATTTCCATTAACTTTTCTTTTCATTTGTATTTATTAGTAAATTTCTTTTCGGTACAGGCACCTTACTTGGTAGTAATATTTCTTTTATCGTATCTAGGTCTTTCATTTTTTGTACACCTATATAAAACAAATAAGCTAGAATAAACACAGCTGGTGTAAATGCCAGCTTCCACGCTAAGGTTTCCATTACTAATTCTAGTCCCATACGATTCATCAAGATACGTAATGTTTCCATGACAAATACGTGACTCACGTATATACCTACAGAATTTGCTCCAATTTTGGAGACAATTGTATTTTTACCGACTTGATTATGTTTCATAATCAACATAAACAGGATAATGGTAAGCGGAATTGTGCTCAGAAAGAAGTTTTGCTCTTTTCCCCCTGCTACCTGCACTGTAAGGGATGCTTCTCCAATTTGAAGGAAAACAAACAACAAACTTACTCCTATAAATACGGTTGTTGGTACTCTTTTAGCAAGATTCCTCACTTTTAATATATAGCTTCCCATAAAACCCCCAAGTAACATATAAAACATTCCAAAAAATAATGCATCTCTAGTGTTCCAACTCATATCATAGATAAACGAATATGACTGACCAAACATACCTAAAATATTTAATCCGAGGCCGATCAGTAAAAAGGTCTTTAGCATATTTGTTTTGTATGCAACAAACAAGATCATTACAGACCATATGAGCGCGAGTAAAAACCATAGATGATATTGGTTTTGGCCCGCTCCATAATAAAAGAGATCCCATGTAAAAATAGAAGTGATATGCTCTTTTACCATTGAAATTAATGACGCACTTGTTTTTTCTGTTTCCACATATTTAATTAGTAAATCAAATAAGAAATAAAAGATAAACCAGGCAGCCCATAACTTGATCAGCTTAGTTGTATATTTGTAGAAATAATGATTTTGCTGTGAAGTTACTTCTTGATCGTTCTTGTTCTCCAGCTGCTTCAATTTTCGAATAAACAAATAGCCTGAGGTTACAAAAAAGAAAGGTACCGCAAAACGTGCAGTAATATCTATCAAGAAGTCTAATTGATCCCCATCTATATTACCTATATGGACACCACTTACGGTTCCTGTATGAATACATACAACTGCAAAAATTGCAAAAAACTTTAAAAAATCAATACTATAATCACGTTCCATTTATTCTCCCCCACCTTCTTGGGTGTTGCTCTACTTTGATAAGAGTCAATGCTTTTTACATCATTCGACAACTTTTTTATTTTCTGTTGGGGGAGATGTGAAAATAGTATTTTAGTATTAATTGGGAAATTACTATTAGGTGTATGTTACTAAGACTAAACCCTCTCAATTTATTGCTTGATTCTCATTCAGGCCCCTGCTCCTCTCATATATAGGCTTCCTCTCTCATTTAGGCTGCTGCTTCTCTCATATGAAAGCTTCCTCTCTCATTTAGGCCGTTGCTTCTCTCATATGAAAGCTTCCTCTCTCTTTTGGGCGCTGTGTCTCTCATATAAAGGCTGTCCCTTTCATTTGGACGCTATGTCTCTCATATGACCACTTCCCCCTCTCATTTTGAGCTGAAAATAAAAGAAGCTGGCGGCTGCCAGCTTCTTTTAATGGTTTATCCGAAGAATCCCCAAAACTTACCGATGATATTCCAGATGAAGCCGAAGAAGTTGTTGTTTTCCTCTTCCTCTTCGTTTCCTCCATCATTGTTATCGTCCTCGTTGTCTTCCTTTACTTTTTTCACTGTAATGTTTTTAACTGTTTCATGTCCTCCCAGATCGACGACCTTCACTTCAAATTCGTTCTTGCCATCTTCCAGGTTAAGCTCTACTTCAATCTCTTCATTGAAGTTTTTCTTTTCATATGGTTGGGTCAAATCATGCTTGTACACATGATTGCCATTTACATATACATTGATATCATCAAAGGCATCTTTTACGTTTACTTTTGCAGTTACTTTGTTTTCAGATGTCTTTTTGTCTGCTTTTACTTTGACTTTTGCTTTTTCTGAATCAACAAAATATCTCCGGCCGATTTCTGTTTCATTTCCGGCATTGTCTGCAGCTTTAATGTGACGGAAATAGAAATCGTCCTTTTTATGCTTTACTTTTAATGAGAAATTATATTGGTCTTTTTCCTCATCGTATTGAAGGTCAGCTTCTTGCCCGTCTACAGTTACAGATTTGATGCCAGAAGCATCTGTAACATAGCCGGAGAACTCTACTTCCTTCTCGGATGCTACGCCTGTTTGTTCAGGTGAAGTAACATGAAGGTCCGGCACCGTTGTATCCTTTTCTTCTGCTAGTGCTGCTTCTGCTTTTGTTTTGTTTCCAGCATTATCCTGAACAACCACAATTACTTCTTGCCCTTCTGCTATATCCTTTAATTGATGCTCTGTTTCACCATTTACATATGGTTTTTCCAATACTGATTTACCATCAACGAGGACATCCCAATACTTCATGCCACTTCCATTCGGATCTTCTTTTACATTCACTGTTAAAAGCTTGTCCTCATTGTAAGAAGCCTCTACTTCTGGTGCTGTAGTATCAAGAATTACTGGTAATTCCAATGATTGCCAGTCTGCATCTTCGAAATCGATGACACCAGTTGCCTGTAAATAGTACTGTCCTTCGTCTGCTTGCTTGCCATTGATTTTACCATCCCAAGCACGATCACCTGACAAGGAGTATTCTGGCGCGCTCCCACCATCATAGTAATTTTTGCGTGCTTCTGTTTCAAGCTTAATTGTTCTTACTACTTTCTTATCTTCATCCAGCACATTAAACTTCACTTCTTTTGCGTTACGAAGGAAGGAAAGGATCATTAGTGCATCATCCTGTACACCATCTCCGTCTGGTGAAAAGGCAATCTTTTCAGGATCAATGTTGCCAGTTGCAAGATCTTCTCCTAGGAAATTATAAGAACCTTCTTCTTCAGCAGAAGTAACGACACCTGTCATTCCGTAGAAGTTGTTCGCATCCCACATTGGCTGATCAAAAATTGGTGAAGCATCCCAATCTCCTTTAAATCCAACGTATGGAACAGTTAATTCCGGATTGGTATCTGTCGGATCTGTAAGTGTAACGAAGCCCTCCAACCAGTAGCCGTTTTCAAAGCTTGCTTTTAAATCAGCATCTAGTGCGCTCACATCTATGGTTACCTTAAATTCTCTTTCACCATTTGCAGGAACTTTAATTGTTTTTGTTTCTTTATTATTAATTTTCACCGTAGCTTGATCTGTAATATCCATACCGCCAATAATGTTAGGAGCTACAACTACGTCTTCTCCGTTTTGTACTGGTTGGTCTGTTTGGACATTTGCTGCTACATCATATTTTACTGCTTTGTCAGAGTGGTTCTCTGCAGTTAATTTAAATGTTACTTTGTTCTTGCTTACTTCTTTTAATGCTACCTTTGGTTCCTCAGTTTCGGATTCCACTACAGTTACAGGTGTGCTAAGTGCGGCATGGAGCTGCATAAGGCCTGCACCCTGGCGACGTGGTGAAACAAATGCATTTTCAAAAGTAACTTTTTTCGATGTGTTCATCATTAATGTTTTTGCCAATTCTACGCGATCTGCTTCTTCATAGCCAAATTCTTCATCTACACGCTCTAATACTAGTGCCGCTCCACCGGAAACGTGTGGTGCTGCCATAGATGTACCACTCATTAAACCATATTTATTGTCATTTAGAGTAGATAATATTTGTCCACCTGGTGCTGTGATTTCCGGTTTGAAATCCAGACTAGGTGTCAATCCCCATGAAGTAAAGTCACTCATTTTTCCTGCATCAGGATTTTGAATTGTTGAAGAATCTCCATTAAATGTGATAGCCACTTGCTGTTCATTTTTCAATGCTGCAGCTAGCTTATCACCATCACTTTTCAGCATAAACAGCTGTGGAATTTTGATTGATGGGTCTGTAGCCATACTAACAACACCATCTGTATTGTTGTAGATAATAACCCCTTCAGCTCCGGCAGCCTGTGCATTTAACGCTTTATCTGTAAATGCAAGCTCACCACGTTGTACTAATGCATATTTTCCTGAAAAATCCTTTCCTTCAAAATCTGCAGGCTTCCCTAATCCTGCATAAGCAAGTTCAAAGGTAGAGCCGTCTTTCGGTGGCTCTGTGTTACCAGCAGATAAGAAAGGCGCTGCTCCAGCTTCCCCGTCCACCGTATATTCCAGTCCACTCACTGTCATAAACGTATTTTCAAAAGATGCTACTTGAAGTGAATCATGGGAAACACCAGGTGAACCAACTACTCCATAATCCGGCATAGAGGATAATGGGTAATAAAAACCATCCGCCAATAATGCAGAGTTTCCTGCAGATATGGACATAAGCACCCCATTTTCCACTGCGCGGGAAATAGCTTTTGATTCTGGAGAGTCTTCATCTACGAAACCAGCAGTTGATCCAAGACTCATGTTTAACACATCTGCACCGAGCTTGATAGAATCATCAATAGCCTTTACGTAAATATCACCGTATGTTGATTGAAATTCCGGGTCGTTTCCAAAAACCTTTAAAGCTAGTAGCTGTGCTTCTGGAGCAATACCTAGGATTCCACCATTTTCTTCATCACCGTTTGCCCCAACTGTTCCAGCGACGTGCATCCCATGGTAGTTTGCTCCTGCATGAATTTCACGAATCTCATCGTTTTCATCCATGTAGTTATAACCATAAGGGACTTTTTCTGTATAAAACTTACCTGGGAGTCCTTCTTCAGCAACTGTTTCATTGACCTCTTTTTGAGTCAGTTCTCCTGGTTTATTATCAGATAGCACCATATCACGGTGGGACGGATCGATACCTGTATCAATAATTCCAACGACCATACCTTCCCCTTTAAATCCGTAATCGCGCCATGCCTGTTGGGCTTCCACAAGCTCCTTACTGTATTTCATATCAGGTTTCTCAATTGGACGCTTATATTCATTGACGATATGTACGTTCTTTACTTCTGGGATGTCTTTAATTTCATCAATGTCGCCTTGCTTTACTTCCGCACTAAATCCATTCACAACGGTAGTAAATTCTTCATGATATTCTGCTTTTACTTTTTTATCCTTCATTTTATCTTTAATTACTTTTTGCTTTGCCTTCGCTTTTTTATCTAATTGCTTCTTTTCCGATTCCTTCATTTTTTTAAAGGTAATGCCTTTTTGGGTCGCTACTTCAATGGCAGCGGTTTCATCTGCTTCTACAATAACTCGCACTTCCTTATTCGGATCTTCTGTTTCCCCAATATTTTCGGTTGTCTGCTTTTCAGCTTTCTTTGCTTGGTTCGGCAGTTTTCCCCCTGTTAGCGCACTAGCATAGGTAAAATTACTTAATACTAGTAGAACTGCTAATAGAGCAATAGTTAATCTTTTCAACATTTTTCCCCCTTGTACTAAAATTGATAGATTTATAAAGAATCTTGAAACCCTCCTCCTTTTTCCCCACAATAATTTGTGACATAATTTTCCTACAATTTAAAGTATATTAAATTGGTAAATAATAGTGTAGTGCCAAAAGTAGTGGGTAAATAGACAGGGGTTTTGTAGGGGAAATTTGTTGGCTTTTGTTGAGTGAATGTAGATAAATAGTGAAGATGTAACGGATTGCTTGATGGGAGCGGGATTGCTGGAAGAAATTGTTTTCAGCTTACTGTGTATCTCTATGTCCTAATCGAAGTAAAATGCGGAATAAAAATTATAAAAAAATCTATCTAACTAAAGAACTATTCATTCTTTGTTGAGATAGATTCACCAGAAACCAGATTTAGTTTTTATGCCTTCTTTCACATTCCAATAAATTTCAATGTTCTTATTTTGACGTTTACCATCTTGTTACTGGCTGGTTGTAATGTTCATTCAGAAAAAAACTCCTTTAAAGATAAAAAGCACACTCCTCAAGAGCGTGCTTTTTTGTAGAATCTTTCACTATGCTTTTTTTATTAGTTAAACCAATTCGTATGGAAAGTGCCTTCTTTATCTTTACGCTGATAGGTGTGGGCACCGAAATAATCACGTTGTGCTTGCAGTAAATTTGCTGGTAAATCTTCGGAACGATAGCTGTCATAATATGCAATGGCACTGGAGAATGTTGGAACAGCAATACCATGCTTGACTGCTACAGAGACAACCTCACGCAATGCAGATTGGTAACCCTCGACAATTTCCTTGAAATATGGATCAAGCATTAGATTTGCTAGAGCTGGATCACGGTCATATGCTTCTTTAATTTTTTGCAGGAAGTGGGCACGGATAATACAACCACCACGCCAGATCATAGCAATGTCGCCATACTTCAGATCCCATCCGTATTCTTCTGATTGAGCACGCATTTGGGCAAAGCCTTGTGCGTATGAACAGATTTTACTCATATAAAGAGCTTTTCTTACTGCCTCAATTAACTCTCCTTTATCTCCTGTAAAGGCTTCTGGAGCAGGTCCGCTAAGAACTTTGCTTGCTTTTACGCGTTCATCCTTCATTGCAGAAATAAAACGGGCAAAAACGGATTCGGTAATTAAAGGTAGTGGAACACCAAGATCTAGTGCATTTTTGCTTGTCCATTTTCCTGTACCCTTTTGACCGGCCGTATCTAAAATAACATCAATAAGTGGCTGACCTGTATCTTCATCTTTTTTCTTAAAGATATCTGCTGTGATTTCAATTAGATAGCTGTCAAGCTCCCCTTTATTCCAATCCGCAAATACATCATGTAATTCATCTGTGTCAAGACCTAGTACATGCTTTAAGATAAAGTATGCTTCAGAGATTAACTGCATATCGCCATACTCAATTCCATTATGAACCATCTTTACAAAATGACCAGCGCCATCCGGGCCGATATACGTCGTACAAGGTGCATCATCCACTTTGGCAGCAATTGCTTCAAAGATAGGTGCAACCAAATCATATGCTTCTTTCTGACCACCTGGCATCATGGAAGGACCTTTAAGTGCTCCCTCTTCCCCACCGGATACGCCTGTCCCGATAAAGTGAATTCCTGTTTTTTCCAGTTCTTTATTACGACGAATCGTATCCTCATACAATGTGTTTCCACCATCGATAAGTATATCGCCTTTTTCCAGATAAGGCTTCAACGTTGCAATCGTTGCATCAGTAGCATCTCCTGCTTTAACCATTAGCATGATTTTGCGGGGCTTTTCGAGAGACTCAATAAATTCTTCGATCGATGTAGCTCCGACAAAGTTCTTTCCTTTTGCTTCATTTGCCATAAAGTCCTCTGTTTTTTCCACGGAACGATTGTATACAGCAACAGAATATCCTCTTGATTCCATGTTCATTGCAAGATTTTTTCCCATTACTGCTAAACCGATAACGCCAATTTGCTGTTTTGCCATCGTATAAAACTTCCTCTCTATTTTAAATAATGTATTAACATATAATCATACATTCTATGCTATCTGTTTCTGCTTCCTTTATTCACTAATTTCCGCAATGCCTCCAATAATGGCTGTTTTCCCCCGATCACAATCCCAATCATCTCTGCGAAAAGTTGGAACAATGCCAATAAGAATAATGTGACGAGGAGGTTAATGACGATACTTGCATTAGAAAGCAGTATTGCCATAAGCCCAAATAAAGCACTAAAGCCATAGATGATGAGCACGGTCGTGCGGTGACTGTAGCCGGCTCTTAGAAGCTGGTAATGAATATGTTTATTATCTGCCATCATAATGTTTTCTTTATTATATGCTCTTCTTACTATAGCAAATAATGTATCAAATATGGGAACAGCCAAGACAATGACTGGAATAATAAAGCTAAATAGCGCTATATTTTTAAATAGGCCAAGCATGGATACACATGCTATCATATACCCCAGAAAATTCGAGCCTGTATCTCCCATATAGATTTTCGCAGGATAAAAATTATGAAATAAAAACCCAACATTGGCTCCAATGATAGATATACATAAGTAAGCAACTAGAATTTGGCTATCAATAATTGCCATTGCAAAGATACTTATCAACGCAATAGTGGTTACCCCTGTTGCCAATCCATCAAGCCCATCAATTAGATTAATGGCGTTGGTAACACCAACAATCCAAAGAACGGTAACAAATACACTTATAAAGCCAAGTTCCACTGTACCAATAAAGGGTAAGGTCAGTTTTTCTATAATTAACCCGGAAGAAATCAGGAAGGATGCAGCGAGTAGCTGTCCTGTGAGTTTAACAACTGGTCGAATATTGTAACGGTCGTCCAGGATACCAGTGATCAAAATAACAATGGCCCCTAGAAAAATTTCAGGTAAATGCGGGTGACTTGGCTGTAAATAGATAGCTCCTGCCAGGGCACCGAAGAAAATAGCGATTCCGCCCAACCGTGGTGTTACTTTTGTATGTATCTTCCGATGGCTGGGAAAATCTACTGCCCCAAGTTTTATGGAGAGCCATTTCACCGGATACGTTAAAACCAGTGTGGTAACTAACGCAATCAAACCTGCGAGAACTAACTCTGTATAAGTAAACATTATATTCTCCTATTATATAGTCTAAACAAACATTTGCTAAATAAGACGCTTGCGCTTTTGTTCTTAAATTATAGCGAAGGTTGGCTTCTTTTAGCAAATTATAGTTCCTTCGTACGGGAATTTAAGGGATTATGTTTGTTTTTCAGAATTATTTGTCCAAATACCTTTACATTGTTCTTCCTTCTATGGCATACTGTCCTTGTAACGCGTTATACGTCACAGGTTGGAAGACGTTCCTGCCGTCAATTTCATAATACTAAATGTAGGGGGGCTGGTGAAGCTGGCTGAGATTGTATCCGTATGATACTGACCCTTAGAACCTGATCTGGTTGGTACCAGCGGAGGGAACATAATCATATTTTTCTCAACATGATGAATGTTATACCAAGCGCTAGAGGACTAAACCTCTAGCGCTTTTTTAGGTTCTGGGTGATTTATATTGGGGTTATCCAATAATCTTTAAAATGGAGGGACTGTGAACTACCTTGTGCTGTAAACTGCCGTTTCGGTAAATACACTTCGCTTTCCGCGGGCAACCTTCAGCTTCCTCGGAAGAAAAACACTTCCTGCGGGATCTTCAGTCGTTGCTTTTCCCGCAGGAGTCTGCGTGATTTTCCTTCACTGATAATGTGGTGTGATAGTAACCCGCTATATACAGCGTGTTCAGCTCATGCATTCCGGCTGGAGCCGCGGGTTATAAGGAAAGCTTTTAAGAGAAACATCGCATGATGAAAAAGTGGTTTTCCTTTTCGAGGGCGTTGGTCATGCAATCGGTGCCCAAAATGTTTTCGATGGGACGAGTAATCGTAGTCTCATCCCCAGGGCATAGCGTTCTTAGATTGCCATCTTCCATTCCAATCATTTGGTACAGCTCATCTATTTTAATAATATGTTTTTCATTGAAGTAAAAATGTACCTTAGCGAAGGAAAAATACGAAGACTTCTGGGGGAGATGAGGCATAGGTGAGACCCCGGAATGCGGTGTAAAGGTCGGAAGGCTAAAGTCGCGACGTCCTGGGGCTGCGCATACTCGCCCCACCAAACCCCATTGTCGCAACGCCTTCATGACCAACATCATGTTGGCCCGAGGCTCATCAGCCGCCCCCGAAAAGCGCAGTGTTTTTCCCTAGCGGTGTTATTTAGCCATTTTGTATGAACAGAGAAATAAGTTACCTCTAGTTCGTAGCAATCAAACAACTATGAATATAAAAGATAACGTTTGGGTCCCAGCATTTGCAATAGAACAATGAAGGAGGAAGAGATATGAAGAAGTTTTTTTATGGACTTGTTGTTGTTTTATTTCTAATTTTTATAACAGGGTGTAATCAAGAGGATGGTCAATCAGGCGAAGCCAAGAGTAAGGATGGGGAGTTAACTCCGATTAAATTTGCCTTAGATTGGACACCAAATACAAACCATACAGGACTCTATGTAGCAAAAGAAAAAGGATATTTTAAAGAACAAGGTCTGGACGTAGAGCTCATGCTGCCTGGAGAGGCTGGAGCAAATCAGCTGATGGCTGCAGGAAAGGCAGATTTCGGGGTTAGCTTTCAGGAAGAATTAACACAAGCAAGAGCAGAAGATCTGCCAATTGTTTCGATCGCTGCCGTTATTCAACATAACACCGCAGCCTACGCTTCGCCGGTCGGCAAAGATATTACGGAGCCTGCTGATTTTGAAGGAAAGGTTTATGGCGGTTATGGAACAGATATGGAAAAAGCGGTGCTTGGCACAATTATGAAGCAGCACGGTGCAGATGTAGATAAAGTTGACTTTTTAAATATCGGAAGCTCCGATTACTTCACTGCAGTGAAACGCGATATTGATTTTGCAAATATCTTTTACGGTTGGACAGGCATTGAAGCAGAGACCCGCGGAGAAGAATTGAATGCAATTTATCTTAAAGATTTTGCCGAAGAGCTGGATTACTATACACCAGTGCTTGCTACGAACGAAACAATGATTGAAGAAAATCCAGAAACTGTAAAAGCATTTATGACCGCTGCAGCGAAAGGCTATGAATTTGCAATTGATCAACCAGAGGAAGCTGCAGACATTTTATTAAAACACGCACCCGACTTAGATGAAGATCTGGTGAAAAACAGTCAAAAATGGTTATCTCCAAGATATCAGGATGATGCAAAACAATGGGGAATCCAAGAAAAGGAAAGATGGCAGACATTCACAAATTGGATGGTCGAAAACGAGATTATAAATAAAGATATTGACGTAGAAAAAGCATTTACGAATGAGTTTTTACCAACAAAGGAATAGGGGGAACTATTGATGGCAAATTCGTTAGTTAGTATTCAAATTATCCCAAAGGCGGACAATGTAAAAGATGTATATGGAATGGTTGATGAGGCGATTGCGATAATTGATGAAGCAGGAGTAACTTATCAGGTAAATCCGTTGGAAACAACGATGGAAGGAGAATTATCCGAACTTCTTCACATCGTGGAAAAAATGAATGCACGCATGGTGGAAATCGGTGCTGAAAATGTTATATCCCAAATTAAAATTTTACACCAGCCGTCAGGAATTACAATGGACACACTTACGGAGAAATACCGATGAGACAAATTTTCACTAAAGGATGGCGGCCACTTGCTGCCATCCTTCTATTTATCGTTATTTGGCAAGTAGCAACTCGTGTATTTACGATAGAGGAATGGCTTTTGCCTGCTCCAACCGACATTTTAAGTGAAGCACAGCATACGTGGGAAGAGTTTCTCTTTCATTTTGTAGCTACAGTGAAATTAACGATTGGCGGATTTATTATTGGTATTAGCGTGGGATTAGCTGTTGCTATTTTATTACATATGCTCCCTAGGGTAAGAGAAACCTTTTATCCATTTTTAATATTATCCCAAAACATCCCAATTATTGTCCTTGCTCCCCTGCTTGTTATCTGGTTCGGTTTTGGATCGCTTCCAAAGTTAATTATTATTACATTGTCATGCTTTTTCCCTATTGCCGTTTCGGCGTTGGGTGGTTTTCAACAAACAAGTCGCGAGTTGGTACATTATATGAAAATGATGGGAGCAACAAAAAGGCAATTATTTTGGAAATTAGAATTCCCTCATGCCTTACCTTCCATTTTTTCAGGGCTAAAAATATCAGCAACTTATAGTGTTATGGCTGCTGTTATATCTGAGTGGCTTGGTGCACAAGAAGGTATTGGTGTTTTTATGACATTAGCTACTTCCTCTTTCCGAACATCGAGAGTATTTGTTGCCATCATTGTTGTTATGGTGCTAAGCCTCACTTTCTTCGGGTTGATTGTACTATTGGAAAAGCTTGTATTGAAATGGAATAAGAAAGGGGGCACTGTCTAATGCTTTCTGTAAAGCAGATTAGTAAGCATTTTGGTGATAAAATTGTCTTGGAGGACATATCGCTTGAAATTGCTGAGGGTGAATTTGTATCTCTTATTGGGCCTTCAGGCAGTGGTAAAACGACCCTGTTTAATCTGATCGGTGGTCTGTTAATGCCAGATGGCGGAGAAATTTGGAAGAATGAGGATAATATCACGAATACGACTGGACATATTAGCTACATGCCCCAACATGCCTCGCTGTTTCCGTGGCGAACAATTTTACAGAATGTGTTGATTGGACAAGAGCTTCAAGGTAGAAAAGAAGAAGGGTTGGCCAAGGAAATGTTGCAAAAAGCGGGCCTTGGGGAGGTAATTCATAGCTATCCCCATGAACTGTCGGGAGGCATGAAGCAGCGTGCATCATTTATTCGCGCATTGCTTAGTCCCCAATCCTTTCTTTGCCTTGATGAACCTTTTTCTGCATTAGATGAGTTTACCAGATTAGACATGCAAAAATGGCTGCTTCATATTTGGGAGGATAACCAGCAGTCTATTTTATTTATCACCCACAGTATAGATGAAGCACTTTTTTTGTCGGATAAAATTGTTGTATTAAGCGCAGGACCAGCAAAGGTAAAGCGTGTATTCGAGGTACCATTTGCTCGCCCACGGGATGAACAAATCCTGCTTTCAGAAGAATTCTTGAAATGGAAGAGAATGGTGTTGGAGGAAGTCCAGCGGTGAGTTGGTTTGAATGGGGTGTTGGCTTCTGGGGGCGGTGGGGGCTCATTTGGGGGCAGGGCTCTCTCATATGAATGGTAGGTCTCTCATTTGAGTGCGGGCCTCTCTCATATGAATGCCTGGTCTCTCATTTGAGTGCGGGCCTCTCTCATATAAATGCCTCGGTCTCTCATTTGAGTGCGGGCCTCTCTCATATGAATGCCTGGTCTCTCATTTGAGTGCGGGCCTCTCTCATATGAAGGGGTAGGCCTCTCATTTGAGTGCGGTCCTCTCTCATTTGAGTGGGCGGCTCTCTCATGCTGGCCGTCTCTCTCTCATTTGGATGCTCGGCTCTCTCATTTGGATGAACTGCTCTCTCATTCGGATTTTTAAGTTTCTCGCTTGAACCTGGCGTCCCATTCCAAATATAATAAGAATGAAATCATTTTTTTAGGGAATAGGTTAATAGAGAGCAAATAGCAGATGGCAGAACTTTTTATTTTCATTTAATTTTTTAAAGGAGAGACAGAGTACCTATGACTACATCACGTCGTAAAACACCTCAAATGCACAGACAACAACAAATTATTAAAAGGCTTGAAAGACGATTTAATCATCGTACACATACCATTACCAATCCTTTAGTTCAGCTAAATCCGTACCATAATGCCCCATTAACAGCTTTAATTTTGTTTACAACTTCGAAGCCAGCCCATGTTTCAGTCACTATTGACGGAGAAAATCCGATTACGAAAACCTATCCTGGTTATCATACTATTCACAGACTCCCTATTATCGGACTGTATCCTAACACAAAAAACAGGATAACTGTTACGGCTACGTTTCACTCAGGCACCTATGAAACCAACACTATCTTTTTAAAAACAAAATCATTACCAAAGGACTTTTTAAATATCAAATTGGATCATTCGCTTCCTGAGAAGATGGAAGATGGACTTACATTTATTGTTCCAAGTGCAAACTATCTATTTGCCATCGACAATCAAGCAAAGGTTCGTTGGTATAGCACCCTTAATATAAGACAATTGTTCAAGCCGTTGTCCAATGGCAATTTCTTAGTCTACACCAGGTCACCTAAAACACAACACAACTTAATATTGGAAATTGATTTACTTGGTAAGATCTATTACTACTATCCGATTTATGCTAAATCAGAGATCCCAACTACAGCAATTAACACAGACGTGATGGAGCTCTCCAATGGAAATCTTTTGGTTACGACACACGAACAAACAGAGAATTCATTGGAAGATCGGTTAGTCGAGTTAAATCGCAGGACGGGAAAAGTAATAAATCGCTTAGACTATGCCAGCCTTTTTCCTAAAGCTTTTCAGGAAAATTATGTTGGTATCGGCTCAGAGGTAGGCGATTGGCTTCATAATAATTCTATTTGGCTGGATACACAAAGCGATTCTGTCGTTATGACAGCAAGACATCAGGACCTGGTAATGAAGCACAGTTTTCCAGATGGAAACATCGATTGGATTCTTTCTTCTCCAGAAGGATGGCCAGACGATTATCAGGATGTTTTACTTACACCTAAAGGCCAAAACTTTAAATACCCGGCTGGTCCCCATGCTGTGATGGCTCTTGCTGATCAGGACGGAAACGCGGAGACATTGGATATTATGCTTTTTGACAATAATAATCGAATAACCCGCGGAGATGAAACAGTGAGTCAACAATATAGCAGAGCAGTACAGTACCGCATTAATGAAAAGGAAAAGACAGTCGAGGAAGTATGGACATATGGAGAAGAGCGTGGCCAAGCATTTTTCTCTCCAATTGTAGGGGATGCAGACTTGTTGCCACAGACGAATAACCGTTTAGTTACCTCAGGTTTCATTAAAAAAGGAAATGGAAGAGCCTCAAAAATTGTGGAGGTTGCTGGAGATTCACCTCAAGAAGAAGTGTTTGAAGTAACTATTTCAGGCTTCGCACCTGACAGTAAGCAACATATTTATCGTGCAGGGAGAATGGAGATATGAGGTAAACACGGGAAGTAATTTTCTCCTGTATTTTAAGTGAAATGCTGTGCTGGTGTCTCGGGTAGACGCTGGGTTGTCTCGCATGGGTGAGTGCGTCTGTCTCGGATGGACGGTCGCTTGTCTCGGGCGTATGCGATCCTGTCTCGGGTGGACGCTGGGCTGTCTCGGGTGCAAGCGCTGGTGTCTCGGGTAGACGCTCGGTTGTCTCGGATGGGCGATCGCCTGTCTCGGGCGTGTGCGATCTTGTCTCGGGTGGCGGGCGCCTGTCTCGGATGAGCCCCCTGCTGTCTCGGCAATGTGTCTTTTTGTCTCGCTCGACTCCTCACCAACTTTCCGATGTTCTTTTCCAGATTCTATGGTAAGATAATATTACCTAAATTATCTGGAAAAGGAGGTTAATCAATTGGTTCCTTATATTTTTGTAGCTGCAGCTGTACTGGCTGTAATTCCTATTTTAATACTTTATAAGATACATAGCAGTAAGCTCAAAGAAGATCCTAGTTTAAGAGATAAAGTTCAAACAAAGTTTATGATAGGTATTGCCATCAGTGAAGCGATTCCTATCCTTTTAATTGTTTATGGGTTCATCAACCTCGAACCCGTTCAAACGATATCAGCGCTCTATATCCCATTTTTAATTGTTTTATTTTTAATGGCATATACAGTTTTCTTTATTCTTGTTAATAAGCGGATTGATGTGACACCAGAATCTGAAGAAACAGTGAATGCCTTTGCGATGGTCAGCTTGCCGCTTTCTATGAGTATGCCACTTATCGCTCTTGTATCCTTGTTCCTGATGATGCCATAATACTTGATAAATAGAAAGAAGGAGAGCCTCCCAAGCTCTCCTTCTTTCTATTTACGAAACTAGTTTCAAACCAATGGTTGCTCCTATAATCATTGCTATAAAAGCAACTCTTTTCCAATCCTTTGATTCTCCATATAAAATCATTCCTACAATTGCTCCTCCAGATGCGCCGATTCCTGTCCAAACGGCATATGCGATTCCCATAGGCAATGTCTCCATTGCAAAAGAAAGGAATAGAAAACTTGCGCCAAATCCCAGGAAGAGGAGTAGAAGTGACTGCCAGCTCCGGTCTTTGTGCAGCTTACTAATCATTAACACACCAATCATCTCAAATAAGCCTGCGAATATGAGAAAAAGCCATGCCATTAGGATTCAGCCCCTTCCGTAGCATTATCTTCTGTAACTATTTTCAAGCCAATTACCCCGGCGAGTAAAACGCAGATTAGTAATATTTTTGCTATTTTAAAGGGTTCATCAAAGAATATAATCCCTGAAAAAACTGTCCCTGCAGTACCTAATCCAACAAACACAGCATAAACCGTGCCAACAGGAAGCTTTTCTCCCGCCATGATTAATAAATAAAAGCTGACGATAATACAAATAACAGTAGCCGCCCACTCCATTACACCATCTGCATGTTTTAAACCAATTACCCAACCTACCTCAAAAAAGGCAGCAATAAATACTTTTAACCAGTTTGCATTCATGTCATAAGCACCTCCAAGATTTTTTTCCACTAAAAAGGGAGATAACTGTAAACAGTATCTCCCAGGCTTTTGTCCCTCCGTGGCACAGCTTAGCTGTGAGTTTTCTCTCGGACCAGACTAACATGACATGTTACGGAACCCTAGAAAACGTTTCTATTCAATTAGCTTTTATTATACATGATGAATAGCTTTTTTCAAGAAAATGGCCAAGCTACCTCTATCCTTTTAATTCAATTGCCTGATCCAATACCTTATCACCTTGCATCATACCATATGCTATTTGATCGATAATCGCAACTTTAATTCCTTGTGGTTCGAGCTGTTGTTTAATTTTTTTCTCCAAGTATCTAACCTGTGGCCCTACCAAAACAACATCAAGTCCCTCAAGATTATTTTTCAGCTGAGATTCTGCTATAGCATTGATTTCAGCATCCATTCCACGATCCTCTGCAGCCTTTCTCATTTTATTAACTAACATAGACGTTGACATTCCGGCTGAACATACTAAAATGATTTTCATTTTTTAGCCTCCTCCATGGATTGCATTTTTTCATACATGTCGATCATTTCATTTGCTAGATCTTTAACAGTCATTGCAGTCATGAGATGATCCTGTGCGTGAACAAGAATAACCGTTACTTCATTTGCCTGACCGTTTGCCTCATCTTGTAGTAGTTTCGTCTGCTGATGATGGGCTTCAGTAAACTCTTTTTCTGCTTCTTCAATTTTACCTCGTGCTTCATCAAATTGATAAGTTTTAGCCAGAGAAATTGCTTCCATCGCATGTGAACGCGCATTCCCTGCGTGAAGTATTATGGTAAAAGAAAGCATTTGTATTTCTTCTGTTGTTTGCATGTTAGTTATCCTCCATTTTTGCTTTTAATGTTCTTGCACCTGCCATAATGAACGGAATATACATGAGTGTTGCCAGAACCAAGTTGAACACCTGTAGAGCAATTCCTCTCCAGCTTCCTCCTGTGACAAGATATCCACTTAAAATAGGTGGTGTGGTCCAAGGTACTAATGCCACCGTTTTAGGTACAAGTCCTGTAGATAGTGCTACATAAGAAATAATCGTTAACGTAACCGGTACCAAAATAAACGGAATTAACATAACAGGATTTAATACAATTGGTAATCCAAAAATAACAGGTTCGTTTATATTAAACAATCCAGCTGGTGCAGATAGCTTTGCGACTTCACGGTACGGATGGTTTTTCTGTTGTTTAATCACAATAAAAATGGCTGCCAGCAATGCAATTGTTGTACCTGATCCGCCCATAAAAACGAATGAATCAAGGAATGGTTTAGTAACTGTATATGGTACATCAAAGGCAGACACACCGCTTTTAAATAGTTCCAGATTTTCTTGAATTAGCGGTAAGTAAAGTGGTTCGATGACAGAACCAATGATATTCGTACCATGCAATCCGAAGAACCATAATAAATGATTTAAAAAAGCAATAATAATAGCTGCAGGTAATGTGTTACCAAGACCTTGCAACGGCTCTTGAATTACACTAAAGATCCATTCAAATACACTTATTTCAGCAAATACGCTCATGATAGCTTGAAAGAAACCAATAAGAATTAATATAATTGTAGCAGGGATTAATGCTTTAAATGACCTTGCAACACCCTCTGGGACACCTTCTGGCATCTTAATTGTCCATTTTGATTTTACCAGAACACGGAACAACTCGGTTACTAAAATAGAAAGTACAATAGCGACAAACAATCCTTGGGCTCCAAGCCAAGCGAAATTCAGACCCCAATCTTCCGTTACCGGCACAAGCATAATATAAGCTGCCGCCGAGATAATACCAGCTGAAAGGCCATCTACTTCATAGGACTTAGCGAGATTATAAGCTATGGAGAAAGCCACAAGTAAACCTAATACCGCAAATGTCCCATTCCAGATACTGCCGCCAACTGTTTGCCAGTTGCCCTCTCCAAATATCCCATTCATCCATGCAACAAAGTCAAAGGAACCGAATGGTGGAAAATTATTAACTAGTATTGCGAGAGATCCTACAATAATCAATGGCATGATAGCTACAAATCCATCACGTATAGCCACTAAGTGACGTTGGGCACCAATCCGCCCGGCAATTTCAATAAATTTTTCCATAAATTTATTCATACTATTTCCTCCCTAATTAAATTGTGGTAAAAACGCTTTATGTGCTTCCAACAGCTCGTCAAGAACCAATTTACTTCCTTTTTCGTCTTGCATTAGTGGATTCATTAACATGGCAATATAGGCATCATTATATGAACCGGAAATACCTGCTTGAATTACTTGCTCTTCAAACGCCTTCATATGGGTAACCATTCCTTTGATAGATGAAGGAAGTGGACCGACAACTAACGGCTTAGGCCCATTTTTCGTAATAACACTATTCACTTCGATAACTGCATCATTTGGCAGATCTGGGATTGCGCCATTATTACGAGTATTTACAGTCTGAATATCCTTCTTATTATTATAGATGGAATCCATCAGACTACAGGCAACGTCACTATAAAAGGCCCCTCCTCTTTCTTCCAATTCCTTCGGTTTATCGTGGAGATCAGGATTTGTATATAATTTAAACAAGGATCTTTCCAATTCTTGTACCTTTTCTGCTCTTGTTCCGTTTTCTTCAAATGCTTTTATATCTTTTTTCAACACTTCTTCCGTCTGATAATAATACTGATGATACGGGTTTGGCAAAAGGCCTAACGCATCTATGAATGTGCTGGACCAACCAAGGTTTACAATATTAGCAGGTGAATAATCAAGCCCTTGTTTTAATTTCTCCAAAACTTCTTGGGTGCGATCGATCCCGCTCACAAATACTCTTCTTCCAAAGACAAAGTGATTCATACCAACAAATTGAATATCCACTTCCTCTGGAGCCACATGCAGGATCTCTGCTGTGGAATGACGCATGTTATATGGAATGTTGCAAACACCAATAACTTTATCGTGTTGCGAATGCTTTAACAAAGCTTCTGTAATAATACCGGCAGGATTTGTAAAATTGATCATCCATGCATCCGGGCAAATTTGGTGAATATCTGCTGCCAGTTCCATTAATACAGGAATCGTACGGAATGCCTTGAATATACCTCCAGCCCCATTTGTTTCCTGTCCAATAAATCCATGACTTAATGGTATTCGCTCATCCTTGGCACGTGCTTCCAGTCCACCCACACGAATTTGTGTAGATACGAAATCTGCTCCTTGCAGTGCTTTTCTTCTGTCCAATGTCCAGGCTAGATTAATAGATTTGCCGGACTTTTCAATCATTCGTTTCGACAATTCTCCAATAATCTGCAGCTTTTCTTTTCCCGCTTCAATATCTACTAGTACAATCTCCGTTACAGGAAAAGAGGAATGTCTTTTAATAAGTCCTTCAATAATTTCTGGTGTATAGCTGGATCCTCCACCTATCACGACTACTTTTAATGCCATTTCGCAAGACTCCTTTGATGCATTTTTGTAAACGCTTAAGTTTTAATAATTAATTTCTTGTAATTCATAATATGTTGTTATCTTTAATAAAATGTATCATACATATTTTTTATTGTCTAGTTATTTTTATAAAATTGTATTATTTGTTACTACATTTGATAATAAGTTGTTATTTTCCAGGCATTTTAGTACACTTAAAGGAGATTATTAAAGGAGAAAATATATGGAAAAAAATCAAGCACTTCATGTTTATATTAAAGAAGAAATTTTAAATAGAATAAAATCAAATATTTATAAAAAAGGTGAGAAGATACCAACTGAGTTGGAGCTATGTAAGGATTTTGATGTTAGCCGAACCACTGTGAGAACTGCATTAAACCAATTAACACTGGAAGGCTATCTTGTCCGTCATCAAGGAAAAGGCACCTATGTAGCTGAACAAAAAGTAAAGCAAACATTGTCTCACACTGTAAAACGATATAGTGATCAGGTCGCGGTCCAAGGAAAGAGGGCAGAGATTGTTCTAGTCGGCATACAAGTTATTCCTGCTACAGAATTGTTACAACAAACATTACAAGTTGCACCAAACGATCCCGTACAACGGATTGAACGCGTTCGAAAAGCAAATGGTGAGCCAACACAATACGAAATCGCTTATATTCCTTGGTCGTCGCTCCCGGAGTTACAAAGGAGCATGCAGAAACTTCCTTATATGCAGCTATGAAAGATGTTTTCCAGATTCATATAGCAAAGACAACAGAACATGTGGAAATTGCTTTTGCTGATGAACGAATTGCTAACCAATTAGATTATGAAGAAGGCTTACCGTGTTTTTATATTGAAACAATTGCTGAAGATGCAAACGGTAAAATAGTAGAATATTCTCGTTCCTTTTTCCGAGGAGATAAAACAAATTTTGTGATTGAGCGTAACTATCCTAATGAATAAGAGAGGGGAATGAGTCTTGAAAGTTTTAGTGAATGCAGATGATTTTGGATTAACAAAGGGAGTTACCGACGGAATTGTTCAATCCCATCTATATGGCATTGTTCAGTCCACAACCTTAATGATGAATGGTTTAGCAACCGAATATGCAGTAGTAGCCGCTAAATTGAATCCCTCGCTAAAAGTAGGAATACATCTTGTTCTTACATGGGGGAAGCCGCTATCTAACAATGTTTTCGGATTGACTAATGAGAAAGGTAATTTCCGATACACGAATAACTTTGCACAGATGGAAGCACCTGATTTAGAGGAAGTAGAAAGAGAGTGGCGTTCGCAACTGGAAGCATTTTTAGCCACTGGGCTTCCACTTCATCATATTGATAGTCATCACCATATACACGGCTGGGCACCATTAAAAAATCTCGTTCTTCAGCTAGCAAATGAATACCAGGTACCTGTCCGTTATACAGACACGCTAAAGAACGAAAAAGATATCCTGCTAACCGAAGCACTTTGGTTGGATTTTTATGGGGAAGGTGTGGATGAAAAGCTTTTTGATAAGCTACAACAGCAACCACATCATTCGATTGAAATCATGACCCATCCAGCTATTGTAGACAAGGATTTACGCTCCGTTAGTTCTTATCAGGAACAAAGAGAAAAAGAGCTTCAGATTTTACAAGAACTGACTTTTCCAAATTGGGTTAGAAAATTGTGATTAACTAATTCCATATAACCTTTTCTATTACATATAACTACATCTCCCTACATATACATCAAGTGGACGTGTTCTATTATTTGGACCAGGGAGATGATGTTTTGCAATTTTATTATGGCAATCAAATGCCGCTTCGTGTGCTGGATGAGGCGGAATTTTGGAAAGAGCAGGAAGCGGAGCATACAGTTGTTATGCGGGAATTAATGAGTGATTTGGAGAAGGAGTATGTCGAAGCCTTAAAGCACTGGGAGGATGTATTGGAAACAACCCATCAGCATGTACGGCGCTATGTTGAGACAGTGGTTCGTGGTAATAATCAGCTGCCTCCGCATCTTTATAAGCAAGTTCTGGAGCTCATCTCTTTCTGTCTGCAGGAAAGTGTAGCATTTACTCAATTCTGCAGAAAAGTAAAAACAGAAAGTAAAGCAGCAGAAAACAACTCAACAGCCAGAGTGGTTATTAACCATATCATCGATGAATCGGAGTATTTTATTGGGATCGCGCAGACTATACTATATGAACAAAATAATTAGAAGGAATTAAAAAATCTCACGGAGGCAATTTATTACCGTGAGATTTTGATTTATATTCAATACAAATGAACTCTTTCTATTTATTGACCACCTGGATTTTTGATGGTTTGGTCTACTCCATCTGATGGTGTTGTTCTTACGATATCAATAGGAATCTTATATGAAACTATCTTCTTATTCTCTTCTTGTTTTATAAGATTACCTTAACTTTATTCAATATTTTTTTGTTTAAATTTCCTGTGTTTTCTTTCAATCCAAAGCGTTCCGTCATATAATAGCTAGAGATATTGCCGTTTACTATTACATAGAGAGAGGGTGAGTAAATGAAGGAAAAGGTTGCAGTGGCTAAGGTATGTATGCTTGCAGGAAAAATCATGCTGGAGTGTGGTGCAGAAACGTATCGAGTGGAAGATACCATGAATCGCATAGCAGCTGCATTTGGTTTACATGATGCACAGAGTTATGCAACACCTACAGGCATCAACTTTTCAATGGATAGCTCGGAAGCAACTCATTTTCGAAGAATTTCCCATCGCGCCACTGATTTACATAAAATTGCGGAAGTTAACAGTATTTCCAGAAGAATAACGGCAGGCGAACTAACCGTATATGAAGCAAATTTATTATTAAATAATGTATCTGAAGCGAAATTAGCTTTCCCATACTGGCTGCAAATTATTGCGGCAGCATTTGTCAGTGGCAGCTTCACTATCATGTTTGGCGGATCATGGCCTGACTTCCTTCCCTCCTTTATTGCAGGTGGACTTGGTTTTGCTGCTATGCTTGGCGCAGAAAAAATTGTTGAGATCCGATTTATCGCTGAATTTTTTGCTTCTTTAATTATTGGACTTGCCTCTATTCTGTTTATTACACAGGGCGTTGGAGTTGATTTGGATAAGATTATAATTGGGGCTGTCATGCCACTTGTACCAGGCCTGCATATTACGAATGCTGTACGAGATCTGATGGCTGGACACCTTGTAGCAGGCTTGTCTAAAGGAGCTGAAGCCATATTAACATCCTTTGCAATTGGTGCAGGAGTTGCAGTCGTTCTTGCTTTTGTTTAATTTAGATTTTAAGGAGGGAAGCACATGATTGATTTAGCACAACTAATCACCAGTTTTGTTGCGGCGGCAGGGTTTGGTGTGTTATTCAACGCACCAAGAGATAGATTATTACAATGTGGGCTTGTTGGGATGTTTGGCTGGATTTTGTATTATATTTTAGTAGCAGAAGGACTTGATGTGGTTCCAGCTACAATTTTTGGTGCGATGCTTGTTGCTGTTTTAAGCCAATTATGTGCCAAACTGTATAAAACACCTGTCATTATTTTTAATGTTTCTGGAATTATCCCCCTTGTTCCAGGTGGAATCGCTTATGATGCTATGCGTAATTTTGTAGAGAATGATTATTTTACAGCTGTTCAATTATCAGCAAAGGTCATGCTGCTTGCCGGCGGAATTGCCATCGGGCTGATGTTTTCTGAAGTAGTAAAACAAGTAATGACCAAAGCTGGAAGCGCATTAAAGGATTAAGTTTTTTAAAAGCAGTATGGGAGTATTTTTTCGTTTATTTGTACATGTACGTTATCTTTACAGACTAAGCGTATTGAGCCCTTTAAAATTGGCAGCCTTTTTACTCCCTTGGGAAATATCCCTTAAAGTTGGCATGAAGTAATTATTTTACAGTTATACATATATATCCAGAAATAAATAAAAATACAGGATAGTTAACCACAATAGTTGATTTATCCTTTTTTTATTTATAAAATCTTATATATATACCAAGAATTGAGGTTTTCATTCTATGCAAACACCAAAAGTAACAATTGTCATATTTGGAGCAACTGGGGATTTAGCTAAGCGAAAGCTTTTCCCATCTATATACAAATTGTATCAAAATGGAAAAATTGACGAAGATTTTGCAGTCGTTGGTCTTGCACGCAGACCATGGACGAACGATGTATTCCGGGATAATGTGAAAGCCTCCCTTGATCAGGAAGTTTCAACAGATGAGAATGTAGACAAATTCATTTCACATTTTTATTATCATTCCTTTGATGTCACCGAAACAGATTCTTATAACAACCTCCATGGTCTTTTGGAGGAGTTGGAGGGAACGTATCAAACAGGTGGTAACAGGATCTTTTATTTGGCGATGGCACCAGAGTATTTCGGATCCATCGCAAAAAATCTTCAAAGCCATGGATTGAAAAACAGCCCTGGCTGGACACGCCTTGTTATTGAAAAACCGTTTGGGCATGATTTGGAATCTGCGAAAGAGTTGAATAATGAAATACGTGTCGCTTTTGATGAAGAACAGATCTACCGAATTGACCATTATCTTGGCAAGGAAATGGTACAAAATATTGAAGTTATCCGCTTTGCCAACGGTATTTTTGAGCATTTATGGAATAACCGCTTTATTTCTAACATTCAGGTCACGTCCAGTGAAAAGCTCGGTGTTGAGGAGCGGGCGCGCTATTATGATCATTCCGGGGCAGCAAGGGACATGGTGCAAAATCACATGCTTCAGATGGTCGCACTACTCGCGATGGAGCCGCCAATTAACTTATCTACAGATGAAATCCGCTCTGAAAAAGTACGTGCACTCCGTTCTTTACGGATGATTGAAAAAGAACAAGTGCAAGACTACTTTGTTCGTGGTCAATATGGCAGCGGTCATTTGGATGGCCAAGAACTTCGCAGTTATCGTGAGGAAGCAGATGAACTTGCTCAATCTAATACAGAAACATTTGTAGCAGGAAAAGTAATGATCGATAACTACCGCTGGGCCGGTGTTCCTTTCTATATTCGAACCGGAAAACGAATGGCAGAAAAATGTACTAAAATTGTAGTTGAATTTAAAGATATCCCTATGAATTTGTATTATAAGGAAGAGCCGAAGAAGCATCCGAATTTGCTTGTCATTAACATACAACCGAACGAGGGAATAACACTTTATCTTAATGCGAAAAAAGCTGGTGCTGGATCGATTGCTCAACCAATTCAACTTTCCTATACAAATAATGGGATAGATGGTATCAATACACCGGAAGCTTATGAAAAACTGTTGTATGACTGTATGATTGGTGATACAACCAACTTTACTCATTGGGATGAGGTAGCATATTCGTGGCGCTTTATTGATTCTATTTTATCCGGGTGGGCTACTACAAAAGCTGACTTCCCAAACTACGCCTCTGGTTCGATGGGTCCGAAAGCAGCTCATGAGCTTTTAGAAAAAGATGGCTTCCATTGGTGGCAGATTTCAGAGGAAGAGTAGATCTTAACTAATTGGATTTAATTAACTTTGGCACTGTATCGTTTGATGCAGTGCTTTTTTGTTTGGTTAGTTGGCGTGTCTGGCGGTTAATGGGCTGTCAGGTAGTTAGGGAGGCTATTGTTGCTGTTTGCTCTCTCATTTGGGTCTGGGGGCTCTCATATTTTGGCTTGCTCTCTCATTTGAGCTTGGGAGTCTCTCATATTTTGGCTTGTTCTCTCATATGTGACCCTGGCTCTCTCATATTTTGGCTTGCTCTCTCATATGAGACTGAGGGTCTCTCATTTTTTGGCGTGTTCTCTCATATGAGACGGGAGCTCTCTCATATTTTGGCTTGTTCTCTCATATGCACCAGCACTCTTATTAAAGGTATGCTGGTGTGGCGGCAGGATGCACTGTCGCGGATAACGGCTTTGCAGTCGCGGAGGTGACGCGCTCTGTCTCGGGCGAGTGCTCAGCTGTCTCGAGTGGGACGTGCGCTGACTCGGTTGATCGCTCACTTGTCTCGGATAGGACGAGCTTTGTCTCGGGTGTATGCTTACTTGTCTCGGGTGCAGCTAAACTTTCGCGGGAAATAGCACTCCATCATAGTAAAAAGCCTCCACAGCTGTGGAGGCTAATTCTATGCTTCTTTTTTCTTTTGTCTTTTCTTCTTGCGTCCTGTGATTTTTTTCGTTAGATCATCGAATAAGGTGTAAACCACTGGAATGAGCAATAGGGTGAACATACTGGAAACGCCCAGGCCGAATATAATGGTAACAGCCAATGGTTGCTGTGTCTCAGCGCCCTCACCTAATGCGAATGCGAGAGGTACCATGGCTAAGATCGTTGTTAATGTTGTCATTAATATTGGACGTAACCTGCTTGGACCTGCTTCCAATATGGCTTCATAGCGATCCTTCCCTTTTCGCCGCAGTATGTTGATATAGTCGACTAATACAATGGAATTATTTACAACAATACCAGCGAGCATAATGATCCCGATAAACGCGGGGATACTTAATGGGATTCCAGCTATGAATAATCCCAACAGAACACCTACTACCGTTGTCGGCATTGCAAACATGATAATAAGTGGGAATAGGAAGTTCTCAAATTGGATTGCCATTACCGCGTACACTAGGAAGATAGAGAATATCAAGGCAATTGCCAAGTCGCCAAATGATTTGGCCATATCCTCTGCCTGCCCCCCGATTTCATACGTGTAGCCTTCTGGCAGATTCAAGCCTTCCAAATTACTTTCCACATCAGATACGACACTTCCTAAGTCTCTGTCGACAACTTGGCTTGTCACATTCATCTGTGGTTGTTGATTTTCCCGCAATAATGTAGCAGGTCCATTCATTTCATCAAATTCTGCAACTTCTTCTAAAGGAATAGTCGCACCACTTGATGATTGAATCTTCATGTCCTGTAAATCACTAATGGAACTGCGCTTATCCTCTGGATACATGAGCGTAACATCCATCTCCTGGCCATCATCACGATATTTTGTTGCCACCTGACCTGTAAATTGCAATTGAATCTGCCCAAGAATTTGTTCCTGTGAAAGTCCATACATTGCCGCTCTTTCATCATCAATAACAATGTTCATTTGCGGAACACCTTCAGCCGCACCGGACTCCGCATTGTAGACTCCTTTTACGTCAGAAATTTCCTTAACAACCTGATCTGCTAATTGGGACAGCACTTCATGCTCCGGTCCGTTCAGTTGAATCTGAATCGGATCACCAGTACCCATGCCACCGTCCATCGCACTCACAGTAATTTCAGCTCCAGGTATATCACTCAAATCTTTATCCATCTGCTGAACAACCTGGTCTGTTGATTTTTCTCTTTCTCCAGATGGGATCAATTGAATGGTAAACACAGCTGAATTGGCTGAACCACCTTCACCAAAATCACCACCGCCTATGCTAACATAGTTTGTTTCCATGATATCTTCATAGTCAGCAAGTTTTTTATTTACCTTTTCTGTTATTTCTTCTGTATGTGCCAGCGAGCTACCTTGATCTGTTTCAATCCGTACTTCCATCTGCCCTTGGTCCGCAGAAGGAATAAACTCTGCACCAATAAACGGAGTTAGTGCAAGACTTGCTACAATTGCTAGAAAAGTAGCTGCAATTGTTGTCTTGCGATGGCCAAGCACCCATTTCAAAACACTGCGGTATTTACCATTCACCCAATCAAGGAAGCGATCAAACCAATAGCGGCGCCCTCCATTTTCCATTGCTTTGGAGAGTAACTTGGATGAAAGCATTGGAACAAGTGTAACAGCTACTACCAAAGAAGTAATGAGCGATAAGGAAACTGCCAATGCTAAAGGTGTAAATAAATCGGAAGCAATACCTTCTACATAAATAATTGGTAAAAATACAACCAGAGTGGTAGTCGTCGAAGCTATTACCGCTGGCGCAAGCTCTGATGCACCTTTAATTGCTGAATCGATTAAATTATAGCCTCGTTGTCGATAGGTATAAATATGCTCGAGAATAACAATCGAACTGTCCACCATCATACCAAGACCTAATGCAAGCCCACCGAGTGTTAAAACATTTAGCGTCTCTCCAGTGAAATACATCAGAGAGAACGTTGTAATAATTGCAATTGGTATCGATAAACCAATAACAATTGTTGCTCTTATACTTTTTAGGAATAAAAGCAAAATAAATATTGAGATGATTCCACCAATGAGTATGTTCTGAACAACGGATTTAATGGACATCTGAATAAACTCAGACGTGTCAATAACAACGTTTAAATCCACATCATCCGGTAGATCTGCTTTGATTTCATCCATACTCTCTTGAATGTTCTTAGCAACATCTACTGTGTTACTGTCTGTTTTTTTCATGACAGATAATACGACAGAAGGTTTACCGTTAACCAATGTAACGCTGGATTCATCTTTATACGTATCCTTAACTTCAGCTACATCTTCTACATGAATTTTTGCTCCTGCTTCTGTTTGCAGAATGGTTTGCTTAATGTCTTCTATTGAATCAAATTCACCTGTTAAGCGTAGCTGTAAATCCTGATTGCCCTTTTCTACCGTACCAACCGAAGCAGACTGATTGGCACTGGAAAGGGTTTGGGTGACGGCCTGTGCTGTTACACCATATTGCGTGAGTTTGGACTGATTGAGAATGAGTTGGATTTCTCTTTCTTTTCCACCTTCAAGAGAGACAGATCCCACCCCGCCTTGACGTTCAAAGAAAGGCACAATCTGGTCGTCTGCAATTTCAGTTAAAGCAGCAGCATCTTTACCGGTTAAGCCTACCCACATTACCGGGAGCTGATCCGGGTTAAAGCGCATAATTCGGGGATCACCCGCCCGATCTGGCAATGCCCCTTTAACTTGATCAATACTTTCTCTGACATCAAGTAAGGCTTGGTCCAAATCGGTTCCATTACTGAACATCATGAGTACTAAGGATGACCCGGATTGAGATTGTGATTGAACGGTCTCAATTCCTTCCACCGTACTCACAGAGGATTCTATCGGTCTGCTAATTAAATTTTCTACTTCCTGTGGAGCAGCATCCTGATAAGATGTAGCAACAACAGCAACTGGAAGGTCAATCTTCGGGAATAGATCGATGGTTAAACTTCTTACCGAAACGATCCCTAATGCCAGTACTGCGAGTACAATCATAATAACTCCCACAGGTCGTTTTACGGATGTTTGAACAAGCTTCACTGTTTATTCCCCTTTCGAAACCTTTACCTGATTTCCATCAGACAAGGTCAGCTGACCACTCACGACAACCTTGTCGCCAGACTTAACGTCACCCTTTATTGCCGTATGGTCTGATTGTGTCTCCACAATTTCAACTTTTTTCTTTACTGCTTTATTGTCTTTTACAATATAAATAAACGATGCATCACTTTCTTCAACGATTGCTGAAGTCGGCACTGTCAATGCATCTTCCACTTTCTTCTCCGTGATATGTACCTCCGTAACCATACCAGGCAAAATCTTTTCATCTTCATTTTTGATTGAAATTTCCACAGGGTAAAGTCCGGTATCGTCTGGCAGACTGCCAATGGATGTTACCTCCGCATCATATTCCTGGTCATCAATCATTGCCTTTAATGTTTCTTCCAGCTTAAAAAGAGAACGCGCATCTGCCGTCACTGTTACTTTAACCTTCATTGGGTCCATATCTGTAATTACTGCGAGTGGCTCTTCCGTTGGAGTTGTTTCTCCCTCTGAAACAGAAAGACTTGCTACTTTTCCGTCTCTCGGTGCACGGATATTTTGTTTACCTTGTGGTGTTGAAATCTTGGCGATAATATCATCTTCCTCAACCATATCACCATTCTTTACTTCCAATTCATCTACTTCCCCTGGCACCTGAACCATGGTTGGAGACGTACTGTTTGGCGAAGTCCTTCCATATAGTAATTTTTCAATAATCATATCCTTTTTCACAACTTTGGTAACCTCTACAGGCGTTACTTTCTCTTTGTCATCACTCTTATTCTCTTCTTCATCATTACAAGCAGCAAGCAAACCAATAATGGTAAATGTTAAAAGAATAAGTATTCCAACCCGTAATTTTTTCATTCTCTTTTCTCCTCTCATATACAGTCAATTTAATAATTCTACATTAAAAATATCGGCAAGCTGCTCAATTTCTAATTGCAGCATTGGAATAGCTGAAAAATGAGCCAGCAAGCCCTGAATAATTATTGGTGAAGGCTCTTCTTTCACTGCCTCTTCCTTTATCGTCTCCACTACTTTTTTGAGCTGAGCTTTCTTGCTAATATCCAAATTTAAATCATTTAGTTTTTTGCCTATACCAGCAATAACATCATCTAAAGCAACTTGATTCAGTTGCTGTTCATAACGATATGTATCAGGGATATTTGCTGCTGACAGCAAAGGCTTTTCCTCTTTCTCCAACATCCCTTGAACAATTTCATCCAAACGGCGGATAATAAATGGTCCTATTTCATTTTTATCAACTTGAATGTTATCTATAACCATCCATTTAAGATAACCATTAAGCAATCCTTCTAATTGAATAATTGTATCGATAAGTAGATCATCAAGCTTACTACCGTAAATTGCCGTGATTTTATCCTTCATCCAGTAAAAATTTTGCAATTTCATTTCTTTAATTATCTTATCCGTATTTTCTCCTATCGAAATGTTTTCCCTTAAATGCATTGTTATTAAGTCTTTGTAGCTAGCAATATATTCCGTTAAAACAGCTATTTGATTTGCCAAGCTCTCTCTGGCAGGTTGCTTTTTCTCGTCAACCTCACTCATTTTCTCTTTTATCTGTGTATAAAAGTGAGAAAATACCGTTGTAATAAAATCCTCTTTTGATTGGAAATAAATATAGAAAGCACCTTTCGAGACGCCAGCTTCATTAGCTATTTCCTGTATAGAAGTCTGATGATAGCCCTTCTGAGCAAATAATTTCATACCTGCCAGTAGCAAAGAAAGCTTCTTCTCATTCATGTTCTCACCTGTTTCTTGTACGGTTTTCTATCCCGTTTAGTTTCATTCAATTAATGACTGACTGGTTAGTCACTTATAGCCACATCTGATTGCTCCTTTATATTACATGTGTGTAACCTAGTATTACAAGTAGAAAGATTGGATTTTTCTTCAATCCAAATATAATCGCTCTTCCATTAACTTTTTTTTCACAAAAGTAAAGGCCCCTCGAAGTAAAAATAGACAAAGCGTCGCCACAGTAGTTTTTGCCATATATTGTGATTGTCAATCCTCGAGGGGAGAGGTTATACCGACATCGCCAGCCTTGAATACTGCTCTACCAATATATTTAGATAACCAAACCTTCTAAATTAAATTAACCGACTGGTCATTTTCTAGTTTAACCAAGTAAAAGAAGCATTACCAAACAGCCTAATGTCATTTTGGCGAGCAACTAGTTGACCTGTACGAATATATTGAAGGTCTACGGAACGGTGAGAAGCCTCAACAGGTATGTCTGTCCCATCCTTAAACAAAATATAAGTCTTATTAAAGCGTTCTATACACCCTCGAATATGCTGATAAGCGACCCAAATACAAGCCTCGTTTTTTATAGAAGCTGTTGGAAACATATAAATATTTTTTTCAGGGATAATTCGAACCGGTAATTTATTTTTTAATTGAAGAATATGTTTGGATTCGATTTGCCTTCTTTTTAATGTGGAGCCATAAATAATGCAATTTTGGTCAATAATTTGTTCCGGTCTGAATACGCAGGATGTTTCTTCTTCGGAACCTGCTTCTATAATAGAAGAGCGAAAATGCGTGGAATGCTTATGTAGTGATATCGCTTTTGTTTTATTTGTAATCATGTATAGTTTCTTCAATTAGTCTATTCCCCCTTATCTATATAAGACTATATTACTATGAACATTCAGATAAAGGAATCTTCTTGGCTTTTAGAAAGAAACGTTTTATCAGTTCCAATTTCGGGTAATGTTAGAAAGTTATTTTCAAAAGGCAAGAAAAACTGGAAATAGAAATGAATAGTTGTTTATAATAGGATGAGTAACTAAGTTGAGGAGGAATAAGACATGACAAAACAGACAGCAAATCAAGAGAATAACAAAGGCTTCCTTTCAGGTACCTTCTTCGGAATAATTATTGGGCTACTAACCGCCATCTTTTTAACTCCGAAGTCCGGGAAAGAACTACGAGGAGACTTAGTGTACCAGGCTGGCTCTGTAAAAGACAAAGCTATAACCAAAAAAAGTGATATTCAAAAGGCTACCCAAGTAAAGCTTTCTGAGATAAAAGAAAACAAGATTATGCCTGTTGCAAAATCTGAACAGAATAATAACGAAGAAGAAAAAGCTGCTTCTCCATCTTCAACAGAAGCCACCAAAGCCAATCCGGTTAATGATGTAAAAGATAGTGAACAAGGTGCTCAATTACAAGCAGATCACATGCAGGATGCTAAAGGTAATGATGACAAAAAAACTTCACCAGAAGAAGAAAAAGCTTCCCAGAAGAAGAACACAAAGAAGAAAGATGCCGATAAAACTGCTTCCAAGCCAAAAGAAGAACAGAAGCCAAAGGCAAAAAGTGCTGCAAATAAAAAAAGCACTGCAAACTCAACAGCAAAACAAAAAACAACGAATTCAACAAAGAAGAACACAGGCTCAGCTGCTAAGAAGTCAGGTAGTACAACTAAAAAAGCCACTTCTACTAAAAGCACAGCTACCAAAAAATCCACTACTGCAAAAAAGACAGAAGATAATTAGTAAAGGAACAGGAACAAAAAGCAGAACGGTCTCTATTAAATTAGAGTGCTGTTCTGCTTTTTAGATATAAAGGGAAGCTCGTTCATGATAGCTACTTCATTAATTATTGGTTTCCTGCTCCACCATTCATATCGTTATTATCTTTGTTTTTGTCGCCATTATTATTATCATTGCCCATACCATTGTCTTCTTGATCTTCATTCATATCGATATCCTCATCAATACCGTCACCGTTCATATCATCATTGTTATTCATGTCATTGTTTTCAGCAGGATTATTATTGTTGTTGTCATCCTCCTGATTTAACGGTGCCTCTTCTTCTACAGGATCTGTGTCATTATTTGTACCACAAGCAGCAACAAGAGACAAAGCTAGCACTGGCGCACCAAGCTTAATTAAAAACTTCTTATTCATGTTGAATTCCTCCTTTGTATGTTCGCTATCGATTTTAGCTTAACCAGAACTAGAATTGTGATACTACTTTTTTTATAAAAAATTCTATTTTTGATTTAGGAGGATTATGTGATGTTAAAAGAGAGGGCATTTACCGTAAAGGGGATATTTTATTATTGGATATTTAAAAATTACATAGATAATATTGGCAGAAGAAAGCATAGTAACTGCCGATCTCCTGCCTTGATAACTTATTTTATAGCAAACATGATCTCTGCTTCACAGGCCACTTCACCATCAACAGTGGCAATTCCTTTTCCTTTACCAATGGCACCTTTAAACCGTATGATTTCAACCTCTAATTTCAGCTGATCACCTGGGCGAACCTGTTTTTTAAATCGGCATTTATCAACACCTGCAAGAAAACCAAGCTTCCCTTTATTTTCTTCCTTACCTAAAACAGCCATCGCACCAACCTGGGCTAAAGCTTCAATAATTAATACGCCTGGCATGACCGCATATTCCGGGAAATGTCCTTGAAAAAAGGGTTCATTTGCACTAACATTTTTCAACCCTACAACACGCTTTCCTTCCTCCATTTCAGTCACTTTATCCACCAAAAGAAAAGGATAGCGATGAGGTATTGTTTGTTTAATTTGCTCTATATCCATCATATTTGTTCCTCCTATATGTTATGTATTTTTGTCCATTATACCAGAGAAATGTTTCATTTTACTTATAAAAAGGTAATAGAGAGGTAGTTGCAAGTATAAAAATAGTTGTTTTAGTCAACTTTAAAATAATCTGTTTGAAAGGAGGAGAATGTATGTGGACATTACTTATTATTTTACTAATCCTTTGGGCACTAGGTTTTGGATTTGATGTAGTAGGAGGACTTATTCACATTCTGCTCGTGATTGCCCTTGTTGTTTTAATTATCCGTCTTATCCAAGGCGGTCGTGGAAAAGTTTAACTTTTGCTTGCATAATATAACTGCCGCAGAATAAATTAATCGGCAGCAGAGCGAGATTATCCGCCGTAGAATAGATTAATCAACAGGAGTGCGAGATGATCTGTCGTAAAAAAATTGAGACAACGCAAATTAGTTCGCATTGCGAATGATTGTATTAACCCACATTTATATTAGAACCATATAAAAAAGCACAAGCGCCTTAAAGGTTGCTTGTGCTTTTGTGCTATTCTGTTTTTGTTACAATATCAATAATGTGCTGCCAAGTGTCTTTTTTTAGTGCATCCGTCGGAGTACCGTCTCCTATGACTCCATAGCCAATCATTAATCCAGCTGTTAGAGCTATCGCACAAAGAAGAAGAACGACAATGATACGGAGCCAGATTGGAAAAACCCGAAGTCTTGGTCGTTTATTATTTTTCTTTTCTTCCCTCTGTTTCTGCTTCTGCTGGTTTCTTGATGTCTTTTTTGCAGTGTCCTGCTCATTTGACGCAGAATCTCCCACGTTGGTCTTTTTTTGACTGTCTTTATGGGAATTTCTTGTCTGCTTCTCTTCAACTGGTCTTTCTGCTTGTTTAGTAGTCATAATCTTGTTTCTCCTTACATCCCGACAATGCCCTTTGTTATTATTATAACTATAGTGTATTTTCAGGTTTTTAGTCAATAGCTTCTCTATTGATTCCAATATGAAAGAGCCTTATCTGACTTGGTTAATTAACCCCATCATCTGATCACTCATGGAAATTGTTCTAGCATTAAATTGATAAGAACGTTGGGTCATTATTAAATCTGTCATTTCTTTTGAAATATCGACGTTAGATCGCTCTAAAGCACCATTTTTTATAATCTCAGTTCCAGGTTCGACTCCTTGCATAACCTCAAATGGCTGATACCCAAGCTCCGCCATATTTGCCGGAAGACGGAATGAGTTGTTACCAGTAGCTTCTAAAAGACGTGGTCGAACAGCTTCAACAACCGTAATATTTCCAGCAATTTCCGTTTGATCCCCACGCTTAACTGATACCTGACCATTCGGATGGATATCGATTGAGTCAAACCCTGCTGGAATAACGATAGAACCATTTTCCCCAATAATCGGATTCCCATTTTTGTCTGTAAGCATGACATCCTCATTGTTATTTATCGGACTTAGATAGAATGCACCATCACGTGTATATTGGGTTTCCACTATCCCATTCTCTGTCACTTGAACTTGAAAGAAATGATTTTCCCGCAACAGAGCTGCATCAAGCGTACGGCCGGTTTCCGTGATCGAACCCTGATTTAAATCAAAGCTTGGTGTACCAAGCTTTGCGCCAGATCCAATTCTTACGCCCTCAGGTGTCAATCGACCTACCGCATTTGCTTCATCTTTTAGGTTATCTATTTGCTGAAATAACAAGGATGAAAAGTCTGCGCTACGATTTTTATACCCTGTTGTTTCACTGTTTGCCATATTATTCCCAATGAGATCAAGTTTAGATTGTAATTGATTCATTGTTACAGCTGCTTGTATCATTGTTCTTGACATGTGTCTCCTCCTTCACTTCATCATCGCCTGTTATCCGATTCGGCCAATTTCACTAACTGCTTTGCCCATGCTTTCATCATATGCTTTTAATACACGTTGATTTGTCTCAAACATACGATATGCTTCCATCATTTGGGTCATAGATTGCAGTGAATCTACATTCGACCGTTCCAGAAAACCTTGCTCTATTTTAAATGAAGTTCCGGCTGGTACAGGATCCGCCTGCCCTTGATAGAGACCATTACCCTCTTTTACAAATGTGTTTGCATTCTCTGTATAAGCTATACCTAAAGGGATAGTCTGACCTTCTGTCTGGAGAAAACCGTCTTGAGTTACAGTAAATTCCATTCCATTTGTCTGAATTTGATTACCTTGTTGATCCAACACATAATAGCCCTGCTTTGTTACAAGATAGCCTTGCCCATCTACTGTAAAATTGCCGTTACGCGTGTAGCGCTCTTCCCCTGACTCATTTTGAACAGTGAAAAATAAATTTCCTGTCTCCTCTGGGAGTTTACCGTTCACAAGCGCAAGGTCCGTAGACACACCTGTTTCACGTAAATCACCCTGAACATAATTGGGAATGGTTTCTTGAACATAAACGCCAGTATTCAACGAACCAATAGATTTCTGTACCGGAAGCTTATGACCATGTTTTGTAGGAATATCCATTTCACCTACTTGTTTAATAAGTAACTCAGGAAACGATTTTAACGCTGTTTGATCAGCTTTATAACCTGGTGTATTGGCGTTTGCTATATTGTTTGATAAAGCTTCTTGTTGACGCTGTTGTGCAATCATCCCACTGGCAGCTGTGTAAAAACCTCTTAACAAGACGGCTCCTCCTTCAATCAAATTATTTCTATTTTATAGGTTTATTGTATGATTAGTTAGGGTAATAGGAAGCATAGATACTATTTTCCTCACCGGTAAATCAAACAATTTTCCTGCGTTCGATTTTATCAATATTATCAAGCATCATGCCCGTGCCTTTTGCTACACAGTTCATTGGCTCTTCTGCCATAAACACTGGAACCTTTAATTCTTCGGCAAGCAATTGATCAATACCATGAATTAAAGCTCCACCACCTGTGAGGATAACACCACGATCGATGATATCTGCAGATAACTCAGGAGGAGTGCGTTCCAATACGGTTCTTGCTGCTTGCACAATAAGATATACAGATTCACGAAGTGCTTCCTCAATCTCTGCAGAATATACTGTAATAGTTTTAGGAAGTCCTGAAACCATATCTCGGCCACGAATTTCCATTTCTTCTGTACGAGAACCTTTAAACACAGTTGCAATATTAATTTTTATGTCCTCGGCAGTACGTTCTCCGATTAACAGCTTGTATTTCTTTTTAATGTATTGGAGAATCTCCACATCAAATTTATCCCCAGCCATTTTAATGGACTCTGATGTAACAATATCACCCATGGAAAGAACAGCTACATCTGTAGTGCCTCCACCAATATCAACAACCATGTTTCCACTTGGCTGGAATATTTCCATGCCTGCTCCAATTGCAGCGACTTTAGGTTCTTCCTCTAAATAAACCTTTTTACCGCCTGACTTTTCAGCAGCTTCTTTAATTGCTTTCTGCTCCACCTTTGTAATATTTGTCGGGCAGCATATAAGCATTCTCGGTTTTGATAAAAATCCTTTTACATTAATCTTATTTATGAAATGTTTTAACATTGCTTCTGTAACATCGAAATCAGCAATTACCCCATCTTTCAATGGACGAATCGCTTCAATGTTTCCTGGTGTACGACCAACCATTCTACGTGCCGCTTCTCCAACTTCCAAAACTTTTCCAGTAGTTCGGTCCATCGCAACAACAGAAGGTTCATTTAATACAATTCCTTTACCTTTTACATGAATTAAAACATTGGCAGTTCCAAGGTCAATTCCAATATCTCTAGAAAACATGAATCTAGATCCTCCTAGCATAAAAATACTATCTCACATTTTAAACACAATGCTACTAATATAATATTTTACCACAATTTTCAACAATTAACTGCAATTTGAAGAAATTTTTATGTAGGAAATCTGTCTTATAAACCTGTCTGAAGATTGTTGCGCTTTGTGGCTGATTACTTCTCCCTCCGGCGGATTATCCTGCTCTCCGAACGATTACTTCCCCCCTCTGGCGGATTAACTCGCTCTGCTGTGAAATCCATTGCACTCCTGCCAATCAGCCTCCCCTTAGAGCGAGCACAGCCCTTCTCAGGACATAGAAAATCCAGCAACAGATATCTATTGCTGGATTTTCTATTAAGTATATGGATACACCTCTTTCATTAATCACCTCCCCAAGCTGCTAGTTAAAGGTTACCCTACTGGTCTTGGCTGATTCTGTTTTCCAGTTTCGCTTTCTGGTTCAAATTTGTATTTTTTTCTAGTTGCTTCTCCGCCACGGAGATGACGGATTGATTTGTGATATTCCAATACTTCTTTTACCTGATTGGCCAGCTCTGGATTTATTTCCGGTAAACGTTCTGAAAGATCTTTGTGTACTGTGCTTTTCGAGACACCAAATTCTTTTGCTATCACACGGACAGTTTTTCTCGTTTCCACAACATACTTCCCTATCCTGATAGTCCTCTCTTTGATGTAATCATGCACACCATTCGCCTCCCTAGTTGGATATTTCCGAGGTGTGGGTTTGAGACAAGGTGTAAATGTAGTGGCATATATTTTATTTGCATGTACAAGGAACTAAGTATTTGATTATGTAAGCTTAAGCAAATGATCTAGAAACATGTCACTAGATAATTTATCCAATTTTCAGTTATTAATAAGTAAAGGCAGGCTGTCTTTTATCTATTTCAGAAGTGCCACACAAGCTCTCACCTCAGACATTTCTGATTGCTTGGTTTGTAACATTTTATTACAAGAAGAAGAGGTTTATGATTATAATTTTAATTATTCGTTATAGGACAAGAAGTATTTTCAAAAGGAAGTCGGAAAACTTATATGAAAAAGGTCCAGCTTTCTCTTAGAAATCATTTATTCTTCTTTCTTACATTTAAATTAAAATTGAGTAAAGTACTGGTTTAGCTCCAAAGAATTAATCAACATCACCGAAATCAGGATCAGATTTAATCGTATCACCGGCAGCAGTACCTGGATCAGTCGTAATTGTAAAAGAAAGCGAAATTAGGATGATTAAGAGAAAAAACTTCAACTTTTTCATTAAAATTCCTCCTTGGAATGTTTGATCTGAAAAAGCCGGACCTTTTTACGCAGGAAAAAAGACCTAGTTTGCGAGGAGAAAAGAGAGGAGATATTAAATCTCCTCTTTACTGTTCATTTTCTTTAGGGCGGCAAGTGGTAATTTACTGAAAAAGTGGTCACTTCTTTTTTCAATAAATTCTCTATAAGATTTTAAAAGAAGTTGTTTATCTTGCTTTGCCCTCCCCATATAATATAGCTGAAAAGGACTGTTTAGTGGAAGTTCCTCAAGTATCTCAATGGCATTCTGGTTATTTCCTTTGGCAATTTCAATATGTGCCTGTTCACTTTTATCCTTTGTGTAGATGTTGTCCACCCGATTCCAGTGAGCTGCAAGAAAAGGAATATTTCGTTGTAGTATCAAATAATCATATTTTTCTATATGATGGTGTTTTGCCAGCTCCAATGCTTGGTGAAAATGGTACATACCTTGTGTATACGAATCAAATGTATAGGTTAAGCCCAGCTTAATATGTGTACCTATTTTAGTCATTGCATTTGTAGATTGGTTTAGCAACCGATAGCCAAACTTTCTTGCCATAATCACTTGATCTCTTAATGTATAATAAGTAAGCAAGATTTGGTAGAGTCTGACATGGAAATAATTGCGCAATACATTATCCTCTACTTCATTGAAAAGCTGAGGCTGATTATACAGAAAGTTACCTAATTTTGAATACTCTTGGAGGTCATAGTGCAAGGTAACGCGTAGCAGTTCAACTAAGCAGGTCAATTCAGGTTCCTTCGTTCGAATAAAATTTAGTCTGCCTAGTAATTCACGTGGTGGGGTCTGTTTTTTTCTTCTCTCAAGTGTGTACTGATAAACAAGTGCCCATTTACGGTTTGAAGTATAAGAGGATTGGTGATTTTTTAAAATGAGTGTCTCCAGCTCCGTATAAAATCCATTCATATACAAGAATTCCATCCCTGTCTTTTGAAGTTCCGGAGAGTTTGTTTGCAAACAAATTTCTTTTATTCGTTTTTTTGTAATCATCTCATCCTTATATTTCTGATAGAGCACTCCCATTAATTGCGACAAAGATAACTGATCCAAACCCGACAGCTCAACCTTCGAATTGAACATATGGAAGCTCCTTTCATATCTGGACAGATATTTTAATGTGCCTGTTATATTGTTACAAAATTCAACAATTATTGCACTTCTCTTAATATTAACATACTATTAGATCTTATTATACTTCATTCTCATATAAAAAGCCCGAAGAATGCCCTTTATTGTTGGGAAAATTCTTCAGGCTCTATTAAATATAGTCAGGGGGCATGCAGGACCTGAGTCATACAAAATTAGTACTTTTCAAATCCCTGCATGATATAAATTAGATTGTTTCTATTAAACTACGTTGAATGATCACAGCAATTTATGCACTTGCTGAAGTATCATTCGTTTCTTCCTTGCCTTGCTCTTCTTGCTTATCTGTATCCGTATTTGTTTCGTCATTCTCTTGAGTGTCTTCCTCTTGAGTAGGTTCTGTACTGCTGTCCTCTGTCTCAGTAGCTTCTGTTTGTTCTGATTGATCTTCTGCTTTATCTTCCTCAGCTACTTCTTCAGTAATATTCTCAAGCTTGCTTACTGGCTGATTGAAATAGGTTTCTGGGTTCACTTCTTTACCGTCTTTTCTAAGTTCGAAATAAACGTGTGTTCCACTGTCTTTTCCAAATAAGTTCTTTCCGGCAGTTCCTAATAGATCACCTTGCTTGATCTTTTCACCAGCTTTAACCTTTACATCTCCAAGACTAGCATAGTACGTCATTACATCATTATCATGAGACAGTACAACGACATTTCCTAGCAATGGGTCCTCTTTCACTTCTGTAATAGTTCCACTTAGGGCAGCTACTACTTCAAAAGTTTCATCATTAGCAGAAGCAATATCTACTCCTTTGCTCTGATAATACCTGTTGTTATAGAGAACCAATGCACTTTCCTGGTCCTTTTGTTCCGCGTTGTAATCGAAGAATTTAGTTACGATTTCTGCTTGATCTTGGTTTGTTACAGGCATCTCTATAACTTCTTGCTGATCCATTACAGGTTGTGCATCTTCGTCATTTGGATTTGGCGAAAAGCCTTCTTCCTGATTGTCAATTTGGTCCTGGGCATCTGGAATCTGATTATCCAAGTTTTGATACCATACAACCACTGACAATAGTACTGCTGCTATTGTTAAATAGAGTGCCGGGAAAAACCACTTTTTCCGAAAAATGTTACTCCACTTATTTTTTGGAGTTCCTTTGTTTTCCTCATTCATAGATCATCACCTCAACAACCATTCTGATCAGAAAAGGGAAAATCTATACATCTCTTGAAAAAAATTTTTGAAAAAAGTGTATTTAATCGTTTTATTAGGGTAAATTAAGCAATTACCAGATGGAGGAAGTGCCGTTAATGCCCTTTTTGGGAGATAATAAGCTTCATATAACTAAAATAAATTATTATTTCCAGCCGCATCTCTGTCTCCTGCAGAACCTATTATCAATTGTTTTGAGTTATCTTGTACTATTTAATTATCTGTAGAGTTGGAGTAAAATGCGACGTAGTGGATATGATTTTCTAATCTCGCTACGGGAAAATATTACGCTTTCCGCGGGCGGCCTGCGAGCCTCCTCGAACTCGGGCCTGCAGGATGCTGGTTACAAAGGCGTTGTCACAGGACGTGACGAACTTAGCCTTTGTTCCTAATTAGTTCCGTTCTGTGGGGTCTCGCTAGTCTCGCTTTTCCCGCTGGAGTCTACATATTTTCCCTCCGCTAAGGTGTATATCTCAAAGATTAAAGATAAGAGCTACTTATTCAATTCTTAAATACCTCAAATTAATCAATAGCACATACCAATTGATTGGAATGGAAGATGGCAATCTAAAAACGCCACGTCCTGTGGCAACGATTGCATGACCAACGTCCTGTTGGCCCACGACTCCTGCCGGAATAGCATGAGGCGAAGACCCTGGACGGAGCGTAGCGGAGGAAGCGGCTGAGGCCATGCCGGGCGGCAAAGAAGACACTGTGAGGTTACGAACAGATGTCGCGCTTGTACCCGGAGGTGTGAAAGCGTTCATCTGTAATGGAAATCAATGGCGGTAGATGATCATCAAAACGTATTAAAATATATTTTAGTAGTGTATCTTTTAGAAACAGTGATTTACAATACTTACAGTTACGTCGCAATATATAAATTTTGCGAAACAACTTTCAATCCCTAAATATAAAGAAGCAATAAAAAAAGCCCTGTCTATTTAGCGACAAGGGCTGGAGCTGTATCTGTGACCGTGCTTATCTCTACTCCTTTATAATAATGATTCACAATGTCCTTATATGTCTTCCCTTCTTTTGCCATCCCATTAGCACCATATTGGCTCATTCCAATTCCATGTCCATAACCTTTGGTAGTGAATATCAGATGGTCATTTTTTTGTTTAATTTTGAAATCGCTTGAGCGCAATTCTAACTTTTCCCTAACGACTCTTCCTGAAAACTTATGCCCATCAATCATCAGTTCATCTACCCGATTGCTTTTCGTTCTGGTTACTTCCATGACCAGTGACCCACTCTTGTTTAATTCCACTTTCATGGCGTTTTCAAATTGGTTTAGTGTAAATATTTTTTGGTCTAAAAATTTTGGCGATGATTTGTCCCAATGACTCTCCACACTGCGTAAGTAAGGAAGTTCATTTTCCCAGTAGTCCTCCGAGTTTTCTGTAAAACCATTGCTTGTAGAGAAAAATGCCGGAGTTATAGGCTGGCTATTGTATGTTAGTATCTCACCCTTCGTTTCCTGGACTGCTTTCTTTATTTTATCTATTTTCCACTCATAATCGCTTCCCCACTGACGCTTTAGCTCCTTATCATCCTTATAAACCTGATGTTGGACAGTATCCGTTACATCCGATTCTTTCTTATCGTTTTCATTTGTGTGGAGCTTATGATTAACAATATACGTACGCGCCGCCAAGGCTTGCGCTTTCAATGCCTCCAATTCAAAATCAGCAGGCATTTCTGAAGCAATTACCCTGGAGACATAGGTCTCTAGAGGGACATTTTCTACTTCCTCGGATGTCGATCGCATAACTGCTACCGAAAATGGTGAAGCTTCTGTTTCTTCTTGCGGAGTCTGGGCAGTTTGCTCTTTTTCCACCATCCTGCTTTCATTTTCACTCTCTTTCCCAAATGGAATTACAATGAGCGTAGGGATAATTAGAATGATAAAAAATAAACTGGATATCAGTAAAATTGTAGGGAGCTTCCATGTTGCTGCTGTTTTAGGTTTGTGAAAAGCTGTTTTCCTTTTCCAGGGCGGAATTTTTTTGGGAAGTGTTCCTTTGTATGTTGCCTTCTGCTTCGATTTTATTTTCTTTATGATGGATTTGTTCTTCGCTGAATGATACATATTTGGTTTTTTCAATGCCATCCCCCTTTGCATTCATTTAGTCTAGTATCCCTACTATTAAATGTATACAAAAGGGGATTTCAATAGAACATAAGATTTAGAAAACCTTAGCATGCTGTGGAACAATTTTTTTCGTCTGCTCTTTAGTAAGCGTACTATCATAGAGATGACATGCCACATGATGGTCTTTTTCTACTTCTTGCCATGCTGGACGGAGTTCGGAGCATACCTCCATTGCCATCGGGCAGCGTGTCCGGAAAACACATCCACTCGGAGGATCGATTGGACTCGGCAATTCTCCTTCGAGGATAATCCGCTCTCTCCTTTCTTCAATATCCGGATCTGGTATTGGAATCGCTGATAACAAAGCCTTAGTATAAGGATGTAATGGGTTATCATAAAGCTGCTCACTTGTGGTTAACTCCACCATATTGCCAAGATACATAACCCCGATTCGATCCGATATTTGTTTCACCATAGATAAGTCATGGGCGATAAATAAAAAGGTTAAACCTTTTTCAGTTTGAAGCTCCTTCAAAAGATTGACTACCTGAGCTTGCACAGATACATCCAGCGCCGAGATTGGTTCATCCGCAATAATAAAATCAGGATTTAATGCGAGTGCTCGTGCTATTCCTATTCGTTGCCGTTGTCCGCCACTGAATTCATGCGGATACCGGTTAGCATGATCACGGTTAAGACCTACCTCCTCCAATAGTTGATAGACACGATCAAGCTGTTCTTTTTTATTTTTGTATAGTCCATGTACTTCCATTGGTTCTGAAATAACCTCTTTCACAGTGGAACGGGGATTAAGAGAAGCATATGGATCCTGGAAAATCATTTGCATTTTACGATAAAAGGTAAAACGATCCTTCTCAGACAATGCATGAATATCATTTCCGTCGTAAATAACATCGCCTTCTGTTTTATCATACAGACCGAGAATCGTGCGACCAATGGTAGATTTTCCACATCCCGATTCTCCTACAAGTCCAAATGTTTCTCCTTTTTTCACATAAAAGGTAACCCCATCTACTGCCTTAAGCACCTTTCCTTTTCCCATATCAAAATGCTTTTTCAACTGATTTACTTGCAACACTTTATCGTCCATATTATTACTCCTTATTCTCATGCCAATAGCGGCATGCGGCACATAGCTCTTTTTCATATTTTGTTCCTTCTAAGTTGATAATTTCAATCCCTCTACCCGTTTGCGGTGAATGCAGCATCTTTCCATTGCCATAATAGATTCCTACATGATGTAATTTTCCCTTTCCCTCTTCATAGGCAAAGAAAATTAAGTCCCCTGGAAGAAGCTCATTAAAAGCAACCTTTTTACCTGAAGCAGCCTGGTCGCTCGCATCTCTTGGTATTTGATAGCCATTTGCTTTGTGAGTAGCATAAGCCAGACCAGAGCAATCGTAACCAAACGAACTCATGCCTCCCCAAAAATAACTTAATTCTAAAAACGGTTCTCCTGCTTCCACAATTGCCTTACCTGTTCCTTGTTCTATGCCTAAAGATGTCGTGAATATCTTGATAGATGATGCATGAATATAACCAGATCCGACTGGGGTTTTTACTTTTATTCTATCTTCCTGAACTTCTTCTATTGGCAGGAAGGTCATATAGCTGAGTTTCATTAACTCTTCACCCTTATCGGATGTGAGCCAAGCCTTATCACTGATAACGGCAGCAGTAAGTTCGCTTTCCCACTCCTCTTTTTTCACTTGTGTCAATTGTTTTAGGGGAACCCAGCCCGGGTAGCCACGTTCATCCTTGTTAGAAGGCTGTGAGGGGATAACTACTCTTGCCCACTCTTCCTTTATTTCATCAATAAGTACTGGCTCACCATATAAAAGTTGGGATTGAACACTGTTCTCGTCACAAAGTGCCAGTTTTTCCTCATGTGTGAGGTTCGCAATCCACTTATCTATATTCGTTGGGGTAGTCACGCCAGCTGTATCCACATCTCTAGCAGACTCTGGGGATGTCCATACCGTTGCAACTTGAACATTTGTTACCCACATTTCATTAGGGAATAAGTCAATTTGCTGTTTTATCATAGTAAGAACTCCTTTCCTATATATTAAGTTTTTCTTTCTTATGAGGTTGGTGCTCTCTCATATGGGGTGCGGGCTCTCTCATATTTGATGCTTTTCTCTCATTAGAGCGTGAGCTCTCTCATATTGGGTGATTCTTTCCCATATGAGATGCAGGCTCTCTCATATTTGGTGATTCTTTCTCATATGAGATGCAGGCTCTCTCATATTGGGTGATTCTTTCTCATATGAGATGCAGGCTCTCTCATATTTGGTGATTCTTTCTCATATGAGGCTTCCGTTCTCTCATATGCATCTGAGATATACAACGTTTTATTGCTGGTTGATAATATATTGTTTATTAATTTTCTTAATACCCAATCCAGCAGCTGTACCTAAACGGATTACTTTTCCTTCATATGTAACTCCGCCCTGAATAAGATCGTCTGTAAGCATGAGAGGGGCATCAAAGTCATATCGTGTAACATTCGGTTGACTTGCTGCAAAATGAGCAGCTGCTGTTATGCCAAGCTTTGTTTCTATCATACTGCCAACCATACATTCTACTCCATAGGCTTGAGCAAGTGCTGCGATTTTTAATGCCTGATGAATTCCTCCAGCTTTCATTAATTTAATATTAATCAGGTCTGCTGCCTTATTTTCTAATATTCGCTTTGCGTCAAGAGGAGAAAACACGCTTTCATCTGCCATAATCGGTGTCTCTGTATTGTCTGTTACATATTTTAACCCTTCTATGTCGTATGCATTTACCGGCTGTTCAATCAGTTCAATATCCAATCCAAGACTTTCCATCTGCCGGATGGCTTTCACAGCCTCCTTCGCTTTCCATCCTTGGTTTGCATCAAGACGAATAAGCGTATCATCCCCAATTTCTTTTCGTATAGCTTGTATTCGCTTCACGTCCTGCTCAATCTGATCCTTGCCAACCTTTATTTTTAACACGTTAAACCCATTATCTATGTACTTACGTGCGTCTGCGGCCATTTCCTGTGGAGTATTTACACTGACGGTATAATCTGTTTCAATTTCCTTCCTATATCCACCTAAAAAGGAGACAAGGGGGGTACTTGCTGCATTGGCGATACAGTCATAAAGAGCAATATCAACCGCTGCTTTAGCACTTGGATTTCCTACCATACTTCCATGTAATTTTTCAAAAATCTGTTCACGTGCATCTATATCCATTCCTAATAGCAAAGGCTTAAATACTCTATTTATGGCAAAATCTACACTTGCCAAACTCTCGCCCGTAATTACATGTGTCGGAGGCACTTCCCCGAAGCCTGTAACTCCTCCTTCACAGGTGATTTTCACAACAATAGACTCAGCAATTGTCACTGTACGTAATGCGGTTTTAAATGGGGTATGTAGAGGAATAGCTGTTTGGAATGTTTCTATGTTTTGAATTTGCAAGGTGTCTCCTCCTTTGTTGTTCTAATTCACACCAGCCTGAATAGTTAAAGTTTTTGTATCTGCAGATAATTCCGCTTCTACTCCAAGAGGTACAGCAAAGTGCGGAAAACAATGTCCAATTTTAAAACCGCAGAGCACAGGGCAGTTTAGCTTGGAAAGATAATCTGAAAACACTTGGTCCAAGGTTAAACTGTGTTTCAAGGTTGTCTCAGTATCTGCAAAATCACCTAAAATGACCCCTGCAGCCTCTTCCAGTTTTCCAGCAAGCTTTAATTGGTTAAGCATACCGTCAACTCGGTATGGCTCTTCTCCTATATCCTCAAGTAAAAGCAGTTTGCCTTTCGTATCTATTTCAAACGGGGTACCGAGTGTGCTTACAATTAAGGAGAGATTTCCACCGACAAGCATACCCGTACTGTTGCCAGAAGTGATAACATGTAAAGATGATACTTTTTCTGAATATACATATGTAGCAGGTTCAAACAATTGCAGGAACATCTCTGCCGTAAAATCATCAAACGCTTCTTTTCCTATATCTGAAGCAACCATCGGTCCATGAAAAGTGACCAGGCCAGTCTGTTGGCGTATGGCCGTATGTAAGTATGTAATATCACTATATCCCCAGATAATTTTTGGGTTTTTTCTGATTAACTCGTAATCAAGAGATGACACAATTCTTCCGGTTCCATAACCACCACGGGCAAAAAAGATTGCTTTAATAACAGGGTCTGCAATCATCGTGTGGAAATCCTCCAAGCGCTGTTGATCTGTGCCAGCGAGATAGCCATGAATTTCATTTATGTGTTGGCCTAATTTTACTTTAAGTCCAAGTGATTCAAAAAAAGGAATGGCTTGTTGAAGTTTTCCTTGATCAGGTGGGCCTGCAGGTGCAATAATCCCAATCGTATCTCCTTTTTGCAAGCGCTCCGGCTTAATCATATCTATACCTCCTTTAAGTAAGCTAAAAAGCTAATGTATTTTTTCTGGCATAGTACTAAGAAAAGAAAAAGGGAGCCCATATACATATGTATATGAGCTATTCTCTATTATGTTAGTTTTCTAGTTATCTCTAAAAATAGTTTTACTTTATTGCTTATCTGCCCACTTAAGCTCTACATAGCCTACTGGGTGACGCACAATGCCTGATACGTCTTCACTGTATATGAATACTTGATTGTAATAGTGAATTGGGAAGATCGGCATTTTCTCTGCTAGCAATTTCTCTGCCTTCTCCATATACTCCCAACGTTTTGCTTCATCTGTTTCGGACTTGGCGTTAGCAATTAACTCATCATATTCTTTGTTCGACCAACCTGTACGGTTCATCGTTGAATCTGTAATAAAGCTTTCCAAGAAGTTAACTGGATCACCATAGTCAAATAAGAAGGAGCTTCGGGATAACTGGTGTTTTAAGCCTTTTTGATCCTCAAGGAATACATTCCATTCTGTATTCTCTAAGGAAACCTCTACGCCCAGATTATCCTTATACATACTTTGCATTGTCTCTGCAATTGCTTTATGGTCTTCACTCGTGTTGTAGCTTAGTACTACTTCAGGTAACTCATCATAGCCTTCCTCTTTCATTCCTTCTTCAAGAAGCTTCTTAGCTTTTTCAGGGTCAAATTTCACCAAATCCCCATTCACCTCACGGAAATCTTTTCCAGAAGGATCTTTGAAGCCAGGGGAAACAAAACCTGTAGCTGGTTCTTCTTTATTTTTCGTTACAAAGTCAACAATGTCCTGTTGATTGATTGCTAGCGCAAATGCTTTACGGATCTTTTCATTTTGGAATGGTTCTTCATTTACATTGAAACGATAAAAATACAATCCAGCCTGATCCTCAATAACAACATTATCTCCATCAATAAGCTGGTCAGCCATGTCAGAAGGAATGGAGGTCATATCAAGATCACCTGATTCAAACATCTGATATTCTGTGTTTGTTTCATTAACCATAGCCCAATGAACCTTATCCAATTTCACTGTTTCTGCATCCCAATATTGATCATTCTTAACCATCATCATTTCACTATCATGTGCCCATGATTCCAATTTAAATGGACCATTGGAAACAAAGGAATCAGCTTCTGCATACCACTCTGGGTTTTCTTCAGCAACCTTTGCATTTACCGGGAAAAACGCAGGGTTTGAAATAACATGCAGGAAGAATCCTGTTGGGGCATTCAACGTTACTTCAAAGGTTTTTTCATCAACAGCTTTGACGCCCACATCATCTGCTGATCCTTCGCCATTATTATAAGCTTCTCCACCTTCAATAAAGTAACCAAGAAATGCTGCAGGAGAAGCTGTTTCTGGATTTAATAATTGCTTCCATGCATAGACAAAATCCTCTGCAGTTACTGGATCACCATTGGACCAGTTGGCGTTCTCCCTGATATGGAAGGTATATGTCTTTTGATCCTCCGAAATATCCCATGATTCCGCAATTGCTTCCTGTGGTTGATCATCTTCACCCAACCTTGTTAAACCTTCCATCAAGTTATTCAACACATTCCATGATACCGAATCAAAACCTACTGGAGGATTAAGTGAAGTAGGTTCATTTCCATTATTCATATATAATACTTTTCCATCGTCACTCTTTTCTTCTGTTGCTTCTGCATCATTACCATCTTCTTTCGGCTTTTCCTCACCGGCATCCTCATTTGCTGTACATGCTGCAAGCATAAGAACCGTGAGTATTGCCATCAAAACTACTAGCCATTTTCTCATACCTTTTTCCCCCTTTGAATTTTAATTATTGGCTGTTGAAGCCAAAAGCTGTTTAGCCCGCTCATCCTGAAGCCAGCAATCCACTTTATGTGCATCGCTTAGCTCCGTTGTGCCAGGATAAACTTTATCACACACCTCCATGGCGAATGGACATCTTGCAGTAAAAGGACATCCAACCGGAGGTGAGAATAAATCTGGTGGTGTACCGTCAATCGGTGTTAGTTTTTCCCCTTGCAAATCCAGGCGAGGCACTGATTTCAGTAATCCCTTCGTATAGGGATGCTGTGCCTGGTAAAATATTTCCCGCTTTGTACCAACCTCGATAATCTTTCCTGCATACATAACAGCAATTCGATCAGCAATTTTTGCTACTACGCCTAAATCATGTGTAATCAGGATAATGGAAACCCCTGTAGCTTCTTGAATTCTGTTAAACAACTCCAAAATTTGAGCTTGAATCGTCACGTCAAGTGCAGTCGTAGGTTCATCCGCAATCAATAATTCCGGCTCACAAATTAAAGCCATTGCAATTACAATACGTTGCCGCATTCCTCCACTGAATTGGTGTGGATATTGTTTTAAGCGTTCCTCCGGATTAGGGATGCCTACAAGGTTCATCATTTCCAATGCCTTTTGTTTGGCTTCTTCACCAGTAATCTTTTTATGCTGCCTTAGCCCCTCCATTAATTGAGTCCCAATTGTTAATGTCGGATTTAAGGCGGTCATCGGATCCTGGAATATCATGGAGATATCGACACCCCGAATATTCCGCATTTGCTTTTCAGACAACCGGACAAGATCTTTTCCATGAAAGTGAATGGACCCATTGGAGATCTTACCGGGCGGATCGGGTATTAAGCGCATAATCGCATTTGAGGTAACGCTTTTACCACATCCGGATTCTCCTACAATTGCCAAGGTTTCCCCTTTATTCAAATGAAAGTTAACACCACGTACGGCTTTTACCGTACCACCATAAGTAGTAAAGGTTACGTGGAGGTCTTTTACATCAAGTATTTTTTCCATCTATGTCACCTACTTCCTTAGCTTCGGATCAAGTGCATCCTGAAGCCCGTCACCTAATACATTAAATGCAAACATCGTAAACGAGATAAAAAATGCAGGGAAGAACAATGTCCACCAATGTCCGGAAAGGATTGCTCCCAAAGCATCATTTGCCATCATGCCCCAACTTGCATGCGGAGATTGTATTCCTAGTCCAAGAAAACTTAGAAACGCTTCCGCAAATATGGCGCTGGGCACCGTTAATGTCATTTGCACAATGATTGGTCCCATTGTATTTGGTATTAAGTTTTTTCTTATAATCCGTGATGTTTTCGTTCCAAATGACCTTGAGGCCAGCACAAATTCATAGTTTTTAATTTGAAGTACTTGTCCTCGCACAATCCTGGCCATACCTACCCAGCCGGTAACTGTTAAGGCAAGGATGATCGTTCCTAAACTTGGCCCAAGTACAACCAGCAGTAGAATAACAACAAGCAAATAGGGCAGGCCATATAAGATTTCGATAATGCGCATCATAATATTGTCAGCACGTCCACCTTTATATCCGGAAATACCCCCATAAATAATACCAATTGTAAAATCTATTAATGCAGCCATTAGCCCTACAAACAATGATATACGTGCACCAAACCATGTTCTTGTAAATACGTCTCTTCCCAAGGAATCTGTGCCAAACCAGTGATCTCCAGAGGGAGGCTGAAATTGATTTGGCAAATTAGTTTTATCTACCGTATAAGGAGAAATTATTGGACCAAATATAGCCATAATAGTTAATAAAACAAGAAAAACGAGACCAGCCATCGCTAATTTGTTTTTTACTAATCGTTTCCAAGCATCTTGCCAATAAGATAGTGAAGGTCTGGATACGACCTCTGCTGCTTCTTTATCCGTTTCTTTCCATGTAAACCAATCATTTGGTATTTCAGCAGGAGAATGTGCTGTTTCTATTTTGTTTGCTACTTTCATTAGGATTCTCCTCCTTTTTTATGTATCTTAATACGAGGATCCAAAATGCCATAGGCAATATCTACAAGGAAAAGCATAAAGATGAGAAAAGCACTGTAAAACACAGTTGTTCCCATAATGACTGGATAATCTCGTTGATTAATACTCTCTACAAAATATTTCCCCATGCCAGGTATTGCAAAGATCTTTTCGATGACAAACGTTCCTGTTAAGATACCTGCAAGTAACGTACCCATAATCGTAACAACTGGCATAAGCGCATTTTTAAGGGCATGCTTAAACACAATTTTCCACGGGGAAAGCCCCTTTGCTCTTGCCATCTTAATATAGTCCTGTGTAAGAACTTCTAGCATCGTAGACCTTGTTAATCTGGCAATGATCGCCATCGGTCCAGTAGCAAGTGCGATAATTGGTAGCACCATATGTGCAGGACTTGACCATGTTGCAACAGGGAAAATTTCATATTTCACTGCCAGTTGCTGAATGAGCAATGTTGCAAGCACAAAGTTTGGTATGGAGATTCCCAATACTGCCAAACTCATTGCCATATAATCAATGATACCGTTATGTTTTAGAGCAGCAACGATACCTAGAATAATTCCAGAAAAGACAGCAACTAAAATGGTGACAATCCCAAGTTCAAAGGAAATGGGAAATCCTCTTCCCAATAAATCATTTACCGTTTGGTTTGGTTGTTTGATAGAAGGTCCAAAATCAAGGGTCACAATTGATTTTAAATAGAGTAAGTATTGGATATGGTATGGTTCGTCCAGGTTATAATGTGCCTCCAGGTTCTTCTGTACAGTTTCATTCGTTCCACGCTCTTCATTTAAAGGTGAACCTGGGATGGATACCATCAAGACAAATGTTAAAGTCACAATAATCCATAGGGTTACAGCCATAATCAGTAATCGTTTGAGTATATATTTCAGCATTGGCAACCCCTCCTAAGAAAATGTAGTATTCATCGCGAGCTCTGTCATGACAAGCATCGCTTGATATGCTTCCAATATATTTTTAGCCTGAAAACGAACAATGGTAGTACCAGGCTCAATTTCTGTTCCTGGCATCAAATTTGCCCATTCTGCCTGCCCAAAGTTATTAAATTCAATTCGCAACATTGGATTTTCCGGAGGGGTTAACGGTTTCACGTGATTGCGGTTTTCCAACGCTATCTTTACCTTTTCTGTCAAAAGCTCACCGGCTTTCTTTGGTGTGAGACTCTTGACAGACGATCTCGAAATTGTTTCCTTCACTGCAGCTACAGTAACTCCCGGAATTAATTCCTTAGCTTCTTTCGTTGCTTGATCATCACCTGCCACAAGAAGAATTGGAACGCCAAAATAGCCCGCGACGTAAGCATTAAATCCCATTTCACCAATTACATGGTCATTTATGTAAAAATTTCTAACCGCGTGAATCATCGCATGTGACATGACACCAAATTGGCCTGCACGCGCATGATACCCGACAAACATCGCCCCATCATATGTATTATCCAAACCTTGCATCATAGAAAGCGGTTTCACTTCTCCGGTTATTAATTTAGCTTCTGGGTGCAAATGATCTATTAATATATTATTCATTTTTGAATGACTATCATTCACTAAAATATCTTTCCAGCCAGACTTCCATGCTGCATCGATTACAACATTCGTTTCATCTGTCATTATTTTTCTCGCCCGTTCATAATTATGCTTACGAAAGTCTACATATGTATGGTCAGGTAAACCAGTGATTCCTTCCATATCCACAGAGATGTATAATTTCATGTAGTAACACCTTTTCCTTCCATTAAAATTATTGGTAATTTTCTTTCAATTTTACCATACAAATTTTGAAATTAAAAGACAATTTATAAAATTGTAAGGTTTTTACTACTGCTACGTAAACATTTCTGTGTTTCAAGGTATAAAAAATTTAAAGGAAACCGATACTGGCTAGTAAGCTATGAAAATAATATAAGAATATTTGTAGTAGGAAGATTCATCTGAGTTGTAAAACTAACTATTCTAAAGAAATGGGCAACCCATTGATTTCCGCTTTAGTGGGACGCTTTCACACCTCCGGGTACAAGTGCGACATCTGTTCGTGACCTCACAGTGTCTACTTTGCCACCGGCATGGCTTCAGCCGCCCCCGAAAAGCGCAGTGTTTTTCGTAGTGGTGATATAACTAGATTCAATGTTTAAGTCAGCTTTCCAACAGAAGGTTACTTTTTATACTGTACTTAAAAGTTACTTCGGGGTTTATATACATTTTCAAAACATTGGATAAGCCCGGAATATATTATATTAAAGCCAAAATTTACGGTTTTTTAGACAATACAAAAACAGATGAACATAGATATGCCCACCTGCCTTTTTTAAGAAAATATGGTAATTTTATTATGATAACTCTGCTATAATGTTTTGTTTTTGATAATCTACTTTTGCAAATGGATTAATTACATCTCCACTTTCATCGACGCGCTCGATATCTGCACCTAACGCAGCCAATTTACCTGCAAAGTTAACATATCCGCGATCCAAATGCTTCAGTTCGGTTACTCGTGTATACCCATCTGAACAAAGACCAGCTAAAATTAATGCCGCTGCTGCTCGAAGGTCGGTCGCTGCTACTTCAGCTCCTTGTAGATCACTTGGACCTTCAATTATTACACTACGACCTTCTATCTTCATTTTCGCATTCATTCTACGGAATTCTTCCACATGCATAAATCGGTTTTCAAAAACGGTTTCCGTAATAACACTAGTCCCTTCTGCACATAGCATTAATGCCATCATTTGAGACTGCATATCAGTAGGAAAACCTGGATGTGGTAATGTCTTAATATCAGTTGCTTTTAACTGCTTCGGTCCAATAACCCGAAGTCCGTTTTTTTCTTCCTTCACTGAAACATTCATTTCTTCCAACTTTGAAATAACAGAACGTAAGTGTTCACTTTCTGCATTCTCAATTAAAATGTTACCACCAGTAATTGCTGCCGCCACCATGAAAGTTCCAGCTTCCACACGATCAGGAATAATGGAATGCTCCACACCGTATAGCTTTTCCACACCTTCGATACGAATTGTCTCCGTACCTGCGCCAACTATTTTGGCTCCCATTTTATTCAAGTAGTTTGCTAAATCTACAATTTCAGGTTCTTTCGCACAATTTTCAAGAACTGTTTTACCATCTGCCAATGCTGCTGCCATCATTATATTTTCCGTAGCACCCACACTTGGCATATCCAAATAAATCTTAGCACCTTTTAGGCGCCCTTTAACATGTGCTTCTACAAAACCGTTTCCAACATGTACTTCTGCTCCCATTGCTTCAAAACCTTTTAGATGCAGATCAATAGGTCGTGATCCAATTGCACACCCACCAGGCATTGCAACATTTGCATGGCCATAGCGTGCCAATAAAGGTCCTAATACCAATACAGATGCTCGCATCTTTCTTACATATTCAAACGGTGCTTCCGTTGTAAGTTGATTGGAAGCATCAACGGTAACTGTATTATTTTCAAAATGGACATCTGCATTCATATTGCTTAGTACTTGATTTATTGTATATACATCCGCCAATTCGGGAACATCTTTGATGACACTCTTTCCTTCACTTGCTATAAGGCTTGCAGCAATTACAGGAAGGACCGCATTCTTTGCACCCTCGACCTTTACGGTGCCCTTTAATTGGTGTCCGCCTCTTACGATGATTTTTTCCATATTTCAAATCTCCTTCAGATCCAATTTCATAATATTAATATTCATTTATTAGGATAGGTGTTCCTATCATGTATGTCTGTGTTCCATCTTCATGTTGTTTTACAGCCACTTGCACATTCATCGGTGTATTTTTTACTACAATTTTCTCGCTCCATAGTGGTGTATACCCGTAAAGGATTTTTTTATGCACCGAATTTACCATGTTGTCATATTGTGTATGTACATGTTGAATATGGAGTTTTTTTGTCAAATCTTTTAAAAAATAATCACCTTTAATTATACCATCATTACTAGTTGTCAGACAAGCAAATTTTTTTGACGTTTGATTGAAATATCGATCTGATATTTTTTTTAGCTTTCTTACGTATTTTTCTTGAGTCTCATGGCTCCAATTCGTACCTTTAATTACTGCGATGAACTCTATAGAATACATATTATCCTTAGGAATGACAACATTATATTGTTCGTTTATTTCACTTGATTTATGTGTGCTCTCAAAAGAATAGTTTAAACTTTTTTCAGTTTCTTTCCTAGTGACTAAATACCTATTGTTTAAATCCAGAATTAAATCATCTATCTTTTTTCTATCAATCTTTTGTTTTATTGTGGTTTGCCAGGATGTGATCGTCAGATTATTTTCCAACACCGTATTAGCGATATCAGTTAGCTCATCCTCATATGCTTGTTTTGCTATTGTCTCAGTTGTTATAAAAAATAATAGAATACTAATAAGTGCCACTTTCTTAAACATTAAAAAACCCCCTGCAATACATAATTAGTTATAGTATTGACAGCGGGTTTCTTTAGTATACAAAACAAAACTCGACATTTACTAGATTGCTATTGTTATGTTTTTAGAAAAAATAAATCAGATCACTTGACCATTGAAGAATATCAAGGAAAAATCTACTAACACCTGTTCCAATTACGATAGCGATTAAGAGGAAAAAGACTTGTGCTTCCTTGGCCTTTCCTTTACGAATGATCGGATCAAAATTAATTGCAAGCATTAATTTCCATGCCAAATAAATAAATATTAAATGTGATACCATACTAAATAATGCCATTTGTCCAATTGAAAACATAATAACCACCTTCGTTAAATTACCTACTAGATACTCTGCCATTTAAAATAGCAAAAGTCAATGACTTGCATTTAGTGAAAACGCTTTTTATGGAAAAACGCGGAGTATTTGTAGAAATAAAGAATAATTTCCCGGGAAATAACGACAATTACTTACAGCATAAATACCACCAAAGCTATTCGTCGCCGATTAGATTAATCAGCTGCAGAGCAAAGTTATCCGCTGCAGAATACATTAGAACCTACAATTACTATAACAAAAAGCTTCTGCACAGAGAGTGCAGAAGCTTTTTGTTTGTATTATTGGCCCACATTAATGCGGTTCAATGCTCTTTTGAGTGCTAATTCTGCCCTTTGGAAGTCGACATCGTCTTGCTTAGACTGTAGGCGGCGTTCTGCACGTTCTTTTGCTTCTTTGGCACGTTGAACGTTGATATCAGAAGGTTTTTCTGCAGATTGAGCAAGAATTGTTACCTTTTCTGGCCGAACCTCCATAAACCCGCCACTCACAGCAAGGTGCTCCACACGGTTCTCATGCTTTAAACGTACTGCACTAATCGTTAATGGAGCAACTAGTGGAATATGACCTGGTAAAATCCCAAGTTCTCCACTTTCTGCTTTACAGCTAACCATTTCAAAACTATCTTCCAAGACTGGACCATCAGGAGTAACAACACTCACAGTTAGTGTTTTCAATGTAACCCCTCCTAAGACAGGCATGAAGCTGGTCGCTGTAATTATGTAAAACACGCGACCATTCTAATTAAGACAGACTTCTACCTTATGTCTATTATTCCATTCCTTTTGCTTTTTCAACAACTTCTTCAATACGGCCTACAAGACGGAATGCATCCTCTGGAAGGTCATCGTATTTACCTTCAAGAATTTCCTTGAAGCCTTTTACAGTTTCCGCTACTGGAACATAAGAACCTTTTTGTCCTGTAAACTGTTCTGCAACGTGGAAGTTCTGTGATAAGAAGAACTGTACGCGACGGGCACGAGCTACAATTAGCTTGTCTTCATCACTAAGCTCATCCATACCAAGGATTGCAATGATATCCTGAAGTTCTTTATAGCGTTGAAGTGTACTCTGTACTTCACGTGCAACTTCGTAATGTTCATCCCCAACAACTTCTGGATCCAATGCACGAGAAGTTGAAGCTAGCGGATCAACCGCTGGGTATATCCCTTGCTCAGAAAGCTTACGATCCAAGTTGGTTGTCGCGTCTAAGTGAGCAAATGTTGTAGCTGGTGCCGGATCTGTATAGTCATCCGCTGGTACGTAAATTGCCTGAATAGATGTTACAGAACCTTTATCAGTTGAAGTGATACGCTCCTGTAATTGTCCCATTTCAGTTGCTAACGTTGGCTGATAACCAACTGCTGAAGCATACGGCCAAGTAGTGCAGAAACCTCAGAACCTGCTTGTGTAAAGCGGTAAATGTTGTCAACAAAGAATAGTACATCCTGTCCTTGCTCATCACGGAAGTACTCTGCCATTGTAAGACCAGTTAATGCCACACGCATACGTGCTCCAGGTGGCTCGTTCATTTGTCCGAAAACCATAGCAGTTTTTGTAATAACACCAGAGTCTTTCATTTCATAGTAAAGGTCATTTCCTTCACGTGTACGTTCCCCAACACCGGCGAATACAGACAGACCACCATGCTCCTGGGCAATGTTATTGATTAACTCCTGAATTAATACGGTTTTACCTACACCGGCTCCACCAAACAGACCAATCTTACCACCTTTAATGTATGGCGCCAAAAGGTCTACAACTTTGATACCTGTTTCAAGAATTTCTGATTCTGTAGACAGGTTTTCAAATTTTGGTGCTTCACGGTGAATCGGATCAAGACGAGTATCTGGTGCCAATGGCTCATCAAGGTCAATTTTCTCCCCAAGTACGTTAAATACACGTCCTAAGGTAACCTCACCTACTGGTACAGATATTGGTCTTCCTAGATTTTCTACAATCATGCCACGCTTAACACCATCTGTGGAACCCATCGCGATAGTACGAACACTATTATCACCAAGATGTAAAGCAACTTCCAGCGTTTGGGTAGTTGCTTCAGAGCCATCTTCGGATTCAACAATGATGTTCAAAGCGTTATATATAGCTGGGATCTGGCCGTCGTCAAATTTAACGTCTACGACTGGTCCCATAACTTGTGTAACGTGTCCTTTGCTCATCGATTTCCCTCCTAACTTACTTTCCAGCTATTCTAATGCAGCTACTCCACCGATAATTTCAGTGATTTCCTGCGTAATAGCTGCTTGGCGTGCACGGTTATAAGACAGCGTTAAATCTCCGATGAGATCATCTGCGTTATCCGTAGCACTCTTCATTGCTGTCATACGAGCAGCATGCTCACTTGCTTTACCATCTAGTAATGCTCCATAAATAAGACTTTCTGCATATTGTGGTAAAAGAACTTCCAAGATTTGCTCCTGACTTGGTTCGTACTCATATTGGCTGCTTGATCCATTATGAGGAATATTCGTAATAGGAAGCAGCTGCGTTGTTGTTACTTCCTGTGAAATAGCACTAACATAATGATTATAGAAAATGACTAGCTCATCAATCTCTTCATCTATATACATTTGCACTGTTTCAGACGCCAATTCCTTAATTTCTGAGAAATTCGGCTGATCAGGTACACCAATAATACTCTTAGCTACAGGCATTCCTTGTTTTCTACAGAAATCATATCCCATTCGCCCAATTGCGATTACTGTATACTCATCTGTGGACTGATGGTTTTCCTGTACTGTCTGATGAAGGCGTTTCAATACACTACTGTTGTATGCACCTGCCAAGCCTCTATCAGAAGTAATCACAAGATAGCCAGTTTTCTTAACTTCACGCTTACTGAGCATCGGGTGACTTGCATCCATATTACTTGTTGCAATACTTGCTACAACCTCTTGGATTTTCTCACTATATGGAACAAATGCTTTTGCATTTTGTTCTGCTTTACTCATCTTAGAGGCGGAAACCAGTTCCATAGCCTTTGTAATTTGTTTTGTTTTTTTGGTCGAATCGATCCGACCTTTAATATCTCTTAGTGATGCCAAGCTTTTTCACCACCCTTTCATTAAAAGGTTGCGTCTCGTTTTTAGTATCATGAATCTGTATCCCCAGAATTTATAGATTCTAACGATACAGACTATTTTTTATATTACTCTGTAGGCAAGAATGTCTTCTTAAATGATTCTACTGCTTCGTTCATATCCTCTGCTTCTGGAAGTTTTCCTGTTTCACGGATAGATGCCAATAATTCAGCACGGTTTGAATCTAACCACACATGGAATTCATCTTCAAAACGAGTGATATCTTCTACAGCAATATCATCAAGGAATCCTTTTGTTAATGCGTATATGATCATTACTTGTTTTTCAACAACTAATGGTTTATGCAATCCTTGTTTTAGAACCTCAACTGTGCGGGCTCCTCGGTCAAGTTTTGCTTTTGTTGCTTTATCCAAATCAGATCCAAATTGAGAGAATGCTTCCAACTCACGGAATGAAGCAAGGTCAAGTCTTAATGTACCTGCAACTTTCTTCATTGCTTTGATCTGAGCTGATCCCCCTACACGGGATACGGAGAGACCTGCGTTTATCGCCGGACGTACCCCAGAGAAGAATAGATCAGATTGCAAGAAGATCTGTCCATCTGTAATCGAGATAACGTTTGTCGGGATATATGCTGAGATATCGCCAGCTTGTGTCTCAACGAATGGTAATGCAGTTAATGAACCGCCACCTAAATCGTCATTTAATTTAGCAGCACGTTCCAATAGGCGTGAATGTAAGTAGAATACATCCCCTGGGAATGCTTCACGGCCTGGCGGACGACGTAACAATAGGGAAAGTTCACGATAAGCGGCAGCCTGTTTAGATAGGTCATCATAAACTACTAATACATGCTTGCCGTTATACATGAATTCTTCACCCATGGATACACCAGCATATGGTGCGAGATATAATAATGGAGCTGGATCAGATGCACCAGCAGATACAACGATTGTATAATCTAATGCACCGTAACGACGTAGTGTTTCAACTGTACCTCTTACTGTAGATTCTTTTTGACCGATGGCTACATAGATACAAATCATATCTTGATCTGCCTGATTTAGAATAGCATCTACAGCTACAGTTGTTTTACCAGTTTGACGGTCACCAATGATAAGCTCACGCTGTCCACGACCAATTGGTACTAACGCGTCAATTGCTTTAATACCTGTTTGCAATGGCTCATCAACTGATTTACGATCCATTACGCCTGGAGCAGGTCCTTCAATTGGGCGTGTTTTAGATGTTTCAATTGGACCTTTACCATCAATTGGCTGTCCAAGTGGGTTAACAACACGTCCTAACAATTCCTCTCCAACTGGTACTTGCATAATACGTCCTGTACGACGAACTTCATCGCCTTCTTTAATGTCTGTATATGGGCCAAGAATAACAATACCAACATTACTCTCTTCCAGGTTTTGCGCCATACCCATTACACCATTGGAAAATTCAACAAGCTCTCCAGCCATAACGTTGTCAAGGCCGTGAGCACGTGCGATACCGTCCCCAATTTCGATAACTGTTCCGACATCACTTACTTCAATATCTGAATCAAAGTTTTCAATTTGTTCCTTTATCAGCTTACTAATTTCTTCAGCTTTGATGCTCATACCATTTCACCCCTATCATCATTTGTTTGCAGTAACAATTTCCCGCTCGATTCTTCTTAGCTTTCCACTAACGGAACCATCATAAATGGTGTTACCCATACGAATTTTCATCCCACCGATAAGGGAAGGATCAACCACGTTTTCAAGCTGGATTTCTTGCTTATTAAATCGCTTAGCAAAAGAAACTTCCAGTTCTTTGCGCTCCGCATCTGATAGTTCACGAACCGAGTATACAGTTGCTGCTGCACTTCCTTTTGCATCATTCACTAATTGGATAAAATGATCAATAATGGATGAAGTGATCTCAATTCGATGACGTTCTACAAGTATCTTTAATGTGTTAACGACATCTGCATGAAGACCTTGAAACACTTCTGCCAGGAATTGTTTCTTTTTCTCATTATTAACACGAGGATGCTTTAGGAATGTATATAACGATTCATTTGTTTCAAATACTTCTTTTACTACAAGCAGATCTTCTCCAAACTGCTTTATTGTAGTCTTTTCATTTCCGATTTGGAAAAGAGCATCTGCATATCGTTTGGCAACTACTGCTTCACTCATAGCTCTTCTCCTACCTCTTTAATATAATCATTAATTAGCTTCTCTTGATCCTGTGCACTGATTTCTTTCTCAATTACCTTGCTGGCAATAAGAACAGATAGTGATGCAACTTTATCCTGTAAAGCCTGTAATGCTTTTTCTTTTTCATTCTGTATATCAGCCTGTGCTGCTTTTTTAATACGATCAGCCTCGGCTCTCGCTGCTTGAATAATCTCTTCTTCCTGACGAGTTCCGGCATTTTTCGCGTCTTCAATCATTTTTTGTGCTTCTTGCTTCGTTTGCTTCAATTGTTCCAATGCTTCCTTAGATGCCTTTTCAGCATCTGCACGGCTTTTTTCAGCTGTTTCGATTTCGGAAGCTACATAATCTTCACGCTTTTTCATCATGTCCATTACTGGGCCCCAAGCAAATTTCTTTACCAATAAAAGCAAAACGATGAAGAAGAACAATTGCATGAGCATGTCGCCGACATGAAAACCACCAAGTGCGGCATAAATAGTTGAATACTCAGTGAATGCTTGCACAGAATTCACTCCTTTCACTTCATAATTAGTGAATTACATATATAATCATGTTCGATAATTAATAAGTATAAACAACGGCGAAGGTTCTACGGAAGATGATCTTCGCCATTTGAGTGGTGTATCTATTTAACTACATTACCATTAATGCGATAACTACCGCGATGATCGGCATTGCCTCAACCAAACCTACACCAATAAACATTGTTGTTTGAAGTTGACCTTTTAGTTCAGGTTGACGAGCAATCCCTTCAACTGTACGACTCACGATTAAACCGTTACCTACACCAGCACCTAATGCACCTAATCCTACTGCTATTGCAGCTGCTAAAGCTCCCATAATATAAATCCTCCTCAAAATAGTTGTATAAGTTTTTTAAAAAATAATTTCCGGTTCCAATAGAGTTACTATTAAAACTGGTTAATTAACATAATTAGTGATCTTCACTTACTTTATGTGACATGTAAACCATTGCCAACATGGTGAAGATAAATGCCTGTATTCCTCCAATAAATACACTGAATCCTTGCCAAGCCAGGAATGGTATTGCTCCTCCAAGGAAGCCTAAAACACCAGAAGTTGTTAAACCTACTAATAGAGATAACAGTACTTCACCAGCGTACAAGTTACCGAACAAACGCAAACCGAGTGTTAGCGTGTTCGCAAATTCTTCCACAATCTTAATTGGAAATAAAAATGGTAGTGGACGGAAATAGTCTTTCACGTATTCACTTCCACCTCTTAATTTAATTCCATAGAAATGGGATAATACAATTACCATAGCTGATAGTGTTAATGTAATCCCCGGATCAGCTGTAGGTGATTTCCACCATACGTCATGTCCGACAACTCCATTCGTTACTACCCCCAGCATGTTTCCAACCAGAATATATGTGAACAGTGTCAAAGCTAATGGAAGAAATAGCTTACCAGTCTTCCAATCCATCGTGTCATTAATAATGCCCTTAACGAAGTCCAGAACCCACTCCATAACATTTTGTGCACCGGTCGGCTTCATTTGCAGCTTTCTGGCACCCAATACACAAAGAACAAAAACAATGAGTGATGTGATAAACATCATTAATACATTCGACATATTGAAATCCAGCCAGGAAATCCCAAATACATCTTCTACTATCGGTGCTGTATGATCCACCTTATTCACCCCTCTTTCATGTATTAATTCTTATTCTTAAAAATAGCAAAATCTATCATAATGACCAGGTAGGATGTCATTAATCCAATTAGAACGGAAATGATATGAAAGTACGTGTCAAAACGCATTGCGATGATGATTACTAATGCTGCTGCTGCAAACCTTGAAACAGTACCGAGCCCTCTTGCAGGCTGCTTATCCGCAACCGCATCTGTAAAGTCGGCTATTTTCTTCTGCAGTAGATATAAATTGTAGAAACTTACTGAACTTCCTAATAAAAGACCTAGGAAAATGCGGGAGTATGGCGTGAATCCAGCCCCAATTACGAGCAGTGCAAGAAGGTAGAACATCCATTTTCGCTGACGTGCTATCATGTTTTCATATTGCGACATAATTCCCTCTTCTCTCGTATTTTTTGCAGAATTCTCACAAGAATAGTTTTTCTTGCTTTCACCTCATAGAAAGCTAAATTGCGCATTTTTCACAATAGCTTATAAAAAAATATAGGAAGTGTGCGGAAGGTCACAGCAACTGTAAAAAGAACTCGATATAATATGTATATCTTTATCATATATTAGAGAAATTTCCTATCTATTAATGAAACCCCTTACTAGTCCACACTAAGCAAGTGTACATGAGCACAACCCTATTGTCAATTGGTTTTAGCTCAGTTTTGACTTGCATATTACTTCCAATATTTTTTGAATATACTGGTAGAAACAAACTCGTTTGTCGGGCAGCATTTCGCAAACCACGGATCAAAATTAATACCGTTCTGTATCTGATTAAAATTGGATTTTTACCTGTTTTTGCCATTATGGATCATGCACCCAAGGGTATTCCTCCATTTGGATTGCCAATCTGGAAATGACACTGAAATCCCCCTATTATTATAAAGGAAATCCTAGTATATTTAAGTGACGTTTTTGTGAACACTTTTTGAATTTCTTTATTTACGATATATAATGTCATCTACTATTAAAACAATCCCCAATTGACGGGGTTTTGGATATAGAGTAATTTAACCAAGCCATAAGAAAAACTATTAATTGGAAGAAATTCATCCGCCATCATAGATAACCATCTGTCTTTCGCAGAAAAATTTCCTCGCCACAAAAATTCTATGGCGAGGAGATTAAAGCATGAATTTTTAAACCATTTGTTTTTCCTTAGCAGTGATTAACCATTTAAACTTGCCTCACACTCTATAGAATTTATAGCTTACCTAAGTAAAGTAATGCCTTCTAGCTTTCTTCGTCAATTTGCAATTGGGTTTCATGGGTGGTAATAGAACCATCTTCCAAATAGACCGTGATTAATGCCTTATACTGACCAGACTTACCTACTTCCGATTTACTGATCTGTCCTTCATTTATCCCAGTCTCCAGCTCTTCCATCTCCAGGATAGTTCTATTAAACAGAAGCGTATCAGGGTCGTACAGGTCAATCTTTACACGTTTAGCTGGTTCAGCCATATATATACGATACATATACATATCTTTAGAAAATGACTTCCATGTGAATTCGAATCCCATGGCTTTTGGATTATCTGCCGACTTATTAACAAATAAATATGGAAGTTGATATGTTTTTTCATCTTCCGTAAGCTTTAACCACCCTTGGTGCAAACCTTCTTCCAGTTGTGTAGTGGAGATAGTCAATTTAATAGGAACTTTTCGTTTTTCTCCACCTTGCACTGTGAATGAGAGCGGTAAATTCCAACTGATTCCTTTTTCTTTCATAGGTATATCGAAAGAATATGTCTTTGGTTGATTTGTCATATTCTCTATCACTAACTTCTTCTCCTTATTTGTTGTTCCCCCATCGGCTTTTCCAAAAGCAAGTAATGAATTATAAATAATTGTGTTCGTGTTAATTGCCTCCGCTGGACGGATTTCTCCAGCCCCCTGAACGATCGGATCCAAAGATTCTCCTTCTTCTGTTTCCATGTGAGCTGCGGTCGTTTTTAATGCTCCAAACAACTGATCAACTGTCCAATCCGGCTTTGCTTCTTTAAGTAGAGCAATAGCCCCTGCCACATGTGGTGCTGCCATGCTTGTACCCTGTAACTCTTTATAGCCAGCAGGAACTGTACTTAAAATAGATGTACCGGGAGCAAGCACATCTGGCTTAATATCCCAATTTACAGTGACTGGTCCCCTCGAGCTAAAATCGGCAATAGCAGCTGGAGTTTCTTTATAAATCGTTTCCACCCCTTTGGTGCCATGTTTCATTTGTTCAATTAGCCATTGTCCGCTTTTTTTAGTAATTGCTGCTACCGGTACAGTTAATGGATCATTTTCGTTCTCTACCATACCTTGGAACAAACCTTCCTGGTTATTGTAAATTAACACTGCAATCGCTCCAGCCATTTCAGCTTGCTTTGCTTTTTCATAAAAAGGAATTTTCCCTCGTTGAAGAAGCGCTATCTTTCCTGACATATCTTTTCCGTCCTCGGCATTAACTATTGGATAATACTTTTCTAATCCCCACGGGAGAGAGCCAATCATCGGTAGAAGAGGAATTTCCTTATTAGTTACAGGTTCATACAAGAAAGGAATGCTCGCAGGAGCACTAGTAGCGCCTACTGACAATGCTTTTGATGCAGTTGCTGGTGAACCAACTGTCCAGTTATTTGGTCCGTTATTTCCATTTGCAATTACTACTGCAACTCCTAGCTCTATGGCACGATTAACGGCAATGCTTGTGGGGTAGTCCGGTCCATTAACGGTGTTGCCAAGCGATAAATTCATTACATCCACTCCATCTTTAACCGCTCTTTCCATTGCAGCAATCACTTGTACAGAGGTACCACTTCCACCTGGACCAAGAGCCGATATGCGTAAATCTCTGCATTTGGGGCCACACCTTTAAGCTCTCCATCTGCAGCAATAATTCCTGCAACATGTGTGCCATGTAATGTTGGAAGGCCTTCTTCGGGAAGAGTCTCCATCGGATCTTCATCCAAATCAACAAGGTCATAACCTTGCTGGTAATTCTTTTTTAAATCTGGATGCGTATAATCTATTCCTGTATCAATTACACCAACTTTGACACCCTTCCCTGTATAACCCGTATGGTTTATTGCAGATGGAAGCACAGCATGTTGATCTGCATTCTTTTCAGTTATGCTAATTGCCTCGTATGTTTGTACACCGTGAATATTTTTTATAAATTCAAGTGACTCCATTTTCTCCAAATCTTTTTCTTGAGCTTGTAAAGCCAATCCTTTAAAAAGGGTGTCATATGTTTCTACTACTTTTACAAATGGATGGTATGTTTTAATATACTTTTTATGTTCAAGCGGATCTCCTTCAACTTCAATAATAACGGATTGAAGCTCTTCCTCCTTTGAGGCTGCTTGAGGTAACTGAATGGAAAAGGCAATGATTATAGTGAGGATCAATACCAAAAAAATATGCCGCATATACATGTACTCCTTTCCTAGGTAGTTTTAGGAATAAAAAGAAGTTTATACATGCAGATGCGGCTGGGTTTTTATAAAGGGACAAATATTATTTAAGCATAAAATGATTTGGGTAATTTAATGAAAAAGATTCTAATTATATGTTAGGATTCTCAAATATATATAAACCTCGAACTAACTTTTGGAGTATAAATAAACTTTAAAAACATTATTGCTGGAAAGTTCACTGAAATATTAATCTCGTTACAACACCGCTACGGAAAACACTGCGCTTTTCGGGGGCGGCTGATGAGCCTCCTCATGCTACGCATTCCGGGATCTCACCTATGCCTCATCTCCCCCAGAACAAGGAAAGCTTCGACAGCAAAGCATCGCACGAAGAAAATGTGTACTTTCATTTTCAAGGAGTCTCCGTATTTTCCTCCGCTAAGAGTTACTTTTTAGCAATAAATGAATTTAGTATTAGATGTAAACAGGTGCCTTACATCGTCAAGGACAAGTGAAAGGCCCACTCTGCATTTGAAAAATTAAAGATCATACAAATTGATTGGAGCGGAAGGGGGCGACTCCTACCGGAATAGCATGAGCTGAAGACCCTGGACGTAGCGTAGCGAAGGAAGCGGCTGAAGCCATGCCGGTGGCAAAGTAGACACTGTGAGGTCACGAACAGATGTCGCACTTGTACCCGGAGGTGTGAAAGCGTCCCCCTGTAGCGGAAATCAATGGGTCCATCCGCTTCATTAAAATGAGATATACTTTAGTTCGCAGTTCTCTCTTACTATGAATAGACGAGATAACGTTTGTGCCTTAGCATTTGCAATGGAACCATGAAAATCCAACCTATATAATAAAAAGACAATCCCACCTAAACAGGCAGAATTGTCTTTTCTTAGTTAAAATATTTCACGATCGCATCAGCAATACGCCGAGATGCTTCCCCATCTCCATATGGATTGGAGCTTTAGCCATCCTGTCATAGACCACTTGGTCAGATAACAACTCATCAGCCAAGTTAAAAATGGTGTTTTCATCTGTTCCAGCCAACTTCAGTGTCCCTGCATCAATTCCTTCTGGCCGTTCCGTTGTATCCCGTAACACAAGAACAGGTACACCTAGAGAAGGAGCTTCCTCTTGGACTCCTCCAGAATCAGTTAGAATCAGGTGCGCACGAGATGCGAAATTATGGAAATCTACAACACTCAATGGTTCAATTAATTGAATTCGATCATCATCACCTAATATTTCTTTTGCTGTTTCTTGAACAACTGGATTAAGGTGTACAGGATAAATGACCTGAATATCATCATGCTCTTCAACCAACCGCTTGATCGCACGAAACATCTGCTGCATATTGTTACCCAAGTTTTCCCGGCGATGTGCTGTCATAAGCACTAGTCGCTTATCACCGACTGCATCAAGAACAGGGCTTGAATATGCATCATTAACCGTTGTTTTCAAAGCATCAATTGCCGTATTACCAGTTACAACGATTTGGGATTGTGCTTTATTCTCACTCAACAGATTTTGCTTTGATTTTTCAGTTGGGGAGAAATGCAAATCTGCCATCACCCCTGTAAGTTGACGGTTCATTTCTTCAGGATATGGAGAATACTTATTCCATGTTCGAAGTCCTGCCTCTACATGTCCGACGGCAATTTGATTATAATATGCAGCCAGAGATGCGGCGAAAGTGGTTGTTGTATCCCCATGAACAAGCACCATATCCGGCTGTGTCTCCTTCATTACTTCATCCAGACCTTCAAGCGCTCGTGTTGTAATTTGAGCAAGGGTTTGTTGCTTTTTCATGATATTTAAATCATAATCAGGTGTTATTTGGAAAATATTCAGTACCTGATCAAGCATTTCCCGATGCTGTGCCGTTACTGTGACAATTGGATCAAATTCCTGGCGTTTTTTTAATTCCAGTACTAGAGGGGCCATTTTAATCGCTTCTGGCCTTGTACCAAATATTGTCATCACTTTAATACGCTTCATTTGCTTCTCCACTCCAATAAAAGCTCATTTATTTATTTCGTGCCAAATAAACGATCTCCTGCATCTCCAAGACCTGGAACGATATAACCATGTTCATTTAACTTTTCATCAAGCGCAGCTAAATATATATCAACATCAGGATGTTCCTCTTTAAGCATTTCCACACCTTCAGGAGCAGCAACCAGGCACATTAAACGAATATTCTGAGCTCCTCGTTTCTTCAATGAGTGAATGGTCTCATTCGCTGAACCACCAGTAGCAAGCATTGGATCAATGACGATTAATTCACGTTCATGAATGTCAGAAGGTAATTTTATATAATATTCAACAGGCTGTAGCGTTTCTGGATCGCGGTATAGACCAACGTGTCCAACCTTAGCTGCTGGAATCAACTTTAGCATGCCGTCTACCATCCTAACCCTGCACGAAGAATAGGTACCAAACCAATTTTTTTCCCTGCAAGCACACTGGCATTAGCCTCAGTCACTGGCGTCTCTACAATTTTTTCTTGTAATGGTAAATTTCTTGTGATTTCAAATGCCATAAGCATTGCAACTTCATCTACCAGTTCACGAAATTCTTTTGTACCAGTGTTCTTATCCCTTATATACGTTAGCTTATGCTGAATTAACGGATGATCCAACACGAAAACATTACCCATTCTTCCGATCACTCCTTAAGTATAATTGTATCCTTAAAATTGTACTCAAAAATCGACAAGCTTTCAAGCGATCTCCAAGGTTTTGTCGAAAACACTTCATAGAAATTCTTGCTTACTGTGTACGAAACAATTTGTATAGATGGCTCAAGCATTACTTTTAACCAATCAAAAGACAGCATAACCTGCCATTCAAGGCATGCTATGCTGTCTTTTTTCTTATGCATAAATTGGTAATTTATTCGTTAACTGTTGAACTCGATCTGCAGCTTCTTTTAATTTTGATTCATCTTCATGATTTTTTAGCGTAAGTGAAATAATTGCAGCAATTTCCTTCATTTCCTCAACTCCAAAACCACGGGTAGTAACAGCTGCCGTACCAATCCGCACACCACTTGTTACAAATGGGCTTTCTGTATCAAACGGAATCGTGTTTTTATTTGTAGTTATTCCGATATCATCTAACACTTTTTCTGCAACTTTCCCTGTAAGTCCAAGTGTAGTCACATCTAAAAGTAACAGATGGTTATCCGTGCCACCGGAAACGATACGAATCCCTTCTTCATTCAACGCTTCTCCCAGCTTTTGTGCATTTTGGATAATTTGCTGAGAATATGTTTTAAACTCATCAGATAATGCTTCTTTAAAAGAGGTTGCTTTGGCTGCAATGATATGCATCAATGGGCCACCCTGCATGCCAGGGAAAACAGACTTATCAATTTTTTTTTGCATATTCTTCTTTACAGAAGATCATTCCTCCACGGGGACCGCGAAGTGTTTTATGTGTTGTTGTTGTCACAAAGTCAGCATATGGTACTGGATTTGGATGAAGACCTGCGGCTACTAGACCAGCAATATGTGCCATATCAACAAGTAAATAAGCACCAACCGCATCAGCAATTTCGCGGAACTTGGCAAAATCAATAATACGGGAATATGCACTAGCACCAGCCACAATTAATTTCGGCTGAACTTCTTTTGCCTTCTCTAAAACAACGTCATAATCAAGCTGTTCTGTTTCTTTATCCACACCATAATCAACGAAATTATACAATGTCCCACTGAAATTGACGGGGCTTCCATGTGTTAAATGGCCACCATGGTTCAAGTTCATACCAAGCACAGTGTCACCAGGCTCTAGAACAGTAAAGTATACTGCCATGTTTGCCTGTGCACCGGAATGTGGCTGAACATTTGCGTGGTCAGCACCGAACAATTGCTTCGCACGATCACGGGCAAGGTCTTCCACGACATCCACATGCTCACAGCCTCCATAGTATCTTTTACCAGGATAACCTTCTGCATATTTATTTGTTAAGACAGAGCCCATTGCTTCCATCACTGCTTCAGAAACAAAGTTTTCGGAAGCGATTAATTCAATCTTATCCTGCTGACGCTTTTTTTCAGCCTGAATTGCTTCATATAATTCATTATCTGCTTGTTTAACATGTTCCATGATATAGCCTCCTATGTAATGAATAAATTTTTAAACTATTTACATTGCAGTTTACCATAAAATTTTAATTACGTGCACCTGTTATTTGCACTCGTATTTTCATAATTTGCACGTTGACCTCCAATTAACTTAGGTCGGGTTCGCGCTGTAGTAACCCGCGCATTACCAATATATTTCTGTTTAAAACGTACGGGCACAGCAACATGCTTTAGGTGCATACCGATCATCGTTTCTCCGATGTCCATTCCTGCATGAGCTTTTACCGACTCTACTACAACTGGATCTTTCATATATTTAAAGGCATAAGAAGCCATAGAACCACCAGCTGTTGGAACAGGGATAACCGATACCTCTTCCAGTTGATGTGCTTCCTGTGTTTCTCTTTCCATCACAAGTGCTCTGTTTAAATGCTCACAGCATTGGTAAACTAATTCAATACCAGTGCTTTCCCTTAATGATTCCAAAGCTTCGAAAATGTGTGCAGCAACAGATTCACTTCCTGACGTACCAATATGCTTACCGGCAACTTCACTTGTTGAGCAGCCAATGACAAAAAGTTTTCCTTTTGAAAGAAGTCCAGCGTGCTTCCATTCCTCTACGATCGCTTCCACGTCTTTCTTAAATTGTTCGTTATTATTTGTCATCGCTTATTCACCTGCCAATCAGAAAAATAGTTTATTTATCTTCATACGTACCAATTTTACCAATTCGATTAGCATGACGACCACCATCAAATGCTGTTTCCAACCATACTTTAGCAATTTCACGAGCTAAACCAGGACCAACGACACGCTCTCCCAATGCCAGCACGTTAGAATCATTGTGCTGTCTGGTTAGCTTTGCAGAATACACATCATGAGTTAAGGCACAACGGATTCCTTTTACCTTGTTAGCTGCAATAGACATTCCAATCCCTGTTCCACAAATAAAAATCCCTCTATCAAACTCTCCTTTTGCAATACGTTCTGCAGCAGGTAAAGCATAATCAGGATAATCGACAGAGGATTCGCAGCTGCATCCAGTGTCTTCATATTCAATACCCATCTCTTCCAAAAGGTCCTTCACTTCATTTCGTACAGTCATCCCCGCATGGTCTGCAGTAATAATTACCTTCATATGGCAAAACTCCTTTTTATAAATCTATCTCTATGATACCGTAAATTTGGTCAATTGTTTACTCAAACCGTTTGCTTGTTCCTCCAGTTCATGTGCCAGTTGATCCACCCGTTCAATTGTTGCAGCCTGCTCATGTATAGAGGCATTCATTTCCTCTGCTCCGGCAGATGTTTCTTCCGCAATAGCTGCGACCTCTTGGGATTGTTTCACCGTATTCTGAATAGATTTCAATTGCTTGTCTACTAATTTAGAGATCATATCAATTTCTGCAGCTACTTCTTGCACAGAGCCTGACATCTGCTCAATTGCATTATTGGTATTCTCGCCCTGTGCCGCTTCTTTGTTCGCATACATGACATTATCATTGATCTTCCTCACTACAAGGTCCACATCCTGCTGAATAGCTGCAATTAAGTCTGAAATGCGGTGAACGGCCTGGGCACTCTGATCAGCAAGTTTACGAATTTCCTCTGCAACCACAGCGAATCCTCTGCCGTGCTCTCCGGCTCTTGCAGCTTCAATAGATGCATTTAATGCCAATAGATTTGTCTGCTCAGCAATACCACCTACCATAGAGATAATCGATTCCACCTGCAATGCATTTTGCTTCAAATGATTAACATCAGTCAAAGATGCTTCTTGATCTTCCGCAAGCTTTTGAATACCTGTAACCAGCTGATTTACTGCCTTTCGGCTATGTGTCAGGACTTCAAGCATATTCGTTGATTTATCCTTTGACTGGCTTGCTTTATGCTGTACCTCACCTGCCAGTTCAGTTGCCATTTCAACAGATTCCGCTGTATTTTGAATAGCTTCAGAAGAGCTTTCTGCACCTTTTGAGATATCATCAATGGAAGAACGAATCATTGAAGAATGCTGTGCAGCCTGATCAGATACTTCCTTCATATAGATAACCGACTTATTTGTCTTATTAAAATGTTCATCAATTCCTTGCACCATTGCTGTTATGCTTTTTAACATTTTATCAAAAGCAATGCCAAGAGACCTTATCTCATCATCTGATGTAGAAATATTAATTTCCTGATCTAAATTACCGTCTGCAGCCATTGACGCCGCTTCCTCCAGTTTTTCCAATGGTCGGGTAATCATTGCAGCAGCAAAATATGCTAATACTCCAGACCAAAATATCCCAAGAGATAAAGTAAGGATCGTAAATAATTCCTTAGAGATTTGCCAATATGCTTGGACGTAATCGTAAATGACATACAAAAAGAACGCACTACATGAATAAGTAATAATTGCCAGTACAGTTGTCAGAAGCACTAATTTGAGACGCAAGCTGAATCGATATTTCTTTTTTTCCATATCCGTTTCCCCTGTCTACTTTGAGATTTTCCTAATAAGCAGATCGATATATTCCTCCAGTTCGTCTCGTGTTGTTTTATAAATAGTAAGACTTCCCCCAAATGGGTCGGAAATATCATAACTGATTAAATCTGCTTCTAGTTGTTGAATATGAAATAAATCATCCTGCAGGTGAGCATAAAGCTTTTCTTTCAATGTTGCTTGATCCATCTTATGCTGATTTTTTTGGATAAATAAAGTGCGCTTCTCCTCATATTCCGCATAAACCTGCTTTAATTTACTCCATACCTCTTTATCGGCTTCAGAGACATATTCTTTTAGGGTAAAGTATTTTTCTTGATAGTTTGGATATTCCATGATTAACGACTGCTTATGCTGTGTTGTCATCGTCAATACAAGATCCGCCCAATTTAATAATTTTTTTGTTATTGGCTGGGATAGCTGATTCATTGAAATCTTTTTTTCTTCCAATGCTTCCACAGCCTTATGGCTTGGTCGTTGATTTTCCGCTGCAAAGATCCCCGCAGATTTAACTTCTGCTTCTGGCATTTTATGCTTTAGTAGCGCTTCAGCCATTGGACTTCTACACGTATTTCCAGTACAGACAAACAATATATTCATAGGTAACCCTCCGTATTCATATCTCTTAACAATATATCATAATTATAGACCAAAAGCGCAAACGCGTCGAAGTAAGAAAGACAGTAAAAACCTTCAATTAAAGCAAACAGTTAAAAGGAAAAAGAGGCTTCTTCTACCAAGAAACCTCTAAGTAATATTCTATCCAAATATAAGTCTTATACCAAATCCAATAAGAATACTTCCTCCTAATATCTCACTGTATACGCCGAGTACACCTCTCACCTTTCTTCCCAAAAGCATACCAGCCCAGGAAATGAGCATGCTTATTAGCCCAAACAACCCAAGAGCAAGGGCTGTCTTAACACCCGAAATACCCAAACTTAAACCTACTGAAAAACTATCCATACTTACACTGAAGGCTAATAAAAGTAATCCTGCCCCGATCGGCTGAATTACTCGCTGCTTTTCATGGCTAAAAGCGGAGAAGAACATTTGAGCACCAATGACAAACAACAGGACCCCGCCTGCCAGTTCTGTCCAATGGCCAATTTGTCCCGAAATAACTTTTCCAAGAAAAATTCCAATAGAAGGCATAACAATATGGAAAGCACCTATTACCATACCGATAATAGCAATACGTTTTAAACGTAACCGTTGCATGCCAAGTCCCAAGCATATAGAAAAAGCATCCAACCCCAATGCAACAGCCAAAAACAAGAGTGATATAAACTCACCAATATAACCTGACATAGATTGTCCTCCTTGGATATGCTTATAAACTATATGCATGTCCAAAGCTTGATATGCTTGGTATATAGAACAATCTGGGTTTTCTCTATGGGCTCAACACATTGTGGTTCAATTATTTATTGAACTACTCACCACTTAACCCCCCTTTGGGTTGTTTGAAGTGGGAGATTCTTGGGAATAGAGCATACTTATTGACGTATTTCTTTGCCAACAGAGGTTTCTCTTATTGACCAAGCTATCCCCGTAGATTCCTACGGTTTTGTATTTTATTCACGCCAAAACCAAGGTTCTTAAGCCTTCAGCTAGGATATTTTTGCTGGCATTTATATCTCTATCGTGATGTTTATGACACACAGAACAAGTCCAATCTCTTATTTCAAGAGATTTTTTGCCATCTTGGTGTCCGCAATTGGAACATACTTGACTAGACGGGAACCACCTATTTATTTTCACGATTGTTTTACCGTACCAATTCGCTTTGTATTCTAATTTGGACACAAAAGCAGACCATGACACGTCAGAAATTGATTTTGCTAACTTATGATTGCGTAACATTCCTTTGGTATTCAAGTCTTCGATACAGACAATATCGTGGTTTTTGATTATTTCTGTACTTAACTTGTTAAGGAAATCGTTACGTTGGTTCATTACTCTTTCGTGTAACCTAGCAACTTTACGTTTTTGCTTCTGATAATTTTTAGCATCAAAAAGGTTAATACCATTGTTTTTAGCATTTAATGCACGTCTTGAAAGTTTCCTCTGTTCACGTTTCAGTTTCTTTTCTATTTTTATTGTGAACTTATTGTTGTTAATCCTGCGACCATCGGAAAGAATGGCAAAATCAGTAATGCCTAGGTCTATACCGATAGATGATTCCGTTTTCTCCAGTGGCTGTACGTCTGTTTCGGCTAAAATGGATACAAAGTATTTGCCACTAGGATTTCGTCTAACAGTAGCATTAAGGATACGACCATGTACTTCACGACTTTTAGCAAAGCGAACAAGACCAAGTTTAGGTAACTTGATGCTATTGTCTACAATAGCAATATTATTATTTGTTTCTTTAGTCGTGTAGGATTGTACGTTATTCTTTTTAGACTTGAAGCGTGGTGCTTTATTTTGTTTCTTGAAGAACCGTGTATATGAATCAGCTAGATTTTTAAGTGAGGATTGAAGGGCAATGCTATCAACTTCTTTTAGCCATACCAATTCGCTTTTTAATTTTGTTAATTCGGAAGAACAAGAATTATAAGTTAATCCTTTGCCTGTTTCTTTGTATGTATCGTTCCATTGCCCTAAAAAGCGATTGAATACGAAACGACTACATCCGATTGTTTTAGCAATTAGAATTTCCTGTTCTTTGGTAGGGTAGATACGGAATTTGTATGCCTTGTTGACTAACATTGTTTTCACCTCATTTCATTCCTTGATTTTCAATATATTTTTTAACTACATTGATGGGAGAACCGCCAGTAGTTAGTAAGCAAAAACTTCTTGACCAAAACATTTCTTTCCACAACTTTTTTCTAACTTGCGGAAAGTCTTTTTTGATTAATCGTGAACTAGCACTTTTATAAGCATTGATGAACTTTGATAATTCCGTGTTAGGATGTGCTTTGAACAGGATGTGCACATGGTCTTTATCATGATTCCATTCAACTAGAGAGATATTATATTTTTCGCCTAGCTTTACAAACATATCTTTAGCAAAGTCAGATACTTTGTCATCAAAGACTTCTCTACGATATTTCACAACTAGCACAAGATGATAATACATTGAGAATACTGAATGATTATTACTGTCCAATTTCATTTTACTATCAGCCTTTCATTTATATAAGACTGATTATACTATTAAGGTATGAAGCAAGCAACAAAAAGCCCTTAGGCTATCGCCTAACCGACATTCATCTCCCACCTATCGTTAGGCTTCACCCTACACACGACTGAGGAGGGAGTCTTCTGTCGGAAAACGATAAACGAAGATATATTTTGGGGCCACAATCATTAATAACCAACGATTAATTCATTCGTTCTAAGGCAGTTCATGAAAAAATGAGTCAGCTTGTACTGACTCACTTCCCTTTTAGTTTACAGTTCAATATATTGACTTGCTGCTTTTTTTAATCGATTCATAATTGCTTGTCCGATGCCTTCTTCTGAGAAAGCTTCACATACAATTACATCTACATCGCCGTGTTTAAAAGCACGTAATGCATCATATAAATTTGATGCTATTTCATTCGCATCAAACCCAAGAGAGAGGTTTTTATCAGCTTTAACTAAATGAGAAGTATGCTCACTAGCCATAAACCCGATTTTTTTCCCTTCTTCCCTTACATCATTAATAAATTTTTCTATATCTGCTGGTTCCCCTTTTACCAGCCATAAATCTATGTCTGGAGAATAGTGACGGTATTTCATCCCCGGAGCTCTCGGCTTTTCATCTTTATTTACAAGAGCCGGATCGACCATCACTGTACCCACTGCAGCTTCTAATTGCTCAAGTGTAATGCCACCTGGTCGTAATACTACTGGAATATCCTGCGTACAATCAATGACCGTCGATTCTACACCCACACCAGTAGCCCCGCCATCAACAACCCCTGCTATCTTTCCATATAAGTCCCCCCATACATGATCTGCCGATGTAGGGCTAGGCTTTCCGGATAAATTCGCGCTAGGCGCTGCAATTGGTATATTGCAAGCTCTCAGCAACTGTTGAGCTACCGGATGGCTGGGCATACGCACACCAATTGTGGATAATCCTGCAGTCACATTATCAGCGCACACTCCATTACTCGGTAAAACAAAGGTAATCGGTCCAGGAGCGAATAAATCTATTAATTTATCCACATAATCAGGTATGTCGGTAACCAGCTTTTTTAGCTGCTCCTTTGTAGCAACATGAGCTATAAGTGGATTATCCTGAGGTCTTCCTTTTGCTTCAAATATCTTCGCTACCGCTTTCTCACTCGTTGCATCAGCGCCCAATCCGTAAACCGTTTCTGTTGGAAAAGCTACTGTATTTCCTGCCAAAAGTACGGATACTGCTTCCTCAATATCTTTTGTAATATCTTTTTCCATATTCGTTACATTCCATCGCTTTGTTTCCATTCTTGCTACCTCTTTTCTATGCTGTCTACATTTTAAAAGATCTAAAAGGATTTAGCAAAGTTATAAAGTTTACAGAGAAAATATAAAAACAGCCTGCATGATTTATCCACAGGCTGTTTCCTATTACAAAAAGGTTTCTCTAATATAAAAATAAAGATATACACAGTTCTACACGATTATACACAAACTTATCACAGGTTATACACAGGTACATGTGGATAATGTGCATAACCTGTTAGGACACATGATAAGACCACCAATTACCTTGTTCATTTTTATATTTATCCACAAATACTTCCTCTTTTTGTGGATTAAATTGTAGCGCTTCCAATAATATATCAACAACTGGTTGGTGACTGTGTACAAACACTCTTTTAGCCTTTTGATGCTTAGCCAGGGTTAAAATAGCTTCTAGCAAGACTGGTAGTTTTGCTGCTTTATTTTGAGTAATAAATAGCTGCTTCAACCAGTAAATACCATCTTCCATCTCTTCCAAAACAAAACAAGCTTCAATTTTTTCATCTATTTCCACCACATAGCCTTGATACATTAAACTTTCCTTTTTAACATTCGGTGTGCTCTTCAAAAATTGCTCTACCTTCGCCTCATCAGCCTCATATGCACGGATTAATTTCATTTAATCACCCCTAATTGTTATTTATTATAAGATTTTCAGGCCTTTGAAAAACATTCCTCGAAAGTGCTAAGAAAAAATTTAACTCTGCTAATCTAGCTTTTATCTATTAATTCATTCTATGCATTTCTCTATAATTTATGACCATCCCAACCAATCAAATAAAAAAAATTTAACTTCTGCATCGTCTTCTTCCTCTACTATTTCTTTCTCTTCAACCTCTGCAGCTTCAGCTACACTTGTCCCATTGGAAAAGTCCAGAAAACATAGTGGGGGAAAAAGCACACACCACCAATTTGCTCCTTTTCCCTCACCCAATGTGATTAGAACTGCTTCGTACTCTCCTGCCGGGTATAGAAAGTCCCCATAGAGCTTTGTAGGGAATGTAACGTTCTTTCCATATTCAACTTGGAAAGAGTTGTCTCGTCCTTCTGCTTCTATTGTCTTTGCAATGATTTTTTCAATTTCTGGAATACGTGCTTCTATTAATCTTCTAGCTTCTTCAATATCTGTAATATCTTGGACCCATTCACTAATTTCTGCATTGACTTGATCACGAACCAGCCGTTTAAGCTGTTGATCATCGTTATTATCACTATTGGCTAATATTCTTAATCGAATTGCATCATCAGGGATAATTTGATAATCAGTCTCTGTATTTTCCTGACTAACTCCTTGTGGCGGTAAAGTAAAAAATAAAATAATAGATATAAATACAAAAAATACTAGTTTCTTCATCTTTAAGTCCCCCTCTTCCTCTGTTAAAAACAGTATGGTCACAGGTTAAAGATTTTAAACTAGTATTCTATAAAATTAGTTTTAATGTATATGTTGTTGGGTGGTTCAATGATTCGGAAAATAGATACTCTGCGAACTAACTTGGTAGAGCTACAAATTCCCGTTTTGAAAAAATCCAATATAGCTAATTCCTAAATATTTAAGGCAAACTTCTTTGCTCTCCAGTCAATAATTCGTTCTCCCGCGGATTATGTCGCTCTGCTGCCGATTAAATTGCTCTCCGGCGGATTATTTCGCTTTGCTGCTGATTAATTTGTTCCCCGGCGGATAGTATCGCTCTGCTGCTGATTAATTTGTTCTCCGGCGGATAGTATCGCTCTGCTGCTGATTAATTTATTCTCCGGCGGAAAGTTTTGCTCTACTGCCGATTAATTC